>NZ_AXUS01000008.1 GCF_000498755.1 Clostridioides mangenotii TR | reverse complement strand
CGTCCGCCGCTCTCCCCGAAGGGGTTCGCTCGACTTGCATGTGTTAGGCACGCCGCCAGCGTTCATCCTGAGCCAGGATCAAACTCTCAATAATAATTTGACCTGCTCAGATACTATCGTTATCTTTAATATCTGGCTTTATATGGTTTGTTTCTTGTTTTCTTATAAATTAACCTACTGTTTAATTTTCAATGTTCTTTTCGTACCCGCATCGAGTACATGTATTATAATATCACCTAATAATAATCTGGTCAACTATTTTTTTGCATTTTTTTATATTTTTTTTACTTTTCTCTTTAAATTCTTTACTATATGGCTATTTATCAATATTTTTTGCATTTTTCTATACTTAATAAGCTTTTTAAATTAATTATTAAAGTTCAACTATAAAATACTTTGACAGCTTCTTGTTCTGGGACAGTCAAAGTATTTTTATAGAATTTTTATAACTATATAATAAACATTGCTACTATAGTTGTTACTATAAGTCCTATCATGACTGGTTTGAAGTTTCTCTTTGCTAGTTCTATTGGATCTACTCCACATATTGCAGCTGCAGATATCAACCCCCACGGAACTAAACATCCTCCTCCAACCCATATTCCTGCAATTTGACCTAAAGCCGCCAATGCACCTACGCTCGCATTTATTGCTGTACCAAATACAGATGCCAATGAACCCACTAACGATATTCCAGAAAATCCTGAGCCATCTAACCCTGTTATTGCTCCAACTACTGTTTGAATTCCAGCTACTGCTACTTTATTTAACGGAACAGAGTTTGATATAGCTATACCTATGTCAGATAAAAGTCCTCCTGATCCTTGAGCCAATACTGGACCAAAAACATTTGTAAGCGGATCTACTTCCCCCATATAGAAGAAGGCAGCTATTGGAATTATAGCTCCAAATATTTTTATACCGAATACAAAACCATCTATTATATTTTCACATACTTTATCAAAACTGTCTCTTCCGTAGTTCATAATGTCTATCAAAATAATTAAAAATACAGCAGTTCCACCCAAAAGTGCAGACGCCTCCCCACCTTTAAGGTCGAAAATAAACATAGCAGCTATATCTAGAATAAATCCTGCTCCTACCATTAATGTAGCTAATTTAGCTTTTAAATTAAATTTTTTATTTTGGATGTTTTTTATATTTTTAACTTCATCTAAAAATCTTCCTTGTTTTAAATCTCTTTTTAAAGTATAAAAAGCAATAGAAATTGTCACTACAGCCATAACCCAAAAAAGAATCATGCCATCATTGATTACATCTGACACTTCAACACCTGCTGCCCCTGAAGTAATGCTAGGTGCACCTTGAATAAAGAAATCCGTAGATAAAGCTAAGCCATGCCCAAATAAATTTAGAGCTACTGCTACACCAATAGCTGGTAAACCCGCCCTGATAGCAACTGGTAAAAATATAGCTCCCACAAGTGCTACTGCTGGTGTCGGCCAGAAAAACCAAGATAAAATCAACATAACTCCACCGGTTACGAAAAACGCAGAAGTTGGATTTTTAATTATTTTAGAAAATGGTTTAACCATATACTCAATAGAATCATTCTCTTCAAGTGCCTTCGATAAAGCTACCATAATAGCTATAATAAGTATAATTGGGCCCAACTCATTTAAAGATATTATAAAAGAATTAAATACTGCTCCTATAGCTCCAAATACAGTTTTATTATAAAAAACGCCTAGTGAAAATACCCCCAATATGCAAGGAACTACGGTATCTATTTTTAATATCATAGTGACTAAAATAATGAAAATAAACAAAATATAAATATAGTGTGCTGCCGTCAAAGCCATATATATGTCTCCTTTACAAATAAAAGATAATATATTATATGGCTCTATTGACTGTTTGTTACAGCACACTATATCAGTAGTATATAAAATATTAAGCATTAACTTTTCAATTCAAAGTATTGTATTGAATCAGAAAAATAACCTTAAAAACTTATGTCTTAAATTGTAATAATTGTTTCTTAAAGCTTTAATTCAAATTAATATATATTATTAAATATACATTAATAAAAAAACAGTAAATATGAGTCCAAATTAATCCATCAAATTGTATTCACTATAAAGTGGATATTTCTCAGTTAGACCTACAACTAATCTCTGAGCATTTGCTTCATCGTTATTAGTTATACATAAATCAATTGCTTCAGCAATAACTATCATATCTTCTTCTTTCATTCCCCTTGTTGTAACTGCAGGTGTACCTATTCTAACTCCACTTGTTACAAATGGACCATTTGGATCGAAAGGTATTGTATTTTTATTTACAGTGATATATGCCTCATCTAATCTCTTTTCTGCCTCTTTCCCAGTAATATTCTTATTAGTTAAATCTAATAGTACAAGGTGGTTGTCAGTACCTCCAGAAACAAGATCAAATCCTCTATTTTTTAATTCTTCTGCTAAAACTTTAGCATTTTTAACTACTTGCTTTTGATAATCTTTAAATTCATCACTTAGAGCTTCTTTAAAACACACTGCTTTAGATGCAATTATATGTTCAAGTGGACCACCTTGTATTCCTGGGAATATTGCCTTATCTATTGCCTTAGCATATTCTTCCTTACATAGTATAGCTCCACCACGAGGACCTCTTAGAGTTTTATGAGTAGTTGTAGTTACAAAATCAGCTACTTCACATGGATTTTGATGAAGGTCAGCTGCTACAAGACCAGCTATATGAGCCATATCTACCATAAGAAGTGCTCCTACCTCATCAGCTATTTCTTTAAATTTCCTAAAATCTATTTCTCTTGGGTACGCACTTGCTCCAGCCACAATCATTTTCGGATTTACTTCGTGTGCAACCTTTCTTACATTATCGAAATCTATAGTTCCATCATCAGTTGTTACTCCGTACTCGTGAAAATCAAAATACTGTCCTGAAATACTCACCTTAGCTCCGTGAGTTAGGTGGCCACCTTGAGATAAGTTCATCCCCATTACTACATCACCTGGTTTTAACATTGCAAAGTATACACCTAAGTTGGCATTAGCTCCTGAATGCGGTTGAACATTTGCATGTTCAGCCCCAAATATTTTTTTAAGTCTTTCTATAGCTATTGTTTCTATTTCATCTATGTATTCACAGCCACCATAGTACCTTTTACCTGAGTAGCCTTCCGCATACTTATTGGTTAAATGACTCCCCATGGTTTCCATGACCGGTAATGAGACTATATTTTCAGAGGCGATCAATTCTATATTACGTTGTTGCCTCGTAAGTTCTTTTCTCATACTAGCATAAATTTCTTGATCCATTTTTTTTAAATTCTCAAACATGTTGTTACCCCCTAAAATATAGTCTTATTTTATAATATTTAATAATTTTTCTGCTATCAATATGATAACAAATTATTAATAAATGATTATAGTGTTTAAGTAGAGAATAGTCAAGTATTTTTTATTTTATGTTTAAATAAAAATATTAAGTACAAAATAATAAAGGGCATAAAAGGGGCTTTTATACGTTTTATATCAATAAAAAACGGCTACTTAATTATGTCAAATGATTATCAAAAAAAATAAAATATTTTTTTTAATAATAGGTATTAAATGTGTACATAAATTTGATATAATCTCAATATCATAACTTTTTATTGGAGGTGCATTATGGGGCAAAAAAGTATTCAAAGCCAGAAAAAAGATGTACTCAAGGTTGCTTTATTTGTTGGTGAACTAATGATGAAAAACGGTGCAGAAACCTACCGTGTCGAAGATAGTCTACTTAGAATATGTAAATCTAGAGGATTTAATCATGTCAATGTCTTTACAACCCCTACTGTAGTTATCATTTCTGATGAAAAATTTGATGGGTTATCTTTTATGAAGACTATTGATTTTAGAGGAATAAACTTAAATAAAATTTCTCTCCTAAATGAATTCTCTAGAGAATTTGTAAGCAACAAAGATTACGATACAAAGAGTGCTATTTCTAGACTGTACGAAATACAAAATTTAAAACCGTATCCTCTACCTATTTACTATACATTTACAGGACTCGGATCTGCATGCTTTGCATGTTTGCTTGGCGGAAATAATTTTTTAAACTTTATGCTAACATTTATAATAGCTATATGTGCGGCTATTACTTACAATCAAATAATGAGACTAAGTTCTATAACAGTTTTTTCATGTTTAGTTACTTCTTTCCTAATTGCCGTCTCCGGGGTATTGTTATCAGAAATAGGTATACTTGGAGATCCCAAGATGCTTATAGTTGGATCGATAATGCCATTATTACCAGGAGTCGCCTTTATAAAGGCGATAAGGGATCTAATTTCAGGAAATCTACTCTCAGGGATTTCGAGAGCGTTCGATGCAGCAATGATAATAATATCAATAGCTGCCGGAGTAGGTTTTGTACTTAATATGTGGTACAAAATAGGAGGTATCTTATAATGACTGATATGCCAATAATTTTGCATTTTATGTTTTCAGGACTTGCAACCGTTGGTTTTGCAGTCTTTTTTAATACCCCAGCACGTCTATTAGCTCCTGCTGGTATAACTGGAGGGGTCGGTTGGATTGTATATATATATTTATTTAATCTTTCTGCAAGTACTGCATTTGCTGGATTTATTGCAGGAGCATTTGTTTCCTTGTGCAGTGAAGTACTAGCCAGAAAGATGAAACAACCAGCTATAGTATTTGTAATTCCAGGAATACTGCCACTTATACCCGGGATAGGTCTTTACAATACGATGTTATATATGATTCAAAAAAATTACTCTATGTCGATTACAAAAGGAACTGATGCAATATTTTTAAGTGCTGCAATAGCTCTTGGAGTTCTTGTAATAACATCACTTGTAAGAACAATGAATATAGTTAGATCGAGACAAATAGCGGATAGAAAACAGAAAAAATTAGCACAAGAAGCCATAAATGCAGCAAATTCATCAGAAATAAACCCACAAATTAACGATCAATACGAATGTGAAAGCGGCTCAATCAACAAAGAGGCTGAGCCTAATTTCGACTACGAATACGAGGTATTAAGTCAAAAATCAGATTCTAATACTTGCTATGACGATAATGACTACAACAACAGTCCTAGCATAGATTTCGATTTAGACGACTTAGACCCTAAACCAAGAAATTAATATAAAAAATAAAGAGAACCTACTTGATTAAGATAAATTTCTAGAATCCAGCAGGTTCTCTTTTTATATTTGTTTTAATTATATTCAATTTACTACTTTAGCTTTGATTGCACATTAACCAAACTAATTATTGAATAGTCTATTATAAATCAATTAGTATCCTAGTTACTATCGGAATATAATTTCTGCTATCCTTAAATTTCTTATCATTTACCCTCATCCATAAATAAGATGCAAGAGTCAGTGTAAGGCCTATAACAGCGCTAGCAATCTCTACATTACCAGCAAAACCTAAGGCATTTAACCCATAAAAAGTACCAATTGTACCAACAAGTAAAGTAATTAAAGGAAGCACATAAACTATAGCAGTTGCTTTTACAATATTTATATTCTCCATATTCACCTCAACATGATCTCCAACTTTTGCTCCATAAGTATTATCCACTTCAACAAGTATCTCCTTGCTCTCCGATGAAACTGTAGCACACTTTCCACAATGAGCACATGCTGAATGTTTTTGCATCTGAACCTTTGCAGTTACCTCATCGACAATTTCAACAATAAATCCACTTTGATTCATTACAACTCCCCCTTACTTCGTAAACTTATTAATAGTATCCATAAGCTCACCTATTGTTTTCTCTGTTTCTAAATAATCATCGTGTTTGATACTCTCTATAACACAACCTTTAACATGATTTTCAAGAAGTATTGTACCGACTTTATTTATCGCAGATCTAACAGCTGAAATTTGGACAAGTATATCGACACAGTATCTATCGTCTTCAACCATTTTTTCAATGCCCTTTACTTGTCCCTCTATTTTTTTGAGCCTCTTCGACAGGGCATCTTTATTATTCACTTGAGATAATTTTCTTTCTTCCATAAATTCACCTCATACTAAATTTATTTTAGCTTATTTAGCCCTTCTTATTAGTCATTATATATTTTTTTTAAATTCTGACACCTAAAAGATTGGCCCAGCAAATTGATCTATTCAATTGCTAATTAATTAGGTTATGCGACATTCAAAATCGTTCCGATAATTTTGCCTTGAAGCCGAACACAATTAATTGATTAATTTTGCGGTAACAATTTTATCCCTAATTCTTCAAGTTGTTTATCTTCACCACGTGTTGGTGCATTTGTCATTGGGCAAACTGCATTTTGATTTTTAGGGAACGCTATTACTTCTCTTATGTTATTCTCTTTAGTAAGCAACATAATTAGTCTGTCTAAACCAAGAGCGATTCCTGCATGAGGAGGTGCTCCGTATTTAAACGCTTCAATAAAGTATCCGAATCTTTCTTCAACAGTGTCTTCTGAAAGTCCAAGAGCTTTAAACATTCTCTTTTGTACTTCAGAATCAGAAATTCTTACACTTCCTCCACCTAATTCATATCCATTTACTACTATGTCGTAAGCTTTAGCTCTTAGAGAAGCTTTATCTTCTTGCTCTATTTTGTCTAAATCTTCATCAAGTGGTGCTGTAAACGGATGGTGCATTGATGCAAATGTACCTGTTTCTTCGTCCTCTTCAAATATTGGGAACTCTGTTACCCAAAGTAATTCAAATTTATCTTTGTCTTGAAGTCCTAATCTATTTGCTGCTTCTAGTCTAACTTGTCCTAGTGAATCGAATACTACAGAGTTTTTATCTGCTACAAATAACAGTAAATCCCCTACCTTAGCATCCATTCTGTCTACTATTTTGTTTAGCTCTTCTTCTGTAAAGAACTTAGCTATCGGTGAAGTTACTCCTTCAGCAGTTATCTTCATCCATGCAAGCCCTTTAGCTTTATATGTTTTAGCATGATCTTCTAGAGATGTAATTTGTTTTCTAGTAAAATCGTCTGCGTGCCCTTTTACATTTATTCCTCTTACGCTATTACCTGGTTTAGTTGCATCTGAAAATACTTTAAATCCACAGTCTGCTACTATATCAGATATATTTACAAGCTCAAATCCAAATCTTAAATCAGGTTTATCTGAACCGTATTTTTCCATAGCTTCAGCGTACTTCATTTGTCTAATTGGAAGTTTGATATCTACTCCAACAGTTTCTTCAAATATTTCTTTTAACATACCTTCCATCATTGCAATAACATCGTCTTGCTCAACGAAAGACATCTCGCAGTCTATTTGAGTAAACTCGGGTTGTCTATCAGCTCTTAAGTCTTCATCTCTGAAACACTTAACTATTTGGAAGTATTTATCCATTCCTGATAACATCAGTAACTGCTTAAGTAATTGTGGCGATTGTGGTAAACCGTAAAATTTACCTTGGTTAACTCTACTCGGCACTAAGTAATCTCTAGCTCCTTCTGGAGTTGGATTTATTAAAAATGGAGTCTCTATTTCGCAAAATCCATCATTTGATAAATAACGTCTAACTATGTTAGTAACTTTATGTCTAATCATTAAGTTGTTTTGCATATGAGGTTTTCTAAGATCTAAATACCTGTACTTTAATCTTAGAGCTTCTGAAACATCATCATCATCTTTTATATAAATTGGAGGTGTCTCTGATTTATTAAGTATTCTAAGCTCTGTAGCAAAAACCTCAATATTTCCTGTAGGCATATTTGGATTTTTAGATTGTCTCTCAGAAATTTTTCCCTTAATTGCTATTACATATTCAGAACCTAATTTTTCAGATTTTTCGAATGCTTCTTTGTCTACGTCTACGTCAAAAACTATTTGACAAATTCCGCTTCTATCTCTTAAATCTGTAAAAACTAATCCACCTAAATTTCTCTTTTTTGCACCCATCCCATAAGTACAACTTCTTCGTCTATATTAGCTTCTCTCAATTCACCGCAGTAATGAGTTCGCTTTAATCCATTTAACGTTTCCAAATCGATACCTCCATTTATTATATTTCGTCATTTTATTACTCGACCATAATTATTAAAAATAACATTTCGCAATCGATATGTCAATATACGGCGATTGTTATTACTTTTAAAAATCGGATCTATATCAGATATTTAGACCAATTCTCAAACTAATTTTTAAACTGATTATCAACCTAACGTTAAGTCTTACTTTTACCTAACTTTCAAACTAATTTTTATAAGGTCTATAAAATTGACTTTTTAAAATTCATTTATAAAACAGCTTTTAGCTCTTCGACTAAATTACTTAGTTTTACAGTTTTTTGCTCAGATGTCTCCATATTTTTAAGAGTTGCTGAATCATTTTCCAATTCATCATCGCCTATTACCACTGTGAACTTAGCCTTTATTTTGTCCGAGTACTTAAACTGAGCCTTAACACTTCTGTCTATGTGATCTTTATCAGAGCTTATGTAGTTTGCTCTAAGTTCTTTTAACAATCCAAAACTCTTAACTTTCGCCTTGTCACCTATAGTAACTATAAAGATGTCTGTAGAATTAGGATCTTCTATTTTAATGTTATTGCTCTCTAATGTTAGGAGAAGTCTCTCTACTCCTAAAGCAAAGCCAATACCGCTAGTTCCTTTTGGACCTCCTATTTGCTCGACAAGTCCGTCGTATCTACCGCCGCCACAAACTGTGCTCTGTGCCCCTATATCTTTTGATATAATCTCAAATGCAGTTTTTCTGTAGTAGTCAAGCCCTCTAACTATTTTCTTATCTATTTCAAAATTAATATCCATTTCATTTAAATAAGTCTGTAATGTTGAGAAGTGATCTTTACACTCTTCACATAAATTGTCTACAATAAAAGGTACATCCTTTAAGTTTTCCTGACAAGTAGGATTCTTACAGTCTATAACTCTCATAGGGTTCTTTTCCATTCTCTCATTACAAGTCTCGCAAAGGATATCAGCTTTCGATCTCAAAAATTCCATTAACTTTTTATTGTAAGCCTCTCTACAGACTGGACATCCGACAGAATTTATACTTACAACTAGATCTTTAAGCCCTAATTCATTGAAGTATTGAACTGATAGAGATATTACTTCAGCATCCAGCGAAGGTGTGTCACTTCCAATAGCCTCTATACCAAACTGATGGAACTGTCTTTGTCTACCTGCTTGAGGTCTTTCGTATCTAAAACACGGAGTTATATAAAATAACTTCGTAGGTTGTGTTTCACTGTAAAGTTTATTTTCGACAAACGCTCTAACAGCACCAGCTGTTCCTTCTGGTTTTAGTGTTAAATTTCTATCGCCTTTATCTGTAAAAGAGTACATCTCTTTTTGTACTATATCTGTAGTATCACCTACACTTCTTTCAAATAGCTCAGTGTGCTCAAATATCGGAGTTCTCATTTCTTCGTATCCGTATAGAGCACAGATGTCTCTAAAATGTTTTTCTAGGTAAGTCCATTTGTAAACTTCCTTTGGAGTTATGTCTTTTGTTCCTCTAGGAGCTTTTGTTAGCATTTTTGTGTACCTCCTTCTCTTTTCTGTGTGTCATTTCTTCAACTCTATCTATATAGTGTTCAACGTTTTTAACATTTTCAACTCTTTCAATTCTATTTTCATCATTGTAGACAAATTTTGATATCGATCCAGCGCCTAGCGCGTAGTTGCTCTGTTTTTCTTCCATAACCTGAATGTTGTATATACATTCGTATCCAACTTTAGCATAACCTATATTTTCTAAATTTCCTACCATATGTTTCTGTCTGTACATATAGTATGGGCTTAATCCCATTTCATAAGCGTACTTCATCGATAAGTCTATCATCTTGATGACTTCTTTATCGTGAGTCAATTTATCTTTGTACTTGTCCATATTTATTTTTAAGTTAGATGCTCTTTTAATCGCCATAGTGTGGACAGTTAAGCTTTCTGGTGATAGTTTTTTTATCTCTTCCAGAGTATTTCTAACCATTTCTAAATCTTCATCTATAAGGCCTAGGATTATATCCATATTTATATTGTCAAATCCCATCTTTCTAGCCATGTAAAAACATTCTCTTATTTCCTCTACCTTGTGCTCTCTTCCTATTTTAACTAGGGTATCATCGTTCATTGTCTGTGGATTAATGCTTATTCTACTAACATTATGCTTCTTTAAGACTTCTAGTTTCTCTCTAGTTATTGTATCTGGTCTTCCGGCCTCTACTGTAAATTCAAGGATTTTAGATAAGTCTAACTCGCTAAATAGAGCGTTTATAAGTTTATCCATTTCCTCTGCGCTTAGAGTAGTTGGAGTACCTCCTCCAATATAAAGAGTCTCTATCTCTTTGTCAGTGTTTTTTATTAAAATTGACACTGCTTTAACTTCTTCGATCAACTTATCCACATACACACTTTTTAGATGGCCGAAATCAGCTAGTGAATTTGAAGGAAATGAACAGTAAAGACATCTAGTTGGGCAAAATGGAATACTTACATATAGGGAGATTTTCTTTTCATCTATTGGGTAAATAAAATTTCTCTCTTTTTTGCTATGTTTAAACAAAGATCTATTTTATCTTCACTTATAAAATAATTTTCTTTAAGGTTTTCTCTAATTTGAGGCTCTGAAAATCCTTCACTCAACAAATTATGAACGACCTTAACTGGTCTAATACCAGTCAAAATCCCCCATGGAACGTACGCATCGTATAATTTTTTTAGTACCACATAAAAACTTCTCTTTACAGTCTCTTTACAGGATTTTTTAGCTATCATTTGATCTTCTTTTGATAAGGATTTAAATATATCTTTTATTAAATTCCCATCTTCTAAATCAACTTGATCAAAGTTTAGTTTTGTATAAATTTCGAGACTATTTCTTTCTTTATGTTCAAAAATCACTTTGCCATCTCTATAGCATTTGACCTCTGATGACAATGTATCGCCTTCTAGTGAAAGCGAATTTATCATCAGTGATCTGTTTTCTTGTATGTTTTCTTGTTTTTTATCATTTGTTATATTTTCAATCTTATCTTCTTCTACACTGTCTATAAAATTTAAATCATGAGTAAACATCTTGATTAACTCAGCGACTTCGTATTTATAGTCATGACCTTTTAGTAAAACGTCTAACATATCAACAACTCCCTAATAGACTATCTAAGATAAGGATTACTTTGTTTTTCTATTCCAAGTGTACTTGCTGGACCATGACCAGGATATACTCTAACATTATCTTCATATTTACAAAGTTTCTTTAAGCTCTTCTCCATAGACTTGTAGTCCCCACCAAATAGGTCAGTTCTACCTATACTACCTGCAAAAAGTGTATCCCCAGTTATCATATCGTCACCAAATCTTATACACATTCCCCCTGGAGTATGACCAGGGGTGTGTATAAATCTCATGCTAAGATTTCCTAACTTTAAAGTATCTTTGTCGTCGACATATATGTCTGCATCGAACTCTTGAGCTCCACAATGCATTCTAGAACTTAAATTTTTATCTTTATCATTTAACATCTCTTTTTCATTTTTGTTTGCTACTATTTTCGCACCAGTATTAGCTTTTATTTCCATAACGTATCCAATATGATCACCATGACCATGAGTCAAAACTATATACTCAAGGTCTAGATTGTTTTTCTTTATATAATTATATATATTTTGCAAACTTCCGCCTGGGTCTACCACCATACATTTATTAGTATCGTCATCACTTACTACATAACTATTAACTCCACAGTAATCATCGACAAATTTTTCCATTTTCATTTCGAATTCCCCCTAAAAAGATTTACTTGAATCTAACAGAATTGTTACAGGTCCATCATTTGTTAAGTCTACCATCATATGTGCTCCAAATTGTCCAGTTCCAACATTTAATCCTTGTGATTTTGCCTTAGCTATAAATTCTTCATATAGTTTATCTGCCAAATCAGGTTTTGCAGCATTTGTAAAGCTCGGTCTTCTACCTTTTCTACAATCTCCGTAAAGTGTGAACTGAGATACAACTAGAAGCTCTCCTCCTATATCCTTTAACGACAAGTTCATTTTATCATCCTCGTCTTCAAAAATTCTAAGGTTCAGGATTTTATCTATCATATAGTCTACATCCTTTGATGTGTCATCATGAGTAACTCCAAGTAAAACCATAAGTCCTTTATCAATTTTCCCTATAACATCTCCATCCACTGTAACGCTCGATGAAGATACTCTTTGAACTACTGATCTCATAGCATCCTCCCATTTTCAGTTGGTTGTATTTTAGTTGGTCATTCTGTAGGCATTTTCCACCCCAGGTATTGATTTTATCTTCTTCATAAGTGAATCCAATTGATCAGTACCATCGACCTCTATTAGTAAATTTATATTAACTATTGATTCTTTTCCTTTTCTAGCATTTATTCCATTTAGAGATATCTTCTCAAGTGTTACAATATGAGTAACATCGTTTACAATTCCTCTTCTATCAGCTGCTCTTATCTGGATTTCAGCCTCAAACTTAGCTTTATCCACACCATCCCATTCAACTTCTATAAGTCTATTTTCTAAAAATTCTCCAGTGTCATCTGTCGGTGTAATGTTAGGACAATCTGTTCTGTGAACTGCAACACCTCTACCCTTAGTTATATATCCAACTATATCGTCACCTGGAAGTGGATTACAACACTTAGCAAATCTTATAAGTATATTATCTAGCCCCTTAACACTAACTCCTTGTTGTGAGCCTTTCTTTCTTTTACTACTGTATTCCTGATCTGATATATTATGCTTAGCTATATCATCAGCTTGTTGCTGTTGATCTGCCTTTTGTTTTTTGACATCCCTTAAATAAAGTTCTTTGACTTTACTTGTAACCTGAGATCCCATAAGTCCGCCATATCCAACAGTAGCAATCAAGTCCTCAACACTAGGTTGGTTGAATTTTTTTGCAACAAGTGCCATATACTTATCTATCTGTTGATCTTTAGTTGGAAGTCCATGTCTCTTTAACTCCCTTTCCATGATCATATTACCGCGGTCGATGTTCTCTTCTCTTCTCTCTTTTTTGAAAAACTGTCTAATTCTGCTCTTAGCGTTTGGTGTCTTAACTATATTTAGCCAATCTCTGCTAGGCCCATTAGAATTAGAAGAAGTCAGTATTTCCACTATATTTCCGTTTTTAAGCTTATAATCAAGCGGTACTATCTTACCATCTATCTTAGCTCCTACACATTTGTTTCCTACCTTTGTATGAACCCTGTATGCAAAATCTATAGGAGTTGAATCAGCTGGAAGTTCTATGACATCACCTCTTGGAGTGAATACATAAACTTGGCTGTTAAATACATCTTCTTTAAGGGCATTCATAAATTCCTGTGGATCTTTAACATCCTTTTCCCATTCCATCATCTGCTTTAACCACTGAAGTTTTTCCTGTGATCTCTGTACTCTAGCATCAGTTAAACCTTCTTTGTACTTCCAGTGTGCAGCAATACCATTTTCTGCAATGTTGTGCATTTCATAAGTACGTATCTGAATTTCAAGCGGCTCACCATCAGGTCCCACAACAGTCGTGTGAAGTGATTGGTATAAGTTTGGTTTTGGCATTGCTATATAGTCCTTAAATCTGCCAGGAATAGGCTTCCAAAGAGTGTGTACTATACCTAAAACAGCATAACAATCCTTTACACTGTTTACCAAAATTCTAACAGCTGTTAAATCGAATATTTCTTCGAATGATTTGTGCTTCTTTTCCATCTTCTTATATATACTATAAAAATGCTTTGGTCTACCGTAGACATCGCATTCGATATTCATTTCTTTAAAAGTATCATTTAAAATTCCAACTATTTTTTCTATATAAGCCTCTCTTTGGCTTCTCTTCATAGAAACGCTATCTACTAATATATAATAACCTTCTGGATCCATAAATCTAAGTGCAAGATCTTCTAATTCCCATTTAATCTTTGAAATACCAAGTCTATGCGCAATTCCACCGTATATCTCAAGAGTTTCTTTAGCTTTGTACTTCGCCTTTTCTGGTGGCATATATTTTAAGGTTCTCATATTGTGAAGTCTATCAGCTAATTTAATAAGAATTACACGGATGTCTTTTGCCATAGCCAAAAACATCTTTCTTAAATTTTCAGATTGAGTCTCTTCTTTAGACTGGTACTTTATCTGTCCAAGCTTTGTTACCCCGTCTACTAAGTCAGCTACATCCTGACCGAACATTTCCTTTATATCTTCATAGGTATACTCTGTGTCCTCAACTACATCGTGAAGCAGACCTGCTGTTATAGTTTCTATATCTAGCTCCATATTAGCCAAAATATTAGCTACTGCAATAGGATGAATAAGATAAGGCTCTCCAGACTTTCTAAACTGTCCTTCATGCGCTTTTCGGGCTAGTTCATATGCCTTTTCTACTAAAGTAAAGTCAGCATTAGGAGCATAGGATTTAATTTTACCGATTAATTTTTCTAATTCTTTATCATACATATAACCACCTGTTTAATCAAAATTTTGTTCGTCAATCTATATGATCGTACATTGTACTATAAATATATTCAATTTATAGATTGTTTCTCCTAATACCCTAATAACTTAGATATAAGCAATTCCCTAGTAAATTTGTTAAATCGTCAGGTGAAATTAAATATATTTATACCGAAAAATTGCAGTGTAGCAAACCTGATGATTGAACAAATTTTGATTCAAGCTATTTACTTAAGCTAACTAGTATTTTATAAGAGATTTAACATCGTACTTTGTAAGCTTTTCTCTAGCATTTAAGAACTCTAGCTCTATTAAAAATTGAATTGACACTACCTCTCCGCCGAGTTTTTCAATAAGTTTAGCTGAAGCTTCTATAGTCCCTCCTGTAGCTAGTAAATCGTCTACTATTGCCACTCTAGTCCCTTTGTTGATGGCATCCTTATGTATTTCCAGAGTATCTGTACCATACTCAAGTCCGTATTCATACGATTCAATTTCGCCAGGTAGTTTACCAGGTTTTCTAATAGGTACAAATCCTGCTCCTAAAGCATAGGCTACAGGAGTTCCCATCAAAAATCCTCTTGCCTCTGGCCCAACTACTACATCTATATCTTTTGATTTTAAATCTTCAACCATACTATCTACTGCATATTTAAAAGCTTCTCCATCTTTTAATAAAGTGGTTATATCCTTAAAATCTATACCTTCCTTTGGAAAATCCATAATATCTCTAATCTTGCTTTTTAAATCCATACAAACCCTCCTAATAGCTGCTTTTGAATTTACTTATTAATTCGTTCAAATTTTTTAAAATAAGGCTACTGTTTAAATCCATTTTGCTGTCTGGCTTTGGCAGCATACTTATACATATACTATCTTTTTCACAGCTATAATCGAGAAGTTTAAGTTCTTTAAAAACATTTGATGTTGTAAAAAATTTCAGTGGAGATAAACCAAAGATCTTTTTAATATCAACTGTATCAAGTTTTACTTTTTTATTTATCATAACATTTTTATAAACTGATAAAAAATCGTCCCTATTTGGAATTAAATTATTAATTATATGTTGAATATACAATAAGCTAGTTTCATTATAATTTTTAACTATTTTACTTTTTTCGCCTTTATTTTTATAAATATGATTGTATTCGCCTAAAGTGAATAAATAATCATAAAGAATAATATTATTATATCTTTTTAAGTCTATTTTATCAATATTAGGAGCGAATATAAGTTGTATATTAGCATTATCTTTAGAACTGTCTACAATATTGTAATTTACATCGAATTCTCCATCTATTAACGATATGTCGGATACGGCTGAATTAAATCCATTTGCTGAGTTTGTAATTACTAGCGTGTTAGGTTGCAAGTACTCAAAAATATCTACAACAACATCTCCATTTACAAAATCGGTACCGGAATCTTCTTCGTCGATTATACTATAAAGTTCGGATAGATCATTTGGAATTATTTTATTCATTAGACTTATGCTTGCTTTGTCGTTATTTATATTTTTAGGGCGATACATTCTGACGTCTTTTAATAAGAATTGTATTTTAGTGTTTCCCATATAAGTATTTTGATCTAGCTGAAACAAAACATCTATTCTATCCCCCACTTCATAGCTTTTAGCTAAGTACGCCATATTAAATCCTACGCACTCATACTCATAAACTCCAACGGCTTTGTACTCGCTCTTTTTCTCAACCTTCAACTTCAAATGCTGTCTGGTTTTACCCATAACGATTATATCTTTTAATTCACAATTTCTCATAATAAATCTAGGAGTTGGATTACTCATTCCAAATGGTTCTAAGTTATGTAGTTCTTCAACCAGATCAAGACTAACAGATTTTTCGTCTAATTCATACTCTACACTCACATTTTCAACCATATCCTCTTCAGTCAAACTGTAGTCCGCAAATTTGTTGACTTCATCTCTAAGTATATCTATGTTTTCTTCTGGTAGAGTAAGCCCCGCAGCCTGCTCATGCCCTCCAAACTTAGTCATAAGGTCAGAGCATCTCATAAGAGCTTCAAATATACTAAATCCCTTTATAGATCTAGCAGATCCTGTAGCCTCGCCATCTTCTATGTTTAGTAAAACTGTCGGCTTGTAGTACTTTTCGGTAAGCTTTGATGCTACTATTCCTATAACACCATGTTGCCATCCTTCACTAGCGATTACTAGAACTTTATCATCTTCATACCTTTTATCCAAACTCATTATTTCTTCAGCTTCTCTGTACATATCAGCTTCAATAGCTTTACGTTCTTCATTTTTATCTTCTAACAGATTTGCTACTTCTTCTGCTTCCTTTTGAGAATCTGTTGTGAAGAGCTCTACACCTAGATAAGAAAACCCTAGACGTCCTGCCGCGTTTATTCGGGGTCCTACAGCGAATCCTATGTGTGAAGAACCTATCTTTGCACCTTCTACCCCACAAACCTTTAGAAGCTCCCTTAATCCCATATTTTTGCCTTTTCTCATAAGTTTTAAACCGTTTTTTACAATTATTCTGTTTTCGTCTTTAAGAGGCACAATATCACATATTGTAGCAAGCGTCACAATTTCTAGGTAATTGTACATTTTTGTCTCAAATTCTTCTGTTGGTGTCAAAGCTTGTATTAATTTAAATGCGATGCCACATCCACAAAGCATATCGAATGGATAGTTGCAATCTTCCTGTTTTGGATTTACTACTGCAAACGCATTTGGAATCTCATCTTGGCACTCATGGTGATCTGTTATTATAACATCTATACCAAGATCATTGGCTACATCTACTTCTTTTGTAGATGTTATACCACAGTCAACGCTTATTATAAGGTCACAACCTCTATCTTTTATTAGTCTGATTGCGTCTTCATTTATACCGTAGCCTTCCTCAAGTCTATTCGGAATATAGTAACTCACAGGATAGTTAATGTCCTTAAAATATAGACAAAGCACTGATGTCGAAGATACTCCATCGACATCATAGTCTCCGTATATCCAAATTTTTTCGTTATTTGCTATAGCCTTCTCTATTCTATCGACGGATTTTTTCATATCCTTCATTAAAAACGGATCTCTTAGATACTTTAGCGAAGGGTTTATAAAAATTTCCGCTTCATCTTCTGTCTCTATTCCTCTGTTTTTCAAAATCTGACTTATTTCCAGGGAAATCCCTAGATTTTTAGCAAGTTCATCTTCTTTTATTTTTCCAGTGTGTTTTAGTGTCCACTTTTTCAAAAACAATTCCCCCCTTACGTTCTTCCTCTTAAAAACTTAATCTTTATACTTTGATCTTATACTTCTTATAACTAAAAACAAACCTATTAAAAACGAAATAAAGAATCCAGATAGTGCTGTATACTTTATCCATATATTTTTTTCTATATTCGGTGACGCTACTATTAAAGATGATCCTATAATTATTGAAGCTAGAATCAAAGATAAAGACATTTGGGAAGTCAGCTCTATAACAACAGCTTCCAACTTTGTCATCTTAACATCTTCAATACTAAGTTTGATATTATTTCTCTCAACATTTTTAAGTATGGATTTTAGCTGTCTCGGAATTGACTTTATATCTAATAGGATCTCTTCTATATTCTGCTTAGTATCTGAAACCAAACCTTTTATATTAAGTTTGTGCTTATAGTAGTGTTTTAAAAATTCTTTGCTAAGTGAATCAAGAGAGAAATTCGGATTTAGAAGTCTAGCTGTTCCTTCAAGAGTTATTACTGTTTTAGCTAGTATCACGAGTTGGTTTGGAAGAACTACATTGTACTTTCTGAAAAATCTAAAAATCTCATTTAAAATTTCTGTGGCACTTATTTTCTCAAGCGGAACATCGTAGTAGTAGTGAATAAGATAGAGTAAATCTTGTCTAAATCCAGATATATTGGAGTCACTAGAAAGAGCATCCATCTCTAAAAGAAGATATATTATCTTGTCTACATTTTTGTCGACTACTGCTAATGCTATCTCATTTAGCATTTTTAAAGTCTTGTTGTCTATTATACCGATCATTCCGAAATCGATATATGATATTTTGTTTTTTCCTACCACAAATATATTTCCAGGATGAGGGTCGGCATGGAAAAATCCATCTGATAGTACTTGCACAAAAAACGACCTTACACCTATATTTGCAATATTCTCAGTATCCCATCCAAGACTTTTTATTTTATCTATGTCGCTGAGCTTAATTCCTTTGATTTTTTCCATTACCAGAATTTTTTTTGTACACCATTCTAAATACACTTCAGGTATATAAACTTCTCCACTATCTTTAAACATCTTTCTAAACTTCGTTGCACTTATCGCCTCAAATGTATAGTCAAGTTCTCTTAAAATCTGTGTCTCAAATTCCTCTATTATCTCTACTAAGTCGACTTTATAGTCTTTTTTTATATCGTTAAGAGTAACTGCTATAGTTTTAAGAATCTCGAGATCAGATTTTATTGTGCTTTCTATATTTGGTCTTTGAACTTTGACTATTACCTCTTCGCCGGTTTTAAGAGTAGCCTCATACACTTGACCTATTGATGCAGCTGCTATTGGCTCCTCATTAAAATAAGAAAATGCTTCTTTTATTCCCTGACCAATTTCCTCTTCAAAAATCTCTAAAGCTTTTTCATTAGGAAATTTTCCAGTATTATCTCTAAGTTTTGAAAGCTCGTCTATAATATCTTGATCGATTAGATCTTTTCTAGTACTAAGTATTTGACCTATCTTTATATAAGTTGGCCCGAGCTCTTCAAGGGCGAACGTCAACCTCTGACCTGTAGTCATATTTTTTATATTTTCCGATGTGTCAAAGATAGGTATTTTATAGGCTATGCCTTCAATATTTAGTTTTTCTACTATGAAACTAAATCCATATTTTATTAAAACATATGCAATCTCTCTATAACGTTTTAAATGCCTATAACTAATTCTCAAATTACTTCCTCCTCTAATTGACAAGACTCAATTTTTATCCTAAGAAGGAGACAATAATATATTGCCCCCTTAAAATTTAAATTCGTATTATTCTATTTATATCCATTTGCAGTATCTACATACCACTTTGCAGAACTTTTATTTCCTTCTATATCTTCTTCTGTCAGTTCTCTAACTACTTTGGCTGGTATTCCCATAAGAAGTACGCCCTCTGGGAACGTCTTACCAGATGTAACTACGCTTCCAGCAGCTACTATAGAGTTTGCACCTATTACAGCATTATCTAATACTATTGCTCCCATCCCTATAAGTGTATTATCACCAACTGTAGCACCATGAACCAAAGCTTTATGACCTACAGTTACATTATTTCCTATTTTAGTTATATAATCTCCGTGTAAAATGACTCCATCTTGTATGTTGGAATTATCTCCTATAACTATAGCTTCGCCATCTCCTCTTAAGACAGCATTGTACCAAATACTACAGTTTTTACCAATTTTAACATCTCCAATAATAGACGCAGTTTCTGAAATAAATACATTTTCTCCTATTTCAGGATTTATTCCCTTAAAATCTCTAATAACCATATACAGCCTCCTAAAAAGATTACTTGTCTTCTGTCATAAGTTTTGCCTGAATCATAATTGCACACTCTGTACGTTTTCTCTGCATTTCACAACCTAGATCGTATGGAACAGTTATGTCATTGTTAAAATTAATTGCATTAGCGTGGCAACCACCTGAACAGTAGAACTTATTCCAACATTTTTTACACTCTTCTTTGCTATATACATGAGCATCTCTAAATGACTGTTTTAATTTTTCAGGCATCATAATTTTTTCATCAAATATATTCGCCATCTTAAAGTCTTCATTACCTACAAATTGATGGCATGGATATATATCACCTGATGGAGTTACTGAAAGATACTCATTTCCCGCTCCACATCCAGTTATCCTTTTAATAACACATGGTCCTTGATTTAAGTCAATCATATAGTGGAAAAACTTAAATCCTTCTCCTTTTAACTGTCTATCTGCATATTCGTCTGCAAATTTTTCGTACTCTTCAAAAATCTTTGGAAGATCCTCTTCTCTAAGAGCATAAGGATTGCTTATATCTCCGACAACTGGCTCAACAGACGTAAGTTTAAAACCTTCATTTGCAAAGTGAATAATGTCTTTTGAAAAATCTAAATTATCTCTAGTAAATGTCCCTCTTATATAGTAGTATTTGTCCTTAGGTCTATTCTCGACAAGTTTTTTAAATTTAGGCATGATAATATCATAGCTTCCTCTGTCATTTAATGTCGGTCTCATACTATCATTTATATCTTTTCTACCATCTAAACTTAAAACTACATTGTGCATATTTTCATTAATATATTCAATTATTTCGTCATTTAATAAAACGCCATTTGTAGTTATTGTAAATCTTATATTTTTATTATGCCCTTTTTCAATACTTCTTCCATACTCTACAAGTTGTTTAACAACATCGAAGTTCATAAGAGGCTCTCCACCAAAAAAGTCGATCTCAAGATTTCTTCTGTTTCCTGAGTTTTCAATCAAATAGTCTATTGCAGCTTTTCCTACTTCAAAACTCATAAGCTCTTTGTCTCCACCGAAATCACCTTGTGCTGCAAAACAGTATTTGCATTTTAGGTTGCAATCGTGAGCTACATTTAAACAGAGTGCCTTAACTACTGATTCTCTGTTTACAAAACTAGGATGATCTTCATATGTATCTTCAGAATAAAGAAGCCCTTCATCTTTTAAGTTTGTAATTTCTTCATATGATTCATTTATCGATTTTTCGTCAAAACCATCCTTCATAAGAGCTATTATTTGCTCTCTTGTTTTATCTTCATAAAAATCTAACATCTTATATGATAATTCATCTAAAATATGCACAGAACCACCGTTCACATCTAGTGCAATATTATATCCATTCATTGAAAACTTGTGTATCATAAATCTTACCTCCCAAGTTGCGTCACAAATCTAAATTATTTTTATATACATTTCAACTAATTATATCATATTGTCTGTTTAAATTACAAAAATAAAGCCATGGACATATGCCCATGACTTTTATTTATATATCTATTATGTAATTAACACATTACTTCCCCCATGTAGCATTAAAAAGGTATCTCTATGTCAACCCTATTAATGAAAAAATATTACAAAAAAATTTAAATTCTATATATAATTAATATTAATTAACTTTATCCCTTTGATTCGTTAAAGGCTCTGGATGATACATAATCCAAGAACAAGTAGTATTTGTTGATAAAACCGCTGTGAACAATGCTAAAACACTACAGCATTTTAATGTTTTTATCTTAAATATTTCTAACAATCAAATCTCCCCCATAAAATTATTTTATCAACTAGTTCGTCTGTTAGTAGCAATAGCTAGTACTAGCATTATAAAAATCCAGTAAAGCGCAAATGCACTAAAAATGAAGTAATTTGTCAATATACCAAAATTTATACTAGCTATATTTAATGCGAATATTATTAATGACAATATCGCTGCAACTTTCTTATGATGAATTCTTTCTGCATTGCTAAGTGGGTTATTTCTGTGTTCTACCGGTGATAGTATACAAATTCCTATTAAACTTACTGCTAGTCCAATCATTAATGGAATCTGATTTACTTCTAAATCTATATAATTTATGGTTAAAATTGTAACTAAATATATAGTTGCAAAAGTTAGCAGACATCTTGAATAATTTTTTGCATGAAAACCTCCTGCGTACTGTCGTATTGGACAGTATGTCAATAAGAACAACAAAGTATGTACAAATTTTCCGAAAATTAAACCTATTAAAAGTACAGTTAATGCATTTGCTGCAAAAGCTATTATTAACTCAAATCCGTACGAATATACCCTGAATTCTTTCTCTTCAATGAGTTCATTCGTGACGAGAACTGATGTTATCCTATCTGCACTTAATTTAAACATTTAATACCACCCTTTCAAATATCTATTAAATGAAGGATAACCCTTCATTTTAAATTTTTCAACACCTTTTGCGAAACTGGGCATTAAAATTGCATAACTGGTCAAATTTTTAACCTTTAGTAGAAAAATATGCTCTCAACCTGTGCTTTCAATTGAATCGATGTTTTTTGTTTATAATCTTATCTTTCATTATAAAAAAAAAATAGCTCTTTTGTCTATTGATTTCTAACCAAATATTTACATATCCTTCAATTTTCACTTAAATCCACAAATTATGGATAACTTGTGGATAAGTTGTGGGTAAATACTGTTGAATTGTGAGTAATTGTGGATAAGTTTTTATTATTCTATATCGAAATTTCGAACAAAAATAAATAGGAGTGGTTAACCACTCCTATTGATATATAATAAACAAATAAACCCTCAAATAGATCAAATTGTATAATTTTATTAGAATGTTCCTCATAAGTGTTTCGCATCTCTATACTTAAGATCTACATTAACATCATTTAAAAGTAATTCTACTATTAAAATCCACCATACTCAACCTTAACTTTTATATATAAAAATTTGGTGCTATTTGGGGTTTATTCGATTATCAATTTCGTCTAGCTGCATATTTCTCTAAAATCTATTCTATGTTTATTATTCTTTATTTATCTTATATTCTATATTTCTTTTTTTATTATTGGTTTATATTATTCTATATAAATCTTTATAGACATCCTATATTTTTTCTTCATTATATAGTATATTGCTTTATATATATATTATACTATTTCTGAGATATAATTCTCTATATTCAAAAGAACTTTCTAATTATTTTTTTATTTATATACTAAAGGACTCTTCTAAATATTTATCCAATAAATTAGATATCTCTCTAGAAGTCTCCATAGAAAAAACTTTATCTTTTAGTTCTTGTAGATCTTGTGTATTAATAGAGCTGATTAGATGTCTTATATTAAGAATTGCAATAGGAGGCATCGATAGTTTCTCAAAACCTATTGCTAAAAGAAGTGGCACCATTTTTAAGTCACCACAAGGTTCACCACATATTCCAACCCACTTATTTTTATTTTTCGCACTTTCTAGAACGTGCCTCAATAATCTTAAAACTCCTGGATTAAACTTCTCATATATGTCATTTAGCCTATGATTACTTCTATCTACTGCCAATGTAAACTGAATCAAATCATCTATATCTACAGATAGAAAATCTACATGCTTTACTATTATATCTGAAATTATAGCCAGAGATGGAACTTCAATCACTGCGCCAATTTCTACATTTTTATTGTACTTAATCCCATCTTTATCTAACTTATCAAGTGTTTCTTTTAATATAGACTTTACCTCTATTAATTCAGCTAAGCAAGATATCATAGGGAATTCTATCTTTAACTTTCCGTATACACTGGCTCTATAAAGCGCTCTTAATTGAGTCTTAAAAATATCTAATCGATCAAGACAAAGTCTGATTGACCTATATCCAAGTGAAGGATTTAGTTCTTCTTTTAAGTTAATATAACTCAGCTCTTCGTCTGCTCCTATATCTAAAGTTCTTATTACTATTGGCTTGCCATCCATTTTTTCTATTATTGATTTATATACTTCATATTGTTGATTTTCGCTCGGAGATGTATCTCTATTTAAATATAGAAATTCAGTTCTTAATAACCCAATTCCTTCTGCATCATTTTTGATTATGTTGTCCATTTCAATTTGAGTGCTCATATTTCCGTACAGACTGATCTCTTTTCCATCTAGTGTAACTGTCTTCTTACCCTTTAATTTATTGAGCATTTCTCTTTCTTTACAGTATTTTTTTCTATACTCTATATACTCAGTTTTGATTTCTTCATCAGGGTTTACAATTACTTCACCACTTCGTCCATCAAAGACAATGAAGTCTCCATTTTTCACTTTTTGGGTTATATCATTTAATCCAACAACTGAAGGAATTTCAATGCCTCTAGATATTATTGCAGAAAAAGATGCCTTTGTACCTAAATCGGTTAACGATCCTACAACTGTATCTACATTAATCAAGTTAAAATCGTTTATTGTAAATTTATCACTTACCAAAATTGTATCTTCTTCTAATAATGATATATCGATTACTTCTAGTCCAAGTAAATGTTTAATCAACCTCTCAGTTATACTTTTTATATCAAATGCTCTTTCTGAAGTATATATGTTTCCCATAGATTCAAACATAGTTACAAATAATTCTTTAGCTTCATTTAATGCGTACTCTGCATTTACTTTTTCTTTTTCTATTCTTTCTTTTGTCGAAATAATTAAGTCCGAATTATCCAGTATCGACAGATGTTCTACAACCAATTCTGCTTCACCATAAGGCAACACTTTTATGGCCTTATTTTTAAGTCCATCCATCTCTTTTCTAGATATCTCTACAGCTCTATCAAGTCTCTCGATTTCGTAGTCCACATTGTCTATAGTTCTCTTTTCAATGATAGGTTTATTATCCACAACCACTAAAGCTTTTCCCATAGCAATACCAGGTGAAGCGCCTATACCATTCAGAAACATAAAATATTCCCCCCATAATTGTTAGATATTGACGATCTTTTTATTTTTCATCAAATTCATTTTCAATCAAATCTACAATTGCCTGCATTGCTTCACTCTCATCATCACCTTTTACTACTATCTTTATTTCTTCTCCCTTTGAAAGGCCTAGACTCATTATGCCCATTATAGACTTAGCATTTACACTTTTACCTTTAAATTCAACCTCTACATCTGATCTATATTTAGATGCTTCCTTTACAAACATACCTGCTGGCCTTGCATGAAGTCCACTTTTATTCTTTATCTTTACTATTTTCTCCATAGTTTTACTGTCCTCCTACTGTATATTCTCTCTATTTAAACCTTAATTTATCTGCTTTGTTCACTTATACCAGTAATCATACTATTTATCAAAAGTTTTGAAGTTTTATGCTTTTTTAATAAATTTATATTTTTTTGTATTATTGGTTTTGATCCAAAACTAGATATTATATCGTTGTTTGAGTCAATATTTGTGTTTACAATATTAAATACTTTATTGAAATCGTAAAGTTGTACTCTATTGATATTATTTTCCTCAAGTTTAGTCTCATATATGCGATAAAATAGATCCTGATACGAAAAATTCTTAGCTAAATTAAGTATATCCCCGACTTTTGGGATAACTACTTCCATAAGAGTCCTTAGATTAGGATCTTTTTTTATATTTAGCAAACTGCATATATTTTCAATTACGTCTTTATCTAGCTTTCTAAACATTTCAAAACAGTAATTGTCGTCAAACTTGTAATCTAGATCAAAGAAATACTTTACACCATCGCATCTTTCATACGCCTTCATAGTATCTAGGTATCCTAATTTTATATTTTTCTCAACACTATCTCTATCTTTATTTAAAGATCCCCCTAAGTATTCAGAAGGAATTATCGTCTTTACATTCATATTGCTGTATTTATTTAAACTCATTTTGCCGATAAGGTCATCGACAAGTCTTATTACTACTATATCTTCATACCCTTTATCTTTCAGCAGACCTACAGGTATATTATCTGAAAATACTCCATCTAAATACAATCTATCGTCCATTCTGTTAATCTGAAATATGGGAAGACTAGAACTTGCAATTAAATAATCTATCAATCTGCCTTCTGGCATATCTTCTATATACAACTGGTGGGGATTTAGTTTTTTATCCCAGTACACAGTTACAAGCCCGAAGTCTTTCTTTGACTCTCTCAATATTCTCTCATCTAAAGTGTTTTCTAGCAGAGATCTCAATGGGCTGATATCAATACCTTGATTTTTTCTAGCTTTATTCATAAGATCCAGTACACTGTTAAAGCTTTTGGTAGAGAAACTTATATCTTTAATTCTTTCATAATTATCTTTATCAATATCCATAAAGTATGTATAATCGTAATTTAGCCATATATCTTCCATAACCTCTATGTCATCTTGAACTATATAAGCTCCATTTAATGCTCCTATAGAAGTTCCAGATACACCTTGAAATTCCATACCTAATGATCTGAGAGCTTTATAAGCTCCTATTTGGTATGCTCCTTTTGTACCTCCGCCTTCTAGTACTAGTCCTCTCATATCATCACCACCAAATTAAGCTTTATTTGATTACAAAATACAATTTACGAATTATATTTTACCATATTTTGACCTTCTAAACATAAAGATTTAAGTATCAGATCATCTATTTTATTCTGTAAATACTCAGCATTCTGAATACTATGCTGCGATTTATTTCTAATTTCATCTATTATCTGCTTAGATAAACATTCTATTTTTTTGTAGCTTTCACCTTTATAGATTTTCATCTTCAGTACTTTATTTGGATAGTAATCATATATCCCTCTGCTCATTTTTTTAGCCGTAATTTTATAATATTTATCATACACTTTAGAATTTAAAAGAGCTACCAGGTATTCATATGAAAATTCATTTAAATACTCATCCTTAATAGCGAATGAATATACATCTGCACTTGAAAAATTGTAGTCGTAATCTATTGCAAATTTATTTTCTTTTGATTTGTAAGGATACATTATCTTAATTCTTTCAAACAAATCTACACTTCTTCCCCACTGTAGCTGATGCCATTTTCTTATATTTTTTTTACACTCTCTTCTATTCTTTAATCTTTCGCTGTATTCCTCTATTAAAGTTTCAAAATATTCTAGGTCGTCTTCATCTTCCATAATGTCCGAATACACTAATTGATAATTACTTGAATCTACTGAATACTTCTGTATATCTTTATTCTTTACCCAACTTTTTAAAAATTTGCTGTTTATTTTGTCGAGCCTCTTATCGCCCTTTCTATAAATAAATGCCTTGTCGCAACCAGTTATTACACCTTGAAAACTATCGACAATATCTCCAAGCCGATAAGTACACTTGTTTTGGATCATTGTATAGAACTTTTCACTGTCTTCATCCACAATAATCCAGTCATTATCTAAACTGTCTTTCTTTATCTTTAGGTGCTCAAATTTATCACTTCTAATATATACTGAAAGCCTTTCTATATTTTTCATCCTTATATCTTCGTCTTTAACTCTGTATACATCTGCGTATGACTCGCTTTTCTGATTACCAAATGTAAGTATACAACTAGAAATTCCTACATTTTTAAAAATTTTGGCTCCTAAAAAATCTACGCATTCCTCAATAGATATGTTTTCATTTATGTAGTTTCTTAAATCTTTTGCTGAAGGACTCTCTAAAAAATATCTGGGTGTCACTATACAGCTTTTTCCACCCTCATCCAGCAAATCCATGATTTTTTTAATAAAACAGAAGTAAAGATCTGATTTATCTTTATAGACTTCGCCAAAATTTTTATTTAGAAACTCTCTGTAATCTTTATCTATATTTTTATGTCCTACATAAGGTGGATTTCCTATTATATAGTCAAATTTATACTTATCGTCGTGATTTAATGAATCATTACACTTTATATTTTTTTCATAATTACATAAATTATTGAGATCTTTTTTTGATAACGAATCTCTTAATATTTTTATAGCCTCACTATCGATATCTGTTCCATAGATACAGTTATTTATTATGTGACTGTGAATATTTTTTTCATTCCAATAATCTTTGTCGTATTTATTTGATAGAGCTTTTAAATTATCTCTAAACATACTGTACAGTACATCGTAAGCTACTATTAAAAAATTGCCACAGCCACAAGACATATCAAACACCTTTGGAGATGGATTTGCAATTATGTCGTGTTTATATAGAGTCTTTTCCATAATGTATTCAACGATAAATTTAGGTGTATAATATATGCCTGAGCTCTTTCTGACCTCTTCATCTAAGCTCTTTTCATAATTATTTGATACAATAAAGTCATCTTCTTTAATGAAATTTCTATCCCCACGCATATTGCCCTCCAATCAGAATTCTTCATAGATAACAAAAAAGCTGATTATTATAAAATCAACTTTCTGAAAATAAATTATTAAATATTTTGTCTATTTATTATCTAAAAATGTTAATATTCCTTGAACAATACCTTCTGCTAATTGATCTTGATGTTTACTACTTAACAATTTTTTTTCATCTGCTGGATTAGTTAAAAATCCACATTCAACTAAAACCGCAGGCATGTCTGTATTTCTAAGTACTTTAAAATTGTTTTCTAGAATTCCTCTATCCTTTTCTTTTACGTAAGAAAGAGTTGTATCTTGTACATTTTCCGCAAGTTTTTTCGAACCATCAGTTGAGCCAGTCCTATACCATGTCTCAATACCAGTCGCTGTAGTTACTCCCTCTTGTGCATTTAGATGTATTGATATTAAGGCATCCACTGAATTTTCTTTTGCAAGATTGACTCTTTCGTCTAGACTTACAAACTTATCATCAGTTCTAGTAACCAATACTTGTACATCTTTTTGCTTAGAGAGGTTATTTGCTACCTTCTTTGCTATTTCAAGATTCAAATCCTTTTCATACAGTTTTGGGTTTGTTTTACTCTGAGCCCCTTTGTCATTCCCACCATGTCCAGGATCTATAAGTACTGTAAATTTCTTATTTTTATTTTCTTCTTCATCCCCCAAATCAAATTGTTCTGATTTCACCTTTTGTTCAGTCTTTAAGCTTGTTTTTTTGTTACTCTTAATTAACCCAACTACTCCTTGAGATGCTTTAAATATACAAAACACAAAGAACGCGGCAACTAAAATGACTATTAATAACTTCTTTTTATTAATTCTTTTTTTCTTTTTCCCCTTTGAAGTTTTTCCCCTCAAATTGTCGCTTTTCTTTTCTGACATCTCAACACCCTTCTCAGTTATAAAATTTAGTAATTTTTTATTAATCTTTATTTTCAAAAAATAAATATTTATTAATGATATTTTATCACCAAGAGAGATATTTTTCAACTCGATATATTTCTAAAAAGCTCTAAATATGCAGTTTTTATCCACCTAATGTTATATCTTGTGTATCATACCAAGAAAATGCCTCATTTAAGTCTTCATTTTTAAAGTCAGGCCAGTAATTCTCTATAATATAAAAGTCTGCATAAATTGATTGAATCGGCAAAAATCCACTTAATCTTCTTCTTCCACCCCATCTAACTATGAGGTCGAGTCTAGAAACATCAGATGACTGTATATGATCTTGTATATTATTCTTGTTTATTCCCTGAGCGCCTGCTATATTATTTACATCCCAGTACCATCCGTAATTTACAAGTAGATTAGCTTTTATTTGATTTTCTTTTGCTTCTATCCTATTAGTATAAGGAAGTAATTCTTTGGGGAACATTGGTGAACTTACATTTCCTACCACTAATAGTGCTGCTCCCTCATCCAAAAGTATATTTGCAGCTTTAATACACGCATCTGTAAATGCCTTTGTCTGATCAGCTGGTCTTCTAGTATTGTCTGTGGTAAAACCGTAGAATGTTACCTCATCACATCCACTATCTCTACAGTATCTGTAGGCTTCAAGCCCGGGATCAATCCCACTTATATATCCTTTATCCTTAGTCATTCCTTGGTTGCTCGCCCAACGTCTATTACCATCTGGTATTATTCCAACATGCTTTGGTATTCTCATTTTTAATCACCTCTTACCACACATTATTGTCACAAATATACTTTATTAATCAGTATTATTTATTAAATTCTTCCAAAATACATTTAACTCCTAATAAATGTGTAGTAAACTATATAAATATAGATTTTTTTATTAATAATGGAGGAAAACTGATGAAAACTTTATTTGACAAAACATCTATGAAAAATATAGATCTGAAAAATAGATTTGTAAGATCTGCGACATGGGAAAATAGAGCTTTGGAAAATGGATCTATTGATGAAAATATAATTGAAATATACAGTAATCTTGCAGATGGAGGGGTAGGTCTTATTATAACTAGTTACGCATATATAACTAATGAAGAAAAGCCTAATCCTAGAATGCTCGGTATATATGATGATTCTTTAATAGAAGTCTATACAGAGTTAGTGGACGATGTACATAAAAAAGGTTCTAAAATAATGATGCAAATAGTATATGGAGGTTCTAGCACCAGTTATAATACAGAATCCAGGACTATACTAGGACCATCTAACGTTCCAAACATAAATAAAGGTACCGTTCCAAAGGAAATGAGCAAAGACGATATAAAACATATTGTAGATTTATTTTCAAAGGCTGCCTTAAGATGTAAAAAAGCTGGATTTGATGGCGTTCAAATACATGGAGCTCATGGATATTTGCTAAGCCAGTTTCTAGACCCATACCACAATAAGAGAACTGACGAGTACGGAGGTTCCATTGAAAACAGATCTAGAATCATACTAGAGGTCTGCAGAGCTGTCAAAAATAGTGTTGGAGACGACTATCATGTCGGCATTAAAATTAACAGCAGCGACAATAGAGATGGAGGCGCCACAATAGAGGACTGCTTGTATACTACGAAAGAATTAGACAAATTAGGCATCGATTCTATTGAGGTAAGTGGTGGTGGATTTTACAACTTAAAAGGTGAATCATACTTTAAAGACGATGCATCTAAAGTGGCTGCATCTGTAAATTGCCCTGTAATACTTGTAGGCGGCAACAGAACTATAGATAACATGGATAATATATTAAACAATACAAATATTGAATACTTCTCAATGGCTAGACCACTTATAAGAGAACCAGAACTAATCAATCTATATAAGGAAGATAACTCCTATAAACCAAAATGTATAAATTGTGGTAACTGTATGAGCGTTGAGAAAACGTGTATATTCAATTAGAGAGGTGGAAATTTTTTGTCAGGATTAAAAAAGCTGGTGGCGTTTCTAACTATACTTATAATAGCCTTCCCAGCTAGCATATATGGATACGTTTATTTTAAATTAAAAACAATACAAGATAATAGCATTAATATCAACTCTTTAAACAGCAATGATTACAAGAGCGATAAGAGCATAACAAATATACTTCTACTTGGTACAGATGCAAGACCTGGAGAAGATAAGTCTAGATCAGATGCTATGATGATACTTACTTTAGACAACAAAAACAAAAGTATAAAACTTACATCGCTTAATAGGGACACATTTGTCGACATTCCTGGTCATGGAGAGCAAAAACTTACCCATGCCTATGTGTATGGTGAAGCTGAAATGCTTATAGACACTATTGAGCAGAACTTTGAACTAGATATACAACACTATGCCACAGTAGATTTCAATTCATTTATAGATGTAATAGATGCCGTAGGAGGCGTAGAAGTCGAGGTTCAAAAAAGCGAAATTAGAGAATTAAACAAATTTATACCTGAAACTTACAGATGGTCTAAAAATAAGGATAAAGGGTCGATCGAGTATATTCAAAACTCTGGAAAGCAAAAGCTCAACGGATACCAAGCTCTTTCTTTCTCCCGTATAAGAAAGAACGATAGTACCGCAGAAAGAGATAGAAGACAGAGAGATGTTATTCAAGCCTTAATAAATGAGGCTAAAGATCTTCCTAAGAATAAGTACCCAGGAGTTGTAAACAGTCTCCTTCCTTATATTAAGACAAATATGAATCCTAACACTATAATATCGCTTGGAACACAGTTGATAAGTATCGGAAATCTAGATCTAAAATCACTTGAGTTCCCTATGAATATAGATAAAGGAAGAAAAATAGGTGATTCAGGATTTGTTATACCTTTTGACTCGGAAGATATTGATGTGCTTCATGACTTTATATTTAAAGACATCGAGTACAGTGGTGGTGAATAGGCCTTCGGTTTAGTTTTTATATAGAGAGATAGAAAGAAAGGATGGGGATATACTGACCATATCAGACCAAAGTGCGGATCTGAAAATGGCGCAGTACATCCCCATTCCTTCTTTCTATCTCTCTATATATTTAACTTGATCCGTCGACGCTATCTCAAGATCTTTTATAACTCTTTAGGCGTAGCCTTCAGGGTGCTTTTGTGTATTGGTTTGTAAATCTTTTTATGTATTTTCAGGCCTAGCCTTAGGGTCGTCGCTATATGTTAAACTGTTTTAAAAACCCGTTCTCGGCATAATCTGCTAAATAAATTCATATTTTATTCATAATATACACCAAAATATTCTATTGAATAAATTCCCATACTTTATTATAATTAGGTGTACGTTGTTTAAAACCCAAGAAAAATCAGAAAGAAGGGATATATATGTCAAAACTCAAGAAATTTGTTATCTTTTTGGCTATTCTTGTTGTAGCTTTCCCAGCAGGGTATATGGATATTTTTATTATAAATTATCTTCTATTCACGATTCTAGCATTGGAAACTCTGCTTTGGATAACTTAGATTATAAGTATGAAGAGGGAATAACAAATATCTTATTGATGGGTACAGATGCGAGGCCAGAAGATGACAAGTCTAGATCAGATGCTATGATGATATTGACTATCGATGGTAAACACGGAAGTGTTAAACTTACATCTCTTGCACGTGATTCTTATGTTGATATACCGGGGCATGGTAATCAGAAATTGACACATGCTAATGTCTATGGAGGAGCTGATTTACTGATTGAGACTATCGAGCAAAACTTCGAGATAGATATCAATTACTACGCTACTGTAGACTTTGAATCTTTTATGTATATAATAGATACTTTAGGTGGGGTTAAAGTCAATGTAGAAAATGGATACATTAAAGAGTTAAATAAATTTATTCCAGAGACTTATGAATGGTACAAGGGTAAGAAAAAGACTAAGATCGAGTATATTAAGAAATCAGGCGAACAAACTTTAAATGGATATCAAGCTCTAGCTTTCACACGTATCAGACACAATGATACAGCTTTTGAAAGAGATAAAAGACAGAGAGAGGTTATGCAAAGCATACTAAACTCAGTTAAAGAACTTCCTATTACCAAATATCCACGACTTATGAATGCTGTTTTACCGTATGTTAAGACTAATATGAAGCCTAATGAGATACTGGCTCTAGGAACAGAAGTGCTTAAAATAGGAGACTTCAATATTAAACAATTTGAATTCCCTATTGATGATGAAGTTCACAGTACAGGTGGTATTTATGGAAAAGCTGGTTGGGTTTTAAGGTTTGAAGAAGATTCTATCAGTATCCTACACGATTTTATATTCGAGGATAAAGAATACAACCCAGATAATGAGTAACATTATAATTAATTATTAATCACTGCAAATTAAAAGCACTTTGAAGATTTCATTTCTTCAAAGTGCTTCTTTAGTTGTAATTATAATTCTAATTTAACTGTGTATTGTCGATTAAGCTTTTAAGCTATTAAATTTAATAATCGAATTAAAGCAGTTCTATTAATTCCCCCACCTATTTCGAATACTAATTCAGATTTTTTAGCATCCAAAACTGTACTTTGTGTAGCACTTACACTGTTTCCAAGCAGTACAACTGGTGAATTAGTTTTTGCAGCTAGAGGCCCAGCTGTTAGTGCATCTACTAACTGATCGCTTTTGCTTACAAATACAGAGCTGTAAGTTTGCACTGGATAGAACTTCTCTATTACTTTTGCATTTGTCTCTTGTCTATCGTTTCCTGCAATTCTATTTTTAGATACGTCAGATGCAACTATTGAGTCTACTTTAGTTATTACCTTGTCAGAAATACTTGCTGCTCCTCCTATAAAGTAAGCATCTTGTACGTCCTTCTCTTTAATCCAATTGTATATTCCAGTGCTTATATCATCTTTTGAAGTTAATACTATCGGTTGTTTTTCTGCTCCAGCTTTTGAAGCTATAGATAGCGAATCCGCTTCTCCTGTTCCACTAGTTATATATACTTTGTTTATATCGTTCTTTTCTGCTACTTTTTCAGCTATTAATAGAGATGTGTCGTATCTATCTGATCCACCAACTCTATCTATTGTTATATCAGATCCTAAATCTTTTATTGAATCTTCAACTGTTGATCCTATTGAGTTCTCTCCACCTATTAGTATTACATGTTTAGGGTTTAATCTCTTTAATTCATTTGTTGTTGAAATACCTATTTTATCTTTTTCTACTAGTAGTGTTGGTGCTCCATCAGTAGTTGCAAGTGGCGTAGAAGTAATTCCATCTACTATTGAATACCCGTTTACCAAAACTACTGTATCTGAGCCTTCTGCCCAACCTTTTTTACTTATTTCAACCGCTGTTTCGTATCTAGTATCTCCCTCTAGTTTTTCAACTTTCACATTTTCTGGTGCAACTTCAGGAGGAGCTACTTCCTTAGGGTATAATTTCTTTAAATCATTTTGTAATGTTGCACTGTTAACTATATCTTTGGCTGAGAAATACATACTTCCCTTTATCTCAGGATATTTTCTATTTAATTCTACTTGTTTAACAATTTCCTTAGCTATATTTTGTCCACCGTAACTACTTTGTCCTTGTTTATATATTCCTTGTCCTATATATAAATCTACATTCGTTCCTTTAACTTCATTTGCCCACCATGCTACTAGCTTTGAATAGTCAGCAACTTTTAAACCAATTGGCCAATAAAGTTGTGGCACTACATAATCTACAAGACCTTGTTTTATCCATGCTCTAGTATCTGCATATGTACCTACATAACTTTCATTTCCGCTAGTATCTGAACCAGTAGGCTCTGAAGCCGATTTATTTCTCCATATACCTGCTGGGCTGACACCAAATACCACATTTGGTTTAGAAGCTTTTACAGCAGCCTTTACTTGTCTTAAAAGGTCATTTACATTTTCTCTTCTCCAATTATCTTTGTTAGTACCCTTTCCATACTTAGCGTATGCAGCATCATCATTAAAGCTAGTACCTGGATAGAAGTAATCATCAAAGTGAACTCCGTCTATATCGTAATTGTTTACAACTTCCATAACGCTATCTACTATATACTTCTTAACTTCAGGTAATCCCGGGTTATAGTAGTACTTGTTGCCATGCTTTACAACCCAACCTGGATTTTTAATAGCTGGATGGTTTGCTGGAAGCTTAGTTAAGCTCTCGTCAGCCATTGTAACTCTGTAAGGGTTAAACCATGCGTGAAACTCCATACCCCTCTTGTGTGCCTCTTCTATCAAGTATGGCAATGGATCGTATCCTGGATCTTTACCCTGTACACCTGTTAAGTATTCAGACCAAGGATTTATTTTTGATTTGTATATTGTGTCTGACTTAGGTCTTACTTGAACTACTACAGTATTTATTCCTGTACTTTGTAATTTATTTAGTAAATTTATGTACTCTTGTTTTTGTTTTGCTTCGTTGTTTTTAGTCGATGGCCAGTCTATATTGTACACAGTTGATATCCATGCAGCTCTCATCTCTTTGTTGCTTTTAGTCTGAGCAGATGCACTTGCACCAGTAAATGTGAATACCATTATAAAGGCCAGAAATATTGAACCTATTTTCTTCATATCATTCCCCCCTGTTTCTCTTTTGTAATTATTTTGTTACTTGCTTTGTTACCTATTTGTTACACGTACTTATTTAGTATATCGAAGTTCTATATTATATGTCAATTAATGACATTAATTTAATTTTTCGATTATTGTTAATATAAGTGTTGTCGTATAGACCATTTTATAAATAAAGTAAAACAGCAAAGAAAATTATTTCCTCTGCTGTTTTACTTAAAAGGTATATATTAAATTTAAAAAGATTGACTAGGTTAAATAGTCTATTCTTTTGCTGGTTTAGCGACTTTAATTTACTACTCTTGTATTATACGTCTTGCTGTTATAAATCTATTTGAATAACTCCCTGTATCCATTTTTGTAACTTTTACTACATCTCCGGATTGTGGTGAATGTATAAATTGTTGATCCCCTACATACATACCGACATGTGTTATGCTTCCACCTGAACCAAAGAATACTAAATCTCCTTCTTTAAGGTTATTTCTCTCAACTTTAGTACCAGCTTTAGCCTGATCTCTAGATACTCTTGGAAGTGTTATACTAGCTGCATTTTTGTAAACGTAAGTTGTAAATCCTGAACAGTCAAATGAGTCAGGACCAGTAGCTCCCCATTTGTACGGTTTACCTTTTTGCTTATAAGCTAAATCGATAACTTTCTTTACTTTAGAGTTTTGTTCACTATTAGCGGCAACTAAATTTTTATTAAGCAGAACGCTACTTTCAATTGTCTGAGATACCATTGATTGAGAATCTGCTTCAGCCGCAATAGCAACTACTTGACCTTCTAAAAGTGCAAAACATGCTATTAGTACTCCTGCTATTATTTTTTTAAATCTCCTATAACTTATATCCATCATATCTTTGCCCCCATATATTAAAAGTAATCATTCTGTTACTTTTTTTGATCCTGTAATTCTTTGTTACTTTTTTGTTACTTTTCTAATTCATAAATATGATTCTATACTATATTCGAGAAAATTGCAACCCTTATTTGTAATATTTTTGTAACTTTTCATAATTTTTCTGTAATAACTTTGTTTCTTTTTGTATCCAATTTATTTTAACTACTCTTTTATTAAGGCATGCTTTTTAATTATTTTATAATCCAATCCAATTGGAATATAAAATAAGAAACTATAAATGTATATAATCATACAATAAAAAACAGTAGAGATAAATATCTCTACTGTATATAATTTAAGTTGTTTTTAACTATGTATTTGTAATTATCATATTATTGTAGTTTTTTAATCTTGTCGTTAGTAGTTTAGTACTCGCTTATTAGTTTTGTACTATACGTTTTGCTGTTATAAATCTCCTAGAGTAGCTTCCAGTATCCATTTTGCTAACTTTTACTACATCTCCTGTTTGTGGTGAATGTATGAATTTTTGATCTCCTACATACATACCAACGTGAGTTATGCTTTTACCTGAGCCGAAGAATACTAGATCTCCTGGTTGTAAATTAGCTCTGTTTACATAAGTTCCTACTGTAGCTTGGCTTCTTGATACTCTTGGTATAGTTATTCCAGCACCGTTTTTATAAACATAAGAAGTGAATCCTGAACAATCAAATGAGTTAGGTCCAGTAGCTCCCCATCTATATGGTTTACCTTGTTGTTTATAAGCAAGCTTTAATATACTCTCTACTTTGTCACTGTTTCCTTTATTTGGTGTTCCACCTTTTATAGTTAAGTATCTTCCGTTTACCCAACCTTTTACATGGTCAACAGTTTTTATTTGTACCCAGCCATTGTAGTGCATATTTAAAACGTCTACTTTATCTCCAGTGTTTATTCTTCCTACAACTCTCCCGCTTACGCCAGCTGAGCTTCTCATATTTAAAAAGTCACATTCATTTACTATTGCAGTTGGCTCTTTACTCTCTGTAGTTTCTGCTGCATTAGCTTGAATTGCCATTCCTTCCATCAGTACGAATCCTGATATCAATACCATAGCGATTGTCTTTTTGAATATGCTTCTTTTACTCTTAGTTATCATAGTTAAAATTTCCCCCATATCTATTATTTACAAATTTGTTACTTTCTCAAAACAACTAATTAATATACTAACGCATATGGAAAAAAATTGCAACCTTTTTTGTAACATTTTTGTAATTTTTCCTGTTTTTAGTAATAAATGTTTCTTTTTTCAGTCCTTTTTTTAATAAATACAAACAAAATTGTAACTACTGTAACTAATCATCAATTTTTGTTATAGCTATTTCCCTCTCATTTGCCTCCTCAGCGCTTATATAAGTAGTAACTAATGTTTTCATCAATGATTCTATTTTATCGGTCTTCTCGTCCTCTGTAACCATTTGTAACTCTTTTAATATTTTCTCTATTTTTTCTCTATTTATATTTATCGGCTTACCTATAAATATTTTTTTATGTGTTGTTTCTAAAAGACCTTCTTCCGACATAAGTAGCTCTTCGTAAAGTTTTTCTCCTGGTCTAAGTCCTGTAAACTTTATCTTAATATCTACTCCCGGCTCCAGACCGCTAAATTTAATCAAGTTATTAGCAAGATCTAAAATCTTTACAGCTCGCCCATATCAAGTACAAATATCTCTCCGCCCTTAGCCATAGCTCCAGCTTGAATAACTAGCCCAACAGCTTCTGGGATCGTCATAAAGTACCTAATTATCATGGGATGAGTTACTGTCACAGGTCCTCCGTCTGCTATTTGCTTTTTGAATAGCGGAATTACACTTCCATTGCTTCCTAATACATTTCCAAATCTAACGGCTACAAAATCTGTTTTGCTCTCTTTATTTATAGTCTGTATAATCATCTCAGCAGCTCTTTTAGTAGCTCCCATTATATTTGTAGGGTTAACAGCTTTATCCGTAGATATAAGTACAAATCTCTCTACATTGTGCTTAGATGCAACTTGAGCCGTATTTAATGTTCCAAATATATTGTTTTTTATAGCTTCACCCGGGCTAAACTCCATAAGTGGCACGTGTTTATGCGCAGCTGCATGGAAAACTATCTCTGGTTTATGCATATCGAATATTTCATCTAATCTTTTCTTCTCTCTAATCGATGCTATCACAACTACTAGATCCAGCTTGTCCCCATACTTTCTAATAAGCTCCTGTTGTATTGCGTAAGCATTGTTCTCATAGTTATCTAGGATTATTAATCTATTTGGCTTAAAGCTTGCAATCTGCCTGCAAAGCTCTGATCCAATCGATCCGCCTCCTCCTGTAACTATTACATTTTTTCCTGCGATATAGTTACTTATATCTTTATAATCAACTTCTATCGGTTCTCTACCCAATAAATCTTCAATTCTTACATCTCTAACCTGCTTAATATTTACTTTTCCATCAATGATCTCGTAGATTCCAGGTATTGTTCTTATTTTGCTATTTGTATTTTTACAGATATCTAAAATGTCCTTCTTTTTTTGTTTATTTATATTTGCTATCGAGAAAATAATCTCATTTACTTCGTACTTTTCGACAATTTCAGGAATCTCCTCAGTGCTTCCCACAATCTTTACATTGTGAATCACTCTTCCTCTTTTGTTTGGATCATCGTCAATTATGGCAACAGGTAATTTTCTGAGTCTAGGACTTCTGTTTAATTCCTGAACTACCATCTCTCCAGCATTGCCTGCACCTATTATAAGTACATTTGAAATTCCCTCCTGCATAGAAGTTCTGTTAATAATGATTTTTATAGCCCTATATGTGATTCTATAACCAAGTGTAAACATTATTATAAATATCGTATTTAAAATATAAAATAATACAGAATAATTGTAGCTAATAACTTTGTGTACAATAACCACTGGTATTAAGTATGCAAATGTTGCAGCAAAAATTGATATTATTCCTTCTTCACCTGCATATCTCCAAAGCGTACTGTAACACCTAAATATAATAAACGTAATAACATGAAGGATAATATACACTATTAATGGAATAAAGTTTCCTTTTATATAAAAACCCGTTGATGTAGTTGTAAGATTTAAAGACAACTCAAATGCTACTAATATACATATAGCATCTAAAACAACCAACATTATACGTCTAAATGAATGTCTTTTTAACAACTTCGCGAGAGAACTATCTCTTCTCAGTCTAAACCTTCTTTCCATATCTGTATAACCTCCTTTTCATATATATTATAACCCTAAAAATAATAAAGGCTATACTAAATTATAGCATAGCCTTTGATTATATACTTCTATTTTTTAATCTTGTTTTTATCAAATCAGTCACAATATTAATCTCTTCTATTTTCAGTAAATATATTAATAATAGATAAATAGATACACCGATTCCAATTGATCCAAATAAAGAAATAGCTTCTCCGATAAAGCCTGTCCCTAAAATATCACTCAATAACCTATGTATAAAAAATACAGCAACTCCCATAAATATAGATGAGATTAGCGTTTTAATCATTACCTTAAAAATATCTCCTTGTCCAAAATCACCAATTCTATTTTTTAAGCTTCTAAATAGTAAGTATATACATATAAGAGCTGATAAACTTGTTCCTAAAGCAAGTCCAGCATGCCCCATAAATCTTATAAGAACTAAATTAAATACTATGTTAAGAATCATGCATATAACACCATTTATCATAGGTGTTTTTGTATCTTGTAGAGAATAAAACACTTTTGTTAAAATCTCTCGTAGACCAAAGCCGAGCATTCCCACTGCATAGAAAACTAATGCTATCGCAGTCATTTGTGTAGCTTGACTATCAAATTTTCCTCTTTCAAATAAAAATCTAACTATTGGAGTAGATAAAAATATAGCACCTATTGAAATCGGCATTACTAACAATACAATAATATTTGTACTTTTTACTATTGACTCAGAAAAATGTTCATTATCATTATTAAGAGAAAATTTTGATAGCATAGGGTAAATTACTGCTCCTACAGATGCTATAAATAATCCCATAACAAATCCATTTAACCTATTTGCATAATTTAAAGCGGCAACACTACCATTGTTCAGGGTAGAAGCTAATGCTCTGTCTACGGTTGTATTTATTTGACTAATTGCCACTCCAATAAAAACAGGAGAAACTAAATATATTATTTTTTTAATATACTCATCTTTTAAATCAAAAACTGCTTTATACCTATAACCTTTTTTATACGCATATGGAATCTGAAATAAAAATTGACTAGCCATCGCTAAAAGAGTACCTATTGGTAAAATATATATATTATTTAACTTTATACTTAATACTATTGAGACTATGATTATTATATTGAAAGGAATTCCTGTTAGACCCGGAATTTTAAAACTCCCATTAATTTGTAAATATGAAGTCATAATACTACTAAGACCACTAAATAGGCCACCAAAAATCATTATTCTAGTAAAAATTACTGTTTGAGTAAACTTATCACCCTTATATCCAAATGCAAAAACTCTTACAATTGGTTCAGCAAATATAAATGCTAATATAGAAAGAATTATTCCTAATATAAGCGTTATATTGATAATATTGTTTGAAAATTTTAAAGCATTTTCATCTCCACCTTTTTTTTGGTTTTCATAAAATAATGGAATAAAAGTTGTAGCTATAGCAGTAGCTAATAAAGCAAATAATACTCTTGGAATATTCATGGCCATTATATACATATCACTTTCTAAACCATATGCAGCTCCTAAAACTACCTCTCTAGCAAATCCCAAACATTTTGATAGCATTGTTACTACCATAAGACCTAAAGTTGCTTTAGCTACTTTACTCATTTTGTACTCCTTTGTATACATTTATTTCATGCTGAGCTATTGCACTCCAAGTAAAACCATTTTTTACATCCTCTATCAATTTATTTTTATCATAACTCTGATTTAAAATATCAACAGTTTTTTTAGCCATCCTTAATTCAAAGTCATCGCCCTCGCTTACAATTAACTCGTCATTTCTAACAGCTTCACATATACCACCGACATCGCTTCCTATTACTCTCGTTCCACAGGCATTAGCTTCTAGAACAACACAACCAAAACCTTCATTTCTACTTGGAAGCAACATCATATCCATAACATTCATATAGTTTCTTACATCATCCACTTTAACATTACCACTAAAGAATATATTTAAATTTTTGTCCTTTGCATCCTTTTCCATGCCATCTCTTAGTGGGCCATCCCCTACAACTAAAAAACTAACTTCTTCTTTTGATAATATATTTATGTGGTCAAATATCTCAATTAGTTTGTCAGCCCTTTTAACAGTATTTAAATTTCCTGTGAATCCTATAATTTTACCACTTAGATTTATTTTTTTCTTTATTTCATCTATTTCTTCTTCAGCTATAGTATAAAATTTATCTGGATTTACTCCATTATTAATTACCATATAGTTATCTTTTTTATAACCTAATTCCTTTGCATTTTCATATAAGCCGTTACTGACAAACATATTAAAATATGCATTATCCATAACTTCATTTATTTTCTTTTTTATATGTTTTTTTGATATGGCATCGTATGTATATCACTACCATAATAAGTAACTATATATGGTTTTTTATATAATTTATTTATCCAATATCCTATTCTACCATGAGGATATCCCCAAGGAACACTTACTACATCACAACTTCTAATAACTTCCTCGTATTTTTTTAAAAATGGTAAATATCTAATTACATCAAAATTTGTTCTCTCAATTAACTTGCTAAATAAACCTGTCTTTAAATATATCTTTTTATATTCTACATTCTCATAGTCAAATTTATCAGAACCCTTTGTAGTAGTTGTCTTACCCATTATTTTTTTTAAAAAGTTTCTTATACCTACATCCCAAAATTGAATTGAATAAATATCGTAATCTTCTACAGTACCGCTTTTTATCATTTCTTTTATTCTTTCATGAGCAACTGTAAAAAGTCCTTTTCTATTATTTTCATTCATATTTACTAAATATAAAATTTTCATAATGTCTCCTTTCTAAAGAACTGAATCAGAATTCTTTATATCACAATAAATCTTTTTATATTCTAATGCTACATTCTTCCAATCGAAAGAGCCTTTTAACTCTACTTCTATATCTTTAAAATTCCATATTTCTTTTTCTAATATCTTAAGAATACTATCTGTAATTTCTTCTACATCATCATATTTTACTCCATAGCCGACAGTACCTTCATCGAAGTATCCATCAAAACCTTGACCTCTTGTATATATAACTGGAAGTCCTTGCGTAATAGCCTCTATATATACTAAACCAAATGTTTCATATTTTGAAGGCATTATGAATATATCATTTTTTCTGTATAAATTCATTATATCTTCTTTTTCCATATAACCATATAGAGTTATTTTATTTTTATACTCTGCTCTATTTTCTAGTTCTTTTAATTTGGTAAATTCCGGTCCATCACCAACTATATCTAAAGTAGCATTATAACCCATTTTATTTAGTTTATTTATCACTTCTATTGATGTCCTTATATTTTTGTTTTTATCTAATTTCCCAACATATATAAGTTTTATATTATCTTTTTTAATAATTTTAGGCTCTAATTCTAAGTTATTAAACCAAAACTCATCGATTCCATTTGGTATTACAATGGACTTTTGTTTTATTTCCTCTTTAAGATGTTCTGGTATATAATTATCTATTACAAAATCTTGATATCTTGAGGATATAAAGATTATTTTTTCGCATTTTTTAATATATCAATTCCAAGTTTTCGCAAATGGATCATTTTCTTAAAAAATGTATTTACATCTGTATTTCTAACTGCAACAATATAGTCAATATTTTTATCTCTTTTTAACTTATAAGCTACATATCCATTTACAAATAAAGAATGAGCATGTACAACATCTATGCTATCTAAATCTACTTTTTTATTTAAATCAGAATAAATTTTATTATTTTTCAAATTGAAACTTACTCTATCTATTTTATTAAAACAATTTGAGTAAATATAATTTGTTTTATCACTTTTTTTCCCTATATACTTATGTTCAAAACTTTGAGAATTGATAGGAATATAGACTTCATTATAAAAACCTTCCTCTTCTAACTTTTCCACTAAATTTTTATATAGTTTTGAAGTTATATAATAAGAACAAACGTGTAGTATTTTCATCTCTTCCTCCTTATTTATAATCTCCAATATACGAATTCATTATCTAAAGCCTCTTGTTTATTATATAATCCCTTGATATCTATTAAAACTTTTTTACCACTCTTAAAGTAAGAGCTTATTTGTTTCAAATCAATACTTTTAAATTCATCATGTGCAACTGCAAATAATACTGCATCTACATCTTTTATATCTTCAAGTGAATTTAAATTTATCTTATAATGATTATAAGATTCATGCATGTCCGCAATTGGGTCATATACCAATGTCTCGATATCATATTCTTCTAATTCTTTTATTATATCTATAACCTTTGTGTTTCTAGTATCTGGACAGTTTTCTTTAAATGTTAACCCAAAAATAGCTACCCGCGCACCTTTTACTTTTTTATCAGCTTTTATAAGATTTTTTACAGTGCTATCACAAACAAACTTTGCCATATCATCATTTATTTTTCTTCCTGAGGAAATTATTTGAGAGTGATACCCCAGCTCCTCAGCTTTGTAAATAAAATAGTATGGATCTACGCCTATACAATGGCCTCCAACTAAACCAGGGGTAAAGTTTAAAAAATTCCACTTTGTAGATGCAGCTTTTAAAACTTCCTGAGTATCTATATTCATTTTATTAAACACCATAGACAGCTCGTTCATAAATGCTATATTTATATCTCTTTGAGAGTTTTCTATAACCTTAGATGCCTCTGCTACTTTTATGCTTTCAGCTTTATATACACCAGCATCTATTATCATTTTATATACATTTGCTATAATATCTAAAGATTCTTTATCACAACCAGATACAACTTTAACTATATTTGTAAGTTTATTTTTTTTATCACCAGGATTTATCCTTTCAGGAGAATACCCAACTTTAAAATCCTTTAAATATTTAAGTCCAGAAATTTCTTCTAATATAGGTATACATATTTCTTCAGTAGTTCCTGGATAAACAGTTGATTCATAAACAACTATAGAACCTTTAGTTAGATTTCTTCCAACTGTTTCTGTAGCACTTATAACCGGTTTTAAATTAGGTGTCTTATCAATATTAATAGGAGTTGGGACTGCAACAATGTGAAATTTAGCTTCCTTTAATATATTTTCATCTGAAGTAAAAAATACATCTGTTTTTTCTAGCTCTAAATTTCCAACTTCTTGTGTGAGATCTATTCCATTTTTATAGGAATTAGTTTTTTCTTCATTTATATCAAAACCTATAACATCAACTTTCTTGGCAAATTCTATAGCTAATGGCAATCCCACATAACCAAGACCTACCACCGAAACTTTTTCATTTTTATTTTTGATTTTATTATCTAAGTTCACAATAATCCTCCTAACCTTTTAATATTCTATTTTATATTTTATACTAATTAAACATTTTTTCAAAATAAAAATATCTGTACATCACACTAAACGTATTTGGTACAGATACATATTTTATTAGCTATCTTCCTATAGAATAATATTCTATTCCTGCTTTTTTCATATCATCTAGATTGTAACAATTTCTACCATCTAAAACTAAAGGTCTTACCATAAGTTCTTTATATTTTTCTATATCGTAGTTTAATATATCTTTCCACTCAGTCATAATAAAACACACGCTAGCATCTTTTATAGCCTCATCGATGTTATTTGCATACTCTATTTTATCGTTGAATATCTTTTTTGCATTTTCTTCCCCTATTTTATCGTAAGCTGTAACCTTTGCGCCTCTTTCAATTAAGTACTCAATATTTACAATAGATGGAGCTTCTCTTATATCATCTGTTCCAGGTTTAAAAGTAAGCCCAAGCACAGCAATTTTTTGGTCTCTAAAACTATCCATTATTTTAGATGCTTTTTTAACTAGCTTTAATTTTTGGCTCTCGTTTACTTCAATAGCTGCCTTAACAGTTTTTAGTTCGTATCCATTGTGCTCAGATAACCAATGAAGAGCTTTTGTATCTTTAGGAAAACAAGAACCTCCATAACCTATCCCAGCCTTTAAAAATTTACTTCCTATTCTATCGTCATAGCTCATTCCACGAGCAACATCTTCTACATTTGCTCCTACTATCTCACATAGGTTTGCAATATCATTCATAAAAGATATTTTTAAAGCTAAAAAATCATTTGATGCATACTTTATCATCTCAGCACTATTTCTATTAGAAACTACTATCGGTTTATTAAACGGTTTATATATAGCTTCTAACTTTTCTCTTGCCCAGTCACTTTCTACTCCTATAACGATTCTAGAAGCATCTAGCATATCTTTAACTGCACTACCCTGAGATAAGAATTCCGGATTTGATGCAAGTTCGGCCCTCAAGTCCTTATTTTTTAATTCGCCATTAATATATTTTTCAATCTCCTCATTAGTTCCCATAGGAACAGTCGATTTAATTACTACTAATACGTCGTTTTCAACCGTCTCAGCTATCTGTTTTGCGACCATTTTTATATAATCTAGATTCGGAGAACCGTCGCTTCTCTCTGGAGTACCTACAGCAATAAGTATAATATCAGCATCAACGTAAGCACTTTTATAATCTGTTGTGTAATCTATTCTTCCCAGCTCATAATTTTTAACCATAAGCTCCTGTAGACCATCTTCATACATAGGAGGTATTCCTTTTTTCATACTTAATATTTTATTTTCATCTACATCTACACATACAATATTTTCATTGCCAACCTCTGCTAAACATATACCTGTAACCAGCCCTACATATCCAGTTCCAGCAATTGCTATTTTCATTGTACTTTCCTCCGACTTCTTAAAACTAAACATTGCTTTAATCATTATTATTGAAATTAATTTATTTCATATTATTAATCTAATTTCTATATTTATAAGCATTTAAAAATATCATTTGATTTCAAAACATTATATCTAATTTATTTAAACTCTCTTCTTTATCGCATTAAATACATAAAAGCAAAATACGTACATACTTTTAGGTAAACTAAGCTTTTCTACGTTTCTATAAGTGTTCCAAGTTCTTTTAAGCGCTTTAATTTTGTTGCTTGATATAGAATTTCCAACAAGTCTATAAAAAACTAAATCATCATATATACCATAAGCATACTTTTCTGTCTTTAAAAGTTGCAACCAAGTAGCTGTATCTTGTCCTCTTCTTACTAAAGGCATTTCAAAATTTCCTAATATATCTCTGTCTATGACAACTGTAGAACATCCTATAATAGTATTTCTCAATAATCCTTCATAATCAATCTTTTCTGGTGCTCTTGCTACTTTATTTGTTTTTGTACCATCTTCTTTCATGTATCTATACGACGTAAATGTGAATCCAACATTCTTCTTTAGCATATAACCTACTTGCTTCTCTAGCTTTTTGCTATCCCATAGATCATCGCTATCTGCAAACGCCACAAATCTTCCCTCAGCTAGGCTAAGTCCTTTGTTTCTAGAAACCGCAGCTCCCGAATTATTATCAAGTTTAATATACTTAATCCTCGATTCATGTTCACTATATCTTTTGATAACCTCACTAGAATTATCGTTAGAACAATCATCTATTAATAAAAGCTGCCAATTTTTATACGTTTGGTTTTGGATACACTCAATCGTCTCTGATAAAAACTTCTCTGAATTATATACAGGAGTAATTATCGATACTAAAGGTTCATTCATAATTTTCTCTCCTTATATAGCAATTGGCATAACTATAACCATTGAACTACTATTGTTTTCTTCCTTACAATACTTTGAATTTAAAGTGAGCCTTACTCTTCTATAACGCTAACTTTTTCTTATTCCGTTTATACTATAATTTATAAAATAGAATATAGCCCTTGGTAAAGAAATCTTTTCTACATTCCTGTATATGTTCCATGTCCATTTCGCTGCTTTTAATTTATTTCCACTTAGTGAAGTACTAGACTTTCTATATCTAGCCAACACTTCATCAACGCCATACGCAATGTAGCCTTTTTTTAAAATAGATAGCCATAAAACATAATCCTCGTGCGGGATACCACTCAGTTTAATGTCAAAATCCATTTTAGTTATGTCAATTACCACAGTAAGACATCCCATTATGTTTCCTCTTAATAGCCCATTATAATCTACAGAACAAGGAACTTTGATAGTTTTATGTAAACTATTGCTGTTTTCATCCATAAGTTCATAAGAAGTAAATGTAATTGCAAAATCATTATCTTTCATATAGCCGATTTGCTTTTCTAATTTTTTGCTCTCCCATTGATCATCACTATCGAGAAAAGCTATGAATTGCCCCGATGAATTTGTTATCGCTAAGTTTCTAGCATACGATACTCCCTGATTAGACTCAGTCTTGAAATACTTGATCCTAGAATCAATCTCCATAAAAGATTTAACAATTTCTGGAGAGCTATCAGTTGAACAATCATCGATAATTAACATTTCCCAGTCATTATAGGTTTGGTTTAATACTGATTTTATAGTTCCTTCAATATACTTTTCAGCATTAAACACGGGAGTAATTATAGATACTAAATTCTTATTCATATTACCTTCCTCACCGTTTTAATATTATTTATTCAATTTACCAATTATACAATCATAAATTCTTTCACAGTTTTTATTATCATTATACTTAAAAAATCTATTTCTTTCATTTATTTGATTATCCATGACTTTAAAATCATTGTCTATAATCTCAATAAGCTTATCTACAGCTTCACTACTATTATACGACAAAGTTCCAAACATTTCATTTTTTAAATTTATATATGAATCTATCTTTTTAATATATTCCTCTACATCAAATTGATAAAATAAAATAGGCCTATTCATATATAAGAAATCTATAGCTACACTTGAATAGTCAGTTATATTTGCTGCAGCGCTTCTGATCTCATCAGATAAAGTAACGCCCTTATCTAAAAATATTATTCTTTTACCTGTTATATTATCTTTTATATCATCTATAAACTCGTGCATTAGGTGATGCATATAAAATTTTATATTTATATCTTTCTCTTCAAGGTAATTATTTAATTTTTCACTGTTTAATAGTTCCATTATATTTGTGAAATAAGAAGTCTCTGTGAATTTTCCAGAATTAAATTTTATCCAATCTCTCCAAGTCGGAGTATAAAGAATATCTCTGCTAGCCGCCTCTTCATCTGTAGGCAGATTATCGTATCTTGCGTTACCTACTATACAGACTGAACCTTCATTCATTCCCCAGTCATCTGTCATTACTGACTTTTCAAATTCAGAACTCGCAGTAGATATATCGTAGCTCTTTAGTAAATTGTCTATTATACCTTTAAATCTTGAGTTCATAGGCTTTCTCTTTTTAAAACTAATAGTCCCATGGTTTAGATAAACTTTAACTGTTTTTTTATGGAATCTATTTAATATAGGAACTACAAAATTAAATGGAGCTATATCCGCAGATGGTGAATGTGAAAATATAATTGCTTTTGCATTGTAATAATACAAATAGTTTTTTATACTTCCCCTCATTAATTTACTACCAGGGATTTTTTTTATAACAGAACTCGCGGACTCAACAACCCAATAAATATCTATCTCCTTATGTTCTTTTAATATATATTCATAAAAAAACTTGGAATTATCATTGTATATTTCTCCTGAATGCCCGCCAATTATCCATATATTTTTATTTTTAAATTTGCCTTTATTAAATGGGTAAATTATAAAAGCAATAATCATATTAATTAAACATTTTAATTTTTCCATAAACACCATCCCTATTGTATGTTATAACTTGTACCCTCTAAATCCGCTTATTCTACCTTTTATTGTCGCACCGTGATAGTCTCTATTTGAACTTAGAACTAATCCTCCGATATTTCTTACAAGTTTAGATAACATAACCTTTATAAAACTAAGATTTTTTCTGTACACTATTTCCTTTTTACACAGAGCTCCAAATCCTCTTCCATAGTTGTAATCTCTCTTATATTTTTCTTTGGATTTTGAATGTTTCTTAGCTGGATGATAGACTGTATATTCTCCAAAATATTTTCCTCTAAATCCTCTATTTAATAAATCTAGTATGTAATCAATTTCCTCTCCAGACCCAAACTCTCCACCAACACCAAGACTCTCATCAAAAAGTGTATAGTTTTTATCTTCAAATCTAACGAAGAAAGTAATCGAAGTTATTGTATCAAGAACATTGCTAGATTTAATCTCACATTCACCTTCAGCCATCTTTTTAAAAGAATCTATTCCGTTTTTGTCCTTAGTCTTACAACTAAATATCTTGTAATCATCATTGCTCTTAAAAAAATCTACAACTGACCGAAGTATATCAGACTCATATTCGCAATCGTCATCGGGAAAGGCTATAATTTCCCCTTTGGCATTTTCTATACCGATATTTCTATTATAGCTAAGACCTTTTTTATTGCTTTTTATATAATTAATATTTAATTTTTCATTATATCTATTTACTATTTGTTTTACTTCATCAGTTTCATTCTGATCTACTACAATAAGCTCAAAATTTGTATGAGTTTGATCTTCAAGGCTCTTCATAAGAAGGTCGATTTCATCAAACCTATTCAAAGTAGGCATTATTAATGATATAAACATTTTTTCCTCCTAAACTAGCTATCTATTAAAGATTTTATATATATTTATCTCGTTTTTATTATTGTTGATAATAACTTTTAACAGCAGTACCAATGTAAAATTTAAACCAGATTCAAATATAATATTTTCTGCAAAACCATAAATTAAAAATATAAATACTATAGCTAGCAATACTTTATTGTCGCTTTTTATAAGAATATCTATTCCCATATACATTAACGCTAGGAAAAGTACAAATGTTACTAATCCCAATACTGAAACTAAATATATATATGAGTTGTCAAGTGGATTTGCAGCTTTTATAGCATCTCCAAAAGAGTTTCCAAAAGGCTTTAAGAAATTTCCTGCCTCAGCTAAATATACATGCCAATATTTAGGTCTACTTGATAATAGGTTATTCATCTGAGTGCTATTATAAAATTTCATTCCCATAAATATAGAAATTAACGATATAAGTATTGGAGCTATTTTCGCTAATATAGGTAAAAATACATTATCTTTAATATTTATATACCTGATCGCCTCTAAAAGTATCAGTCCCGCAACTATTGTATAAAATCCAGTTCTACTCGCTGTAACTGAATATATAAAAATAGTTAGCACAATTATCAGTACTCTATCAAATACATTATAGTCCTTAAATCTTAAGAAGATGTAAGAACATAATATAGGCATCATAAAGAAATAAGCTGAATTAGGATTACCTAACTCGAAATCAAACCTAGTTGCAAATGAAGATGTACTAAATCTATATGCTACTAAACTAGCACTTTGAAGCTCCGGAAATAAATTAAATATCAAGACAAATCCGCATAAAAGAAATGTCGATATTATCAAATAGTTTTTAACAACATAATTATCACTAATATTTTTGATTCCAGATGCTAAAAGAACAAATACAAGCATAGTACCGTTTCTATTGAGTAAATAAAGAGCTACGCAAAATACCAACAATAATATTTCTATACGCTTTTTATTTCCGTCCATCAAGAATAAAACTCCCAATAATCCTATTGATACATAAAATAGTGCTGACTGTATCAACACTATTTGAGTACTAGGAGTGCTTATCAAAGCAGTCATATATTTTCTTAATATAATCATAAACAATGCTATAGTAAATATTACCTTACTGTACTTTAATATATTAGGATTATTCGATAATTTAGAATTAAAGAAATCTGATTTTTTTATTTTTTTATCATTATAAAACATATTTTTCTCCTAATCTCTTAATTTTTAACTTCGCTTTTTTAATCCTAAAAGCGAATTGCTGATAAATATCTTTAGACATTTAAAAGCTTTATTAAAACCCTTTAGATTCTTGCTCTCTAAAAAGCAGTCTCTTTTTTTTGCCCAGCTCTTTCCCCACCAATGAATTCCGTAAGTATTTTCTATTATACAATCATAGCTAAACTCTTCTTTAAAACTAAATGGGTAGAAATACTCTCTATCGTAGATATATATGTCTTCTTCAAAGTTATTTCTATCTATTTGTTTAAATTTATTTCTAAGTACGTGAGTAATAACTTTCGGTATAGTGTATATATCGGATGTAAGTATTTCGCTGTCATAGTAATCAAGGATATCCTTTAGAAGTGGATGTCCTTTCTCAGCACATATTAATCCAGCGCTAATATGTATATCTTCATCTTCATATCCACTTATAAATTTATGCGTAACTAATATAGGAGTTATATCCTTTAAAATCTGCATATCGGTATCTAGGTAAACACCACCTTGCTCATATAATACCTTGATTCTGATATAATCGGATATAAACGCCCAAAGCTTTCTTTTGTAACATTCTTCAAAAAATTTATTTCCTGCGATTTCTTTTTCTATATCAAAGTTTTTTTCATTCCACTCAATGATTTCGTATTCTGGTAATTTTTCTCTCCATGAATTGATGCAGATATTCTCCAAATTTCCTTTAGGTCCACCAATCCATACATAGTGTATCTTTTTAGGTATCAATCTAAAACCTCCTCGTTGACATCTATATTATAAAATACATCGCCTTAGTTTTTATATATACTCATATCTATCATTTTCTTTAAGTTGATTCACTATCTCCTTAACATCCTGAGCCCTATCTTTTCTGCAAACCATCACAGCATCATTTGTAGATACTACGATTAGATCGTTTATTCCGATAGTAGTCACTAGTTTATCATCTGAATATATAATAGAATTGCTAGTATTTATAGTTATATTATCTCCACGCTTGATATTGCCTTCTTCATCAGCTGGGTATATAGCTCCCAGAGAATCCCAAGACCCGACATCGCTCCATCCAAAATCTCCTGGAACCACCACAACATCATTACTTCTCTCCATAATGCCATAATCTATAGAAGTCGATTGTATAGTAGGATAAATCTCTCTGATCTTTTCCTCTTCTTCTGGAGTACCTATATAATTAGATAACTCTTCAAGCTTAGAATACACTTTTGGTAGATATCTCTTAAAATCCTCAAGAATTTTTGATACTCTCCAAACAAACATACCGCTATTCCAAACATATTTCTTAGATTCAACATACTCTTTAGCTTTCTCAAAGTTTGGCTTTTCGACAAATTCACATACGTCATAAGCGCCATCACCTACACAAGCATTTCTATCGAAGTTAATATATCCATATCCTGTCGATGGAAAAGTAGGGGTAATACCTATTGTAACTAACTTATCATTAGTTTCTGCTATATTAATCGCTTTTACAATAACTTTTCTAAATTCTTCTTCATTCTTTATATAGTGATCAGCTGGATAAACACACATTACCCCATCACCAGTTTTTTTCATTATACTAAATGCTGCAAATCCTACTGCCGCGGCAGTATTTCTCGCTGATGGCTCAAGCAGAATATTATCGCATACGCAATTATCTTTTACTATATCCTTCAAAGCCCCTTCTTGTCTTTCATTAGTAACTATAAAAAGATTCTTCTTTGGAGCCAGAGTATCTATTCTCTTGATAGTTTCATTTATAAGAGCATCTTCCCCGCTCAAATTAATCAATTGTTTAGGTAATTCTTGTCTACTTAGCGGCCAAAAGCGAGTTCCACCTCCGCCAGCCATTATGACATTATATATCTTCATTATGTTCTCTCCTCTATATAGCCTCAACTATCTCTTGTAAACAACTCATAAGTTTTTCAAGTTTCTGTTCAGAGCTTTGTTCACTGTTTGAATTCACACCGAAATAAAATTTAATTTTAGGCTCTGTACCAGATGGCCTAATTGCTATCCAAGAACCATCGTCCAATATATATTTTAACACATTTGATTTTGGAAGGTCTTCAATTCCTTCATTATAATCATTAAATTTTTCTATTTTTATATCTTGAAATGAATTAATATCGTTATTTCTAAAGTAATTCATTATCTCTTCAATTTTCTTAACACCATCTAGACCTTTAAGAGTATAAGATTTAAGTCCTTCTTTATAATATCCGAACTTATCGTATGTATCCTTTAGAGCATCGTATAAACTCATCCCTTTAGATAGATAGTACGCTGCCATTTCACATATGATGAGTGAAGCAACTACTGCATCTTTATCTCTAGCATGTGTTCCCATAAGATATCCATAGCTTTCTTCATATCCAATTATAAATGTTTTTTCTTTGCTCTCCTCAAACTCATTGATTTTCTCTCCGATAAATTTGAATCCAGTAAGAGTGTTCAGACATTCTACTCCATAACTCAATGCTATTTTAGCTCCAAACTCAGATGTTACTATAGTCTTTATAATCGTTGGATTATTTTTGGAAGTTTATTCTTTTCTATTAATCCTTCGATAATATATCTAACTAATAGAGATCCTGTTTGGTTTCCATTTAAAACAATATACTCTCCACTTGAATCTTTAACGACAACTCCAACTCTGTCACAGTCTGGATCAGTTCCAATAATTAAATCAGCGCCTTTATCTTTAGCCATTTTTATCGCTATATCAAAGACTGATCTTTCTTCTGGATTTGGATATTTTACTGTTGAAAAGTTGGAATCAGGTAACTCCTGCTCTTTTACTACATTTATGTTCTTAAATCCAACTTCTTTTAATATAGATCTAACCGGAATATTTCCAGTTCCATGTATAGGTGTGTAAATAACTTTTAATTTTTCACTGTATTCATCGATTATATTTTGTCTGATAACTTGTTTTTTTACTGCATCTAAAAAGTCTTGATCTTCTTTTTTATCAAGTATAGTTATCATATTATTTTTTAAAGATACTTCAAAGTCTACAGTATTTATCTCACTGTAGTCTCCTATTTTATTGAACTCAGATATTATCTCATTTGCTACATCTAAACAGACTTGTCCTCCATTTTCATCATAGACTTTATAACCATTGTATTCTTTAGGGTTATGGCTTGCAGTTATAACAATTCCCATTATGCATCCAAGATTTCTAACAGCAAATGATAGCTCTGGAGTAGACCTTATGTCTTCAAATAAATATGCTTTTACACCATATGCCGCAAATGTAGTAGCCACTTCTTTCGAAAATTCCTTTGACATAATCCTTGGATCATGCGCAATCACTACGCCTTTAGATTTTCCTATTTCTCCGTAAGTATTTAAAATATAATTAGCAACTCCAAGAGTAGCACGTCTAACAGTATATACGTTCATTCTATTAGTTCCCGCTCCAACTACACCTCTAAGTCCTCCAGTTCCAAACTCTAAATCTTTATAAAATCTATCCTGTATTTCTTTATCATCATTTTCTATCGATTTTAATTCATTTTTAGTTTCTGTATCAATAAATGAAGAATTAAGCCACTTCTCATATTTTTCTCTATAGTTCATAAAATCATCCTTTCGAATATAGCAAAATTAAATCTAAGATCTTTTTAACAATTTATTTTTCCTTTTTTTAATAAATCAAATACTAAATCTACTTCTTCCACTTTCATTAAAGTTATTATAAATAGGTAGATACCTGCTCCTAATAATGCAGCCGTTCCAACAGAAAGAATCTCATTTATAAGCCCAGCTCCAAGGAAACCAAATAGTTTACTGTATGTAAACCAAGCAACTACAGCCATAACAGCCGTACCCAAGGCACTTTTTAATCCAGTCTTAACTATTCTCATACCTCCAAAGTGACCTTTTTTCTTTCTTAGAGAAAAGAATAAAAGGATCGCAGTAAGTATGGAAGATATACTTGTAGATAAAGCAAGCCCTGCATGTCCTAAAGGCTTTATTAATATTAAATTTAATACTATGTTTATGATTAGAGATATACTACTGTTTATCATTGGAGTCTTAGTATCAGATAGAGAGTAGAACACTCTATACAGAACATCTCTTACACCACAAGCTAAAAGCCCCAGTGAAAATAACTGTAGAGCAATTGTAGTCAGCTGAGTAGACTCTGCATTAAACATACCTCTTTCAAACAAAATTCTTACTATAGGTTCAGCGAATATTATAAATCCAACTGAAATTGGAAGAACCACCAATACAACGACATTTGAAGATCTAACTATAGTATTTATAAAACCGGATTTATCATCGCTATTTGAAAGCTTTGATAATTTTGGATATATTACAGTTATTATAGATGTAACAAATAATGCGAGTACGAACTCATTTAATTTGTTTGCATAGTTAAGGGCTGAAAGTCTTCCATCTAATAATAATGATGCTAGAAGTTTATCTATATATGTGTTAATCTGACCTACAGATACCCCTAAAAGCATCGGCATCACTAAAATACCAAGCTTTTTAATCGATTCATCACTAAAATTTAAATACGTCTGGTATTTATATGACTTCTTTTTTGCAAATGGTATTTGAAAGAAAAGTTGACTCGCCATCGCAAGAAGAGCCCCAACCGGTAATATATATATGTTTTTAGTTAAACCACTTATTATTATCGCTGAAATCAATATAACGTTATACGGAAGTCCAATAAGACTCGGAGCCGTAAAACTATCATTTACCTGTAGGTATGATCCTATAATTTTACTTCCAGTTATAAATAAAGCACCAGATATCATAATTTTAGTAAAAATCACTGCTGTTTTAAACTTTTCTGGATTGCTAACAAACCCTGCCGCAAATACCTTAACAAATTGCTCTGTATATATTAGACCCAATAAAGAAATTACTATAGCCAATATATAACATACGTTTAAAACATTGTTAGTAAATTTAAGTGCTTCTTCTTCACCTTTTTTTTCTTTAGTCTCAACATACATAGGTATATATGTAGTAGCAACAGCCGATCCTATTATTGGCATAATCAAAGCTGGTATATTTAAAGTCAGTACGAATACATCCGCGTATATTCCAGTACCATAAAAATTAGCAAAAATCTGCTCTCTAAAAAAACCTAAAATTTTCGAAAGCATTGTAGCCATCATAATCCAAGCTGCTGCCTTAGCTGTTTTTGACATCCTAGTTCTCCTTATCTAAGTTAACTCTCACTAGTCTTCAATAAATGTGTTCTAACACCTGAAGACCTCCTAATAGTTCTATTTTACTTCGTATCTAATCCCTCTATATGCTAACATTACCAACAATACTATTAAAATAGCAGCAGAAATAAAGGCTTTATTAAATATAGTTTTAGCAAAACTATATGGTTCTACCTCATCGCCTACTTCAATTATTTTTTCTATATTGTTATTTTCCAAAAATTTATTTTGAGAACGAGTGAAACGTTCATTACAAACAAGTATCGGCGCTTTGTCTTCACCAGCTACTGCTCCCAAAGAAATATATTCTTTTACCTGTGAAAGGGTCCCAAACTCGATATTTACAGTATATACCTTTTTAACTTCATCCATATTGTAAAACTCATTTATTAATCCAACATTAGACTTGGATTTATTAATCTCACCCAAAAGGTTTACATTATCCAAATCTTCAGTCAGTGCAGAAGTAAACTCGGGCGAATCTCCTACTCCATAGATTTCCTTTAAATCTTTTCCTTTTAGAAAATCTATTGCGTCATCAAGGTTATCATCGCTAACCCATATTATAGGATATTCATTTTGTGCCGCATAAGCGTATATAGATAGAGGGTTCTCTAAACCAGCTTTAGAACTAACCACAAAAGCCTTATCAAATCCTTTAGTCTTATACAGCTCTCTAGCTAAATTTATAGATGTGTTGTATCTATCCTTTCCTCTAACTCTATCAACGGTAATTCCCATTCTCTCTAGAGATTCCTCTGTTTCCTTAGAGATAGTTCCACTTCCACCTATTATAGTGGCATTTTTAACACCGAGCTCTTTTATATAATTAGTAGTTACTCTACCCAAGTTTTTCTTCTTAGCTGCTATTAGCGGAGCATTTTTAGCGTGAGCTAATGGTGTAGCCCCTAGGCTATCTATAATTGAATCTTCATTTACTAGTACAATGTTGTCAGACCTCTTAAAAACATTTTTGTTTAACTCCATTGAAATTTCTTGTGTCGTCCCATCAATTACATCTACATTATCAGCGTTTAATGCATCTAAATAAGTTGTAGAAGATATAGTTATAGTTAAAGCTATGGATAATGCAACAGAAAGTTTCTTTATCATGTATTCTCAAATCCCTTTCTAATAATCTCTTTTTTAGCAATAAAAAAGCTCTATTTAAAGAGCTCAATCATTGATTAAAATCTAAATATTTAAATTATCTAGCTCCGTCACCTGTAAATATAACTTTTACAGTTCTAAGGAGTATCTTAAAATCCAAAAATACACTCCTATTTTTAATATAATAGATATCTTCAATCAGTTTCTCTTCAGGAGTAACTTCATACCCACCATTGACTTGAGCCCATCCAGTAAGTCCTGGTTTTATTGCAAGTCTATTCACAAAACCAGGTATTTCTTCATTGAACTGAACAGTAAAGTTTGGTCTTTCCGGTCTCGGCCCTATAAGACCCATATCTCCCTTTAGTATGTTGAATAGCTGTGGAATCTCATCAATTCTAGTTTTTCTGATAAATTTTCCAACTTTTGTAATTCTAGGATCATCTTTCTCTGCCCACTGAGCACCATATTTTTCCGCATCTAACCTCATAGATCTTAATTTATATATATAGAAGCTTTTGCCGCATTTTCCTAGTCTCTCTTGTTTATAAGTAATTGGTCCTTTGTCATCTATCTTAATAAGAATTCCAAATATCGCTATTATAGGTATACCTATTACAAGTCCTAATAAAGACAAGACCACATCTAATACTCTTTGATACGCATCAAAAAGAATCGATCCTCTAACCATACTGTAGTCAATCTCACTTGCAATCTCTTTATCTGCTCCTGGATAGTTCTGTAATTCAGCTATTTCGTAATCTTCATTAGTATATCCAGACATCGCTACCTCCATCATTGGAATATTGTTTTTATATTTTAACTTATTCATATATTATACTCAAATTTCTACACTTAATCAATATAAGAAACAGCATTGTAAATAAATTATTTCTTTAAAAAATACGTCGTACTAGGCAATTCATCATATTCAAGCCTAAAACGACATATTTTCACTTTATATTTTTAACTTTTTTGGCATTTTTTTCTACATAACTTAACAAAAATACACTAAATTATTTTTCTTATTTTAAAGTATTAACTATCCTTTACCTACTTAAGTTCTTATTTGTTTTACTTTAGCGCTAGTATTAAGTTTTTACATATCATTATAATTGTCTATAAAAGCACATTCTATTATTCTTCTCATATCTTCCTCCCAAGTTTTCAAATTATAATTTATTATAGAAATACAATATAATAAATTATATTTCTATAATAAATTAGGAGAAAAGTAACATTTTTTGTAAAAGATGTTACCCTCCTCCTATTTATACTCATTGCAAGATATATATTAATAATGATTTTGCAATTACGCACTCATTATTTTAATGACTTAACGATTCCTTTACCTACTTGAGTACCCATTTTTTTAACTTGTTCATTAGTTTTTAATTGACCCATATCTTTAGCACTGTCTATAAAAGCACATTCAACTAATATTGATGGATAGTTATTGTTCCTAAGAACATACAGGTAATCTGTATTAGGGCTATTGCTTAAAGCTCTAGTTTTTATTCCTCTGTTTGTATAATTAAATTCAGCTAAAATACTGTTTAGTATATTAGTAGCAGCAGTTTTTGTAAAACCGCCGTTTTTATCTTTAAGTTGGTAGAATATCTCAACTCCGTTTGCAGACGCATTGAAAGAGTTGTAATGAACACTTGTAAACAAATCTGGTTTAACTTGATTTGATATAGCTGTTCTTTCACCTAAAGCCATTGTTTTATCAGTGTCTCTAGTCATTACAACATTTATACCTTGACTTCTCAAGTACTCTGTAGTTGCTAAAGCTGTGTTAAGAGTGTATTCTTTTTCTTTAGCTCCACCGTTTTGACCACTTACTGCCCCTGAATCACTTCCACCGTGTCCTGGATCTATTACTACTGTCTTGCTACCTGTACCAGGGTCTGGAGTAGTAGTATGTTTAGAAAGACTTGTAGCTATCGATTGGATAACACTATCTCTCATTCCTCCACCTATTTGGTAAACCTTGTTTGCTTTTTTAGCGTTTAAGTTATCTGTATGGTAAGCAGAAACATAAGTTTTCGGTGTTATAAGTATTGGAGAATTCAACTTCGCTGCTAGTGGTCCAGCTGCAAGAGCATCAACTATTATATCTGATTTTGCAACTAGCACAGAATTGTACTCTTCTTGTGGATAGAAATAACTTATAACTTTTGCATTAGTTTCATGTCTATCACTACCTGAAACTCTGTGCTTGTATATATTTTGGTCAGAATTTGTAGGGTATGATGGAGTAATTGCTGACATTTGATGGATAACATTTGTATCTATACTAGCCTCTCCACCTATAAAGTAAGCTGTCTCTAAGTCTTCACCCTTTAACCAAGTTAAAGTTTCAGCTGGTATTGCTTCTTTATTTGTAAGTATTATCGGTTGTTTATCTTGTCCTGATTTTGAAGCTATATTTAAAGCATCATACTCTTGATATCCATTAGCTATATACGCTTTTTTTACATCAACAGTTTTGTCTAATTCTTTTGCAATCTTTAATGATGTTTGCATTCTGTCACTTCCACCTAAACGTGTACTCGTAACATTTACTGTAGATTTTATATCTGTAAGTGCCTTAGCAGAAACAGAACCCTCATCACCAATAATTATTACTTTATTAGGATTTAATCTCTTAAGCTCTGTTTTAGTGCTGCTTGGTAAACCATTTTTGTATGTTAGAAGTATTGGAGCATCATTGGCTGTAGCTAATGGAGTCGCTGCTATCCCGTCTGCACTAAGCTCTCCATTTACTATTACCACTGTCTTAGCTCCATTTGGATAAGCTTCTTTACTTATAGCAGAAGCTGTTTCGTATCTATCTAAACCAGATAACTTAGTTATCGGGGCTGAAGTTTTTTGCGTAAATGCACGAAGAGCTTTTGGCGAATTTGCATCACTTATTATAAACTCTTGAGTTACATCGTAGTCGCTAAGTTTTAGACCCATATTTTGAAGATCTTTTTTATTTAAAACCTCAGATTTCTCAGGGTTGTTTATTTTTATGCTTTGTAGTTCCCAAACGTTTAAATATTCTGGATCTTTATTGTATTCGATCACGCCCTCGTATTCACCAGTCGACTCATTGTAGTTTAGAGTTGCTTCAAGCTCCATATCATAACACAAAAAATTAAGCGTTATGCTGTCTGCATTTGGCTTTTCTTTAAATTTAACACTAGCATTTGACTTCGTTCCAAGAAGTACACTTTTCTTTTCTAAATTTATGTTTAAGTCTGAGTTGTTATTCTCAACTGTACTAGCATTAGCTACTATAGCCATATTTGGTGTAACCAACGCCATAGATAACATTCCGGTTGCAAATATTTTGTTTAATTTTCTCATAGAACCCCCTCCTAAATTACTCAACAATTTTCAATCTTTTTTCATTATAGCACAATGAAATACAAATTGTAACATTTTTGTAATATCTTAAGAAAAAAGGTAACAATTTTTTACAATCTTTGTTAATATTTCCCGATATTACTCGCATCCAGAATATTATCCATAAATTACCACTTGCATTATTAGACTATATTTTAATAACTATATCCCTTTTATATATAATCATCATCACTATCATCCACATAATTAAGTATCCAATCACAAATACTAACGAATCCCAAGTCGATCCCGCCCAAGGTGTTATATATTTATAAGTAAAGTTATCAATCAAATACACAGAATTATAAGGCGGCATATTTGATGCAACCATTTTATGCAAAAACAAACTTGACAAACTTTCCGAAGCCACATACACAAATATCGGACTACTTCCAAGAGCAATAATAGGTGTAAATATCTTATTTACCTTTAAAATATCGCAAATTAAATACAGTATCGATAAAAGTACACCGTAGCTACCAGCTGTAAGCAACACAAAAGAACTCGACCAGAGTCTCTTATTATATGGAAAATAGTTATTGAAGTATTTAGCCAACAATAGAGTAACTACAGCAAAAACTAATAGAAATAAAAATCTCTTGTATTCTCCGAGCTTTTTGTTATTTACAATCTTTCCCATACAGCATCCGAGCATACCAGATGATATGGATACAATGCTAGTAAGAAATCCATCTGGTTCAAAATTAGGTTTGTACAAATGACCTTTAAAAAGGTACATATCCACTCTTTGAGCTAGAGATCCTTCCATCTGAAAACCATAAGGTTTTGCTATAAAATAATATACAACTACAATAAAAGCAGATATAGTTATCATTGATGTTACTATATACAAATCTTTCTTTTTAGCTTTTTTCATTAAAAGATAGATAAAGCTAGTTACAAAGTACACTAGCCCCATTCTTTGAAGCACACCTAATATTCTAATAGTTTTTAAATCCTGATTTTTTAAGTAATTTAGAAATATGCCGATTAGAATAAGCATCACACTTCTCCTAAATATACTTAGTGAAATACTAAGTATAGAATCATTTCTCTTTAATCTACTATCTATAGATATAGGAATAGTAACCCCTAATGATATTACAAAGAACGGAAATGCAAAGTCTGCCAAAGTAACCCCATTCCATTCTGCATGTATAAGTGGCGGATAAACCCTCTGCCAGAGCGGTTTATTATTAACCACTATCATAAGAGCAATAGCCAACCCCCTTATTACATCTATTGATTTAACTCTTTTTCGAGTTTTAGTGTCTTTACTAGATTTCCTAGAATAACTCGACTTGCTACCTTGCTTTTTTTTATTGCTTCCAGTACTGCTCCCTTCTTCGTAATCTGGGCTATTTAGATCCTTTAGAACATCTCTTCCATCAACAGGCTTTCTTGTTCTCCCTAAATTAGTTAACACATAACTCATAAAACCACCACCACTTTTAAATTTATATAAAATATAAAAGGCCCACTGAAAATACAATTTAATTTTCAATGAGCCTTTGTGTATCTACTCTGGTGTATGTATATACTGTATCTTGTTGATTTCAAGAGAATCGAAGTACGAACTTACTGAATGGTACCCTATTGCAAATCTACGATCTTTTGGATCCCATTTCTTATATGCCTTTATCGCCTTGAACAACTTCTCTTCATCGTCATTTAAAACTCTCCAAGACCTTACATCAGGTTTATCTTGTATAAATTCTTCATATTTATATGGCTCTACATAAAATCTTAAATCTTTTATCTTACCTTCTTCATAAAGCTCTAATGCGGCTTCGCCCAAAGCTCTGTGGTCATTTTGAGTCAACATATCACCAAAAGGCTGATAGTCTTAACCTTTGCATTCGGATATTTTTCAAGATAAGATAAAATCATCTTTCGAGCCTTTTCTTTTGTCAAACTTCCATCTACTGCTCTATCTTTATCAGCGTGAATGTTTTCTTTTTTTACACCTAAAGCCTCACAGCTTTCTTTGAACTCAGTATCCCTATAACCAGAGAACTCTTTTTCTGTTAGGTAGAATCCATGATATCCTAAGTGAAACGAGCATGTACCATCTTCACTAAGTCTTTTTCTGACAGTTGACTTCGATCCATCGGAGCAAAGTATAACGTGAGTATCGCTAACTTTTGCATGTTCAATTATTGCGCTTCCCATACTTAGAACTTCATCATCCTGATGAGGTGTAAAAAATAAAGTTGTTTCCATCATCATTTTTCTATTCCCACCCTAAAATACTTGCTAATTTCGTGTAAACAGCTGTTTTTATTCCATTACCAATTTGTACAACTGTTCCTGGTTTATTTTCTTTAGATTTTAGAACATTTTCTTGAGAATCAGCCATTTTCTCTGTCGCAAGAAGTATTGGTCCATTATTTGCCGCTAAAGTTCCTGCCGCTAGAGCATCTATAAGCATATTATTATTTCCTTGCCCATCTTTAGCTACATACAGTGTGTTTATATCAGTGTAGTAATTTTCTATAACCTTAGCATTGGTATCATGTCTATTTTCTCCTTCGACTCTAGATACTTTGCTGTCTTTAGCAACTAACTTAAGGTCGTTTTCAAGAGATGAAGAAACGCTATTATATCCACCGATTATATCTATCTCTTTGTCTTTAAGCATAGTCAAAGAGTCGTTAGATAGTCCACTTCCCCCATTAACAATTATTGGAGAGTAATCTTCAGCAGCCTTCGCAGCTATACTCATAGCATCTGGCTCACCTTTTGCACCGACAACATACGCTTTTGTAGGTGTAGATACTTCACCCATAGCTTTAGCAACTTCTAGTGAAGTAGTATGTCTATCAACACCAGCTAATCTCTCAACGTTTTTAGTTATACCAGTAAGTTGTTTTTCAGCTTCCTTAGAAACTGTTGACTCTCCACCAACGATATATATGTTAGCAGATGGGTTAGATTTTATTACTGATTTTATGTAATCTATAGTAATTTGTGGCACATCAGTATCTGAAGCTAAAAGTATTGGCGCAGATTTCATTTTTGCAAACGGAGTTGCTGCAAGCCCATCAACTATCTTACTTGAGTTAACAATTACTATATTATCTTTAAGCCCAGATTCTTTAGCTATCTCTATAGCTGTAGAATATCTATTAGCTCCTGCTAGTACGTTTACTTTAACATCATTATTAAGCAACGCATTTCTTGATTTTTCTATAGTTGTTAAGTTTGTACTCTCTATAGTTAATTCTATAGGATTTCCTGCTGGATCTATATATTTAACTACGTAGTTGTATTTTCCTGTTTTTTCGTCTTTTTCTGATATATCACTTATTTTTTTATCTTTGTCTTTTGCTATCTCAACACCTTTTACTGATAGTTTGTATCCATCGTATATTTCTGAAGCTGGTAAAACTTCTAATTCTCCATTTTTGATAGTTACTTCTTTTATTATTTTTGATGGTAACTTAACTGGATCAGCTTCTCCTAGCGCAACTATATTCTCAACTTTTAATTTATCAAATTCTATCTTATTACCTGCTTTATCTATAGGTTGAGCTTCTAAATTGACTTTTTTGTCCCCAACTTTTAAAGTTATAGTCTTTGTAGTCTTTCCAGTTTCTGTTTTATCCACTAAAGTTATTTCTAATATTTCTTTAGTTTCATCTAAAGATACTGTTACAGTTGCTTTTCCATACAGACCTTTAGTATTTGTTTTAATTAAATCCTCTATATTTTTAACTTCTTTTGATAAATCAGCTAAAGTTTCATATTTTTCAACTGCTTTTGAAGTTATTTTTCCATTTACTTTGGCATGACCTTTGTCAGTTATTCTAACAACCATTTGAGCGTTGTTAGGAATAGCTTCAATTTTCTTTTTAAGATCTTCTGTATCCTTTATAACTACTCCATCCGCCTTAATTTCATAAACTGGCAGAACTGTTTCCCCTGGAGCATTGTATTCTAAGTCTATATACTTTGATTTAATCTCTGATAATAAACCTTCTGATTCATTTACTGTTACAGTCTCTTTGTCAAACTCTGGTTTTTCCTCTACAGCAAACGCTGGTGCTACTGATGTAGCTACAGTTGCTCCCGCCATTACTATTGCAAGGTATTTTTTATTCATACACTTACCTCCTTATATTAGATTAGTTCTAATTCATTCATTATATTACATATTGTAGTAGCTTTCAACATTATTGGAACTATTAACCTCATATGAGAAAAAAAGGTTACAATTTTGTAATAATATTCAATCATAAGCGAATTATTCAATAGACAATTAAAAATCTTTATAGTATAATAGCTATTAGGACGAAAGAAATTTCAAACATCTCTTTTTTCCGTATTACTCACACGAAAAAAGAGACCGATCACTCGGTCTCTTTTTTTATTTGTATTTATCTTTTAAGTCGCTTTTTAAAGCCGACTATTTTTTGTTATTCTTATTGATCTTCTTGCGCTTCTTTTTCTTCTTGTTCAACTTCATCAAACTTATACAGATATTTTACAGTGTTTATTCTTATATTGTCGTTTAATTCATCAAACATCTGGAACCCTTCGACTTCGTATTCCTTAACTGGATCTTTTTGACCTATAGCTCTAAGACCTATATACTGTCTCAACTGATCCATAGCATCTATATGTTCAACCCAATACGAATCGACTACCTGAAGTAATACTTTCTTCTCAAGTTCTTTAACTCTATCTATACCAGTAACCATCTTTTTAAGATCGTAAACTCTCTTAGATATATCGTAAGTATACTCTACAAGCTCGTCCACACTCATGCTGTCCATATCTGGAATCAGTATAGTGTTTATTGGCATAAAGGCATTGTAAAGATATTTTAGATATCTAACGTAATCTCTATTTTTAGTTAAGTACTTCTTAGCAGCATCTTCAATTATACTTCTAACCATCTTTTGAATCTCATCTGATAAATCTATATCATCAAGAACTTTGTCTCTTTCTCCATAGATTATCTTTCTCTGCTGATTTATAACATTGTCGTACTTAAGTACATTTTTTCTTATCTCAAAGTTTTTACCTTCTATTCCTCTTTGAGCTCTCTCAATGTTTTTAGATAGGTTTTTACTTTCAAGAGCTTCATTTTCATCGCCCTTCATCCTAGACATTATCTTCTCTATACTCTTACCACCGTACAGTTTGATAACCTCATCTTCAAGACTCACAAAGAATCTAGATGTACCAGGGTCACCTTGACGACCAGAACGACCTCTTAACTGATTGTCTATTCTTCTAGTCTCATGTCTCTCTGTACCAATTACATAAAGACCACCAAGAGCCTTTACTTGTTCCTCTTCTTCTTTGTCACCAGCGCCTAGAGAAATATCAGTCCCTCTACCAGCCATATTTGTGGCAATAGTTACCGTATCCAATTTACCAGCCTTTGCGATTATAGCCGCTTCTTTATCATGCTGTTTCGCATTAAGCACTTGATGTTTAACGCCTTTTTTCTTTAACATCTCTGAAAGCATTTCTGATTTATCTATAGAAACCGTACCAACTAATATAGGTTGTCTAGTTTTATGTACTTTTATTATCTCTTCAACTACCGCATTGTATTTAGCTTTTTCTGTTCTAAATACTTTTTCCTGCAAATCTGCTCTAAGAATAGGTTTATTTGTAGGTATTTGGATAACGTTCATATTGTAAGTCGATTCAAATTCAGTCTCTTCTGTTTTGGCAGTACCTGTCATTCCCGATAGCTTTTTATACAATCTAAAGAAATTTTGGAATGTAACAGTAGCCATTGTCTTAGACTCATTTTTAATTTCTACTCTCTCCTTAGCTTCAACAGCTTGATGAAGTCCATCAGAATATCTGCGTCCATCCATGATTCTTCCAGTAAACTCGTCAACTATGAGTATCTCTCCATCTTTGATTACATAATCAACATCTTTATCCATAAGTTTGTGAGCTCTAAGAGCTTGGTTGATGTGATGGTAAATCTCTAAGTTATCTATATGTGTTAAATTCTCTAGACTAAAGAACGATTCAGCTTTCTTCATACCAGTATCAGTCAAGTTAGCATAGTTGTCCTTTTTATCTATTTCGTAATCTTCTTCTTTTAATGTTTCTATAAGTACATTTGCTTGTTGATAAAGAGCTGTACTTTCATCACCTTGTCCAGAAATTATAAGCGGAGTCCTTGCTTCATCTATAAGTATTGAATCCACCTCATCGACTATAGCGAAGTTAAGCTCTCTTTGAACTTTATCATCTTTTCTAGTAACCATGTTATCTCTCAAGTAATCGAAACCAAACTCATTATTTGTACCGTATACAATATCACAGTTATATTGTGCTTTTCTAAGAGTTGGATCTTGATCTTGAATTATGACTCCAACGGACATGCCTAAAAATTCGTAAACCGGTTGCATTTGCTCTTTATCACGTTGTGCAAGATAATCGTTAACTGTAATTACATGTGCACCTTTTCCATCTAAAGCATTTAAGTATACTGGAGCTATGGCAACTAACGTTTTACCTTCACCTGTTTTCATTTCTGCAATTTTACCTTGATGAAGAACTATGCCACCAATAAGCTGAACTCTATACTGTCTCATTCCAAGTATTCTTCTAGTCGCTTCTCTCGCAACAGCAAAAGCTTCCACCATAATATCCTCAAGTGTTTCACCTTTATTTAATCTATCTTTAAAGATAGCTGTCATACCTTGTAACTCTTCATCAGTCATTGCCTGAATCTTTTCTTCAATATCTTCTATCTTATCTACTATATGATTAAGTGATTTAATTTCTATTTTATCCGACTTATCTACAATTTTATCTAATATTGACATGTTCATTCCTCCTGTTAAAAATCTACAGTATCTATTATACATTAAATCAATAAATAAATCTTCTTTTTGGTTAAAGGAAAACGTGTTCTTATTTAAGAATTTAATTAATAGACATTTACTGGAAAATATAGTATAATCGTCTTACTTGAAATAAAGTGGTTACATCTTATATTTCAGGTATTTCTCACAGAAAAAGGAACTAATCTCGGTAAGCGTCGCTCACTGGGATTAGTTCCTTTTTCGTTTTTGTTGTTTTTATAATAAAAAGGATTTTCCATATGGAAAATCCTTTTTATTTATATCAGATTAATTTAATCTTATAAACCAAATGTTTTTAATACAGCTTTTAATGCATCCGCTGCAACACCTTGACCTACTTGATAAACTTTTTTACCGTCAGGTTTATTATTAAGTGTTACATATGCTTTAACATTATCATCTTGATCTTTACTTAAAGTAGTCCCTGCTAATACTATTGGAGCTTGAGCTTTAGCAGCTGAAGGAGCTACTGCTAATGCATCTATTAATTGACCATTTCCACCAACAGAACCATCTTTTGCTATAAACACTGAATCAGCTTTTGGATTATCAAATCTAGTTTCAGCATAGAAACCTTTTATAACTTTAGCATTAGTCTCTGATCTATTAACTCCAGATATTCTTTTTGCTTCAGTTATTCCATCTGTATCAGCTATATCTTTTAAAGCTTGTGTAGATATATGAGTTGCTCCACCTATTACTGCAACTTTAGTTATATCTTGATCTTTTAATGAAAGTTTAACATCTTTAGCTAATTTATCTGATGGATTAACTAATATTGGAGCACCAGTTTGAGCAGCATATGCAGCTATACTCATAGCATCCGCTAAACCTTCTCCACCAACTACATAAGCTTTTTTAGCATCATTTTTACTTTTATCTAATTTTTCAGCTATTGCAGTAGAAGTAGCATATCTATCTTCTCCTGAAACTCTTATTATACTAGCATTTAATTCGCTCTTTAATTGAGACTCAACTGCTTCTGATATTGTAGTTTTTCCACCTACTACATATATATCAGCACCTTTATCAACTACTCTTTTTATTTCATCCATAGTTTGAGCTGGCACTGCATCAGCTTTTGTTAATAATATTGGAGCATTTTTTTGTGATGCTAATGGAGCAGAAGCTAAACCATCAACTATAGCATTTTCACCAACTAGGACAATCGCACCAGCTTTTTTATCAGTTGCAGCTGTTTTAAATGGCTCATATGCATCTTTACTTACTTCTACTGCTGTAGAAAATCTATTTTCTCCTGCTAAAGTAGTAAGTCTACCTTCAACAACTTCATTTTTAGCTATTATATCATTTTTAACTCTAGATAAATCCTCTTGAGAATTTGATTTAAGAACTAATTTTATATCTGACCATTTTGTAGCATCAGCTTTCTTATAATTGAAATTCATTGTTAACTCATAACCATCTTTAGATGCTTTTATTGAAGTTCCAGCAGCATTTATACCTTTGACAGCATATCTAACTCCATCAACAACAATTGATGATTCCCCAGTATCAACTGCTTTACTTAGTTGTTCTACTAAGTTAACTCCTATTTCTGTATATCCACCATCTTTAGAATAGTAGTCAGATAAGTTCTTTTCTATTGTAACTTTACTTCCCATTGTATATTCAGCGAATTTAAAACTTGGAGCTGTTTTGTATGTTGCATCTCCTGTAAGTTCTTTTACCTCAAAGCTGTTAACACTTTTCTTAACTGATAAATCTGAATCAGTATCTAAACCAACTATTGCATTTCCATTAGCGTCTAATGGCTTATTGAATTCTAATGCAAATTGTCCTGCTTCAACATTGAACTTTTTACCATTCATTAACTCAACTTCAATAGCTGTTGCTTTAGCATCTTCATCAGTATACTCTCCCTTTATATCAAGGTATTTAGCATCTTTGATTGCTGGACTTGCAACTTTAATTGCATCAAATAAAGTAGTATCTACTTTTTCAACAAATTCATTTTTAGTTTTTATTTTATAAACTATTTTTCCATCATTAGTTTTAACATGACCTTTATCTATCACTGTAACAACTAAGTCATTACCTGCTACTTTAGCATCTTCTATTGCTACATTTAAATCTGCAATATCTTTAATTCTTGTAGATCCTGCCATTATTTTGTATACTGAGTTAGTATACGATCCATCAACAACACCATTATCTTCTTTACCTTCTTCTGAAGGATCAGAATATTTTACGTTTAATAACTCTTGTACCTTCGTTCTTAGACTTGCTTCGTCTAAATCTGCAGCCTCAGCAGCGAATACTGGAGCAACAGAAGTTGCAACTGTAGCTGCAGCCATTAATACTGCTAAATTTCTTTTTTTGCTCATAATTTTATTTCCTCCCGACAATTATATTAATTACATCTCTTTTTATGTAAATTAACCGTTGTTTCTCGTATTTCTCACATATCTATCATATACTAAATTTTTCAGCATTTCAATAGATTTTACCATTTTTATTTCCTAAAACTTGAAATAAAATTAAATTTTACTAATTATTCTTCCTTTTTTAACCACTCTGCCTTTGCTATTTTTTATTCTTTATAATCTTTCTAACATTAGTCTCAGACATATGGAATTCCCTTGCCAATTCTCCATAGTTTTTCCCGTTAAATCTCTTTAAAATCAACCTATCTCGTGATTCTCTCAAAATACACTCTTGCGTCGGTAGATATATATGTCCTCCGCCCCATTTCTTACTTAATTTAAGTAGATCCTCAATTTCCAAAACTTTTAATATTTCTCTAATATTTGTTTTCACATCTTCTTCCCTAAATTCTTTTATTAAATCTCCAATATCGTTCATATCTATCCCCTCCTAAGTATATTATTTGTTATATGTTTCTATTACATATTGTTTTAAAATAACTTAAATTGTTGATAGTATTTTACGTCTACTTGTTGCTAATGATACACATTTGATTTTAATTTATTCTTCAAAATTATCTTTATTAACTATATTATATATTAACTTTAACTAATTTTTTTGTATACATGTCCATCATTTTCCTATTTACATATATTTCGAACAATTCTTTTTATACTATTACTGCTTATCCCGTACTTTATTGCCAATTGATTTGAATTGACACCATTGTATTTTTCTATTATTTCTCTATTTCTAGCCTCTCTAATGATACAGCTGTATATAGGCATGTACATATTCATACCTCCATAAAGCTTAGATAATTCTAAAAAGCTTTCTATTCCTATAACCTCTAACATTGCATGAAAATTTTCTGGTATATCGTCTACTCTTACTAACATATAATTTCCTCCAATCAATTTTTATTGGTTATATTTTAACTTTATATATCCAATAGTTAAATATAAATTAATTGGACAAACTTTTTTGAAATATATTTTAATAACTAGTGTTTTAACTACATAAACACATATCTTGCTATCATAAAGTTACAAAGTAATTGTGCACATACTTTGAATAAAACTAGGAGGTACTTTTATGGCAATTGTTTCAACTAAAAATTCATCTAGTATAAAACTCAGTTTGGATTGTGGTATTGATGAGAAAGGAAAGACTATAGTTAGGAGTATATCATTTAATAATCTTAAATTTGATGCTCTTGATGACGATATTTACGAAATCGTTGAATCTATTATGTCTTTACAGGATTTCAATTTATTGCAAGTTAACAAAATAGATAATTCAACTTTATCTAAGTAGTTTAAATATAAAATTATATTAAGGAGGTAGTGTATGGAAACTAAAAGAAAGTTAGTTATGAGCTTTATGACTTCTGCTGATAAGTCTGCATCGATTTCAATTGATAATCCTAAGATTGATATAACTGAAGAAGAGATAAAGTCTACTATGGGGTTGATACTTAGTAAAAATATATTTGCTGTTGATGGAAAAGATTTCGTTTCTTTAGATAGCGCTAAGGTTACTGAGACTGATACTACTGTTTACGAGTTAGTATAGGTTGGTGATTCTATGTTTGATGATATACAATTTCTGATCACGAATGTTGGCTTTCCTATCGCTTTGTGTATGTACTTGCTTATTAGGATAGAGGGTAAGTTGGTAGGTCTTAGCGATAGTATTGATAAGTTGGCTATGAGTATATTGGAAATAAAATAGAATAAAAAAAGTGGGCTTAAGCCCACTTTTTTATTTTATATTTACAGATATTAATTTCTGCTTAAATACCTTACTTTCTCCTGTTTTATATACATTAATTACAATTGTTCCATCTTTATTGCCTTTACTAGCAGTCAATTCCCCGTTAACTATACTTGCCCCCGATGTATTAGTTATTTCAATATCAGCAATAGGCGTACTTGTGTTGTTTGCATATAGTTTAAATTTGTTGCCAACATTATTTACTAAAACTTCATTAGCTACACCTTCCACTTTTATATTATTTATTATTTTTTTTAGATTTTGTCCAGTACCAACTTCTCTTATATCAAATAATTTAGACATTAAATCAAAGCTAGTTGCCTCTTTAATATCCCCAACATATTCAAAATCAAGATTTGTTAATTTAGGTGTTGTATCAGCTACTGATAAACCTATAGAACCTTTAGAAGTTGCAGATGTTGCTGTTGCTACAGCCTTTGGATAAATATATAATGTTGGAGTACCTTTTTTTAATGCCTTAACTTTAATCGCAATTTTATTTAAACTAGCATCCTTCTTAAAATCTAAATTTACTGTATCTTTTACACTAGGAGCTACTATATACTCATAACTATCAAAGTCTGATTCTTTAGTTGGAATACTATCTGAAAATTTTACTTTTGATAAGTCTATAGCTCCTGTCGAATAACCATTTGAAGTCGTTAGTCCATTAATGCCTAATACAACCTCTTTTTCGTAATTATTGTTATTTGGCGTATATACATCTATATTCTTACTTCCGCCCTCTAATACATCAAATTCATAATAAGTCGCTTCATTATTAGCACTTATATCTACTCTTAGTTCGGATTTTGCGATTTTAACTCTTCCATTCTCTCCTGCATTATCACTTGATGCTGTTATAGTTAACGTTCTTAGATTAGAGCCCGCTTCTTGATTTTCTGAAATTGTCGCTATTTGATTTTTGTCTAACATAACCTTTTCATCAGTAAGTTTAGTGTCATCTTCCCACGGAGCACCAAATTGATCTAGTAGTCTAACATCAACTTTCCCAGTAGCACCTTTTGCTAATTTAATAGTCGACTTTGATAAAGTTACACTATCAAATTTACGATTTTCTGCTGGCTTAACAACAACACTAAAGTTCTTGCTTAGATTTCCCTTTTTAACTGTTATTGTTACTGTTGCCTCACCACCCATAGTTACTAACGTATTTCCATTCTGTATATCTAAAACACCTTTATTATTAGATGTTATATCGAACTCTTTAATATCAACTTTTTTAGTATTTCCTAATGAATCTTTTACTTCAATTTGATTTATTACTGCAGATTCTCCTCTAGTAATAGTATTTACATCAGTATTTATTGGTTTACTATTTGCTGTTGTTATAGTCAAATCAAATTTACTAGAAACTATACTTTCATATGCAGCGGCTTTATCAACAACCTCAAATGCAGTTAATGTACTCTCATATTTTGTGTTCCCATTTTTGATAATAACTTTATAGTTATGAGTTTCCCCTGCTTTTAATGTTGTCTTTAAACGACCATTTTCTGATATAAATTCTCCATCTTTAGAAGCTTCTACATCATAAAATATATCTGATTTAGATATAAACTCTATAGTCCATCCTTGTTCCTTTAATTCACGAAGTGATTTTTTGTCATTCCCATTAACTGTTAACTCTAAAGTAGCTGATGATCCTTCTGCAACTTCTTTTGTACTAGCTTGAACACTTGATACATTTGTATTGTATGTAAAATTATGACTAGTAGCTTTTCCTAGGTTACTATTAACACTTAGTGTATTATTTGCTCCAAAAGCGCTATTGAAAACTAAAGTTGCTTCAGTTCCAGCTGTATTAGGAGAGTATGAACTAACACTATTTCCTGATATAGAGAAACTTCCTGTAGTTAACTTATCTAATAATTTACCAGTTATTTTTAAAGTATTGTAATTAACTGCGCTAACACTACTAACAACAGATTCTTCATCAGCTTGAGTAGCTTTTATTTGATTTACAGAATTAGCAGGAACACCCATACCAATTTGAGTCATCTTAGTAAACTTCTTGCTGGCTAGTAATGATTGTTGAGAAGTCTCTATGTTATTTCCAACTAAAACAATTGGATTACCATTCTTAGCAGCTAAAACACCTGCTGATAAAGCATCAACTATCTCGTCTTTAGACTTAACCATTCCTGACTTAGCTACATATATATTACTTAAAGAAGTAGCTGTATAGAATTCTTTTATAACTGCAGCATTAGTGTCATGTCTGTTAGCTCCACCAAGTCTAGTTTTAGTTCCTGGTAAAGAGTTCATTACGCCATCAGATACTGAATTTGTTGATCCTATTACATAAGATTTAGTAACCCCTTCACCATCAACAAATTTCTTACTTGCTGCGTTTAATCCGTTATTTTCTGCTAATAGTATTGGCATCTTTTTGCTTGCTGCTGGTGCTGCAACACTTACAGCATCAGGAATACCTTTATCTCCATTTACAACAGCTATTTGAGCTACATCTTGTATTTTATCTATCTCTTTTGCTACAGCTAAACTTGTGTCATATCTTGATGCTCCAGATATTCTGTTTACTGTTATGCCTTTGTTTTTAAGTTCAGTAACAACACCTTCTGATACTGAGTTTGTTCCACCTACTACATCAACATTTTTAACTCCCATTTTAGTAAGTCTGTTAGCTGTTGCTGGTGTAAGTTTACCTGATGCAGTTATTAATATAGGTGCATTTTTTGTATATGCATATGGAGTAGCTGTTAAAGCATCAACTAATCCTTTTTCCCCATTTATAAGAACAGCACGGTCAGAAGTAGACCACCCATTTTCACTTATTTTTATTGCTGTTTCGAATCTATTACTTCCACCAAGAATAGTATCAGAATTTACTTCTGCTGCACTTGCATTAACTGTAAACGATGTTAATACCATAGTAGTGGCAAGTAACTTCGATAAGATTTTTTTTCTTTTCAACATTAATTTTCACCCCGTATATTAAGATTTTACTTCTTTTTACATATTTATTGCATTATGGAATATTATAACTTATTTGGTTTTACATAGCAACAATTCCATATTTTTTCTATTTTATTTTTTATGAAATTTCAACGTTTTTCGAAATTACTTTAAAATATTATGCATAAGTAACCGTTAACTAGCCCTTTATTTATTTCTCTTATACATTTTTTTGCGACATGGTATAATTAAGTAAATAGTAGAAAATACCAAATGTTTTGATTATATTTCTAAATTGGAGGGATTTGTATGTTTAAAGAGATGAGAAGAAAAGATAGAATGTTAAGTGTTGAAGAGGCAAAAGATATCCTAAAGAATTGCGAGTATGGAGTTCTTTCTTCAATAAGCGATAACGGGTATCCATACGGTGTTCCGGTAAGCTATGTTTATTTCAATGATGCAATATATTTCCACAGTGCCAAAACTGGTCACAAAATCGAAAATATTAAAAACAACGACAAAGTATCGTTTAATGCAGTAGGTAATACTGAGATACTTCCAGGTGAATTCACTACCAATTACGAAAGTGTAATAGTTTTCGGAACAGCTACCGAGGCTTTAGATGATGAAAAATACGCTGCTCTAATGGAGCTTATCAATAAATACGACCCTGATTCTAATATTACAGACAAAGGTAAAAAATACATAACAGCTCTAACTGGGCAAACTTATGTGGTAAAAATAACTGTAGATCATATTACTGGAAAATCTAGACGCTAACTGTCACTTATACTTAAGCTTTTAATGCTTTTGATTTTAATTAAATAATTAAATTACTACATCATAAAATCGAATACTTTAGATGAGATTGAAAAAGCAGTATCCTAATTATGTAACTTTTTTAGGATACTGCTTTTTTAAATTTAGTACTTATTATTTCTCTTTTTCTTTCTGTTTCTTCTATATAGAACTAACCCTGTTGCCGATACGCCTATGACGCCTGCTCCAATAGCTCCATTAGTTTTTGCATCTTCTTTTCCTCTATCGTATTCCTCTTTAAGGTATTCTTTCGCTCCAAGCACTGCTGTTTCTACTTGGAATTCCTCCCCTTTTAATCCTTTTTGGTATGCTTTTTCAAGTTCTTTATCTAATCTCTTTTTGCCGTTTTCGTACCCGGCTTTATACCATTTAGAGTGTTTTTCATTTTTTATAGAACTTTCTTCTGATTTAGCTTTCTTAATTGCAGCTTTAAATCCTTTATTGTTAAATTCTTTTTCTATAACTTTTTGAGAACTGTTATACCCATCTATATACGCAGCTTTAATTTCTTTATTTATATCCTCTTCAAATTCCATCATAGGTTTATCTTCAGCACCGTCTTGCTTTCCAATTGCCATGTACTCTACTTTTTTCTTAGTCTTGTACTCTTCAAAACCTTTCTCGTATCCTTCTTTAAATGATACTAATAATACCTCTTGAGAATAAGGATTTTCTATATCTTCTCCTGTAACTCCAAGGTTGTACCCTTTTTCAGAAGCTTCTTTCGCATCCTCTTCTACTTTTTCAAGACCTCTGTTGTACCCTTCATTGTATCCGTTATAATAATTATCTATATAACTTCCTGAATACGACGAAGTGTCACGACCAACTCTCGAATATCCATCTTCATACCCTTTATTAGTACCCTCTTTTTTAATTCTTTCTTTCTCTTTTTCCTCTTGTCTAGCTTTAGCTTCTGCTTCCATTTTTGCAGCTTCTTCAGCCCTTCTTTGCTCCGTTTCTCTCGTGCTTGCAGAATTTCCAGAAGATCCAGATGAACTAGATCCGCCACCTTCATAAGGACATCCATTAGTATGTAAATGTGGACCATAACCATGATGGTAGTGATAGCTTCCAAGAGCAGACTTGTTCTTATAGTCGTGATGTCCTCCTGAAGAATCTGTTCTTCCAGAGTGAGCAAAAGATATACTTCCAAAACTCATCAAAGAAACAGTCAAGATTACAGCAAAACACCTATTTTTAGATTTTCTCCTCAAAAAATTCACAAAAACTCCCCCTATTCATCCTTAAATTAACTCAAATCATCTCAGATTATACCAATAATTGGTATCCGTTACAAATAAATAGGAAAATATTTAATTATTTAATACTAATACAGTTAGCTATTATAATAGAAAATTAATATATATAGTATTCATCATTGACAATTAGATAATAAAGCAATATCATAAAATTGACATAAATAAATTATTAACAAACAGTTCTATAAACAAACCAATTGAAGAGGAGATTATCTATATGAAGATGAAAGGCTTTGCAATGTTGGGAATAGGAAATGTTGGTTGGATCGAAAAAGATGTTCCAAAATGTGGTAATTTAGATGCAATTGTAAAACCGCTAGCTGTTTCACCATGTACATCTGATATACATACAGTATGGGAAGGTGCAATAGGTGAACGTAGTGATATGATTTTAGGTCATGAAGCTGTGGGTGAAGTTGTAGAGGTCGGAAGTGAGGTTAAGTCCTTTAAAGCTGGGGACAAAGTAATAGTTCCTGCTATTACTCCTGATTGGGGATCTCTAGAAGCTCAAGCTGGGTATTCAATGCATTCAGGCGGTATGCTAGCTGGTTGGAAATTTTCTAATTTTAAAGATGGAGTTTTTAGTGAATACTTTCATGTTAATGAAGCTGATGCAAATCTAGCTCTAATTCCTGAAGGTGTCGATGTAGCAGACGCTGTTATGCTAAGTGATATGGTTCCAACAGGATTTCATGGCGTTGAATTAGCTGATGTCCAATTTGGAGATTCAGTTTGTGTAATAGGTATCGGGCCTGTTGGTCTTATGGCTGTTGCTGGAGCAGCGCTTAGAGGTGCTTCTCATTTATATGGAGTAGGTTCTCGTGCTAACTGTGTAGCTGCTGCTAAAGAATATGGTGCTACAGATATACTAAACTATAAAGAAGGCGACATAGTCGCTCAAATTATGGAAAAAACTCATGGTAAAGGTGTTGATAAAGTTATAATTGCAGGAGGAGATAATGATACTTTTGCACAAGCTATAGAAATGCTAAAACCAGGTGGTAGAATTGGTAATGTAAATTATTTAGGTAGTGGCGACTATATAAAAATTCCAAGAGTTGAGTGGGGCTGCGGCATGGGCCATAAAGTAATCGCTGGAGGTTTAATGCCTGGTGGTAGATTACGTATGGAAAAACTAGTATCTCTAATGGAAACAGGAAGGCTTGATACAAGCAAGTTATTAACACATAAATTCAATGGCTTTGACCATATGGAAGAAGCTCTTATGTTAATGAAAGACAAACCTAGAGATTTAATTAAACCTGTAGTTATACTATAGATTTAATTAAACAAAAAATATAAAACAATATATTTAAGCTAATCTAATGTTATAGTTTACAAATAAGTGAACATAACTTAATAATAAAATCATCTAAACTTTTAAAGGCGATAGCTTTTAAGCAATCGCCTTTGTTTTTTACCCATATTCTTTTCAATATATTTTCCTATCCTATCAATCTAAGTTTACACCTAAATTACGTTCTAATTCATTCCACACATCTATTAATGTATTATCCTCATAAATCAATCGATCCAGCTCATCAATTCTAATATCTATCTCATTTCGTTCTTTTTCTGACATAAGATTTTCTGTAACGGTGCCTGCTTCTATTTCTAATTCATTAACCAATTCTTTAACACCGAATTCTCTAATCTTCGTTTCTAATTCGTCTCTCTCTTTGAAATTATTTGATTTATCGATACATATTTGAATCAATTTATCATGAATTTTATTGGTTTCTTCATCCTTACTTCTAAACTTAGAAAATTTTTCTCCCATTTCTTTATACTTTTTTTCATTGATTTTATAACTCTCTAATAACTTTTGATACTCCTCATTCTCCGGAGTCTTCTCAACGTATTCTTCTTCATCATGTACATATGTATAATCGCTAATGTATTTTCTCGATTCATCAAATACTAAATTGATTCTCTCTATATATTTCTTATTGGATAATATCTTTACATCCTTGTCTTTTTCATTGTTTCCTGTATCATTTTTACTATTACATCCTACAGTAAATACCAATAACAACATCGATGCAACTATTAATATTTTTTTCATAAAAATGCTCCCTCACAATTTAAATTTGTACAAATTCATCTCGTTTCACTAAAATTATACCAATGATTGGTATCTATTTCAATTTGATCGGCAACATTTTTAAAAACATAAAAAAGAATAGCATGTGTATTGGTGGTCATTGCAAATCTGTTTATGACCACCAATACCTATGCTATTCTCACTATTCTCTATTTCTATAATTTCAAATGCGAATCTCTTTTTTATTAACCATGTACTTTTTAAAATCAAACCTTCTCATACTCACAAGTCTGTATACCTTTTTCTTTGAACTCTCTTTTTTTACTTGTTTAATATGGATAACAAGTGTAATAAGAGCACTTAATGCTACAAATGCGTAGAAGTTTAAAATTCTACATACAAGCATCGCTGGTATTAGCATACTTCCTGCAAAGAACACCTTGAACATATTCAAAAATCCAGTTTCAGATGCTCCTACTGCTCCCGGAAGTGGAAGTGATGATACAGCAAGTGTTAGTATAGCTTGAACAGCTATTATATCTAAGACTCCATATCCTGTTAAGTTAAATGCTTTGTAAACGAAATACGGTACTAAGAACATCGATGTTATTTGAACTATAGTTATAACACAGACTTTAAACATCAAAGCAGGGTTTTCTTTGATATGCGCCGCTCCTTTTTGGTACTCCAATATCTGCTCTTCAACAGTATCCATTGTCTTATCTATATTTTTTACTATCTTAACTTTAGAAAGTATTTTAACTAAAGCTTTAATTGATGTATTTACAAATTTCTTAGAAAATACTATCCCTATCATTCCACCGATTAATATTACATTGGAAACTACTCCGTATACTAAAAGTATCTTCATAGCTCCAATATCCTCTTTCACAAACGAGTATCTAACTAAAAACATTATTCCGGCATACAGTAGAGCTACTAGTTGGTGAAAAACTGATAGTATTATAAGTGTAAGCGATGAATAGGATATGTTTATCTTATCCTTGTTCATATAATACACTTGAGCTGGCTGACCTCCAGATGCTGAGGGAGTTATTGAGCTAAAGTAAAATCCTACAAATGAATAACCCAGTCCTTTTAGCACTGATACCTTTTGACCAAGTGATTTCATTATTATATTGATTCCTATAGCTTCACAAGCTAGGTACAAAAACATCATAGAAAATCCGATCAATATATAAACCGGGTTTATTTTTTGAATAACACCTACTAGCGATGTGAATGACTGATCCTTAAAGATGTAATAACTTGTTATCGCCATAAGCAATACCATAAATGTAAGACTTCCTATATATTTATTGTTATTGTTTTTGTTATTTTTTTTAGAAATTGCTTTTGTGATTATATATTTTTTCTTCTTTTCTACTTTTTTGCTCATACTTAGCTCCTTTCTGGTGTAACAAATCTAAATCCAGATGCCTTGAGTTCAGGTAGAGCTATTTTTAAAGCTTCAATCATCCTTCTAGGTGCTCCTTCAGCTCCTCCTGAATTTTCTCCAGCATCGTGGAGACATATTATTGAGTTTCCTTTTGTTCTCTTTTTAAGTCTTTCAACTATTACTTCTACTGTTACATCTTTTTCCCAATCTTCTGCCATTACGTCCCAAAGTATAATTTTTAAGTTGTGTTTGTTTGCAAAACTCATTGTAAATATATTTGTATGTCCCCATGGTGGTCTGTAATATTTTATATTAACACCTAATTTATTCATTATATCTAAACTTTCGTAAAAATCCTTTCTTGTGTAAGAGTAACTATACAGCCAAGCATTTTTATGCTCTAAAGAATGTATTGCTACTTCATGACCTTCATTTAGCATTCTCTCGATAATATCAGGATTTGCTTTTGCGTTGTTTGCAACTACAAAGAAAGTTGCCATCACATTTTGTTCTGTTAAAAGATCTATTAAATCGCTTGTATACCTCGGATCAGGTCCGTCATCAAATGTAAGCATGACCTTCTTTTCACCTTTAGTATTTTTTACTATGTTATCATTATAATGCTTATTGTAGTATGTTGGTAGTATCGAATGTAGTAAAAATATAATAAATATTATTATACATCCAATCGATATAAATTCAATTATATACATCTGGCGCACTCTCCTTGTGCCTCGCTTTCTAGATAATCCAACATCTCTATTAATCTAAAATCGTCCAAGTCTTCTTTTATAGATTTTAAATTTTTCTTAAACGTGTTTAAAAGCTCATCATCATAAATAATCTCTTTTATAATATCTATATGCTCTTTTGGATTTTTGCTTAATACTCTTCCTATGTCCTTATCTAGAATAAAAGCTGCGTTATTAATCTCATGTAGTAAAAATGGAGAAAATACAAGTAGAGGAAGTTCGGAATGTATTGTCTCAAACAATGTGATTCCTCCTGGTTTTGTAATTATAAGGTCTGCATTTTCCATATATTTATTTACATGGTCTGTATACCCTAATACTTCTATGTTTTCGTACATAGAGTGTAACTTGTAGTACATGTTCACATTATTCCCCGTTATTACTGTTGTTTTAACACCTTCTAAATTGTTTAGATCTTCATAAAATTTATTTGATTTTGGAAGAAGTCCAAGTCCGCCTCCCATTATAAGTATGTTTTTTTCGTTTTTGATTTTATCTTTTCTATCTGTATTCTTAAATTCTCTTCTAACTGGTATTCCGGTTACTAGTATTTTAGAGACTTCTATTCCTTTTTCTATTAATTCATCTTTAGTAAATTCATCTGCTACTAAATAGCAATTTGTATTTTTGCTGAGCCATTCTGAGTGACTACTTAGATCTGTTATACATGTAAGCAGTGGTCTTTTATCCCCTGTCTTATCTTTGTATTTTGAAACAAGCTGTGAACAAAATGGAAATGTAGATATAATCACAGTTGGCTTTATTTCGACTAAAAGCTCATCTAGTTTTTTTAAAAAATGCTCAAATACAAATGGTGTTGAGTCTATTTTTCCATTTTCTGTGAATCTGTAAAATAGATTGTATAGTTTACTGCCTTTATTTACTAAAATATTAAAGGCTTTATACATTGTATCTGTGTATTCTGGCATAATATATTCAAATATATCTTCTACAATTGTTTCAGATCCAAAGTACAAGTCCTCTATCTCTTCAGCTAATGAATTAGATGCTGAAAGATGTCCCATACCAAATTTACTTGTAAGAATAAGTACTTTCATATTTCTCATCCTTCCTTTAGCAAAAGTGAATTATATAATCTTTATTTACTCATCATTTCGACTGAGTTCGATATTTTATGTTTTTTATCGATTAACTTCACTATGTAATATTATCTGCTATATATAATATTTTATTTGCTAAATCTTTAGAAATACTTAATATAATTCTTAAGAATTCTTAATTTTTTTAAAAGCACTGATTTCTAAGCGTTTGATAGGTTTATATTATTAATTAATTTATTAATCTCCTGTAGAACTAATCGGAATACCAATCTCAACTAAAAAATCTTTTTCGCCGTTAAAGACATTTAAGAAACCATTATGATTTTTTACTATTTCTTTGCAATTTTTTATACCTATACCAAAACTTTCTGATTGATCTTTTAAATTAGAAACTTGATTCGCCTGCTTAATAAGCAGAAAATTTTTTGTCATGCTTGCTAAAAATTCAATAGGAGCATCTTTATCAGCATACTTTATTATATTTGAACAGATGTTAGTAAAAATCCTTCTAAATTGTGTTATATCTACATCGATATGTATTTGTTTATGTAATTCATTTTTTACTTTTACCTCAAAATTATTTTCCTCTAGCTCAAAAGTGGTGTCTAGTATAAGTTGAAATATAAACTCGTTTGCATTGATTCTCTTAATTTCATAATCGATGTCTTCCGGTGATGTCACAAAATGTATAAACAAATTTTCAGATAGTTTCTTAATCTGATAAGCATTTAACCTTGCATTTTCAATGTATTTATCCAACTGCTCTTTGTCCGAATACTTTCCGTCTGCAATTAGATCCAGATAACATATCACTGATGTTAGAGGAGTCCTTATATCATGAGATATGGATGTAACCATATCTTTATTTTTTGCCTCATCTCACTTTCAAGCAGAAGTTGATCTGTGATCACGCCACTCATTTCGTTTATGCTTTTGGCAAGAGAACTCAACTCATCATTTCCTTTTACTGGGATTCTGTATTCTAAGCTTCCTGACTCTGCTATCTTTATTCCCTGTTCAATTTTTTTGATGTACTTTATCTTTTTGCTAAACAGTAAAAGGAACGTTGATATAAATGCTATAGCTAAAAAAGCAACTGATGCAGCATTTATAAAATTTTGATACTTCGCATTAAAAAAAGCTGTTATTGTAATTGTCGCGTTTGTATCTTTAAACTTTAAAGAGTAGTTATTCATAAGATCGTTGTTTTGAAGTTCTCTCTGTTCATCTTCATCGGAAATTTTCTTAGGGTAATTTACTGTGTCGTACAAAATTTTCTTATCTTTGTGTATATTCATATAAACATACCATTTGTCCTCATTCCAATATGATAACATCTCCGAATCGCTCGTTTTTAAGTCATTTTCGTCAATATATAACTGGAGATCATCAACTAATCTTGTTAGATGACTTTGAAAATAGTGCTTTTCTTCAGCGGCTTTAGTTACCCCGTTTTCTAGCATATTATAAAAAGGAACATTTAATATAAAGGCAACTAACACAGACACAACTATATAAAATAGAATTTTCCAACCAAGCCTAGAAGGTTTTAAATGCTTAATCAATGTAATACCCCTTTCCCCAAGCAGTCTTAATGTACTCAGGATCTTGCCTGTCCTTTTCTATTTTCTTTCTTAAATTCCTTATATGAACCATTATAGTGTTATTTGCTGTATAAAAATAAGGTTCATTCCAGATACTTTCATAGAGGTTCTTAGACGAAAATACCTTCTTTTTATTTTGAATCATAAGGGCAATCATATCGTACTCTATAGTTGTAAGTGATATATTTTCATCTTTTAACTTCACCTCTTTAGTATCTAAATTTATACTGAGATCTCTTATTATAATTTCCTTTGACTCATCTTCTACTTTTATTCCTTGGTATACATAATATCTTCTGATAAGTGATTTAACTCTAGAAGTAAATTCAGAATAAGAAAATGGCTTAAGTAAATAATCATCTCCACCTGATGAAAACCCTATAACTTTATCTGATTCCTGGGTCTTTGCTGTTAAAAATAGTATTGGAGCATTGGTTTTTTCTCTAATCTCTCTACATGCTGTAAATCCATTTTTTACAGGCATAACCACATCTAATATTATAAGATCTACATTTTCATCAACTAAATCTATAGCTTCCTGACCATTTGTAGCTTTTAACACTTTATATCCTTCACTAGAAAGCAGTATATCAACTATTTCTATTATTTCAGGACTATCATCAGCAACTAGAACTGTTTTTTGCAAGTTCTCACTCACCTTATCACCTCTTTACATAAAGTTCGCACTAATCTTGTTTAGTTATACAAAACTGTGCGAACTTTTATCTTCTTTATATTTATACCATATTCACTTAATTTTTCACAACTCTACAACATTAACTTTTAAGCCAAATAATAATGAAGTTAATTTTGATAAACTCCATAAAACTCTTGTGTTGCATACATAGTCTTATCTGATTTAGTTGACATACCAAATCCCATAATTTCAAATCCTGGATGAAGCATATTTACTCCACCATCTGCTTCACTTTTTTTCCATTGACCCAACATCGACTGCGCTATATTATTTGCATCTCTTTGTGTGTACACGTATTTATCGCCAACTTTATATTTAAATAAATTTTCTCCTTGAACAATTACATGACCTGCTGGGATTGGTGACCAGTCAAGGTACTGCATAAATGTTGAGTAAGAATTTTTTCCATTAATTACATGTGACATTGTATTATTTTTGGCCATTAGTTTCGACCAATCTCCAGCCAGTCCTTCTAGCCTCTTTGCTTGTGAAAGAACACTTTGACCATTTTCCTTTCTATATATATTGATTAAGTTGTATAGATGATCTTTTATCCTCTTATTAAGAGTTGGATTATCTATATCGAAGTAAAATCCTTGTTCATTCGGTTTATTATTTGTAGCTGCATTTATACTTTGTTGAACCGCAACTTTATCGATTCCACCTAAGATGGTAAATTTATTAGTGTTTTTTAGTATACTCTTATCACTGTTTTTATGAACTAGAACTACTGGTTTATTTTTAGCCAGTGGAGATACTGCAAGAGCATCTACAAGATTGTACGCTTGACTCAAATAAACCTCGCCATAGTCTTTGTAGAACCACTGTATTAACTTTTTATTTGTATCAAATCTATCTACTCCGCCAAGTCTTTTAGCACCTATATCACTAACAAACTTGTCGCTTAAAGATAGATTTGATCCTATTGCATATCTATTTAGTCCATTTAGATCAAAATCTGTACCTTTACCTTCAGTAAGGATTATAGGAACCCCATCTCTAGAAGCAACTGAGGATGCACTTATTGCATCAGCTTCTCCTTTATACGCATTTGCAAATATAACTTTGTCTATACTTTTTATTTCTTTAATCTTATTAGCTATAGCTAAACTTGTCTCGCATCTATCCTCACCAGCTAATCTCTCTGTCTCAATATCCTTATCTCTTATCTCTGTTTCTACTTGTGAGCTTATTGTATCTTCAGTACCTATTATGTATACTTTTTCAACACCATTTAGTTTGCTCATTGTAACTGTTGGAATTTGGTTTTGTTTAACAAGTAGTATGGGTGCATTTTCTGCTCCTGCTAAACCGCTTGCACTAAGCCCGTCAGCTAGAGTTTTATCTGAATTTACTATAATCGCAGTCTTGTAACTCTGCTTAGAAGCTATTAAAGCGGCTGTTTCGAACCTATCACTACCCTTTAACTGATCAACTGTCGAAAGTGCATTTGATGAACTCGTTGCTCCAATTATAAACGAAAGTGTCAAACCAAGTGTTATAATTAATTTTTTATTCTCCATATAGACCCCCCCATATATCAAGCTGTATACTTATGTATACTTGTTTCCATAGTACTAATCATGCTTCAGAAACTTTCTAACTTTAACTTTCTATCCACATTTTGGATAAAATAATAAGTCTGTGCTAACCTACCTCACACAGACTTATAATAAAATTATATTACAATTTCCTAATATTGGCAAAAATTTATAGTTAATGGTTATAAGATTACAACCTTTATAAATGAAATTTACAAGAAATAAATAAGCACCCGAACAGTTATTCGGATGCTTATGATAAAAACAGTTGCCCTAAAAATTATAGAGAATCGATCATCTGATGTGCCATTTTAACCAATTGCTCTTGTGTAACATTAGAATCCATCGCAGTAAACATATAGCTAATTCCATCTTGAGTCCAACTTAAATGCTTAAACTCTGATATCTCTACTTTGTCACTTCCATAACTAAATATATATTTACCTGACGCCTCATCATTCTTGTCCTGCTCTGTCATTTTATAATCCTCAGGCACCACCTTATTTGTACTTGAAACGTAGCTTAAATCAATACCCCTGTAATTTCCTACATGTTCAGCTTTTTCTGAATCTTCACCTAATTTCCCTTTACCCATATTAAGGCTTAATTCATCTTCACCTTTATTGTAATCAAAATCTACATTATTTTGTTTTCCTAAACTATTTCCCTTGTCATCAAAAATTTCATTCTTTACTTTGTGACCACTTTTAAACTCATACCCTGTGTCAAATTTCTCAACTAATTTAGGCTCAAACTCAAAATCTTTATTTATTTTATCTGCACTAGGCATTGAATAATACGTCGGTATTACACTTGAGCTACCTACTATAGATGCTATCTTACCAGAAGCAAATACAGTTGTCCCAACCGCTAAAGTAGCTATTAATGCAATCATAACTCCCCTTTTTAAAGGTATCTTTCTAAACATTGATCTATTATTCATTTCACTAATCTCCTCTTTATCTGGCAAGCAATTTAAAGTGTTGCTTACTTTATTATGAAAACTTTCTGGTGGATCAGGAAAGATATTGTTCCAATTGTTTTTATTCATAGTCTACCTCCACAATCTTTAATCTATTTTTTAATAGTTTTCGTCCTTTTGCCAAACGACTTTTTACGGTTCCGGCAGGTATTTTTAAAATCTGTTTAATTTCTTTTACAGAATAGCCCTCAACATAATAGAGAACAATAGTAATTCTAATTCGCTCAGGCAGTTTTTTAATAGCTAAATACAGCTCGCTATAATCCTCTTCATCCTCAGACTTTACAAATTCAAAACACTCCTCATAAGAGACCTCTGGTTGTTCCCTACGCTTTAATCGGTAACATTCATTTAAGAGTATCCTAATAATCCATGTTTTGAAATACTGTTCCTCTTTCAATGTATTTAATTTTTCATAAGCTTTTAAAATTGCACTTTGAACCGCGTCCTCGCAGTCCTGATCTACAGTCAGGATAGTCTTAGACACATGATATAAAGTACGTTCAGCTTCAAGAACTCTATCTATAAATAAATCTTTATTCAATTAGCTTCCTACCTTTCCTAGCAAACCGTAGCGCTACTTATTTGCTTCTTCACTAATTCTAATTAGATGCTCAAGGATGTGAAATGGTTCATTTTATTTTGTTATATTATAAAATTAATTATTTTATCAGTTTTAAGTTTATTAACTTGGTCTATTGATTGCTATCTATATTAATTATTATATCTATTAGGTTTATTATTTTACAGATATATTGTTATATTGATAAATTATGATTTTTATAAGGTCTTAACAAAAAAACAAAGTCGGAAGTTACACCTCCGACTTTATAAAAAAATAATTTTATTTTCCTTTAGCCATATCCCAAGGATCAAATAACAAAAATGCTCGATCGATTGGATTTCGCGGCATTTTATTTCGCAACGTAACATTGGCATGAAGCCAAATCCAATTGATCGAGCATTTTTGTGGCAAGGCCTTACTATCTTTCGCACTCTTGATTTGCAACCGTACAAGAAGTTTTGCAAGCTGATTGACAAGAAGTTTGACATTCTCCGCATCCACCTTTTTCAGCACTTTGCTTCAAAGTAGCACCTGATAATGTTTTTATGTGTTTTTTTTCCATGACTATACCTCCATTACGATTATTCTCTACTGATTATAACACAAAATGGTATTTCTGAAAATCTCTATTTGAAGTTGACGCCTAAAACACCACCAATGCCTCCTGCCGCTGTCATTAGAAGGATTCTATAAAGCATTGAAACTTCAAATACAAAATTCTCTTGAATTAGAAAAACAGTCAAAAACACGCATACTATGTACATCATACCAACCAATAAACCATAAAACATACCTTTTTCTTTAATTTTTTTAGACGCATAAAACCCACCAAAGGCTGCAGATATAGTAGTTATAAAAGATGCCGCCATGGTAATAGTCTCTCCACTCATGTTGGTAAATGTCAAAAACAAGTTGTATATGAGAATTATAGCTAATGTCATAATATATGCAAAACCGAGACCTTTAAAAATATAATTTGATTTTTCCATTAAAAAACCCCCTCCTGAAATAAATATATTCAAGAGGAGGTGTTTAAATTACTTTTCTTCTTTGTCTTCTTTAACTTCTACTTCTTCTTTTCTAGTTTCAACAGTTCCTATAGCCCATTTTTGGAATGGTACTTTAGTTCTACTTGGACCTATTTCAAGAATTAAGTTGTCTTCGTCAACTTTAGCAACAGTTGCTATGATTCCTCCTATAGTAGTAACTTTGTCACCTACATGAAGGTTTTCTCTCATTTCTTTTAGTTGTTTATCTCTTTTCTTTTGAGGTCTCATCAATAAGAAATAGAATAAACCGAATACAACTACCCATACAGCTATTACAGGTATTAGTGATTGTTGTGGCATACTTTTTTCACTCCTTGTTCTTCATAATTTTATCTTGTTAATTTAAATTATGCCTTTTAAAGCGTTATAGAGTATTATACATTAAATCTATAATAATTCATAGTGCAAAGCTTATAATTCGTACCCATATTTTGTAAAAAACTCTTCTCTAAAGTCTAGTAGTCTATCTTCCATTATCGCCTCTCTTACTTTAGCCATAAGGTCTAGCAAGAAGTGTAAATTATGAGTAGTTATAAGTCTCGCACCTAATATTTCGTTAGTCTTAACCAAGTGTCTTATATAAGCTTTTGTGTAGTTTTGGCATGTATAACAACTACACTCTGGATCTAATGGTGTGAAGTCCTCTGCGTAACTTGCGTTTCTAACTACTACTTTCCCTTGGCTAGTCATAGCTGTACCATTTCTAGCTATACGAGTAGGAAGTACACAGTCAAACATATCAACACCTCTTATTACGCCTTCAATAAGGTCATCTGGACTTCCAACACCCATAAGGTATCTTGGCTTGTCAGCTGGCATAAGCGGTGTAGTATATTCAAGTACTTCATACATCAACGGCTTTGGCTCACCAACACTAAGTCCTCCTATTGCATATCCTGGTAAATCTATAGACGTAATTTCCTTAGCTGATTGCTCTCTAAGGTCTTTGTACATTCCACCTTGAATTATACCAAATAACGCTTGATTTTCAGTATTATTATGAGCTTCTTTACATCTTTCTAACCATCTAGTTGTTCTTTCAAGAGAATTTTTTACATAGTCTCGATCAGCTGGATATGGGGCACACTCATCAAATGCCATAATTATATCCGATCCAAGTGCATTTTGTATCTCAACTGCTTTTTCAGGTGTTAAAAAGTGTTTTGATCCATCTAAGTGAGATCTAAACTCAACACCTTCTTCAACTATTTTTCTAAGCGGCCCTAAACTAAACACTTGGAATCCTCCACTATCTGTAAGTATAGGTTTATCCCAGTTCATAAATTTATGAAGACCGCCAGCTTTTTTAACTATTTCATGCCCAGGTCTCATATACAGATGATAAGTGTTGCTTAGAATTATCTGTGAGCCAATCTCTTTTAGTTCTTCTGGTGCCATACTCTTAACTGTCGCTTGCGTTCCTACAGGCATAAAGATCGGTGTATCAATTACACCGTGTGGTGTGTGTAGCCTTCCAAGTCTAGCTCCAGTCTGTTTGCAAGTTTTTATTAGTTCATATCTTACTGCATTCATATTATTTCTCCTAATCCTTAGTAACTCTTTATTGATTCTTTTTAATTGTTATGTCAATTTTTATATTCTTGTATTATTTCTTGTATTATTTCTTATATTCTTCTTCATATTTTATATTGATTTCCTCAAGCATCTTGTCATCGCACTTTTCCTTTATTTCATTTTTCTCAGTCATATAACTTCCCTTTGGAATTAAGTATCTCTTTATTGCAAAAAGTCCAGCCATAGCTATTACTCCTAGTAAAACGTCCATCATTCCATCGTTTTTTGGCAATAGCAGCATTTTTCTTGCTATTGCGTACAACAACGCCTCAATAAATGCACCTGGTATATGAAGTGAAAGCATTATAACAAGCTCTACGCCTATAACCAATAAAAGTACTTGGGCTAGGATATTATTTAATGTTTGATATTGAACAATATTTTGAAAATCAGTGATGTATTCAAACCAAATCAATCTGAATATATCCATAATTCCCAGACATATAGTTAGAAGTACTACTAACGCTAGAATTTTTTCTAGTATAAATGCGATTTTAAGTACCTTGCTATTGCTATTTTTAGTTATTTCTTTCATATATAACCCCCTCCAAATTTGACGTTTTGTATTTAACATTTTTCAGTTTGATATAAACTTTTTATAATCTTAACTATTTTATAATCATTGCGTCACCAAAACTGAAGAATCTATATTTTTCATCTACAGCAGTATTGTATGCGTTAAGAATATTTTCTTTACTGCTAAGTGCACTTACAAGCATTATAAGTGTCGACTCTGGTAAGTGGAAATTAGTTATAAGTTTATCCACAATTCTAAACTCATATCCTGGATATATAAATATCTCAGTCCATCCGCTTGTTTCTTTTATTATGCCTTTTTCTTTACTAGCTGATTCAACAGTTCTACAACTTGTAGTTCCAACACATACTACATTTTTTCCGTCTTTTTTAGCCTTGTTTATTTTATCGGCAGCTTCTTTGTCCACCATATAGTACTCTGAATGCATATGATGCTCTAAAACATCATCTACTTTAACTGGTCTAAATGTACCAAGCCCTACATGAAGCGTAATAAATGCTATATCAACGCCTTTTTTCTCTATCTTATCTAATAGCTCTTTAGTAAAATGAAGTCCTGCAGTAGGTGCTGCGGCAGAACCGCTGTGTTTAGAGTACACTGTTTGATATCTATCTTTTTCTTCCAACTTTTCTGTGATATATGGAGGCAATGGCATGCTTCCCAGCTCATCAAGTATCTCTTCAAATATACCGTCGTAACTGAATTTAACTATTCTAGATCCGTCTTCTCCCATTCCAACGACTTCACTGATTAGTTTTCCTCCTCCAAAAGAGAATTTTGTACCTATTTTAGCTCTCTTACCTGGTTTAACCAATGTTTCCCAAGTATCATCTTCTGTTCTTTTTAATAACAAGAACTCTATCTTCCCACCAGTACCTACTTTTTCTCCAATAAGTCTAGCTGGAATTACCTTTGTATTATTTAATACTAAACAATCACCTGGATTTAAATAATCTATTATATCCTTAAATATCTTATGCTCTATTTTGCCAGTTTCTTTGTCAAGAACCATAAGTCTAGAACTAGATCTATCCTCTATTGGAACTTGAGCAATAAGCTCTTCTGGCAAATCAAATTTAAAATCACTTGTCTTCAAAACTAGTCTTCCTCTCCAAAAAAATTTCACCTTATTATTATAACAAAAAAACTACATGTCGACTACTGCTATACAACTTAAAAAGTCCCGTGCTGCCTATTTATCACGGGGCTTTTCTATATTTAAGTGTTTATATGCTAAAGGCATTGCAGACCTTCCTCTTGGACCTCTGTTAATAAATCCAAGCTGTAATAGGTATGGTTCAAAAACATCTTCTATAGTATTTCTATCTTCACCTATTGAAGCTGCAAGTGTATCAAGTCCTACTGGTCCTCCACCAAATTTTTCTATTATTGTGTGCAGTAGCTTTTCGTCTACATTGTCTAGACCGAGATCGTCTATTCCTAGAAGCTCCAACGCATCTTTGGCTATTTCATTGCTTATTATCCCATCCGATTTAACCTGAGCGTAATCTCTAACTCTTTTAAGCAATCTATTGGCGATCCTAGGAGTTCCCCTTGAACGCTTAGCAAGCTCCAAAGCTCCAGTTTCGTGTATCTCTGCATCGAGTATTGAAGAAGATCTCAAAACTATCTGTGCAAGCTCATCGACAGTATAGTAATCTAGCTTGCAAATTACTCCAAATCTATCTCTTAAAGGATTTGTAAGCATTCCTGCTCTAGTAGTAGCCCCTATAAGAGTGAATTTAGGCAAATCGAGTCTTATACTTCTCGCAGATGGGCCTTTACCTATAATTATATCCAAGCAAAAGTCCTCCATTGCAGGGTACAACACTTCTTCCACAGTCCTATTGATTCTGTGAATTTCATCTATAAAAAGTACATCATTTTCATTTAAGTTTGTAAGTATCGCCGCCAAATCTCCAGCTCTCTCAATAGCAGGGCCCGAAGTTATTCTAAGGTTAACGCCCATTTCATTTGCTATTATACTGGCAAGAGTAGTTTTCCCAAGTCCAGGTGGTCCATAAAGCAGTACGTGATCTAACTGTTCGCTTCTAGACTTTGCGGCTTGAATAAATATACTAAGCTGCTCCTTTGATTTTTCTTGCCCTAAATATTCTTCTAGAGTCTTAGGTCTTAAACTGTTTTCTATATCTACATCATCGGTCTGCATAGAAGATGTAATTATTCTATCTTCGTCATCAGTCTGCATAGTAGATGTAATTATTCTATCTTCGTCATCAAATTCATTCATAAATCTTCCTCCCCTCTAAAATATAGTTGGCTATTTCGTCATTAAATAGGCAAGGGATTTTTTGATTATATCCTCGGTATTTAATCCGTCCTTTTTACAGTTTTGAACAGCTTCTTTTGATTCCATCGGACTGTAACCTAGCGCTATAAGTGCTTCAACGGCTTCATCCTGTGAAATAAGTATAGGCTTTTCAGAGAAAAGTGTAGGTTCAAATGCCACGCTATCTTTATCTATCTTATCTTTAAGTTCTAGTATAATTCTCTCTGCTGTTTTTTTACCTACTCCAGGTGCTTTTGAAAGATTTGCTATATCATCGCTAAGTATAAATGCACCTAGTTTTGCTGGAGTCGAAAACGACAGTATAGCTAGTCCAACTTTTGGGCCTATCTTAGATACTGAAGTCAAAAGCTCAAACATCTTAAGCTCTTCTTTAGTAGAAAATCCGCAGATAGTTAAATCATCTTCCCTTACTATTAATTTTGTATATATTTTTGCCTCTTTTCCAACTCTAACATCTGCAATAGTGTTAGAAGAAGCATTGATCTCATATCCTATATTATTGTTTTCAATAACTATGTAAGTCATGTTTATCTCTTCTATAATTCCCTTTATATAATTAAACATATTTCCCTCCTATATTTTTCAGAGTTTTTTCAAGCTTATTTGAATGTGCGTGGCAAATTGCAACTGCTAGTGCATCGGCAACATCATCCGGCTTTGGTACTGCTTTTAAATTTAAGAACGCTGTAACCATCTGTTGAACTTGAGCTTTTTGTGCTCTACCATACCCTACTACCCCTTGCTTAACCTGAAGTGGAGTGTACTCGTAAACCGGCTTGCTATTGTGAGAACATGCAAGCATAGTAACCCCTCTGGCTTGTGCAACTGTAATTGCAGTCTTAACGTTTTTGTTGAAAAACAGTTCCTCTATTCCAACTTCATCTATATCATAATTTTTTATTATTGTATCTATTCCTTTGTACACTAGCTCTAGTCTCTTAGACACATCCATATGTGCAGGCGTAGTGACTGCTCCGTAATCTATCGGAGTAAATTTATTATTTTTGTATTCCAGTACTCCATATCCAACTATTGCTATCCCTGGATCTATTCCCAAGATTATCATAAAATACGTCCTTCCCCAATTTATAAAACATATTTCTCAGCAATATATTTTATGCTATTTTTTATTAGCAACAAATACAATCACTTTTAATACTATCAATATTAAATTCTTCTATCATAAGAATTTAAATCTTCTCTTAAAAACTTTAAATTCTCTATTACAAAACTTATGTTCTAAATAATTATACCATAAATATAAGTTAAAATAATCCTTAACGCCTTTTATGTAAATAAAAAATTGAAAATAAAAAAGAACTATCTACTGCACCTATATTTATACAAAGATAGTTCCTTACATTTATATACTATTTATACTATAATTAACCCATTTACCCTATGCCTTCAATATACTTACAAAATTCTAACTTGTAGATTTTACTCTAACTCTAAATTAAAGATCTCCTCTAGCTTGCAAAATCCTCTAACCTAGCATATGCTTCATCTTCAGTGTCCATTATTACGCCTTTTTCAATTTCTTCCTGCACTGTTTTAGGCAGTGAATCCAGAGTAATTTTAGTTTTTTCAACTAAGCTCTTCTTTCCATTTTTGTCATACTTATAAAGAGCTATAAGTCCTTTTTCTGTCTCTATGGCGTATTTTCCACGTTTAGAATTATCGCTCATTGTATCGACTTTATCATCAGATTTGTGCTCAGCATCCTCTAATACAATCTCCTCTTTTGATAGACTCTTTACCATTTTTCCAGGATATTCATTTTTAAAGTAACTCTTTATTTCATTTTCTGTTTTGCCCAAAACTTCATTTGGAACTACTCCAGCCATTATATAAGTTCTTTTGTAATTCGTCTCTGTCTCGCCTTCATTTTGAAGCCAAACTTCACAGTCTTGATTTAAATCATAAGGCTTTTGAACTTTAGCTTGTTCAATATTTGCTGTATTTTTGATAGGCATATCCCTCGAAGCAGTTCTTGATCCTATATAAAATCCACTTCCAAAAACTATAATTGCTGTTGCTGCATAAGCAGATACTTTGCGATAATTAAAACTTCTTCTTTGCTCAAACAATATATTCGCCTCCTTTTTTAATATTCTTTCCAAATGGGAGGCTTTTATACAATTTATGTAAATAATAAGCAAAAAAATGTTGATCTTGTTATACTTATAAATCTATTTGGACATACTTCTATTAAGAATGATTAGGAGGTAATTATATGTCAAAAATTAATTGTAATGTAACGAACTGTTCTTACTATGATAACAATGTCTGTTATGCTGAAAAAATAAATATTTCGGGTAAATCTGCGCAAAAAAGCGAGAGTACTAACTGTAGCTCATTTTTAGAAAAAGAACACTACAGCAGATTGACTAACAATACTAACAACGGTAAGACTGATCTAGTTTGCAACGTCAGCTCTTGTGAGCACAATGGAAATGGAGATGTTTGTAATCTTCAAAATATCCAAGTTGAGCCTAATACTGATAAGCCAGTTATATATTCTGAGACTTATTGTGGAAGTTTTGAAAGTAGAATGTAAATCAACTTATAATACAATCGATTTATGAAGTAGTTAGTTATACCAATATATTTTAATTGAACTTTTTATTTAACTTTTATTTAAATTTAATTGAACTTTTTTAACTTATAATTTAAGTTTTAATTTAAGTGTTTTACTTAACTTTTGATTGAACTTTTAAGTATTATTTTGTGCGATTTCAATGAGCATGGTTTATATAAAATTAAACTATAAGCTTTGAGAAAGCGTAAAATAATACTTTTTTATTTGTTATTTTATAGTTATACCTCACCTTTTACCAATTTCAAGAATAGTATAAAATTGTGTTAAGATACACATTTACACACTATTGAGGAGGGATATTATGGTTTCATTTGCTACTTTAAAAGAAAGATCGAGAAATCAGTTAAATGGACACTTGCCATCGGCAATATTCGTAGTTTTTTTATCAACTTTAGCACTTGCCGTAACGGAAAGATTTGAAGGATCATCTAATACAAGTTCACTCATTGCCTATATACTTCTGAGCATCTTTTTAACTGCACCTATATATGTCGGCAAGATTAAGTTTATGTTGGATCTTTCTTTGGGTAAAAACCCTAAGATATCAGAGATATTATTTGGCTTTAAACATTTATCTAAATCAACTTTTTTAGGGGTTGTTTCACTTATAATTTCGATTGTAATTATCCTCGGCGTAATTCCATACGCGCTTTGGTTATCTGCTTATATAGAAATGACTTACATCAATTTTTATCTAGAACTAAATAATTCTACAATTAAATAAAATAACAATAGAAAAAGTATGCGATTTACTATAAATACCGCATACTTTTTCTATTTATTCTTTTTAAAACCTATGTATGGATATACTTATCGCAAGCTATGTACGTATTAATTCAAAACCGAGATACACAAGTACTAAACTGCCTGAAAAGAAGTGTTAACTATAATATTATTATCAGTTAAATTTACTCATAAGTCCAGTCTACAATATCATTCTAAGCCTGATCATATCCAAGCATTCGATTCCATTTTCAACTATCTTCTCAGTGTAGTTTTTCTTAAAAAAATCAACATCAACTCCAACAATCCTAAACCCACACTTCTGATAAAAAGCTAGCTGAGAAATACTCGAATTTCCAGTTCCCACTTCCAAGTATTTATCTCCTTTATACTTAGATAGACGCACTACATCCTCAACTAAAAGTTTACCTATTCCTGCACTTTGGTGTGACTCTTTTACTGCTATATTTACAATCTCTAAAGTATCAAATGACTTTCTAGCAAGCAAATAAACTCCTACAGTCTCTTTATCTGCAATAGCTATATGACACTCTCCTTCTTTTAAATATCTTTCTACCATATCAATGGATGGATCCGCTAAGTAAAGTAAATCGTAAGGTATGGTATCACATTGTCCATCTTTCTTATTTCAATATTCATTGTAATCCTCCGTCATTCATCTATAATTCTATTCAATATATTTAGTAAATAATCAAAACTTATGTAAATAGTTAATCTTTAGTTAATTGTAAATCTTAAAATGATAATAGTCCATATTAATTTAACTGAAAAACTCCACTATCTCTCTACATATAATTTTCCAATATTTTGAGATCTCTCCAAAACCATTTTCTTTGTGCGATGAAATTGTCGGTATTTCCTGGGGAATATTATCATCTACTACACTTAATATAGTTTTATATATCTCATTTTGTCCTTTTTCGTTTGGATGAATATCAAAGTAAGCCATATTAGTCATTACATCCCTGCTATTAGATTTAAATACGTTATAAATATCTGCAACCAAATAATTATTTTCATATGAATTTCGTTTAATTGAACGATTAATTTGACTTATGTATATGTCTGCAACACTTGACATTGGCTTTAAAATAGCAGTTTCAGTAAACGGATTGTATAAAGTTTGTACTACTAACTTTACTTCTGGGTTTTGATCTTTTATGTGCTTTATAATTATAGGGAAGTCTCTGTCAAACTCTCTAAGCCCATCCTTCAATTTCCCAGTTACTTCTGGCGATCTCAAACCTTCAGGTGTAAGTAAATCTACAAGAGGTTCTGGGTTTAATCTAACAGCTCTTTCAATCTCATAGGATGAGGCATTATCAGACAAACCAAGAGCTTCTTTAATCGAATACATTAAAGGTTGTAATAGATTATTTCCTCCAATTGATAGAGTTATAACTTCCGAACTCCTTATATATTTGTTTATATCCTTCTCGTTAGATCTAAAAATATCAACTAAGTCACTGCTATCTATGCCATTTACAGCTAAATTAATAGACCTTTTATCTATACTTTTCGCAAGTTTGTTTGAAAATATCTGTTTTTCTTTATCTTTAAGACCTACTCCAGTTGAAATTGAATCTCCCAAAACCACATATTCATATTTACTTTGTTCAGCATATACATTGATACCGATTGCGATAGTCAAAAAAGACAGCATAAATGCAGTCAGAATCCTTTTTAATAGTCTAATCAATTTAACTCCTCTTCTCATATTAATAGTCTTCTAAATGATCTTCTAGAAATTTATTTTCTACATCGTTATAAAACTATATGTAAACCGGCATTTATATATTAATATTATAAATGAATATAAATGAAAATATTTTAGATAATTTCAAAACAATTATAATTTATTTCTCTAAAATTGATAGATTCTTGCAATTGAATTCGTATTAATAGACAAATACATAAATAAGCTTATTGGAACTGGAGGAAAAAATGAAAATTCATGAAAACAATTTTATTTCTGAACTAAGAGATAAAAATGAAGAAGCCTTATATTTTGTAATCGACAACTACGGTTGGATAATAAAATCCACAGTAAAGAAATCGCTCTACAATCTTATCGGGCACCAAGAGGAATGTATAAACGATATCTTGCTCGCAATTTGGGATAATATAGATTCATTTGATGAAGATAAAAATTCATTTAAAAACTGGGTAGCTGCTATATCAAAATACAAATCAATAGACTACCAGAGAAAATACTTAAAAAACTTAAAGGATGAAAACATTGAAAATACTGAACTTATTTCACCTGAAAACTTACTTGAAAAAGTTTTAGAGAAAGATGTTCAAAATAATCTGGAAAAATTACTAGCACCTCTTAAACCTGAAGATAAAAAGATTTTTCTAATGGTTTATTTAGAAGAGAAAGACTTCGATGAGATCAGTGAAGAGCTTAGAATTTCAAAAAGCGTTCTTTACAATAGGTTGTCAAGGGGAAAGAAAAAACTAAAAAATACAATACAAGATATTGAAACTAGGAGGATATAAAATGAAAAACGATATGAATAAAGATATATTATACCTACTCAATGAAACAGAAATCGATTTAGATGAATTAGATCAAACCGATTTTACAGATATAGAAGCAAAAAGGGTTATAAAGAACTTTAAGAAAAGCTTAAACAATAGAAATAAGAAAAATAAAGACTTTAAGAAAGTTGCAGTAGCTGCATCAGTATTAATTTTATCAGTATCTCTTTTAGCCAGCAACTCAGGAGGACTTGCGTGGGCTAGCATCAATATATTTGTATCCAACATGGCATCATTCATGGGCTTAGATGAAAATTTGGACAAATACAGTACAGTTGTAAATAAAGAAATTACTAAAGATGGAATTACAGTTAATTTAAATGAAGTTATTTTAGACGACAAGTTTCTAGTTGTTTCAACTAGCTTCTCAAGTACTGAAAAAATTAAAGACTACTTATCTTCATCTGCAAGTATATACATCAACGGAAAAGATATTTCTGAAGGAGGGCGCGGTTCAGGTCAAGGTATAGACGAATTTACACATCAAGAAATTATTAATTACAACCTAACATCCGTTCCTGAAGCTGGTGGTATAAATGTGAAAATTGTCTATGATAAAATATACATTGATGACAAAGAATACAGTGGTCCGTGGGTATTTAAATTTAAAACTAATGGAACAGAATTAAAGAAAGATACTCAGGCTTTAACTTTAGATAAAAAGATAACTATATCTGAAGACTATAAAATAAAACTTAATAAATTCACTAGTAATAGCCTTGGACAAAAAATATATTTTACATTCGATAAAAAAAATATAAATGGATATGATATGCATTTAATTGGTAAAAATGATTTAGGAAATGATGTTACATTTGAATTTGTAACAGGTAACAAAGATGGAGGTATGTTCGAATATTCCAATCTAGATTCAAACTTAAACAAAGACGCTAAATCGTTAACACTAACACCTTATGCTGTTAAAATGCCAGAATCAAGCGGAAAAATGCCAGATCGATCTGAATACAAAAAAGTAGGAGAGGCATTTACAATAGACTTAACAAAGCTATCAACAAGTAAATAGAAGTTTAATATAAGTATAACTAATTAAAAAAATAAATGGTCAGGAAGCTTTTGATACATATCTGTATCAAGCTACCTGACCTTATTTATATGTCTTTTATTTATTATCTAATTTGCTATTATCTAATTTGCTATTATCTAATTTGCTCTCATCCGATTTCCCAGCAAATTGACTGTTGTAAAGATTCTCGTAGAACCCGCCTTTAGCAATCAATTCATCGTGAGTCCCTTGCTCTATTATACTTCCCTGATCCATAACTAGGATCAAATCAGCGTTTCTAATAGTAGAAAGCCTGTGAGCAATTACAAAACTAGTTCTACCCTTCATAATGTTTTTCATAGCCTCTTGAAGCATTATTTCCAGTCTTGTATCCACCGAACTTGTAGCTTCATCTAATATAAGTATCGAAGGATTTGACAAGAATGCCCTAGCTATTGTAAGTAATTGTTTCTCACCAATCGAAATATTAGACCCTTCTTCATTTATCAGCATATTGTAACCATCTGGAAGAGTCTTGATAAAGTGGTGTACATTAGCTCTTTTTGCAGCTTCCACAATTTCTTCTTTAGTCGCTCCAAACCTTCCGTACTCAATATTTTCATATATTGATCCACTAAATAACCAAGTATCTTGAAGAACCATCCCGAATAGTGATCTTAAATCTTCTCTTGGCAAGTCTCTAATGTCTATTCCATCGATTTTGATAGCTCCACCTTTTACATCGTAAAATCTCATAAGTAAGTTTATTAAAGTCGTTTTACCTGCTCCAGTTGGACCCACGATTGCTACCATCTGACCGCTTTTAACTTCAGCATTTAAATCTGTTATAAGTAAATTATCGTCTTTGTACCCAAACTGAACATGCTCAAAGCTTACATTTCCTTGTAATTTACTAACATCTTCATTAGTTTGTGTATCTTCTGTCATCTCTTCTTCTTCAAGTATCTCAAGAACTCTATTAATAGCCGAATATGCAGATTGAATTATTGTAGATAGTTGAGTTACCTGTGAAAGAGGTTGGTTAATTTGCCAAATATAACGAATAAATGCTTGTAAGTTACCAATAGAAAGACTTCCCGATATAACATTTAATGATCCTACAAACGAAACAGCAACTATTCCAAAGTAAGTTAGTAAAGATATAAGTGGATTCATCAAACTAGATATAAACTGAGCTTTAAATCCGTAATTACGAAGATTGTTATTTGCTTCTTTAAATTCTTCTATAACATCTTCTTCTTTACCGTATAATTTTATTTCATTAAATCCAGTGTACATCTCCTGCACTTTTCCATTTAAAACACCAAGTGCATCTTGTTGATCGTTGAACTGTGTTTGTGATTTCTTTACTATAAATCTAGATATAAAGTAACTTAACGGTATTATTAACAATGTAAAAAGTGCCATCTTTACATTGATAGTAAACATCATACCTATTGCCAATGAAAATACTAATATTCCGTTTACTATCTGTATAAAACTCTGTTGAAACGCATTTGATATAGTATCGATATCGTTTGATACACGGCTAAGCACATCTCCAAGACTATTTTTATCAAAATAGCTTATTGGAAGCCTTCTTATTTTGCTTTCAACTGCAGTTCTCAGATCTCTTATACTGCTTTGGATCGCATTTGCAAGTAGACATCCCGCACCGTAGTTTAGTATTGCTTTTACTAAATAAATTGCTGCTAATATCCCCATTATTCTTAAAATATATGTGAAATTAACTGAAGCTCCTTCTACACCCTTGTATATATTTATGGCATCTTTAGCTAGCTGAGTAGTTATCATTCCCTCTATTCTAGGTCGATCGAATTCAAAATTGCCGAAGTTATTACGAAAAATATCGCAACTAAAAATGAAAATCTATAGGGTTTTATGAAAGGAGATATTTTTTTATAAGTTGAACCAAAGTGTTTTACTTTTTTCATTAACCCAATTCCTCCTTTTTAAGTTGTGATGTAGCTATTTCGTAGTATATTTTCGAATTTTTAAGAAGTTCTTTATGTGTTCCGATCGATACTACTTCTCCCTCATCTAAAACTATTATTTTATCAGCATCCATTATAGAACTTATTCTCTGAGCGACTATAAGTACAACTGAGTCTCTAGTTTCTTCTTTTAATCTTGCTCTAAGTACAGAATCAGTCTTAAAATCAAGTGCTGAGAAACTGTCGTCAAATACATATATTTCAGCTTTTCTAACTAAAGCTCTCGCAATAGAAAGTCTCTGTTTTTGACCTCCAGATACGTTTGCTCCACCTTCACTTAGCTCTTCATCGAACTTTTTAGGTTTGCGTTTTATAAAGTCGTACGCCTGAGCTACTTTAGCCGAATACTTAATTTCGTTTTCATCTGCATTTTTTTTACCAAATCTTATATTGCTCTTTATACTTCCAGAGAACAGTAAAGCTTTCTGTGGTATAAATCCAATTTTTTTCCTAAGAGCATGTATATCGTACTCTCTTACATCTACGCCGTCTACTTTTAAACTTCCACCTGTAACATCGTAAAATCTAGGTATTAAGTTTATAAGCGAACTCTTTCCACTTCCTGTACTTCCTATAAATGCTACCGTTTCTCCTGCTTTTGCTGTAAATGATACATTTTTTAATACATCAGCCTCTCCATCTGGATACGCAAATGTAACATTATCAAACTCTAGAAGCCCTTTGATTTCTGTCTCTTTTACCCCATTTTCTGGATTTTTGATAAGTGGATCTGCTTCCAGTAGCTCCTGAATCCTACTCGCCGAAACAGCTGCTCTAGGATACATGATAAACACCATAGAAAACAGCATTATCGAAAACATAGCGTGGAATAAATACTCCAAAAATGCTACTAATTGTCCGACTTGTAGTGTTCCATTATTTATTTTTCCACTCGATACCCAGAATACTGCAAGTATTGCAACGTTTAAAATTAAGAAAAACGCTGGTTGAGTAATTGCCATAAGTCTAAATAACTTTTTTGATACCTTTGCATAGTACTCGTTTGTTTCTGCAAATCTTTCTGTTTCGTATTTATCTTTTCTAAAAGCTCTTATAACTCTTATACCAGTTAGATTTTCTCTTAAAATTCTATTTAATTTATCAAGACTTTTTTGCTGTTTATCAGATATTTTATGAGAAATTTTTGCTATTATTAGCACTCCAATGAATATAAAAGGTATTGTAGCCATAATGATTAATGATAGCTGAGCACTTGTGATAAATGTCATAATAATACTCATCAAGAATACTATTGGTGTAAGAAATGCCAGTCTGAGTAGAATATTTACAAAGTTTTGAAGTTGGTATACATCGTTTGTAGTCCTTACTATCATCGATGAAACTCCAAATTTGTTGTACTCAGTATGTGAAAATTCTTGTGATTTCTCAAATATGTTATTTCTTATGTCTCTAGCGATACCTGTAGATACTTTAGATGAACAGTATCCTAACAGCATACTACCAAACCCACCGACTAACGATATAAGTATCATTACTAATATCATCTTCTTTATATAAGAAATATCTCCATTAGTTATTCCGTTGTCTATGATTTTAGCAAGTACTGTAGGAATTCCTAGTTCAACAAGCGCAAAACTAAATACTCCAACAAAGTTAGCTGCTATTAAAAGTTTATAATTCTTGAGATATTTTAATATTAACTTCATCTTACATCTCCTCTCTCTAATTTAATTATTTCACTTAAACTGCCTATATATGTACTTAAGTTATCTGTATTTCAACTACAAAAAAAGAGATAGAGTCGACTGCCCCCTAATCTCTTAAATAATCCCAAGCCACAATTTGTCTAATCTTATAAATTTTATCATATAGAAAAAACAAAGTCAATTTATTGTGTTTTACTTTTTATTTTTTATTGCTTCTTACTTTCTAATGTCTGCCCAATTATCTGTTTCATGATGTCTTTATTTAATGCTCCAACAGTATAACCATATATTTTGCCGTCTTTATCTATCATATAAGTAGTCGGATATGAGTTGATGTTATAATTATCAAAAACCTCACCCGTTTTGTCTATAACAGTAGGGAAAGTGTAGTTGTTTTGATCTAAGTAGTCTAAAACATCCTTTTCACTCTGATCGTGAGTCCCTGTTACTCCTAGAATAACAACCTCATCTTTATTTAAGTTGTATTCATTGTATAGATCTTCTATATGCGGCATCTCTTCTTTACAAGGAGGGCACCATGTAGCCCAAAAGTTTAAAAACACTACTTTTCCTTTGTAATCAGATAGTTTATGTTCTTTTCCATTTTGATCTAAAAGTGTGAAATCAAATGCAGGCATCTCTCCTGGCTCTGCTTCATCACTATTCGAATCAGCTACGCCGTTCTGGCTATCTGATTTATTTTTATCATCTTTATTTTCTTTATCGCTATTAGCCTTATTGCTTCCATTAGTATCATTTTTATCTGATTTCTGAGATATATTTGACTGGTTTGTATTGGTATTTAAATATCCTGTTAAAGAATTTATCCAACCAGTATAAGTCATAACCCCCATTATTATAAGGATAACTCCTCCAATTTTAATAGTGTACTTTACTATATGTTTCTTTTTATCTATAAATTGTAGAGCTTGTGTTGTAAATAAGCCTAAAAATATAAAAGGTATTATAAAACCTATTGTGTATACCAAAACTAGTACATTCCCCGCAATAGCACTCTTGGCACTTGAAGCTAATATAAGTACTGAGGATAATGCCGGTCCAACACAAGGAGTCCACGCAAAACTAAATGTGAATCCCATAATGAATGCAACGATCGGATTCATTTTCTTTAAATTTTGATTTATATTTATCTTAAAATTCCTATTTAAAAAATTGAAATTTAAAAATCCTATTTGAATCAAACCTAGTACTATAATTATTATCCCGCCAATTCTACTAAATATCAACTTATTGTCGCTAAAAAATCTACCTAGCGCAGAAAATGAAAGCCCCAATATAAAAAATGAAACTGAAATACCTAGCACAAAGAACAATGTGTGAAATAACACTTTGCCCCTTTCATATGTAATATTGCCATTTAAATCTTCTTTTTTAGCATTACCTGCCAAATAACTCATGTATATAGGTATAAGCGGAATCACGCATGGTGAAAAAAACGATATTATACCTTCGATAAATACAAGAAAAAAATTTATGTGCCCAATTGAAAGAATATTTTCAAACATTTATTACCTCCCCAAATTTAGTCATATCAATACACTCTTTATTTTTTATACCCTTAAATATATTTGTTAATTGCATAATTGAAAAATATTAACTATTGATATACTCTTAACATAGACATATAATTATATTATAGGTTTTATTTAATTTAAGCAATAAGATAAAAAACAAACTCTTTTTTAACCTAAAATAAACCTAAAAATTTAAAACGGTTAGGAGGATTGATAGAAACATGATCTATGCAATGATTATTTGTTCTATAATTTTACTTTTATGTATAGCCTCGAGCAAGTTGCTCTATAGGTTTGGTATACCAACTCTTGCAATATTTATAATACTCGGGATGCTATTTGGGTCTGATGGTATAGTCGGTATATACTTTAGCGATTATGAATTATCAAGGCAAATTTGCTCTTTTGGTTTAGTATTTATAATGTTTTACGGTGGTTTTGGTACCAATTGGAAAGCAGGAAAGCCTGTATTTATTCCATCATTACTCATGTCGACACTCGGAGTTATAATTACCGCATCACTTACCGGTATGTTCTGTTATTTCGTTTTAAAAACTTCACTTCTTGAAGGTTTATTAATCGGTTCAGTCGTTGCATCTACAGATGCAGCATCAGTATTCGCAATTTTGCGTTCTAGGAAATTAAATCTAAAAGATGGCTTGGGATCTCTACTTGAAATAGAAAGTGGCAGTAACGATCCAATTTCATACATGTTAACTGTAATCATAGTTTCTCTTATGTTAGGCAATGGTGAAGCATCCGTTTTATCAATGTTATTTTCACAGATAGTATTTGGACTTCTGATAGGATTTGTACTCGCCAAAATTACAGTTATTACTCTTCAAAAAATAAATTTAGAAATAGATGGGCTTTATCCAATTCTTGTAACCGCAATAGTAATTCTTGGGTACGCTCTAAGTGAAACAGTCGGTGGCAATGGATATATATGTGTATACTTAATAGGTATAATCGTTGGTAATAGCAATATTCTAAACAAACGAAGTCTTTTTCACTTCTTTGATGGAATTTCGTGGATTATGCAGATAATGTTGTTCTTTACACTAGGATTATTATCTTTCCCATCAGAAATACCCAAAATAATAGCTCCAGCTGTTATAGTATCGATATTTATGATATTCGTTGCTAGACCAATAGCAACCTTCTCAATTCTTAGTTGGTTTAAGTTCCCGATTAAGCATCAACTATTCGTATCTTGGGTCGGACTAAGAGGTGCTGCATCAGTTGTTTTTGCGATATACGCAGTCTCTTTTAATATAAACCTAAATCAGGATATATTCCATATAGTATTTTTCGTAGCACTGTTCTCAGTATTAGTTCAAGGTACTTTAATACCTACTTTTGCTAGAAAATTAGACCTTGTAGACGACAATGAATCTATATTCAAGACATTTACAGACTACGAAGAAGAATCTTTAACTCATTTGATGGAAGTTGAAATTACAAAGAGCAGCCCTTGGGTAAATAAGACTCTTTCTGAAGCTAATATTCCTCAGAGTATTCTAGTGGTTATGATTAAACGAAATAAGAAAGCTATTGTTCCTAAAGGATCTACTAAGATTAAATTAGGCGATGTGCTTGTATTAAACGGAATCGATTTTGATAAGATTCCTGTATAAAATATCGAAGTAGATCATATTGATGAACTTAAAAAAATAATCTAACGTAACGATAAGTAGCATTGAAGTTCAGTAAATTCAAAATAATAAGTAATGATAAATTAAAATAACTAGGGATGTAGAGATAATCAGCTATTTAAGATAGGTTTTACCTAACTTTACTAATTATCTATACATCCCTAATTTAATTGTAAATACCTTATTATTTCACATATATGTTCTCTATCTACTCTATTTTATAGATAAACTCCACTATATATTTAAAATTACATATTTATATATTTAATAAAACTTTCTATCCACCCCTATTATACAGCCGTATTCTGGATGAACTGATTTCACTAGATTTGTTATATTCGCTTTTATTTCTTCCTTAGAAATATTTCTGTCCAACTCATTTGGATCTACTACTACATCGAAAATTAGATTCTTCCTTTTGCCCTTACCCACTACCCTAAAATCATGTATCGATAGTATATAAGTATTTTGCTTTAACATATCTTCTAGTTCTTGTCTTGTTTCATATATTTCTTCATCTTGAACGTTTACTGGGTCCATATGTATTACTAAGTATATTTTTAGTTTTTCTGACAATTCTCTTTCTGCTGTATCAATCACTTCATGTATATCAAGAATATCTTTATCCGATGGAATTTCAGCATGAACAGATGCTATACTTTTTCCAACTCCATAATTGTGAATAATTAAGTCGTGAACGCCGATCACCATATCATAAGACATCAATCCGTCAACTATTGAGTTTACAAGTTCTTCGTCTGGAGCTTCCCCTAGAAGTGGATTTATTGTATCTTTTACTAGTGTAAATCCTGCATATAAAATTAATAAAGAAACTACAATTCCAACATATCCATCTACTGGTATAGTTGTAAATTTAGCCGCTAAAAATGATAATACAACACAGCTTGATGTAACAACATCACCCATTGCATCTAAAGAAGCTGCTTTTAGAGCTGAAGAATCTATTTTTTTACCTATAAATTTATTAAATCTGCTCAGCCATATTTTGATCAATATAGACACTAAAAGTATTATAAATGGTATCATTTCAAATTTTATAGGTAATGGATTTAATATTCTCTCCACTGAGGACTTTATAAACTGAACCCCAACCAACATAACCATAAATGCAACTATAAGCGCTGATAAGTACTCAAGTCTTCCATGTCCAAATGGATGTTCCTCATCTGGAGGCACGCATGAAAGTTTAAAACCTATTATAGTTATAACTGATGATGCCATGTCAGATAAATTGTTAAATGCGTCTGCCATTACAGCTATACTTGAAGTAAACAAACCTATAGCTAGCTTAAAGGCAAACAGCAAAAAGTTCATAAAAATTCCAACTATCCCCGCTAGATAGCCGTATTTATTTCTCACATCTTCATCTTGTATATTTTCATTGTCTTTTACAAAGGATTTTACTAATAAATTTGATAACAATTTCATTCCTCCTAATATTCGTATTACTCAATTATTATTCTATAGTTAATAGAGATATAAAATCTCATCTTATATATTATACCCAAAGGGATTGGTAATTACCTTATTTTGAGTTTAAAATGTATTATATCATAAATATAACAATATTTACTATAATTTACTATTTATATTTGCTAATTATCTGAGAAAACTATAAACTATAATTAAGGTACAAAAATAATATTTATATGGGGTGATAAAAATGGTAAGTAAAAAATTATTTGAAAAGCTAAATGCTCAAGTGAATTTTGAGATATATTCTTCATATGTTTATTTAGCTATGGCATCTTATGCTGAATCCATAGATTTAAGCGGTTTTGCTAATTTCTTTAGAGTTCAAGTTCAAGAAGAATTGTCTCATGCAATGAAGTTATATGACTACATCTTCCAAAAAGATGGGATGGTTATTTTAGAAGAAATACCTAAACCAAAAGCTGAGTACAAAGATATTCTAGAAGTTATAGAAGAAGCTTTTGATCATGAAAAATTAGTAACAAGCAAAATATACGACTTAATGGACGTTGCAACTGAAGAAAAAGAGCATGCTACTAAAAGCGTACTTCAATGGTATGTTGATGAGCAAGTTGAAGAAGAAGATAACTTCCACAACTTAGTTAAAAAAGTTAAAAGAGCTAAAGACAATCAAGTTGCTCTTTATATGCTTGATGACGAACTTGCTCAAAGAGTTTACGTTCCTCCAACTACTACAAACAATTAATTATTATAATAAT
>NZ_AXUS01000007.1 GCF_000498755.1 Clostridioides mangenotii TR | reverse complement strand
TACTAAATTATATATGTAGTTTTTAGAGTACTAACTCTAATTTAAAGATTATGTGGTTACTATAGCAGAGAGGATACACCTGTTCCCATTCCGAACACAGAAGTTAAGCTCTCTTGCGCTGATGGTACTTGGTGGGAAACTGCCTGGGAGAGTAAGACGTAGCCACGTATTGTTCCAAGGTAGCTCAACGGTGGAGCACTCGGCTGTTAACCGATAGGCTGAGGGTTCGAGTCCCTCCCTTGGAGCCATTAMAAAGCCGAAGTGGCGGAATTGGCAGACGCACAGGACTTAAAATCCTGCGGGAYTTACCTCTCGTACCGGTTCGATTCCGGTCTTCGGCATTTAATACCAAACAAACTAATATCGCGGGGTGGAGCAGTTGGCAGCTCGTTGGGCTCATAACCCAAAGGTCGTAGGTTCGAGTCCTGCCCCCGCAACCATTAAAACAAACTGTCCCGTTGGTCAAGCGGTCAAACTAATATCGCGGGGTGGAGCAGTTGGCAGCTCGTTGGCTCATAACCCAAAGGTCGTAGGTTCGAGTCCTGCCCCCGCAACCATTAAAACAAACTGGCCCGTTGGTCAAGCGGTCAAGACACCGCCCTTTCACGGCGGTAACAGGGGTTCGATTCCCCTACGGGTCACCAATTACATATGCGGGTGTAGCTCAATGTAGAGTTCTGCCTTCCAAGCCAGCTGTGAGGGTTCGATCCCCTTCACCCGCTCCAGAAAATCGTGGGATTATAGCTCAGCTGGGAGAGCACCTGCCTTACAAGCAGGGGGTCACAGGTTCGAGCCCTGTTAATCCCACCATTTGCGGCCTGGTAGTTCAGTTGGTTAGAATGCCAGCCTGTCACGCTGGAGGTCGAGGGTTCGAACCCTTCCAGGTCGCCAAACTAAAATAATAATGATTGACCTTTGATAAGTAATATCCAAAGGTAATTCTTGAAAATATGCGGGAATAGTTCAGTGGTAGAGCGCGACCTTGCCAAGGTCGATGTCGCGAGTTCGAATCTCGTTTCCCGCTCCATATAATAATGGGTGCATAGCTCAGCTGGATAGAGCAATGCCCTTCTAAGGCATGTGTCCGGGGTTCGAATCCCTGTGCGCTCACCATTAATTAATAAAAAAGTTTCACGAATGTGGAACTTTTTTGTTTTACAAAACTATTTGTGAGCACAAAATATTTTTGAAGTACAAAAAGTTGTAGAATTTGCAAAACTAGATTCTCTTTTAAGTTGTTTTTTTGAAATAGAATTCGATAGACTGTAAGATTTCTACAGATAGAAGGTAAAAAAGCAAATATGTTAGGATCATAAATTAAAGAGAATAATTCAAATAGAAATTAAACACAATGAACTAAGTATAGATTAGATAATATCTTTATATTAAAGTCTTATATTCGATTAACCTTGCATAGGAGTGAATATAAGATTTACTTTGGCTTACAATTATCATTGTCCTTTGATCTGATATATAGCTACTTATAATAAAATTGATAGTATATATACTCTTGAAATAATTAGATTGTATTGAACTTTCTGATATTAGAATTTTAATTATAATATAAATAGAAATTAAGCATTAAAGCCTTTCAAGAAAAGTGGAAAAACGTTATTTTCGTTCTTTTTTTAACAATGTAATTTTCTTTTTATCTCATTTATATCACTAAAATAGCTATATTTTTATAAATGAATATAATTTGATGTATTTAAATAACAAATTTTATGTATTAAAAGAGCCTTATATGATAAAAAAGCAGATTAAAACTAGAAAAAAATTTTTAAAAAGCCGAAAACGAATATTTGATGAAAAATTGAATAGTTTGTATATACTTCGATTGATATAGTGTATAATACATAGTGTAAAGCAGTGAAAGCAAAAATAAATAGGAGGATAAAATTTTGTTAGATCTTAATTTATTTTTAAATGAAATTTTCAATATTATAACAAAAATTAGTATACCTGATATACTTGATATAATAATAGTTGCATACATTTTTTACAAGATTTTCATGTTCATAAAAGATACAAGAGCAGAACAAGTTTTTAAAGGTATAATACTATTTATGGTAATTGTGCAAGTCAGTGGAATTTTAAAACTTCACACATTAAATTGGCTACTAAATAATACTCTTGAGATAGGTATTATAGCAGCGATAATATTTCAACCCGAGCTAAGAGCAGGTCTTGAACGTATAGGAAGAACTAGATTGTCATTTTTCGGTAAGAATATTAATTCATCGGAAGAAATTCTAAATAGAACGATTGAAGAGATAGTTGAATCTCTGTACTCATTGTCTAGACAAAAGATAGGGGCGTTGATAGTAATGGAGAGAGATACTAAAATAAATGAGATAATAAATACAGGTACTGTTATAGATTCCGAGATATCTAGACAGTTATTAATAAATATATTTATACCAAATACTCCGCTACACGATGGTGCGGTAGTGATAAGGGAATCTAGGATAAAGGCAGCTGCATGCTTTCTACCTCTTACTGAAACTAAAGATTTGAGTAAGGATTTAGGAACTAGACATAGAGCTGGTATAGGAATCAGTGAAGTGTCAGACTGTATAACTTTAATTGTTTCAGAGGAAACTGGAGGTGTCTCTATAGCCAAATCGGGCAAGCTTTATAGAGATATATCTAAGGAGAGAATGACTAACATACTACGCAGCAATTTAAAGGTAAATACTGATGAAAAAAGCTTCTTAAAAGGTGGTTTATTTAGATGATAAATAAGTTTAAACATAATACTAGAATTAAAGTTATAGCGCTGATTAGTGCTATGGTTTTGTGGATGTATGTGATGCTTGCTATAGATCCACAAAGTAAAAATTTAATCGAAGATGTCCCAGTATCTATTACTAATACAACCGAATTGGAAGACAAGGGCTTTATAGTTTATCCAAAAAATGATCTTACAGCAGATGTATACATTTCGGGTGAACTATCTAAGGTAAAAAATACAACAAAGAGTAAAATCTATGTATATGGTGAAATAAAGGAACCTCTTGAAGGTAGTAATGATATGTACCTAAGATCAAATGTTTCTGAGGGTGTAAATAGCTCTCTTAAAAACAATATGATTATAGTGAACCTTGAAAGGGTTGTAAAGATGGATAAAGTTATAAAAGTAAATGTAAATGGTGAGAAGAAAGACGATATAAGCGAAATTAAACTAGAGAAAAATAAAGTTAAAGTGACGGGGCCTCGAAGTATGGTTAACAAAGTTAAAAGCATTGAAGCAGACTTAAATGTAGAAAATGGTAAAGATAATTTTACTAGAAATTTAAAGCTAACTCCTGTAGATGAGTCAGGTGAAAAAGTTGAGGACGTTGTTCTTTCAAATTATTATGTGAACGCAGACGTTGAAATGTTCAAACAAAAGACAGTTCCGATAAAATTTAATTTAAAAGAAGGCACTACAGAAGATATAAAGAGCTACAATGTAAGCAGCAAAGAAGTAGTTATAAAAGGTAAAAAAGAAGCTGTAGAAGCGGTTGATGTAATAGAAACAGATATAATAGACTTAAAGCAATTAGAAAACGCTAATGAGATTAATGTAACCTTAACAGTACCAGAAGGAATTAATACTGAATTAGATACGATAACTGTAAGTAAAAAGAAAAAAGATTTAACAAAGGATTCATTTAGCTTCAATTCATCGGAAATTGAAATTAGAAATAATACCGAAGAAGATGCAGAGAGAGCTATAATAAACACTACTGAAATTAAGGTAGATGTTGAATATGACAGTGCTTTGGAATCTGCTAAAAAATCAGATATTAAGCTATATATAGATTTGACTCAGCAAAGTACAACAAATTATAAATATGTAATAAAATATGAATCTAGTTTCAATTTTAAAAATGTTAAGATAACTCCTAACGTTGTTGAAGTGAAATAGTCTAAAAATTAAATGATATTAAAAAACAAGATGCGACAGAATTCGACAAATATTGACATTGTTAATTTTATATTTCTGTTGCATCTTGTTTATTTTAGCGATATTATTATATTATGAGGATTATAGAGTAATATAAACATTGAACAATTTAATAAATAATATATTGATCTAAATAAATAATAATATTAACCGAATTGTTTTAATTGAATATAGTTTTCTGAAAAAAATTATCAATTTAAACTATGAAAAGCCTGTAACTAGATGTATAATTTAATTTGAAATGTTAAAAACGATTTCAAAAATTCTAAATGAGGTGTAATCGCATGAGAAACTTTGAAGAAGTAATAAGATTTGCGGAAGAAAGAGGTCCTAAGACTATATCTGTTGCTTGTTGTCAAGACAAAGAAGTTTTACTAGCTGTTGAGATGGCAAGAAAAGAAAAAATAGCAAAAGCTATATTAGTAGGGGATATTGAAAAGACTAAAGAGATTGCAAAAAGTATAGACATGGATCTAGACAATTACGAACTTATCGATATAAAGGATTTAGCAGAAGCTTCATTAAAATCTGTTGAATTAGTTTCACAAGGAAAAGCCGATATGGTAATGAAAGGCTTAGTAGACACATCAATAATCTTAAAAGCAGTTTTAAATAAAGAAGTAGGTCTGAGAACTGGTAACGTTTTAAGCCATGTTGCGGTTTTCGATGTTGAGGGTTATGACAAGCTGTTCTTTATAACAGATGCAGCTATGAACTTAGCTCCTGATTTACAAACAAAAAAACAAATCATAGAAAATTCATGTACAGTGGCACACGCATTAGATATAAAAGAGCCAAAAGTAGCTTGTTTATGTGCTAAAGAAAAAGTAAATCCAAAAATGCCAGACACAGTAGACGCGAAAGAACTTGAAGATATGTGTAAGAGGGGCGAAATCAAAGGATGTATAGTTGGTGGACCTTTTGCGCTAGATAATGCTGTCTCAGAAGAAGCAGCTAAACACAAAGGTATGGATCATCCAGTTGCTGGAAAAGCTGATATACTATTAGCTCCTGATATAGAAGCAGGTAACATACTTTATAAATCAATGTCATACTTTGCTAAGTCAAAGAGTGCAGGAGTTATAGTTGGGGCAAAAGCACCAGTTATATTAACTTCAAGAGCAGACAATGAAGAAACTAAACTTAATTCAATAGCATTAGGTGTCTTAATGGCGGCTAAAGCATAATATTCAGGAGGTAAACAAACAAATGAATAAGGTTTTCAAAATACTAACGATTAATCCAGGTTCTACTTCGACTAAAATAGCAGTATACGATAATGAGGTAGAAGTGTTTGAAAAAACATTAAGACACTCTTCAGATGAAATAGGAAAATACGAAAGAGTTTCTGATCAATTTGAATTCAGAAAACAAGTAATAGTAGATTCTTTAGCAGAAGGTGGAATAAATTTATCAAATTTAGACTGTGTTGTAGGTAGAGGAGGACTTCTTAAGCCTATAGAAGGCGGTACTTATGAAGTAAACGCTCCAATGTTAGAAGATTTAAAAGTAGGAGTTTCAGGAGAACATGCTTCTAACCTAGGTGGTATAATAGCCAAGCAAATAGGTGATGAAGTAAACGCTCCATCATATATAGTTGACCCAGTTGTTGTTGACGAATTAAATGATTTAGCTAGAATATCAGGAATGCCTGAAATAGACAGAAAAAGTATTTTCCATGCGTTAAATCAAAAAGCTATAGCTAGAAGATTTGCAAGTGAAAATAATAAAAAGTATGATGAAATAAACTTAGTAGTAGCCCATATGGGTGGAGGAGTATCTGTTGGGGCTCATGAAAAAGGTAAAGTTGTAGATGTTGCCAATGCATTAGATGGTGAAGGACCATTCTCGCCAGAGAGAAGTGGTGGTTTACCAGTTGGACAACTAGCAAAGATGTGTTTCAGTGGTGAATTCACTTTAGAAGATATAAAGAAAAAAATTAAAGGAAATGGTGGCTTAGTGGCCTATTTAGGAACTAACGACGCTAGAGAAGTAGAAGAGATGATAGAAAAAGGCGACAAAAAAGCTGAACTATTATACGAAGCTATGGCTTACCAAATAGCTAAAGAAATAGGAGCATGTGCATCAGTTCTTAAAGGGAATGTTGATGGAATACTACTTACTGGTGGTATAGCATACTCAAAATCATTCACTCAAATGATAATAGACAGAGTTAAGTATATAACTGATGTTACTGTTTATCCTGGTGAAGATGAGATGATAGCTTTAGCACAAGGAGGACTTAGAGTCTTAAATGCTGAAGAAGAGGCCAAAGTATATGGTAACTAATGACAAACGAATTAGAATCATGACTGGCCACTATGGTAGTGGAAAAAGTGAATTCTCAATGAACTATGTTATAAAGTTAAGAGAGATGGTATCTGGTAAAGTAGCTATAGCTGATATGGACGTTGTAAATGTTTATTTCAGAACAAGGGAAAAGAAAGAGCTCATGGAGTCTCTTGATATAATTCCTATGGGTAGCTCAATCGAAGCATCCAGTTTAGATGTACCAGCAATATCAGCTCAAGTAAAGACGCCTATGAACGATAGTTCATACAACTATGTTATCGACCTTGGTGGAGATAATGTAGGAGCTAAGGTAATTGCAGGATATAAAGATCTTATTAAAGATGGAGACTACGATTTGTTTTTCGTAGTGAATGCAAATAGGGAGAAAACTCAAACGGCACAAGAAGTAATCGAATATATATCTATTATAGAGAATGCTTCGAAGCTTAAGGTAAGCGGCCTAGTAAATAATACTCATATGATCTGGGATACAACAGTTGAGGATATTTTAAAAGGTCAGGAAGTAGTCAAAGAAGTTTCTAAAACGCTTAATATACCAGTTAAGTACAACACATGTATAGAGACTTTAGTTGATCAGTTGCCAGATGGTTTGGAAGGGGAAATATTCCCAATAAAGATGTATATGAGACAAGATTGGATGTAGTTTGGGCTCAAATATATAGAAAGTTTAAGGAGGCAAAGACAAATGGCTAAAGCAAAAGGAACAGTTACTTTTAATCAAGACCGTTGTAAAGGTTGTGGACTATGTGTTAACGCATGTCCAGTAAAGATTATGAAAATTGATACAAATGTAATCAATAAAAAAGGTTATAATCCATCAACAGTAGTTGATATGGACAAATGTATAGGGTGTGCAAGCTGTGCAACTATGTGTCCAGATCAAGTAATTACAGTAGAAAGAGACTAATTTAATCAATTAATAAAGGGGGAAGTTTAATGGCTAAAATACTTATGAAAGGTAACGAAGCTTTCGGAAAAGCAGCTATAGAAGCTGGTTGTAAGCATTTCTTCGGTTACCCAATAACTCCACAAAGTGAATTACCAGAGTATTTATCAAGAGAATTACCAAAAATAGGCGGAGCATTTGTTCAAGCTGAATCAGAAGTTGCAGCAATAAACATGGTATACGGAGCAGGAGGAGCAGGAGCAAGAGTAATGACTTCTTCATCTTCACCAGGTGTTGCATTAAAACAAGAAGGTATAACATACTGTGCAGGAGCTGAAGTTCCATGTGTTATACTTAACATCATGAGAGGTGGACCAGGTCTAGGAAGTATACAACCTTCTCAAGCTGACTACTACATGTCAACAAGAGGTGGAGGAAACGGAGACTACAGAACTCCAGTTTACGCACCAGCAACTGTTCAAGAAGCTGTTGATATGATCATGGGAGCTTTCGATGTAGCTGATTACTACAGAACACCAGTAATGGTTGTTGCTGATGGTATGATAGGACAAATGATGGAGCCAGTTGATTTTAGTGGTTCAGGAAAGAAAAGAGAGTTGCCTCCAAAAGATTGGGCTACTGTAGGAACAGGAATGAACAGAAAACCTAATATCATAAACTCTCTATACTTAGAGTCAGTTGAGTTAGAAGAACACAACTTACGTTTAGATGCTAAATACAAAGAAATAGAAAAAAATGAAGTAGATGTTGAAATGTACAAAACAGAAGATGCAGAAATTGTCTTCGCTGCTTATGGAACTGTTTCAAGAATAGTTAAGACTGCTATTACTACTTTAAGAGAACAAGGAATAAAAGCAGGACTTGTTAGACCTAAAACAATATGGCCTTTCCCATTTGACGCATTCAAAGCTGAAAATATACCTAATGCAAAAGCTATATTTACAGTAGAGATGAGTATGGGTCAAATGATCGAAGACGTTGACTTAGCTGTAAGAGGAAGATTACCAATATACTTCCACGGAAGACCAGGAGGAATGACTCCAGATCCAGCATATATTGTTCAAATGGCTAAAGACATATTAGATGGTAAAGAAGTTTCAGGAGGTGTTAGATAATGGCTGTTGTATTTAAAAGAACTGAAGGTTTAACTCAAGCCCATACTCACTACTGTCCAGGATGTACTCACGGTATAATCCACAGAATAGTAGCGGAATCTCTAGAAGAATTAGGATTATTGGGAGAAACAATAGGTATAGTACCTGTTGGATGTTCTGTTTTAGGATATAAATATTTTAATATGGATACACAAGAAGCATCTCATGGTAGAGCTCCAGCTGCGGCTACAGGAGTAAAAAGAGTACACCCTGACAAAACAGTGTTTACTTACCAAGGAGATGGAGACTTAGCTTCTATAGGTACAGCTGAAATAATTCACGCTGCTGCTAGAGGTGAAAAAATAACTACTATATTCGTTAACAATACTACTTACGGTATGACTGGTGGGCAAATGGCTCCTACTACTCTAGTAGGTCAAAAAGCTACAACTGCTCAATCAGGAAGAAACCCAGAAACTCAAGGTTTCCCAATAAGAGTAAGTGAAATGTTATCTACATTAGATGGAGCAGTATTCGTTGAGAGAGTTACTGTTGATACTCCAGCTAACGCAAGAAAAGCTAAAAAAGCAATAAAGAAAGCTTTCCAAGTTCAAAAAGCAGGATTAGGATTTGGTATAGTTGAAGTACTTTCTACATGCCCAACTAACTGGGGATTATCACCAGTTGATGCATTACAATGGTTAAGAGATAATATGATGCCACATTATCCATTAGGAAACTTTAAAGATGTTGAAATTGATGGGGAGGTGAAGTAAATGTCTACAGCTAGAGTAATATGTGCAGGCTTCGGAGGCCAAGGTGTTATGTCAATGGGACAATTACTTACTTATGCAGGAATGTTAGAGAACAAAGAAGTATCTTGGTTACCATCATACGGACCAGAGATGCGTGGAGGTACTGCAAACTGTGCAGTAACAGTTTCTAGTGAGCCAGTAGGTTCTCCACTTATAACAGATGATGCAACTGCTGCTATACTAATGAATGCACCAGCATTTGAAAAATTCCAAAAAGACGTTGTTCCTGGAGGAAAAATATTAGTTAACAGTTCATTAATAGATGCAAAAGTTGATAGAGATGATGTTGATGTTTACTATATACCAGCTAATGATTTAGCTGTTGAATTAGGAAATCCAAAAGTAGCCAACATGATAATGTTAGGTGCTTACTTAGAAGTATCTGATACTGTTAATATAGAATCAGTACTAGATGCATTTAAGAAAGTTTTCGGACCTTCAAAAGAGAAATTTGTTCCATTAAATAGAGATGCTCTTCAAAAAGGTATGGATGCAACTAAAAACTAATAATAATTAGTATAAAATAGGGGATATCCCGTATGTAAGTTACTGCTTACTATCAGGGATATCCCCTTTATTGTAATATAATGTAGTATTTTATATATTTATAACAATATTGTTATCTTTATTGTAAAGATAGATTATTTTTTGATTTTATGATAATGTGGTATAATATATAAGATAGTGCATTTTATGCTTTCGATTTTGAAAGGAGATTTTTTAGTGAGGAAATATTTTGGAACAGATGGTGTTAGAGGGGTAGCCAATACCGGACTAACATGCGATCTAGCATATAAGCTTGGAAGAGCTGGAGGATTTGTTTTAGCTCAAAATGAGCATAAAGATAATGTAAAAGTTGTTGTAGGAAAAGATACTAGAGTATCGGGAGATATGTTAGAGGCATCATTAATAGCAGGGCTTATGTCTGTAGGTTGTGATGTAATAACAGTAGGAGTTGTGCCTACACCTGCAGTAGCGTATTTAATTAAAAAATATGATGCTGATTGTGGTGTTGTTATTTCTGCTTCCCACAATCCTTTTGAATACAACGGAATCAAGTTCTTTAATGATAAGGGATACAAACTTGACGATGAATTAGAATTTAAAATAGAAGAATACATAGATGATATAGATAAAATTGAGTATTACCCAACTGGTGAAAAATTAGGTAAAAAGATTTTCTTACATAATGCACAGAAGGACTATGTAGAATACTTAAAATCGATAATAAAAGAAGATTTAAGTGGTTTAAAAGTTGTTCTTGATTGTGCTAATGGCGCTGCGTATAAGGTTGCTCCAGAGGTATTCAAAGAACTGGGAGCAGATGTTATTGCAATTCACAATGATCCAGATGGGATAAATATAAATGATAAATGTGGATCTACTCATCCTGAACTATTATGTGAGGCTGTCTTAAAAAGCGGTGCAGACTTAGGTCTTGCATATGATGGAGACGCAGATAGACTTATAGCTGTGAATGAACAGGGACAAATAGTGGATGGGGATCATATAATGATTTTGAGTGCTATTTATCTAAAGAAGAAAAAGAAACTTGCAAAAGATACACTTGTTGTAACAGTAATGAGCAATATAGGTCTTACTATAGCTGCTAAGGAGCATGGAATAGAACTAGCCACTACAGGCGTTGGTGATAGATATGTACTTGAAGAAATGGTTAAAAGCGGTTACAACCTCGGTGGAGAGCAGTCAGGTCACATGATTTTCCTAGATTACAATACTACAGGAGATGGAGTTTTAAGCTCGTTATTTCTTGCAAGTATAGTAAAAGAAGAAAATAAAAAATTATCTGATCTAGCTTCTGTAATGACACAGTATCCACAAGTGTTAGTCAATGCAACAATTAAAAATGAAAATAAAAATAAATACATGGAAATAACAGAAATAAAAGAAGAAATAGAAAAGATAGAGAATTTACTACATGGTGAAGGAAGAGTCTTAATAAGACCATCAGGACAGAGCCATTAGTAAGAGTAATGTTAGAGGGTAAAGAGGAAGGTCAACTAAAAGAATTGGCGACAAATTTAGCTAATCTTATTACAAAAAAATTGTCGTAGATAGAATGGGTCTTTAGATTAAAACTAAGGATCCGCTAAAGCGCCAGAACTCACTATATGTGAGTTGACGAGGTCAGAGTTAATCGAATTATCGGCGGATGCTCTGCGGTGTGTTTACCATCGAAGAACTTTTTCAAAACATATGAGTAATCGTGTGGACAAAGGGAAGTTCAAGTAAAATGTAGACCTAACTCTTAAAATATATTAATAAAATTTTAGGAGGACACAAATATGTGTGGAATAGTTGGATATTTAGGAAAAGGAAATGCTGCTGAGGTAATTATGAATGGGCTTTCAAAGCTGGAGTACAGAGGTTATGATTCAGCAGGAATAGCAGTAAACAACAACAATAAACTAGACATCAGAAAGCATAATGGTAGACTTGCAATATTAGGTGAAGATGTTGAGTCTAATGGAATGGAGGGATCATTGGGAATTGGCCATACAAGATGGGCAACTCATGGCGAACCATCGGATGCAAATAGCCATCCTCATTTCAATAAAGACAAAAGCTTAGCTGTAGTTCACAATGGAATAATTGAAAACTACATGGAATTAAAAGAAGAATTAAGTAAAGACGGAGTAGAGTTTTTAACTCAAACGGACTCTGAAGTAATAGCTCACTTATTAGACAAATATTACGTTGGAAATTTACTTGATGCAGCTTACAAAACAATATCAAGATTGAGAGGAGCATTTGCCCTAGGTATAATTTCTCAAGATGATGACAAAGAACTTGTAGCTGTTAGAAAAGATAGTCCGCTAGTAGTTGGATTAGGTAAAGAAGAAAATATAATAGCTTCAGATATAACTGCTCTATTAGCATATACTAGAGATGTATATTTCTTAGACAATGGTGAAGTAGTTCATATGCAGGGAAGCGATTTAAAAGTATACGACTTCGATAGAAATTTAGTAGAAAAAGATTCAGTTCATATAGATTTAGATATAGAAGCAGCTTCAAAAGGTGGTTACGACCATTATATGGCTAAAGAGATACATGAACAGCCTACAGCAATAAAAGAGACACTAGAGAGAAGATTAGACGACAACGGAACTATAACTCTGGACACTATCAATATGTCCAAAGAAGATTTAGATAAAATCCAGAGAATATACGTTGTGGCTTGTGGTACTGCTTACCATGCTGGATTACTTGGAAAATACGCTATGGAGAAATTTATGAAAGTTCAAGTTATAGCCGATATAGCCTCTGAATTCAGATATGCTGATCCTATACTTGATGAAAATACTCTATTAGTGCTAGTAAGTCAATCAGGAGAAACAGCGGATACACTTGCAGTGTTAAGAGACGCTAAAGAAAAAGGTGCTAGAGTATTAGCAGTAACTAATGTAGTTGCATCTTCAATAGCAAGGGAAGCACACGATGTATTCTACACTTGGGCAGGGCCTGAGATATCAGTTGCATCGACAAAAGCTTATACAACTCAAATAGTTTCATTATATATGATAGCATTAGACTTTGCTCTTAAAAAAGGTAGTATAACAAGAGAGTACTACGACGAAATGATTGCAAAGATGAGAGCAATACCTGCTCAAATTGAGGAAGTATTAAAAGGTGAAGACTCTATAAAAAAAATAGCTAAAAAGTTTTCAGATACAACTAGCGCATTCTACTTAGGTAGAGGAATAGACTGTAGTTTAGCTATGGAAGGAGCTCTTAAGCTTAAAGAGATATCTTATATACATGCTGAAGCATTTGCGGCAGGAGAATTAAAGCACGGTACTATAGCTTTAATAGAGAAAGATATACCAGTAATAGCTGTTGCAACTCAAGAAAAGTTATTTGAAAAAATGGTTTCAAATATGGAAGAGGTTAGAGCTAGAGGCGCTTATATAATAGGAATAGCTCAATCACACAATAAAGATGTTGAAAAAGCAGCTGACGATGTTATTTATATCCCAGATGCTGATGATATACTTGCTCCAATTTTATCAGTTGTACCAATGCAAATTCTTGCTTATTATGTATCTGTTCTTAGAGGATGCGATGTAGATAAACCAAGAAACTTAGCTAAATCTGTTACTGTTGAGTAGGTATAAATATATAAAAATTACTTTTAATAAAGTTGATAAAGACCCTTTTGGATATTATTTAAAAGGGTTTTTTTATATAAATATAAGATAAAAAGATCTTAAAATAGGTACTTTTTTTACCATAAAGTAGAACTACACATAGAATTTACATTAAATAATAAAAATGGCATTTTTGGATATCAGAATATTTTGGAATGCCATTTTTATATGATATGAAACCTATAGTTCTTCCTCGAAATTAAAAAATTGTGGTATTTTGGATTATTAACTAGGGAAGTCTAGAACTTTGTCGTAGCAGTTAAATGGCTCCTCTTTACCTAAAAACTCCATTTGACCTGCCAGTTGATATCCAAATTTTTTAAACAACGAATTCATTTTAATATTAACCGAATAGGTATCTGTCTTTAAATAATCGACATCGTTATTTTTGGCGTACTCTTCGGCAAACTCAATTAATCTAGTACCTATTTTCTGATTTCTAAAGTTTGAGTTTACAGCCATTCTATGAATAATCATAGCTTTTTTATCAGAGGCCCATTTTATATTCAAATACTCATTGGGCTCTATATAGTTTACACAGATAAGGCCAACGACTTGACCGTCTAATTCGTCTATATAAAGGTCTTCATTTTTAATATCGTTTTTAAAGTCTTTTGCTTGTGGGTAGTTTTCGTCCCATTGTGTATTATTGTAAGTTTTCATTTCTTTTACAGTATCCGATATTATATTCATAATTTGATCTAGGTCTTTTAGGTATGCTTTTCTTATCATATCATCACTCCTTGTAATTTTTTAGTTCGTACCAATCTGATTCTATATTTTCTTGCATCCTTTTAACAAGTTGGTATACTAGGATTTTTTCGTTTTCTGAAAAATCTTTAAAGCAAATATCGATGCTTCTATTTTCTTCTGCTATTATAACATTATATATTTTTAATGCTTTTTCTGTAGGGTATAGCCTAGAAATCCTCTTATCATCAGTATCTATTTTTTTAGTAATGTAATTTTCTTTTATCAGTTTTTGTGTTGCCTTTGTAGTTGTGGTTTTGTCAATTTTTAGTGTCGATGTGAGTTGTATAAGATTTATTCCTGGATTTTCGCATATACGTGTTAAAAATATGTATTGACCTTTTTGGATATTAAATTTTTTGTATTTATTATCGTTTAGAGTATTGATAGTTCTTGAAAGGGCTCCGACTGCTCTGAGTATTTTATTTTTTAATTCTGCGATAATATCACCTCCAGATATTAGTTGAAAGTTCAACTAATATTATTATAATATATATTTCTTTATTTTGCATTATTTTTATGTTAGGAATAGATTAAAAAAGGTTTAATGTGGTAAATAAAAACATTTTGATAATTAAAATCAAGGCGGGCAGCTAGTAATAGCGATTTTATTTAGAGAGTTAAGTATATGTAATTTAGAAAATACTTCGTTTATTTGGTATAATGTATTTGTTATGCGAACAAAATGCAGTACAAAATACACAAAGGTACTTTATAAATGAAGGTATTGAATATATTGTTTAGCGACTATATCAATTTCAATACTTGCGAATTGGCGGTGTGATAAATGCAAAAAATATCTCTAAGTAAAGAGACAATAAAATATATAAAAGAAGAAAATAAAAGATGTATAGATTGTAAAAAATGTTATAAAGCTTGCCCTATGATGGATAAGTATGGAGAATCACCAAAAGCTATTATGGAAGGAATAACTACTGATAAAAAAATAGATAAAGCTATGGCATACTCGTGTATGCTTTGTGGTCTATGTAAAAAAGTATGCCCTAAAGATATAGATCTAGGGGATGTATTTTACAAATCTAGAAAAGATATATTCTCTGCTGGAGAAAATAATTTAAAAGATTTGGGATATAAGTCTGTAAAGTTTCATCAGCAAAATAGTTTTTCGTCAGTTTTTTCATATAATTCAATAAAAAAGGATCACAAGACTGTTTTTATGCCGGGATGTAGTTTGGCAAGTTACAGTGACAAAATCGTTGTAGATACTTTTAAATATTTAAAACCCAAATAGAAGATATCTCGATAATATATGAATGTTGTGCGAAGCTACGATGATTATGGGAGATACAGAGAAGTTTAAAAAGTATTATTCAAAATTAGAAGAGGTGTTAAGCTCTAATGACATAGACGAGGTTATAGTTGCTTGTCCAAATTGTTATAAAGTAGTTAAAGAGAACAGTCCAGATGTTAATGTTAGATATATTTGGAGTATAATTAATGAGAGTGGTCTTCCAATAGAGTTAGAGGGTTATTACGCCAATTTGGAGCAGAGATTTACACTACACGATCCTTGCCCTACTAGATACAATTGTGACATTCACGATGATGTTAGAGAAATCCTAAATTCGTTGGGTTTAAAAATAGATGAATTTAAAAATAATAGAGAGAATACAGAGTGTTGCGGGTCTGGCGGAATGACTAGAGTGACAAGCAATGAGATCTCTATAGAACAAACTAAAAAGAGAGCTGAAGAAACTGAAAATGATACGGTTATTTCGTACTGTGAGTCATGTTGTGAATCAATGATGTTAGCTGGGAAGTCGACTCTTCATGTACTGGATTTTATATTTAATGAAGATGTAAAAAATAAAAAGATTTTTAATCAGGAAAATAGCTCCACAGTAGGAAAATGGATGACAAGACGCAAGGGAATTAAGAAGATAAAAAAATTGTAATCTAGCTGAATAGAAAAAACTATAGAATAAAGTATGTTATAGAAAATGGAAATGAAGAATAAGCATATATTTTGTTATAATTAAAGGGAAAGAATAGAAAAACGTTTGTCCTAAGATGTATTAATAAATTATAAGTTTATGGAGGGTATATTTATGAAGATTAGTAAGAAGTTTAGAGTCTTAGCTTTAGGGATGATTATGGCACTTACTTTTGGAAGCTTGGTGGGATGTAGTCCAAAAGATGATAAACAAGCATCTGAACCAGCGAAACAAGTAGAAAAAAATGATGAGAGCAAAGTTGCTTATGAAGATATTGAGGGAGAAAAAGCATTAAAATTAATGGAAAAAGAGAAAGATGGAATCGTGATTGATGTTAGAGACGATAAAGATTATTCTTCAGGACATATTGCGAATGCTATAAACATATATGTGGATGAGATAGAAGGAAAATTGAGTGATTTAGATGGATACAAAGATAAAACTGTAATCCTGTACTGCAACTCAGGTAAGAAAAGTGCAGAAGCTGCTGATATACTAGTTAATAATGGATTTACGAAAGTTTACAATGCACAAGGAGTAAAAGACTTCAAATATGATTTAGTTAAATATGACGATATAACTGGGGCTGAACTAGAAAAGGCAATAGCGGATAATAAAGATGCTGTGTTAATTGATGTTAGAAAAGCAGATGAGTTTGCTAAAGGTCATATAGAAAAAGCAGAAAATATACCACTTGAAGATATAGAATCAAAATTAGATACTCTTGATAAAGACAAAGATATCTATTTATACTGCAGAACAGGAAACAGAAGTGGACAAGCTGCAAAGATTCTTTCTGATAAAGGCTTCACTAAAGTTACAAATTCAATTGATGGCGTAGATGAGTACGAATTTAAATTAGTAAAATAAAAGTATAAATAAAGAGAAGTTAATATAAATAGATGCAAACAAATAGACATATTCTATCAAATGATAATCGATAGAGTATGTCTATTTTTTATTTAAAGAGTCTAAGTATAAAATTAAAAATTATCTTGAGTATATATAGGTAAAATATGTCAATAATTAATATATATATAATGAAATAAAATTATTTTTATTTAGGGGGATTTGAATGAATAAGGTAAAAATATTTATAAGTATAATATTATTGATGATTTTAGGTGCAGCTATTTCTTACGCAGATTCAAATATGAATACTAAATATAGTACTCTAAAATCTTCATTAGAGTGTATAAATGCTGAATATGAATTTTATAATGTAAAGTATAATTCGGAAATAGAATACAATATATCAAAAGAAAAGCTAAAAAAAGTATTGTTTAATATAGTAAAGATTTTTGGAGTCAGTCAAAATGAAATAGTGTATGACGAAAATTGGAATAATAAAAAGAAAGAAATTTTTATAAATGTCGAATTAGAAAATATAAAAATAAGTATAAATGGGATCAAAAAAAATTCAAATGAAGCGTATATTACGGTTGACATATCAGAACACAAGGTATATAAACATATAGAGGATGATTATAACGAGCTTGAAAAGCTGTTAAAAAATTATTCAAGTAACACGGAAATATACGCCTGCATTGTAGGGAAATACACAAAAAAGTTACAAAATGACAAATATGATGATATTTTGGATGAAATATTATATAATATGAGTGCTGAAGAAATACATAAAATAAAAAATGAACACTTTTTATCAGCTGTAGCATATGGTAAAGTATTAAGATACAGCGAGTTAAATTATTTAGGAAAAAAGATAAATTTAAATATAGCGATTAGATACAAAGAAGATATTGGGGAAACGTACGTCTATATCGCAAGTCCAATTATAAAAATAGATTATTAATTAATGAGGAGAAAAGCAAAATGGCAAAAATAATAGTGAAGAAGAGTAATCCACTTAAAGGTAGTGTTAAAATAGATGGGGCAAAAAATGCAGTATTACCAATAATAGCAGCAACTTTATTAGCGAACGGAAAATCAACACTACACGGGGTTCCAAATCTACAAGATGTTCAAGTTATATCAAACTTACTTAGACACTTAGGTGCTGAAGTAGAGTACAAAGACAACACATTGACAGTAGATGCAAGCAAAATAAATACTTGTGAGGCTCCTTATGAGCTAGTTAGAAAGATGAGAGCGTCATTCTTAGTAATGGGACCACTATTAGCTAGATTTAACAGTACAAAAATTTCTATGCCAGGAGGATGTGCTATAGGTACAAGACCTATTGATTTACATTTAAAAGGGTTTAAAGCATTAGGTGCAGAGATAGAAATGGATCATGGATTTATAGAGGCTAAAACTGATGATTTAAAAGGAAGCAAACTATACTTAGACTTCCCATCTGTTGGTGCTACTGAAAATATAATGATGGCAGCAACTCTTGCAGATGGAACTACAATAATAGAAAATGCCGCAGAAGAGCCAGAAATAGTAGATTTAGCCAATTTCTTAAATGAAATGGGCGCAAATGTAAAAGGTGCAGGAACTAACACTATAAGAATTAAAGGTGTTAAAGAACTAAAAGGTGCTGAGCATAATGTAATACCTGATAGAATAGAAGCGGCAACTTATATGTGTGCAGCGGCTATGACAAAAGGTGATATAGTAGTTGAAAATGTACTACTTGAGCACTTAAAGCCTGTAATAGCAAAATTAAGAGAAGCCGGTTGTAAGATAACTGAAATGGAAAACTCAGTTAGAGTTATTGGTCCTGAAGTACTAAAGCCAATAGATATAAAGACTCTACCACACCCAGGTTTCCCTACGGATGTTCAAGCTCAATTTATGGCTATGCTTACAGTAGCTAATGGAACTGGTGTAGTTATAGAGACTGTATTTGAAAATAGATTTATGCACGTAGCAGAATTCAACAGAATGGGTGCAGATATAAAAATAGATGGTAGAAGCGCTGTTGTAAATGGAGTTGATGAACTTCATGGAGCAAATGTAAATGCCACAGATCTTAGAGCAGGGGCTGCGCTAATACTATGTGGACTTATAGCGGAAGGCGAAACTAAAATTGGAGAAATTTATCATATTCAAAGAGGTTACGTTGATATAGACAAGAAAATCAGGTCTTTAGGCGGAAATATAGAAATAATTGAGGACTAATAAAAATTAGAATAATACTAAAAACTTAATCATAAAATAAATGGGTTGTTCATATACTTTAAGGTAAAAGCTAAATGCTAGGAGGAGAGTGTATGAAGAACCCTATTTTGATTATACTTTGTTTAGTTGTATGTTCTGTTGCAGCACCTATTTTGATAACAGCGGTGTCGTACAGCGAGACAGAGTTGTCTAGTAGCAGCAATAAAGTAACTGTTGCAAAAGCGGATAAAGAGGAAAATAAAACGGATGTAAAAAGTGAAAAGGTATTGAACTTAGAAACAGTTGATAAAGAATCTCCTAAGATTGATATATACAATCATAAACTAGGCAAATATCAGAAAATAGATTTGGAAGAATATTTATCTGGAGTTCTTGCTGGGGAGATGTCTCCAGATTTTGATATTGAAGCTCTAAGAGCGCAGGCTATAGCAGCGAGGACTTATGTAATGTATAAAATGGATAGACCATATCCATCTAGACACAAAAAAGCAGTAGTTTGTACAGATTTTAAACACTGCCAAGAATATAAAAGCTACAGTGAGCTTCAAAAAATAAACGGTAAAGAGTGGATGAAAAACAGATATTCTAAAATACAAGAAGCTGTAAAATCTACAAAAGGTCAAATCATAGCGTACGATGACAAAGCAATTCTGCCTCTGTACTTCTCGACATCATCTGGAAAAACAGAAAACAGTGAGGAAGTATTTTCAGCAAGTTACCCATATTTAAAGTCAGTAGACAGTCCTTACGATAAAATATCCCCTAAATTTGTATCAAATATTAAAATGAGCAACAAAGAATTTGTAAGCTCTATGAAGAGAACAAATAGCTCTATATCGTTGAGTGAGCAAAATTTAGATAATCAAATAAGTGTAGTTGAAAAAAGTAAAGGTGGAGCAGTAGATAAAATAAAAATAGGAAATAAGACATTTGCAGGAACTGACATAAGAACAATTTTTGGACTTAATTCAGCGAATTTTGAAATAGTTTTTAATGGAGAAAATTTAGAATTTAATGTAAAGGGATATGGTCACGGCGTTGGAATGAGCCAATGGGGAGCAGAAGGTATGGCAAAGGATGGCTCTAAATATTATGAAATATTATCCCACTATTACTCAAATACTAGTATAAAAGATATATATTAGATGTATAAAACCATAAAATGACGTCAATAATCCAAATGTACAAATATATTTGGAGGTGCAATATGAAAAAAAGGCTATTAGAGAAAGATGGTTTTTATTTATCTTTATTTGTATGTGTTTGCCTAATAGCAGTAGGCGGGGTTTGGTTTACAAACAGTAATGTAGATAAATTAGCCTCTAATAATGAAAAATTAGAGAATTCTAATAAAGATAACGAAATACACCTAATTGAGAACAATAAAAACGATAAGGTACCTACTGCTACGGATTCAAAGCAAAATCTTGAGAAGGCAAAACAAACTGAAGATAAAGATGTAAGTAAAGCAGAGAACAAAACTTCAAAATTGAGTTATTTAGGAACCGAAGTCCTAAGAGAATATTCGGAAAAAAAGCCTTCATATTCTAAAACTTTAGATGTGTGGGAGATACACAAAGCATTAGATATAAGCTCGACTAAGGGATCAGATGTAAAGTCACTTACTAGTGGAGTAGTTACAGATATATTTAGCAGCGATAAATACGGATATTCTGTAAAAGTGAAGAATGAAGAAAAAGGTATTGTAGTAGTTTATTCAAATCTAGATAAAAATACAAAAGTTGAAAAAGATCAGAAGATAGCAGAAGGTCAAGTTTTAGGAAAAGCTGGAGAATCATCTAAAGCAGAGAGCGAAGACGGATCTCATATACATTTAGAAGTATATAAAAATGATAAATTAGTAGATCCATCAGAATTATTAAAATAAGATTTTAGACCATGGGAAACTGAAACGACGATTAAATATAGTAAGGTAGAAAAGAAAGTGACAAAGCAATAAAGCAATTCAGATTAAATAGTAATAAAGCTATGAAGCAAACTAAATTTAAAATAATAGAATTACTAAAGGATGCTAAAAGTGATAACTATCACTAAATAAGCATCCTCTTTTTTTATTTTGAACATGCTTTGTTATATTTTTCCTCATTTTCACATATATATCATTAAAGCTATTATGTAAGGGGGGGAATCATTGAAATCGCATATAGAAGAAAGAGCAGTGGTAGTAGCAAAATATATCCTCGAGAAAAATACGACAGTCAGACAGACTGCAAAGACATTTGGAGTCAGTAAGAGTACTATTCACAAGGATGTAACAGAGCGATTAAAAGAGATAAATCCATACTTAGCTAAGGAAGTGAAAAACGTCCTAGATAAAAACAAATCTGAAAGACATATCAGAGGGGGAATGGCGACAAAATTAAAATACTTAAATGATTATAAAAAATGTAGGTAATTATGCCTACATTTTTATAATTATTTAAATATAATGGTAAATATAGGATTTCGTCTTGACTAAAATAAATTTTTTGTATATGTTGTATTATAAGGATACTAATTTGTAAATACTATATACAAGGTAATTTAAGGATAATAAATAGTATAAACTTTAATTTAATAGAATATAATCAATAATCATAAAAGGAGTTGAAGACATGGCTGGAGCTGATATAGGCATAGACTTAGGTACTGCAAATGTGCTAGTTTATGTTAGTGGGAAGGGAATATTACTAGAGGAACCTTCAGTTGTAGCGATTGAGAAGAAATCTAAAGAGGTTTTAGCAGTAGGTGAAGAGGCCAGAAGAATGATAGGTAGAACACCAGGGAATATAGTAGCTATTAGACCACTTAAGGATGGAGTTATATCTAATTACGATGTAACAGAAAAAATGCTTAAATATTTTATAGACCAGATCGCTGAAAAAAAAGGATTTGGTAAGTTTTTTATGCCTAGAATAATGGTATGTGTACCAACGGGTGTTACAGATGTAGAAAAAAGAGCCGTAGAAGAGGCTACAAGAGAAGCTGGAGCCAGAGAGGTATATATTATTGAAGAGCCTATAGCAGCGGCTATAGGGGCTGGTATAGATATTTCTGAACCAAATGGAAGTATGATCATAGATATCGGTGGAGGAACTGTTGATATGGCAGTTATCTCTTTAGGTGGTATAGTAGTAAGCGAATCTATAAAAGTGGGCGGAGATAGATTTGACGAAGCAATCGTTAGATATATGAAAAAACAGCACAATATTCTTATTGGAGAGAGAACTGCAGAGAAGATCAAGATGGAAGTCGGTAGTGCATTTGAAAGGGAAGAGGTTGTATCTATGAAGGTTACAGGTAGAAACCTAGTGACAGGACTTCCGATATCTGTAGAAATAAATTCATCAGAAACTCTTGTAGCATTAAATGAATGTATAGAGCAAATAGTTATTGCAACACATTCTGTACTAGAAAAAACTCCTCCAGAGATTGCAGCTGACATCGGTGATACAGGAATTATAATGACTGGTGGTGGAGCTTTACTTTACGGATTGGACAAGCGTATAGAGCAAAGTACAGGAATAAATGTAGTGATAGCTGAAGAACCACTTTCATGTGTAGCAAAAGGGACAGGGATAGCTCTTGGCTCTATAGATATGTTAGAGACAGGTGGATCATTTAGAAGATAGAAATTAAGGAGAAAAATATGCTAAATATAGATCAAATAAAAGAGATAATACCACATAGATATCCATTTCTTTTAGTGGATAAGATAACTGAATTGGAAATAGGTAAAAGAGCAGTCGGCATCAAAAACGTAACTGTTAATGAGCCATTTTTTCAAGGTCATTTTCCAGAATACCCTCTAATGCCAGGAGTTCTTATAATTGAGGCTCTAGCACAGGTCGCAGCTGTTGCAATGATGTCTATTGATGAAAATAAAGGCAAACTAGGCGTGTTTGCAGGTATTGATAATGTTAGATTCAAAAAAGAAGTAAGACCAGGAGATACTCTTACATTGGAAGTAGAGGTTATTTCCATGAGAAGAAATATAGCAAAAGCAACTGCTAAGGCACATGTAGGAGAAGAACTTGCATGTAAGGGAGACCTTATGTTTGCATTAGTTGAAAAGGAATAAGAAACAAATTTTGACAAATTACGAACCAAAAAGACATTTTTGTAATATAGTATATTAGTGGATGAAAAACTCCACGAATTAATTAATAATCCTATAAATATACAAAGTTCGGTTTGTAAAGTTGATGCTACAAAAAATTAAATAGTTGATAGAAGAGTTTTAGGTGACACGGCTTTTAGATTGAGTGTTCGAAATAGTCTTCTGAAAAAATCCAAAAGAATCTATAGAGGCTGATTTTAGAGTGGTTGCCATCACTTTAGGATCGGCCTCTCTTCATTAATATATTAAATAAAAAAAGGTGTATTTAAGAGATAAGAGTTTTATATAACTTTACTCCAAAATACACCTTTCTTTAGTTAAATTTTATCATTTGTTAGATTTAATAATACTGGAAATAAGAATACTTTAAAAACAATGCTTATTAGTGCAAATTAAACAAAAAATTTACATATCTTTCTCATAATATCACCTACCCTTGCTGTTATGTATAATGATCAGGTAGATACTAATATTGAAAGAGCAATGGCCTCAGCTAAATCAAAGATAAAGCTTAAACGTATGTTATTAAACGAAAATCTGTTGTTTTCATCTATTTTATCCACGATTCCCACAATAGAATAGTTCCCTATCTGGGGGAGTTTCTTTCCGACACCTTTTCCAGGGAGAATAGGTCCTTCTCTTATTTGTATATTTCCTATAGTGCTTTGCGATCCTAGACAAGCGTCTATGGCTAAAAAATTGCCATTTAGATGTTTGTTTTTAATCTCATCTAAAGATTCATATATATTTAGTGCGTGAATAGGGTTATCTAGTGTTCCGTAGACAGGATATTTGTAACTGCTTTTTTTTAAGATTGTTCCAACTAAAGGGCCAAGAGTATCGCCAATAGCCCTATCTGTTCCTATACAAACTACAATGGTGTCGTCATCTATTATGCCTTTGAGGGATGAACTAAGGAGATCAACTGCGTTTTCCTCACTGTAGTTTACTTTGGTCAAATACAATAGGAACACCCCCTTCAAAAGATATATATGAATATCTGAAGTGGAAAATACCATTATTTGAATATATTCACGAAATATACATAAGAAGGGTCGTCTATTATTTTTTATAGTTGTTTATCAACGATAGATATGATTATTATGCTGTTTATTTTTTGCTAATCAACTTTTATTTATATGATATTTACAATGTAAGATAGTATTTTGTTGAAATATATTTAAATATGACATTATTTATGTATCAATATACCTTCCATAATAGTTATCGTATATAAAAATCTTATTCGACTACTTTTATAAATAATACATATAAACTATAATTTTTTATTAACTGTGCTGTATAACGAATAAGATTTTAATACTTTTCAAATAATAAAAGAGACCGATTTATAAAAAATTACTAAAGAATTTGCACATTATATCCCCATAAATATTGACAGTTTAAAGCAAAAATAGTAGTATTATATTGTATAAAAAATTAAATTCTTGATTACCTTATCAAGAGCGGCTGAGGGATAGGCCCTTTGAAGCCCAGCAACCACCCATATGGGAGAAGGTGCTAATTCCTACAAGACAATTGTCTTGAGAGATGAGGTCAGTTAGTTAATGCATTATTACGTTAATTAACCTCTTCTGTGGAATATAGAAGAGGTTTTTTGATTGTCATTTGTGAGAAATAGTTCATTTGAATAAGGTAAAATGGATAAAATAAATAGTAAAATAGGAGGATTAGAAAATGGCGAGACATTTATTTACATCAGAGTCTGTAACTGAAGGGCATCCAGATAAAATCTGTGATCAGATATCAGATGCGATTCTTGATGAATTATTAAGAAAAGATGTTAATTCAAGAGTAGCTTGTGAAACTACAGTTACAACAGGGTTAGTTTTAGTAGCGGGAGAGATAAGCACATCGGCTTATGTTGATATCCCAAAATTAGTTAGAAAAACGGTTCAAGATATAGGGTATACAAGAGCTAAATACGGATTTGATTGCGATACATGTGCGGTAATTACATCTATAGATGAGCAATCAGTGGATATAGCAATGGGCGTTGACGAGGGTCTTGAAAGTAAATCCGGTGAGTTGACAAATGAAGAAATAGAAAAGGTAGGAGCAGGTGATCAAGGGATAATGTTTGGATTTGCTTGCAATGAAACTCCTGAACTAATGCCTTTACCTATATCACTAGCTCACAAATTATCTAGAAGACTTACAGAAGTTAGAAAAGATAGAACTTTAGATTATTTAAGACCGGATGGAAAAACACAAGTTACAGTAGAGTACGAGGGAGACAAAGCTGTTAGAGTTCACACTATACTTATATCAGCACAACACTGTGAAACTGTAGAAACAGAGACTATAAGAAAAGATCTAATTGAACATGTAATAAAGGCTGTTATACCAGCAGAATTACTTGACGATGAAACTAAAATATACATCAATCCAACTGGAAGATTCGTTATAGGTGGACCTCAAGGAGACACAGGTCTTACAGGAAGAAAGATCATCATAGATACTTACGGAGGATACTCAAGACACGGCGGGGGAGCATTCTCAGGTAAAGATCCTACAAAAGTCGATAGATCAGCAGCTTATGCAGCTAGATATGTAGCTAAAAATATAGTTGCTGCTGGACTTGCGGATAAATGTGAAATAGAGCTTGCTTATGCGATTGGTGTAGCAAGACCATTATCAATATTTATAGATACTTTTGGAACAGGAAAAGTAGCAGAAGCAAAATTAGTGGAATTAGTAGAAAAGCATTTCGATTTAAGACCGGGTGCGATAATAAGGGACCTAGATCTTAAAAAACCAATATATAGACAAGTAGCTGCGTATGGACACTTTGGTAGAACGGATATAGATGTACCATGGGAGAGAACAGATAAAGCAGAGTTACTTAGAAAAGAAGCGCTTTAAGAATTAATTTAATAGACAATAAAGTAAAAAGAGATAGACTCAAAAAAATAGAGACTATCTCTTTTTTTATTGATTAAAATCTAAAAATAGGGTATATTTTAATTGGAATAGAGTTAAAAATATATTTGGTGTCAAGATGACTTAATAGGGAATTGGATTGAAATTCCAAGCTAACCCAGTAACCGTGATATGGACGAGATCTTAAAATACCACTGATCAAATTCGGGAAGGTAAGATCGAGGATGAAGTTAAGCCGGGAGAACTGCCCAATATATAGCTAATATCTTCTGAGGGTAGGATGTTAGACTTAAATAAGATAATTTTAGTCTTAAATTTAAGCATTTTACCTAACAATACTATGTTAGGAGGAAACAAATGAATAAATATTTAGCATATCCTTTTTTGTATGATGAATCTTCAGACCTAAGATGTGATTTTGAAATTTTAACAGACGAAATATCAAGCATGATTGGGTTACTTAGATCAATGGTAGATAATGAAGATCTAGGAGAAGATTTAAGCAAAATCAATGAAATAATGTATCATATCAATCCATCTCTGAGAACTAAAGTTGCTGTTACAGAGGAAGAGCTGTCTTGGCTTGAAATAAAAGTGTCAAATATTCAAGAAGAAATAAAAGATACTTTTACTAAGTTTGTTTTACCACAAGGGTGTACACAAGCTTCGTATTGTCATGTCATAAGAAGTAAATGCAAGTCTTTAGTTAGACTTTTGAGCAGATACAAACAGCAGGGAAATGATGTAGAAGATATTTTATTTGATTTTGTAAATTTATACTCGGGATATTTTTTTGTTTTGGCATTAAAACTAAACAAAGAAAAAGGTCTTGAGGAAACTGAATTTGCAAGCAGAGTTTATTAATACAAAAAATTAAGGAGAAAATAATATGAAAAAGAGATTGATAGCAATTATAATGACAGTGCTAATGATAGCATTAGTCGGATGTAGTCAAAATACAGAAAGAGAAATAACAGATAGATCGGGGAATAAAGTTGAAGTACCAAATAAGATAGAAAAAATAATATCAACAGCTCCATCAAATACCGAGATTATAGCTGATTTAGGACTTGCAGATAAGTTGGTTGCAGTAGACAGCTTCTCGGGGCCAATAAAGGGCGTTAGTAAAGATATAACTAAGATTGATTTTTCTAACCCTGATGCTGAAGCAATCATAGGATTAGAGCCAGATTTAATTATAGCTTCTGGTCACAATAAAACTGGAACTGGAGAAGATCCGTTTAAATTAGTTAGTGAATCTGGAATTCCAGTGGTTTATATACCTAGTAGCGATAGTATTGATGGCATATACAAAGATATTGAGTTCATATCAAATACTTTAAATGTGAAAGATAAGGGCGATAAACTAGTAAAAGATATGAAGTCAGAAGTAGCCGAAATATCTAAGGTAGGAGCTACGATAAAAGATAAAAAATCGGTTTATTTTGAGTTATCACCTGCTCCTAGTATATACTCTTTTGGAGATGAAACTTTCTTGAATGAAATGATTAATATAATTGGGGCTAAAAATGTTTTTGCAGACGAAAAAAGCTGGATATCTCCAAGTGGAGAAGCAGTTATAAATAAAAATCCTGATGTAATACTTACAAACGTAAACTATACAGACAATCCTGTTGATGAATTAAAAAATAGAGAAGGATTTGAAAATATCACAGCAGTTAAAAATAATGATATTCATCAAATTGATACAGATTCATCTTCACGCCCATCAAATCATATAATACTTGCATTAAAGCAAATGGCAAAAGCTGTATATCCAGATAAGTATGACAAATAGAAATAAGATTTTAGTTAGTATTGCGTTTGCATTTTTTATAATTTGTGTTGGAACTTCTTTAGGGAGTTCCAACATTAGTATATACGACACCACTGTGATAATTATAGATAAAATATTTAACTTACCAGTTCAGAATCATATAGATGCTAAAAATATTTCTATAGTGTGGAAATTAAGGCTTCCTAGGGTATTACTTGCTTTTATAGTCGGGGGTTGCTTATCAATAAGCGGAGCGGTAGTTCAATCTATACTAAAAAATCAACTAGCTTCGCCGTATACATTAGGTGTATCATCAGGGGCATCTTTAGGAGCGGGAATTGTTATAATAACTGGACTGTCTATCCCTATAATAAGTGGATTTACTCTACCGATTGTTGGATTTATATTCGGCCTTATTACCGTATATTCGGTGATAGTTTTTTCAAATAAAATAGACAAAACTATGTCTAACAATACGATAATACTTTGCGGGATGGTTTTTTCATTATTTGTAAATGCTTTACTTACAACATTAACTGCACTTTTTTCAAATGAGTTAAAAGCTGTATCACTTTGGCAAATGGGAAGTTTTGCTATGAAAGGATGGCTTTATGTAAGGCTTATTCTTCCATTCTTTATAATAGGAACACTTGGGGTACTAAGATATACAAAAGAAATGGATATACTGACATTTGGAGAAGAACAGGCAAAATCGGTCGGAGTGGATACTCAAAGTGTAAAAAAGAAGCTCTTTATATTTTCTTCTATACTTACGGGTGGGGCAGTATCACTTAGTGGTACAATTGGGTTTGTCGATTTGATAGCACCGCATGTGGCGCGAAAAATAGTCGGATCAAGCCACAGATATGTTATACCCATGTCTTTTATCGTTGGGGGAAGTTTAATGGTAGTAACTGATCTTATCGCGAGAACTATTGTATCTCCATCAGAACTTCCAGTTGGAGCAATAACCGCAATAATAGGAGCTCCTTTCTTTGCATGGGTATATTTTAAAAAGAGATAGGTGATAATTTGTTAGAAATAAACGATCTTTACTGTGGATATGACGGAGTAGATATAGTAAAAAACATTAATATAAAAGTAAATAAGGGTGACAACTTATGTATAGTTGGGCCTAATGGAAGTGGAAAGAGTACACTATTAAAAGCAATAGGAAATGTTATAGATTACAGAGGAAGTATAAAGTTAGATTTAAAAGAGGTTTCAACATTATCTAGAAAAGAATTAGCTAAAAAAATTGCATTAATGGGTCAAATGTCACAGATTTATTTTCCATACAGTGTATACGATGCAGTTTCATTAGGAAGATATGCACATTCTACGGGAATACTTAAAAGTCTGACTAAAGAGGACAAGTCGGTAATATCAGATGTGTTAAATAGAGTCGGTTTGTATAATATGAAGAACAAGATGATAGATGAATTATCTGGTGGTCAGCTTCAGAGAGTATTTTTAGCTAGAACATTAGCTCAGAATCCGGATATTATTTTGCTGGATGAACCGACAAACCATCTGGATTTAAAACATCAAATTGAGCTACTTAACTATCTGACTCAGTGGGCAAAGGATAACAATAAAACTGTTATAGGAGTGCTTCACGATCTGAATTTAGTCCAGTATTTCGGCGATAATGTAGCAATAATGCACAATGGAGAACTTATATCCTATGGAAAGCCAAAGAGTGTTTTAGATGGGGAGACTTTAAAAGATATTTACGACATTGATATACGGGCATTTATGTTGGAATCATTGGAAAGATGGAAAGATACAAGTGAATATAGAAAAAGTATATAAAGAGAACATAAATAGAAAATAAGCATTGATACGAGTATCAATGCTTATTTTTTGCCTAAATAAATAGCGCTTTATATATTAATCATAGTATGTGTATTAACACCTATAGAAAAAAATGGATCTCAAATACTGTCTTGATTTAGAATAAGTATAACTTATCGTACTCCATATCCTCTAAAAGTTTAGTAAATTTCACATATATTTTAAATTAAGAGTATAACACATGTTGAATAATTACCAATCTAATCAAAAAAGTTACTAAAATTTCTAGCAATAGCCTTTTTAATTTTTTTCTGCTAAAATGAATAATAATTGGAATCAAAGTCGAGTATAGAAATACTATTCGTTTTAGGAGAATATATATGGAAAGATTAGAGGGAATGGTCAGTGATATAGTATTTAAAAATGATGATAACGGATATACTATAGCACATTTATCAAATGAAAAAGATGATGTTGTAATTGTAGGTTGTATGCCGACCTTAGCAGTTGGAGAAAGCGTAGAAGTTTCAGGTAAGTGGGTTAACCATAAGGTTTATGGGTCGCAATTTGAGGTAAATGCTTTTATGCCTATTACGCCGTCTTCACTAGAGGGGATTCATGTCTATCTGTCTTCTGGCATGATAAATGGAATCGGACAAAAGATGGCGAAGAGGATAATAGATAAGTTTGGAGTAGATACATTAAATATAATTCAAAATGAGCCTGAAAGACTTCAAGAAGTTGAAGGTATAGGAAGTAAAAAAGTAAAGCAAATTGTAAAGAGTTATGAAGAGGATAGAGAACTTAGAAATGTAATTATAGAGTTATCTCCTTATGGAATTACTCCTAGTTACTGCTTAAAAATATTTAAAAGATATAAAGAAAAATCGATTGAAGTGATTAACAACAATCCATATCAACTTGCAGAAGATATAAGAGGTATAGGGTTTAAAATCGCCGATAATATTGCTGATAAAATTGGAATAGAGAAGGATTCTAAAAATAGAGTAGCTCAAGGGATCATATATACCTTGAATCTATCTTTAAACAACGGTCATACTTATTTACCTAAAAATACACTTATACAAGATGCGATAAAGTTGCTTGAGATAGATGTCAAAATAATCGAAGAATGTGTTTATGAGCTTGTGTACAGCAAGAAAATTCACATAGAGAAAATAGAAGGACGAGAACTAGTGTATTTAATGTCATACTATCTATCTGAAAATGGAGTGTGTTCTCAAATTGTAAAACTATCGGAGCATAAGTTTGACGATTTAAATGTAGATATCGATGAACAAATTAGAGAAGTAGAAGATGAAGAAGAAATAGAGCTTGCAAATAATCAAATAGCTGCAGTAAAAGAGTGTATAGACAATGGTCTGGTAATCATAACAGGAGGTCCAGGTACAGGTAAAACTACAACTATTAATTCTATTATTAAGGTATTTGAGAAGAATAAGAAAGAAGTAGTTTTAACAGCTCCTACCGGAAGAGCAGCAAAGAGAATGAGTGAAACATCAAATAAAGAAGCTAAGACTATCCATAGGCTTCTTGAGATGGGGTTTTCTACGGATGATGATCTAATGTTTTTTAAAAATGAAGACGATCCAATAAAGGCAGATGTAGTAATTGTAGATGAGGTATCTATGGTAGATATAATTCTTATGTATAATTTGCTTAAGGCAATAAATGTTGGAACCAGAGTAATTTTAGTTGGAGACAGTGATCAACTTCCTTCAGTTGGCGCAGGTAATGTATTAAAAGATATGATTGATTCAGAGGTAATAAATGTAGTAAGACTTACTGAAATTTTCAGGCAAGCTCAGGAGAGTATGATAGTTGTAAATGCCCATAGAATTAATAACGGACAGCCGCTATTTTTAAATTCAAAGGGAAAAGATTTCTTCTTTATAAAAAAAGAAACGCCTGAGGACATTGTAGGTGAAATCATAGGACTTATAAACGAGAGACTTCCAAAGTTTTATGGGGTGGACAAGCTCAAAGATATACAAGTTCTATCTCCTATGAGAAAAGGTGACTTGGGAGTTACCAACTTAAATATATTACTTCAAAAGTACCTAAATACAAAAGAAAAGTATAAAATAGAAGAATCTTTTTCAAAGCGACTTTTTAGAGTTGGTGATAAAATTATGCAGATTAAGAACAACTACACTAAAAAATGGGAAAATGAAGATCAAAGCGATAGTGGGGAAGGAGTATACAATGGCGATATAGGCTATGTATACCATATAGACAAACAAAAAAAGATTTTGTATGCACTATTTGATCAAGAGCGAATAGTTGAGTACACATATGATGAATTAGATGAATTAGAGCACAGTTTTTGCACTACAATACACAAAAGCCAAGGGAGTGAATTCCCAGTAGTAGTTATACCAGTAACTTGGGCACCTCCAATGTTGCTTAGCAGAAACCTACTATACACAGCGGTAACAAGGGCAAAAAAATTAGTAATTTTAGTAGGAGAAGTCAAATACTTAGAGCATATGATCAGAAATAACAGGGTCAATGAGAGATACTCAAATCTTGGTTATAAACTAAATAAATTTAAAAAAGAAGGGTTGTTGATTGGCTAAGGATGAAGATTAGTAAAGTTATTAGATCTAGTATGTATAATAACGCTAATAGCAAGGGTAGCAATAAAGGTGCTAATAGCGATAGTTATAGAGACAAACTTTACAATATTTACGAAGAGTTCTTAGAAATTTTATATCCTCAAAATATAAATTGTATTTTGTGCAACAGACCGATAAAAAAGTCAAATTCTTATTCAATGTGTAAATTGTGTTTCGATGAATTAAACTTTATATTAAATGGTTGTGGGAAATGTGGAAAATTCAAAATAAACTATTCGCTAGAAAAGGAGTTTATAGATGAATGTAATTTTTGCCACAGTAATACATTTTACTTTGAAAGAGCTATATCTTGCATTGAGTACAATGATATAAGTAAGAGATTGATATTAGGGCTTAAGTATAGCTCAAAAACGTACATGTGCAAATATATAGCTCAAATTATGAAGGAGAAGTTAGATATAGAGAATATCAAATTTGATTATTTAACCTATGTACCTCTTCATAAAAAAAGACTTAAAAAAAGAGGATTCAATCAAGCGGAAAAAATTGCAAAATACTTAGTAAAATTAATAGATGTGCCGTTGATCGATTTGGTAATAAGGCATAAACACACAGAAATGCTGTACAAGCTAAAAAGAGACGAAAGAAGTAAAGAGTTAAAAAATGCATTTCAAATAAATGAAGAGATAGATATTGAAGATGTAGAGGATAAAATTGTACTGCTCTTAGATGATGTATATACAACAGGGTCGACAGTAAATGAGATATCAAAAGTACTTAAACTTGCAGGAGTGGGAAAAGTATATGTAATAACTCTTCTTACGAAAAGTAGCGAGAAGTATGTAAAAGATGATGAGCTATAAGAAGCAAGAAATCCATTTTGTTAAACTCTATATACATTATAACTACATGTTGACAAAAAAGGATTTTGATATTAAACTAAACAAGTAATATTTAGGTTTGTGGTTGCAAGTCCAAGCCAGTCGCAGGCAAAAGGATCCACGTAAGTTAGCGATAAAAATGTTGCTAATGAGCATGGTGCGGCTTAGAAGTAAGTCCTACCGATAATAAAATCGAGAGAGTGTAGTAGTGCGGCGAACCCAAGCGAACCCTCCAGTAGGCGAGTGTGGGGTCAAAGACCAGGTCAACTAGATATTATTCAAGAAGGGGATATTTTAAGATATAAGATAAATTTATTTTATGTTTTGAAATATCCCCTTCTTATTTTTATATAAATAATAGTAAAATTTCACAATTAAATTAATTTATGTGTATAGATAGAGAAAGCGGGTATAAATATAATATGAGAAATTAATTAAATGATATTTAACGAACATGATAGAACAGCAAAGTTCAAATATATATATATTTATATCAAAACTTACTTATTTTTAATTAATACACAAATTAATAACAAATAATGACTTTCTTTGTGGATATATTATGATTATAAAAAAGCTATTTACTAACAGATTTGAACTTATTCACAATTTAATCCACATTGTCCACAGGTTGATGTGGAATATAGTCCACATTATATACAGACTTATACACTTTTAATTACATAAAGATATCTGTAAATTAAAATAATTATATTAATTTGTAAAAATAAAGGTATCTATCTATTTTGTATAGAATTTATATACGAATAGAATTATTTATATACTGTCATAAATGAAAGGGGATGTTTTTATGAATATAATAATATCTGGGAGACAAATAGAATTAACTGACGCAATTAAAGAAAAGATTGAAAGTAAATTAGAAAAGTTAGACAATTACATTGATTCTAACACAGATGTGAAAGTAACTGTAAGTGCTAGAAAAGATAGACAAACTATAGAGGTTACAATTCGCACAATAAATGGACCAGTTATAAGGGCAGAGGATACACAAGAAGATTTATATTCTGCTATAGATTTGGTTTATGATAAGCTTAAAAATCAAATTCGAAAGTATAAAAAGAGATTACAAGATAAAAAACAAGATAATAAGAGTATTAGATTCTTAGATGTAACAGAAGATAACGTTGAGGATGACGCTGACTTAAACGAAGTATTAGTTATCGAAAGACGTAAGAAGTTTAGTCTAAAACCTATGACTGAGGAGGAAGCAGTTCTTCAAATGGATTTGGTTGGACATGATTTCTATATGTTTAGAAATACTGATACTGATGAGATCGCGGTTGTTTATAAGCGTAATAACGGTGGATATGGAATCATTGAACATGACTAAGTCTTATTAAAACGAAGTTGCCACAAAAGCGGCTAATATATGAGTTCGCTTCAGGGCAAAATTATTCGGTATAATTTTGATTGTCGCTCGTCCAAATATTAGCAAATTTTGTTAAGTTGTGCTTTGGGGTAAGCCCAAATTGGATATAAAAATTTTATTTAAAGGTTGTCTCAAATTATAGAGACAACCTTTTTTGGTGTAAAAACTTTCATATTTTCATCTAATTCACCATTTAACGTATTTAGCGGGTTAGTTTTGGACATATCTCTACATAGAATTTTGGATAAATTTATACCTTATTGGATATGGCATTATTTCCCTTTTACAGATAAAAAGTAAACTTTTTTACTCAGATAGTAAAAAAACAAAAAAGGAGCTATTAATAGCCCCAAATAATGCTATAATAAATACTAGGCAGCTTTTTTTGAGCTGTCTTTTTAAATAATATTACATATTAGGGTTTCTTACTGGAAAAATCAACTTAACTCTAGTATAATTGTTTTATAATTTGTGGATAACTGTTTTGATATTGCTTGTAACTTTGAGATATGAATGTTTTGAAATTCGGTTACAAGTTCTGTATTAAAATGTAGATTAGTTTAAATATATACAGGAACGAGGAGATAGATAATGAATTTTATAGATAGTTTGTTTAATATGGCCGATAAAAAGGAACTTAAAAAATTTAATAAGACAGTGGATATAATAGAATCACTTGAACCTAAGTTTGAGGCTATGGATGATAAAGAATTAAAAAATATGACTAATGAATTTAAAGAAAGATTGGCAAATGGCGAAAGTATAGATTCTATATTACCAGAGGCTTTTGCAGTTGTTAGAGAGGCTTCTAAAAGAGTACTTGGGCTTAGACACTACAGGGTACAGTTAGTAGGAGGAATAGTTCTTCACCAAGGAAGAATAGCAGAGATGAAGACGGGTGAAGGTAAGACTTTAGTTGCAACTGCACCGGTTTATTTGAATGCGCTTTCAGGAGAAGGAGTTCATGTCGTAACAGTGAATGACTACCTGGCAAAGCGTGATAGGGATCAAATGGCTAAGGTATATGAATTCTTGGGTATGACTGTTGGGGTTATAGTGCATGGACAAGACACGACAGTTAGAAGAGCTCAGTACAATTGCGATATAACTTACGGTACAAACAATGAGTACGGTTTTGACTATTTAAAAGATAACATGGTAATTCATAAAGAAGAGAGAGTTCAAAGAGGGCTTAACTATGCAATCGTGGATGAGGTTGACTCTATACTTATAGATGAGGCTAGAACTCCGCTTATAATTTCTGGACCTGGAGACAAATCAACACACCTATATTCAGATGCGAATACTTTTGTTTTAACATTAAAAAGTGATGACTATGCAAAAGAAGAGAAAGACAAAGCTGTTTCTCTAACTGAATCTGGAATTCACAAAGCAGAAGTTTACTTCAATGTTGATAATATAACTGAAATATCACATACAGAGCTTTACCACCATATAAATCAAGCCTTAAAAGCGCACACTATTATGAAGCGAGATGTAGACTATGTAGATAAAGACGGCGAGATTGTAATTGTCGATGAGTTTACTGGTAGACTTATGTTTGGTAGAAGATATTCAGAAGGTCTTCACCAAGCGATAGAAGCTAAGGAAGGACTACAAATACAAAGAGAGTCTAAGACTTTAGCTACAATTACATTCCAAAATTACTTTAGAATGTACAACAAACTTGCAGGTATGACTGGTACTGCTAAGACAGAGGAAGAAGAGTTTAAGGCAATATACAAAATGGATGTTTTCCAAGTACCTACAAATATGGCGATGATAAGAGAAGATTTAGCAGATGCTGTATACAAAAGTGAAATGGGTAAATTTAATGCAGTTTCTCTAGATATAATAGAAAGACATGAAAAGAAACAACCAGTTCTAGTTGGTACGGTTTCTATAGAAAAATCAGAGCTTCTTTCTCATATACTTAAGAAAAAAGGCGTAAAACATGAAGTTTTAAACGCTAAGCACCACGATAAAGAGGCTGAGATAATAGCTCAAGCAGGTAGATTAGGTTCAGTTACAATAGCTACAAATATGGCTGGTCGTGGTACTGATATAGTTTTAGGAGGTAACCCTGAGGTACTTACTAAAAAAGAAATGAAGAGAGCAGGTTTCGATGACGAAACTATAAGTATAGTAGATACTCCGATCGATGGTTTAGATTTGGAGGGAAATGAAGAACTATTTGAAGCTAGAAAAGAATATGAAAGACTATTTGAGCAGTTTAGAAAACAAACAGAAGAAGAGCAACAAAAAGTTATAGAAGCTGGCGGTCTTGCTATAATAGGTACTGAAAGGCATGAATCTAGAAGGATAGATAATCAGTTAAGAGGGCGTGCTGGTCGTCAAGGTGACCCAGGTAGCTCGAGATTCTATATTGGTCTAGAAGACGATCTTATGAGACTGTTTGGCAGCGATAGAATATCTGGAATAGTAGATAAAATAGGTCTAGAAGAAGACATGCCAATAGAGCATAAAATACTTACGAAATCTATAGAAGGTGCACAAAAGAAAGTAGAAGGTAAAAACTTTGGAATAAGAAAGCACGTACTTCAATACGATGATGTTATGAATAAGCAAAGAGAAGTAATGTATGCAGAAAGAAGTAGAGTACTTGAAGGTGAAAATCTACAAGATCAAATATACAGTATGGTACACTCTGTAATAGAGGAATCTGTGAATACTTATACAACAGAGCAAGGGTTTGAAGAAGAAGCATTTAAAGATCATATATATGGCTTATTTATGCCAAAAGGTAGCTTAGAGATTCCTGAAATGAATAAATTAAACTCTGTCGAGCTTATAGAAAAAGTAAATGAGATAGCAGAAAAAATATATACATTAAAAGAAGATCAAATTGGAAGCGAGAGAATGAGAGAAGTAGAGAGAGTTATACTACTTCAAGCAGTTGATAATCACTGGATAGATCATATAGATGCTATGGATCAATTACGTCAAGGTATCGGACTTCGCGCAATAGGTCAACAGGACCCAGTTGTTGCATATAAGATGGAAGGTTTCGATATGTTTGAAGAGATGAATAAGAATATCAAAGAAGATACAGTTAGATATCTTTTCAATATAACTGTTGAAGAACCAGTTGAAAGAAAACAAGTAGTCGATGTAGAAAATTTAACAGCTAGTACATCAGACGACGACGAAGAAACTCACACAGTTGTAAAAGGTGATAAAGTAGGAAGAAATGACACATGCCCATGTGGTAGTGGCAAAAAATATAAAAACTGTTGTGGAAAGTAAACTCTAGAATGTAAGTGGAGGGTTAAATGTTAAATACACAGGAAGTTAGACATAGCATAGAAAATATGCAGACAAATTTAGAAGAATTGAGGGTTTCTCTTTGACTTAGATGTCCTAAAATCTAAGCTCATTAACTATGAGAAACAGATAAATAAACAAGATTTTTGGAATGACAATGATCATGCCCAAAAAGTTTTAAAAGAAGTAAAATATCTAAAAGAGAGTATAGGTAACTATGAAGGGATGAAGGAATCTATAGATGATATAGAGATACTTATTGAGCTTGCTGTAGAAGAAAATGATGACTTAGTTTACGAGGAAGTCAAAGATTCTATAAATACTATTGAAAAAGAACTAGATGATTTCAAAATAAAGACTCTTTTAGATGGTGAATACGATGGAGGCAACGCAATACTTTCACTAAATGCAGGTACAGGTGGGCTCGATGCTCAGGATTGGACTCAGATGCTTCTTAGAATGTATATAAGATGGGCTGAGGATAGAGCTTTTAAAGTTAAGCTTTTAGACATAATATCTGATCCTGAAGCTGGAATTAAGACAGCTACAATATCTGTGGAGGGAAGTAATGCCTATGGATATCTTAAAGGAGAAAAAGGAGTACATCGCCTTGTAAGAATATCTCCATACAATTCATCAGGAAAAAGACAGACATCTTTTGCATCTGTAGATGTAGTACCAGAGTTAGATGACAGTATAGAAGTGGATATAAATCCATCAGACCTTAAAATAGATACGTATAGAGCATCAGGCGCTGGCGGGCAGCATGTAAATACTACTGACTCCGCGGTAAGAATCACACACATTCCTACTGGAATTGTAGTACAGTGTCAAAATGAGAGATCTCAACATTTAAACAGAGAGAGAGCTATGAGGATGCTTATGGCAAAGCTTATAGAGTTGAAGGAATCTGAACATAAAGAAAAAATTGAAGATCTCCAAGGCAAGTACTCGCAAATCACCTGGGGAAGTCAAATTAGATCTTATGTATTCCAACCGTACAAATTGGTCAAAGACTCTAGAACAAATGCAGAGTCTGGAAATGTAGACGCAGTTATGGATGGGGAGATAGATTTATTTATAAATGAATATCTAAAGATGAATAAGTCGATAAGCAAATAAAACTATAGGGGGTGTCTCTAAAACTGACTAACAGCAAATGAAGCTGTAAAGTTTTAAAGACACCCCTTTGGGATTGTTTAGATAAAGATAGAAAAGAGGTAATATAGTGAATATCAATGAAATATTAAAAAAAGAATTTAGGCTTAGAGATGAGCAAATCAACAACACTATAAAACTAATAGACGAGGGAAATACTATCCCGTTTATAGCTAGATACAGAAAAGAAATGACTGGTGAAATGAGTGATGTGACTTTAAGAGAGTTACATGAGAAACTTATGTATTTGAGAAATCTAGAGTCTAGAAAAGAAGATGTAAAAAGACTTATAGATGAACAAGGTAAACTAACTGATGAGCTAGTTAAAAACATAGAAAAAGCAAATACTCTTCAGGAGGTAGAAGATGTTTATGCACCTTATAAACAAAAAAAGAGAACTAGAGCGACAATGGCTAAAGAAAAAGGCTTAGAAAATTTAGCTCTATCGATCATAGAACACAGTATTGGAAATATTGAAGACGAAGCAAGCAATTATATAGACGAAGAAAAACAAGTCGTAACAGTAGAGGATGCTTTAAAAGGATCTATGGATATAATAGCTGAAATGGTTTCAGATGATGCTGAAATAAGAAAGTTTATTAGAACTTTAGCCCTTAGAGATGGAGTATTGATTGTAAAAAATACTACTGATGAGAAGTCTGTATACGAAATGTACTACGACTACAACGAGTCGGTTAAAACTATAGCACCTCATAGAGTTTTAGCAGTAAATAGAGGTGAAAAAGAAGAGTTTTTAAAGGTAAAACTAGATATAAATACTGATAAAATACAGAAATTTATAGAAGATAAATATATAAATAACAATAATAGAAAAAATAGAGAAGTCATAGTTGCAGCGATTGAGGATTCATATAAGAGACTTATATTCCCTTCAATAGAAAGGGAAATAAGAAATCATCTTACTGAAATGGCTCAAGAGAGAGCGATAAGTGTATTTGCAAAGAATCTTAAGAGCTTGCTTCTACAACCTCCAATAAAGGAGAAAGTAGTGATGGGGTTTGACCCAGCTTTTAGGACTGGTTGTAAAATTGCAGTAGTTGATAAAAATGGTAAACTTTTAGATTACACTACTGTATACCCAACAGCACCGCAGAACAATGTTGAAGGTGCTAAAAAGACTTTAAAAGATCTTATTGAAAAGCATAGTATAGATATTATTTCAATTGGAAATGGTACAGCATCTAGGGAATCAGAGCTATTTGTGTCAGAGCTTCTTAAAGAAGTAAACAGAGACGTTCAGTATGTTATTGTAAATGAAGCAGGTGCTTCAGTTTACTCAGCATCAGAACTTGCAAATGAAGAACATCCAGATATAAATGTATCTATAAGAGGAGCGATTTCTATAGCTAGAAGACTTCAAGATCCTCTTGCGGAATTAGTTAAGATAGATCCAAAGAGTATAGGGGTAGGTCAGTACCAACATGATTTAAATAAAAAGCGTCTAGAAGAAGTACTTGATGGAGTTATCGAGGACTCAGTAAATAGTGTGGGGGTAGATTTAAACACAGCTTCATATTCTCTACTTGAGCATATAGCAGGAATAAGCAAAACAATAGCTAAAAATATAGTTGCTTACAGAGAAGAAAACGGAGAATTTACATCTAGAGCACAGCTTAAAAAAGTAAAACGCCTTGGGCCTCAAGCTTTTGTTCAATGTGCAGGATTTATGAGGGTACTAGATGCTAAGAATCCTCTAGACAACACAGGTGTCCATCCGGAGAGTTATGACATATGTAAAGGCATGTTAGAAAAAATAGGATATACATTAAACAATTTGAAATCTAAAAATATAGATGATATAGACGATAGAGTTGAAAAAATCGGGATAAAAAATTTAAGTGAAGAATTAGGCGTTGGTGAAGTTACATTAAAAGATATTATTTTAGAAATTAAAAAGCCTGGTAGAGATCCTAGAGAAGAAGGAATAAAACCAATACTTAGAGTAGATGTGCTTAAGATTGAAGATATCAAAGAAGGTATGACACTGACTGGTACGGTTAGAAACGTAGTAGATTTCGGAGCATTTGTAGATATAGGGATAAAAAATGATGGACTAGTTCACAAGTCTAAGATGAGTAATTCATTTGTAAAAGATCCTATGTCTATTGTTACTGTTGGAGATATAGTAGAAGTTGAGGTAATAGGCATTGATATGGATAAAGGAAGAGTATCTCTTTCTATGGAAAAATAAATTATCTATAAAAAATTTATGTAAGATAAGAATAATTGTATCTAATAAATAAGTAGTTATTTTAAAGTTTTTATTTAAAGAAGTTTGGAGGGATATAATGATTTATATAAAAAATGGTAACATCAATACTATAACTAATGGAGTTATAGTTGGAGATATACTAGTAGACGAGGGGAAAATAGTTGAGATATCCGACGGGATAGTAGTTCCATTGGATGCTGAAGTCATAGATGCAAAAGGGAAATTTATATACCCAGGGTTTATCGACGCACACACTCATCTTGGACTATGGGAAGATGGTATGGGAGCAGAAGGTGCTGATGGAAATGAAGAGACTGATCCAATAACACCACAATTAAACCCTATTGATGGTATAAATCCAATGGACAGAACTTTCGAGGAGGCATATTCTGGAGGAATTACATCAGTATGTGTAACTCCAGGAAGTGCAAATGTAATGGGTGGACAGTGTATAGCTATAAAGACTTATGGTAAAAGAATAGACAAAATGATTATAAAAAATCCAGTTGCATCAAAAATAGCATTTGGAGAAAATCCAAAGTCTTGTTATGGGGCTGATGAAAAAGCGCCTCAGACTAGAATGGCTATCGCAGCTATGCTAAGAGAAAATTTAAAAAAGGCTCAGGAGTATTTAGAAGAGATTGAGCTCTATGAAAAAGATGAAGATGATGAGAGAGATAGACCAGAGTACGATATAAAATTAGAAGGTCTGCTTCCTGTGTTAAAAAAAGAAATTCCTTTTAAAGTACATGCACATAGAGCTGATGATATTTTTACTGCTATAAGAATAGGAAAAGAATTTGATGTAGATCTAACATTAGATCACTGTACAGAAGGTCATTTAATAGTAGAAGACCTTGTTGAAGAAAACTACCCTGTTATAGTAGGTCCATCGCTTTCTGAGAGGTCTAAAATAGAGCTTAGAAATTTAACTTTTGATACTGCAGGAAAGCTTTCAAATGCAGGACTTAATGTATGTATTATGACAGACCATCCTGTTATACCAGTTCATTATCTGCCAATATGTGCAGGAATAGCGGTCAAACATGGAATGACTAATAAAAGAGCTTTAGAAGCTATAACTATAAATCCTGCAAAGGCAATTGGAATAGATGATAGGGTCGGATCAATTGAAGTTGGAAAAGATGCAGATCTTGTAATTTGGGATGGGTATCCACTTGAGATAAACAGCGATGTTGTTTGCACAATTATAGACGGAAAAGTTGTTTATAACAATGAAAAATAGTTAATAAAAAATAAATCATCAAAAGCTACTGTATATTTATCGAAGTAGTTTTTCGATGATTTATTTTATTTCTACTAAAGTTACTGTAGTACTTCAGAGTTAACACAATTATTCATTAGTGAAGCAAAACAAAAGCCAATCTAGCAATAAGAGTAGGTTTTGAAAATTAACTCAAAATATAGATTCTATAAAAGGCTGAAAATAGAATGAAATTGATAAAACGTGATTTTTATATTGACAAAATATAAACAAAATATATAATAGTTACTAAAGGGGTATACTGTTTTGAAGAAAATAGAAACACAAGAAAACGATATCCTGAAAGAAATTAAGCAAAGATTTATAATCTTTAAAAGCTTGATAAAAATGAAATTTTTTATAGCAATAAAATTATATGTTAAAAAACAACTAATAATTAAAGATATAATTTAAATGATTGTCGATTATTAGTTGATTTAAATCTATAAAAATTATAAAGGAGGAATAAGATTTATGCTATTATTATCAAAAAAAGATATCGATAAGGTGTTTACCATGAGAGACTCTATTGAAGGGGTAAAAGAAGCGTTTAAATTATATTCGGAGGGAAAAAGTGAGGTTCCACTAAGAGGTCAGATTTCAGTGCCAAAGCACAGCGGAACATTTTTATCTATGCCAGCATACGTTGAAGATCTCGATATTGCATCATTAAAACTAGTTAATATATTCCCTAAGAATATTGATATGGGTAAACCTTCAGCTCCGGCAACTGTTGTACTAATGGATGGAACAACGGGAGAATTTAAGTCTATTATGGACGGCACATATGTAACACAGCTTAGAACAGGGGCGGCTTCAGGAGCGGCATTTGATTTATTAGCTAAAAAAGACTGCAAAAAGGGCGCATTAATTGGAACAGGTGGACAAGCAGCTAAGCAGTTAGAAGCTATGATTGAAGTAAGGGACCTAGAGGAAGTGATGGTATATGATATAAATTTCGATAGAACAAAAGCATTCGCCGAAATAATGCAAGAAGAATTAAAATCATACAACACAAAAATAACAGCGGTAAAAACTTCTGATGAAGCTGTAACTGATGCAGATTTGATAATTACTGTTACACCTTCAGAAAAACCTGTATTTGACGGAAGTATTGTAAAAAAAGGAGCTACTGTTAGCTGTGTAGGATCTTACCAACCTCAAATGCAGGAAATGGATCCAATTATATTAACAAGAGCGACTAAAATATATTTTGACTCAGTAGATGCAGTTCTTTCAGAGGCAGGAGATATACTTATACCACTAGATAATGGAACAATTACAAAAGACGATTTTACAGGGGATCTGGGAGATTTAATACTAGGAAAAATAACAGGAAGAGAAAATGACGACGAAATAATAGTATTTAAAACTGTAGGAATAGGAACGCAGGATTTAATAACTGCAAAACATATTTACGACAAAGCGGTAGCTGATGGCGTTGGAACAGAGTGGAATTAATTTAAATTAATTTGTATGTTGGGGAGGTATTAGGATGAAAAGTAATCGCGAATATTGGAATGGACCTAAGGCTGCACACAGAAGAGTAATGTTAAAAGCTTCAGGGTATACAGACAACGAGATTAAAAATAAGCCTCATATTGGAGTTGCAAATTCATTTATGGAAGGATCACCGGGGAGCGCTCACTTGAGACAAATTACAGAAGCTGTAAAGCAAGGCATTTGGGCGGCTGGAGGTATACCTGTTGAGTTTGGAATTCCAGCGACATGTGGAAATGTTGCCAACGGTGCAGAAGAATTAAAGTACGAACAAGCTGGTCGTGATATAGTAGCTATGTCGATTGAGTTTGTAACTAAAGTTCATCATTTTGATGGGCTAGTTATGGTAGCTTCTTGCGATAACATAATTGCAGGAACGTATATAGCAGCAGCTAGACTTGATATACCTAGTATGATAGTTACAGGTGGATCGATGCAACCGGGTAACTATCGTGGTAAAAAGGTAGTAGAGGCTGAACTTGATGTTGCAGTATTAAGAGGCGACAGTGAAGAATCACTTGCAGATATGGAAGAGCATGTTTGCCCATCTTATGGAGCATGTCCTTCAATGGGAACTGCAAATACGATGCAGATGTTAGGAGAAGTATTTAACTTAGTGATTCCAGGTACGGGTACTATTCCGGCATCGGATAATCAAAAAATTAGAAAATCTAGAGAAGCTGGAAGCTATGTAGTTGAACTTGTTAGAAAGGGAATTAAACCATCAGACCTTATAACAAGAGAGACTCTGTTAAATTCGATTATGGTTGACATGGCAGTTGCAGGATCTACAAATGCAGTTCTTCATATTTTAAGTATAGCGATAGAATTAGATATAGATATAACTATGAAAGATTTCGATAAATTGGCTGAGGATATACCATGTATATGTGGAGTTATTCCAAGTGGAGATTATACGGTTGTCGATTTTCACTATGCAGGTGGAATTCCAGTTGTAATGAAGATGCTTGAAGAAAAACTTTACACAGATGTACCTACAATGTTAGGAAATACATGGAAAGATGTTTTGAAAGATGTAAAAGCAGATAGCACTGAAATTATAAGAAGTTTAGAAAATCCTCTATTTGATGAACCTGGACTTAAAGTTCTTAGAGGTAATTTATCTCCTAATGGTGCAATTGTCAGACCTACTGGAGTACCAAAAGAGATGAAGTACTTTAGAGGAAAAGCTAAGACATTTGATAATGACTTCCATGCGTTAGAGGCTATAGAATCAGGTTATATAGTACCGGGAGATGTAATAGTTATAAGATATGAAGGATGTAAAGGAGCACCAGGAATGAAGGAAGTAATGCTTTCTACAGATGCTCTAGTTGCCAAAGGATTACATACGAGCGTAGGTTTAGTAACAGATGCTAGATTCTCTGGATTTAACTATGGTGCCATAGTTGGTCACGTTTCTCCTGAAGCTTTTGACGGAGGGGTGATAGCCTTAGTTGAAGATGGAGATGTAGTAGTAGTAGATCTTGCAAAAGCAGAAGTAGCTTTGGAAGTAACTAATGAAGAACTTGCAAAGAGAAGAGAAAATTGGGTTCGACCAGAGCCGAAAGTAACAAAGGGTCTACTTGCTTTATTTGCTAAGAATTGTAGACCGGCAGAAGAAGGCGGGGCTATGCAGCCTTGGTAAAGTATAATTGTAGTCATAATTTGAGAAATATATAATTAGAGATTATATTGAGGTCTGACATAAATGTATTTGTAGTCAGGCCTTTTATTTTAGAAAAAATTTAAATATGTTAAAATAGAAGTAATAAAGTAAAGGATGGTTAAAATTATATGTTTGATAAAGAGATTTCCTTATTAAATAAGCTTGGTTTGACAGATTCAGAGGCCAAAGTTTACTTAGCTCTGCTCAGAAATGGTAGTGCATCTGGATATGAAGCAAGCAAAATTTCTGCAGTTCCGCGTTCAAAAATATATAATATACTTGAGTCTTTGACTATGAAAGGCTATATATTATTTGCAGAAGAAGAAAACAACAATAGATATGCTGCGGTACCTATAGATGAAATAGAGAAGAAAGTGAAAAATGAAACTAACGATATACTAGATGAACTTACAACAACTTTAAAAGATTTTCCATCAAATACTGATTTAGATTACCTATGGCATATTCGCCAGAACTCAAATGTATTTGCAAAATGTAAAGAAATTCTTCAAAGAACTGAGAGTGAACTCTTACTACAGATATGGGAAGAAGATCTACCAAAACTTTTACCAGAGATCAAAAGACTAGAAGACAAAGGGATAAGAATGGGTATCGTATATTTTAGCAATGATGAAAAATCAGAGGTTCCATTAAAAAAATACTGTAGACATGGGTTAGTAGAAGAAAAATTAAAAGAGATGGGTGGAAGATGGATTACACTTGTATCAGATATGAAAGAAGTAGTATTTGGGCAAATTATAAGCGACTTAACAGTAGAAGTCATATGGACACAGAGCAGACCTATGATAGTATTAGCTACAGAGTGTGTTAGACATGATATGTACTTTTATAAAAATGCTGGTATTTTTAAAGAGGCGATGCAGAAAGAGCTAGGAGAAGATTTCTTAAAAGTTAGAGATATATTTTAAATTGGATCTAAGAGTTAAGAAATAAACCAGAAGGCGAAAGTAGAACACGTTACAATAAATCTCTTGACTAGATACTACTTATTTAGTGACATAATGTTAACTGCTATCTATGGTAAAAATATAAAAAGTTGTGGTTGTTTAGGTAAGGAAACAAAGATAAATAACAGATAACAATTAGGTCAAAAACATATAGAAATTAATATTAATAATGAAAACATATTCATAACACGAAATCATAACAATTATTCCTTCAATACTAAGTTTTACAATGTATACTAAGTAGCGCTATATATCAGTAATACAAATTAGTCAAAAATATTTATAAAATAGTTGATATATCCACTACCTAGTGTTACAATATACCAGTACTAAGTGATACAGAATATATGTATCACTTAGTAGCTTAATAACATTTCATTCAAATAATTTTGAGCAAGGCTATTTTGTTAATATATATTTATACTAACTTAATAACGGTATATTTTTGGGAGGTGGTTAAATGGAAAACTTAACAGAAATGTTAAAAGGTTCGTTGGAAGGTTGTGTTTTGGAGATTATTAGCCGAGGTGACACTTACGGCTATGAAATTACTCGCCGCCTATATGACTTAGGGTTTACAGAAGTTGTTGAAGGTACAGTCTACACCATTATGATACGGCTGGAAAAGAAAAAGATGGTAAATATTGAGAAAAAACCTTCAGAAATGGGTCCGCCTCGTAAATTTTATTCTCTTAACGATGCAGGACAAAAAGAACTAGAGCAATTTTGGAAAAAATGGGATTTTGTATCATCAAAAATTAACTCTTTAAAGGAGGAGAAATAAAATGTTAGATTTATTGAAAAAAATGATCGGAGATAAAAGAGAGTATAAAGCAATGATGGCAAGGGTGGAAAAATTTCCGAAAGATTACCAATTTGTATATGGAAAAATCCAAGATTATATGTGGAAATTTACTGCAGGTGATGGATATGATATGTTGCAAGTTCAATATGAATTAATTGATTTATTCGAAGCGGGTGCATCAGATGGCAAAAAAGTTTTGGAAATCACCGGTGAAGATGTGGCCTCCTTCTGTGATGGACTGTTGGAAAATGCCAAAACTTACACTGCTAATTTGCGTAAAAATCTTAATGAAAGCATCATGAAAAAATTGGGAGGGAAATAAAATAAGTAACCTCGCAATCTCAGTTAAAGGACTTGAAAAAACCTAAAAAGGTGTTCCAAAAGTAAAAAAGGTATGTCTTTAAAAAATATCTAAATATTAAATAGTATACTTTAAAAAATATATATAACTATTAATTTTAAATATAAAAAAGCAGATACTTTATCTAAAGTATCTGCCTTATGTTGACTTAATAATGTTGATTCGAAAAATGTTATATAGATAATAGTATAAGTTAAAGGAACGTTTTTATCTATGAGGACATTTTATTAAATAGAATATTTAAATTGGGTATACAAGATAAAATTATTTCGCTGCCCAGATTTCAATTTCTAATTTTATCTCTTTTAACCCTAAAGCACTAACATACGCAACTGTCATCGAGGGATAAGGTTCTTTAAAAAATCTTTCATACACTTGATAAAAGTAATCCCAGTCAATTTCTTCTATAGCCCATATATTTACTTTTATTATATTATCCGGTGTCAAATCGATACTCTTTAATAAATTTGATATATTTAAAAATGTATTATTCACTTGTTGATTAAATTCTTCAGGAAAATTGCCATCTAAGTCAGCTCCAACTTGTCCAGAGAACGTATAGAACGTTGCATTAGGTTCTATCTTTGTAATATGTGTATAGTTGCCTACTGCTTTACTTACCTTTGAAGAATTTAATCTGTTAACTACATTATTATTCATACTATTAATTCCTTTCTGTATTGGGATATAATAATTTCTACCTCAATATATTCTTAATAATATATTGTTATCCATTGATAGAAATCTATTTATCAAAAACAGAAATGGAATATTTATTGAATTTTAAATAACTAGCATATAAACATTCTTTCATTTTGACACCTCCTATACTACACATTATATGAATTCTAATATCTATTGTCAATTTAAAATAGATATCTAAGAATATAAAGAGTATTTTTAGGTTTTGGTCCTATACTTACAACTTTATTTGCTATATTATATGTAATGCTATACATACCAGATATTTACAGAAATATAAAACAACAGAGGAAAAAAGATTAAAATAAATAATTACGGAAGATACATTTTAATGTGTCTTTTATATTTACCAATATTTTGTTATTTTGTTATATTCTATATATACGAATATAAAGCTAAAACTACTTGACTTTAAATAAAAAAGTAACTATCATAGTATATGTAAGGAAAATATTAAATATAGAAGATCTTCGGGGCAGGGTGAAATTCCCTACCGGCGGTGATAGCCCGCGACCTACCATGGAGTAGTTGATTTGGTGAAATTCCAAAGCCGACAGTAAAGTCTGGATGAGAGAAGAGATTGGAAAAGCTTAAAAACAAGTTATTTTGTTTTAAGCGGATTCATATACTCGAAGATAAAGACCTTCGAGTTTTTTATTTTTCCTAATAAATTTAAATTAGGGGGAATTACGATGCATAATCAAAACACAGTCAATAGACAAACTTCATTAAAAACTAGAACACTAGTTATGATGGCAATTTTATCTACTATATCATTTATTCTTATGTATATAGAGATGCCAATACCAGGTATTTTTCCAGATTTTCTAAAAATAGATATATCTGATATACCCGCAATATTGGGGGGCATGAGTTTTAGCCCTATAGTGGGTGTAGGGATAGTAGTTGTCAAAAATATAGTACACGCAATAACAGCGACTACAACTGGTGGAGTAGGAGAGATAGCAAATGCTTTAATTGGCGGGGTTTACGTGTTTGTGATTTGCTATATTTACAAGAAAAGTACAGACATCAAGGGCGTAATAGCAGGAATCATTTTAGGAACATTGGCAATGACTGTTGTTGGGGCTGTAGTTAACTATTTTATAACTCTTCCATTTTACGGTCAACTTATGGGACTTGATGCTATAATAAATTTAGGATCAGTTATAAACCACAGAATAACAGACTTATTTAGCTTTGTAATGTGGATGATAGTTCCATTCAACATATTAAAAGGGACATTGTTGTCAATATGCAGTGTGGTTTTATTTAAGAAAATGGGACATATAATCAACAACAAATATTAGTATATAAGAGTATGTAAATATAATATAAAGAATATAAAGAGCTTATCTCAAAAGTATTGAAAACTTGCTTTTGAGAGAGGCTTTTTTATATGTGTAAAATTATAATTTAAAAATATCTAAAAAAATGTTTACCAAAAGTTATATAGTTTAGGAAAAGGAAAGAAAGAATGTATATAATACAGTTTTGTATTAATATGCTAGAAATATATGCTGAAAAAGCGATATATATTTACATATCCCCTTTATTTATATATTGTTGTAAAAATTAGAGGATAGTTAAATTTGTAAATATCTCGATGAATTAAATATTACTAGATAAAATAAATGAGCTTATCTTAATTCGATTGTAAGATAAGCTCATTTAGCAAAATTAATTTAATTAAAAAATGTATCTATTTATTTATATTTAATATTTTCAAAGATAAATATATTGTGTGATTTGTTGAAAAACTCATTTCTATTTAATTTTATTATATTTCCTCTTCTACAACGTTTTGATGTTCCTTTTTAAACTTTTTATTTTTCATATGCCCAACAGTCAGTACTGGTATGATTACTACAAATATTCCTAGTACTCCAGTATATCCATAACCTATTTGAACTATAGCTGTAAGTCCAAAAAGTGATATAGCCATTGATAATACCATACAACATAAAGATAGTAGACCTCTTTTTACAGTTATGTTTTCTGGAACCTTTATAAGGTTTTCAAATCTTGTAATAGCGCCAAATACACAACTTATACCTGTAGAAATAAACGCCAGTAAAAGTACAAATGTATATACTAGAACTAGCCAATCTTGACCTAACTGTTTACAGATATAAAGAATTGGAAGAGTTTCTCCAGAAGTTCCTGGAAGCCATGCAAATAGCATCATACAGCTTAAAATGATCATTACACTGTTTAGAATAAAACCTACAATAGTTGTATTGTTAATATCTTTATCTGTTTTAAGAGGTTGGCATACGCTTATAATGATAGACCAAACGATAGCTTGGAATCCAGCGTATTTTAGACCTAGCCAAAGTGCGTTCCAAATTGATTCAGTTGCGTATCCTGTTGTAGTTAAATTTATGAAATTACCAGAGTTTACAGTTATTCCTATATAGCAGATTAGAGTTAGACAGATAACAATTATAACTGTCATAAGAGTGGAAGCTTTTCTTATAAGATTAGCTCCAAAGATTGTTAGTATGAATAGTATAGTTCCAGTTATTACAACACCTAAATTATAACTTAAGCCAAAGTCGCTAAATAGAGCAGCAGCACCTGCAATCGATCCACCTGTTGCAAGTAGTACGATAATTATATAGCAGACTTCGAAAACAATAGAGAGAACTTTATCGTGAGGCTCATATAGTTTTTTAGATAGTGTTCTATAGTCGTATGCCTTATAATTTCTAGCCATCAACATTGTTTCTCTATAAACTAAAGCTATGATTCCAATAATTAAGATTGGCATCCAAAGCGTATACCAGCCTGATTTAACAAAGAAATTCATTGTCTGATTACCAGTAGCAAACCCCCCACCGACATGAGCACCAAACCAAACTGAAGCAACACCAAAAACACCTTTCCAATTAACTTTAGAACTTGTTGGATCTAAGTTATTGCTTTTCATTATAAACATCCCCTTTGTTATATTATATTTATCTTTGTTGTTATTATAACAACAATAAGGCTACTAGTCTATCGAATGGATTAATTTGTAATAAATTGATTACAGAGTATGGAGGCTTAAAGCCTATAGATGGATCTAACAAAACCATAAAAAGTCAACTTGCAGATGAATAATAAAATTTATTGTATAATTAAAAGTATTAATAATAGAGATATATCAATATATTTCTGCAAGTTGATAAGTGGCTTTGGATAGTGAAGCAGAGACCGATTAGAGTCCTAATAATAATTATTAATATTGCTTTTTATAACTTTGCTTAGTGTGATATATCAGCGGTTAGCTCGATGTAAGTTTTAGATACTACACATCTGTCATCAGAGGACTGGTATTTAATATCTGTTATACATCCATTTACTTGTATTGCATTTTCACTCGTGTATTCACAAAGTAATACAATTGTTCCTTCAAAGGGTGTCTCTATTCCTACAACTTTTATTTCCTCATTTGAATTTGTTGTAGAATAGCCAAAGTCATATAGTATTTTACCAGTTACTAGTAGTCTAACTCCATTTATAATATTTGGAGATATTGAATTACATCTTGTAGAGTTTATCGGTTTCCAATCTGATATAATCAAATCTCCAGTCATCCAATTTACATGATCAATATTTGGAAAATGTTTTGGTAGACAAATAGAATTATCTAAGATAAATTTTTTTGTGTAGCTTAGATTTAAACTTATTTCTATTATATTTGAATAACATATATGCGCTCCTACATATCCGTTCGGTAAAAAGTAATTGTATGTTGTACTTGAGCTACTTTGGATAATACCATTGCAATCAGAGGTTAAAATTCGTACTTGATATTCGACTAGTATGCTCTGACCAACGGCTATATTACCCAAGTTCACACCATAATTTAAATTTACATTTTCTATAACTGTTCCATTTACAGTAAATGTACCGTTTATTAAACTAGTAGAATTGGGGTTGTTATCTTCAAGTAGAACATCATATGCTTCTAAATGACTATTATTTTCTAAAAGTATAGTATATTTTATAATATCGTTTAATGAAGCGCTGTTTGAACTAGAACTTTTACTTACTTGGATATTATTATCATGGATCATTATAGTTAGTGGGCTAGCTATTACCTTTCCATTAAAAGCATTTTTCTGATCGTTGGAGTTATAATTATAGAAAACTGTAATATTTGTAGTCATGGCATTGCAATTCTCATCAGAACTTACAACCTCGACATTAAAAGTTATTAGTTTTTTAGCTTTAGGATCTATAGGTCCAGTTTTAATACCTGAAACTATATTTGCATCTTTATATTCAATAGAATCAATTTTTACACTTCCATCTACAAACCTAAAACATGGATTGAGTTCATCAATTACAACTGCGTTATCTATGGTTGTTTTGCTTTTATTGTATACTGTTAGATTGTACTGTATTATATGTCCTACAACTGCATGATTTGTTGAGACATTTAATAGCAATGAAATCCTTGGATCAACTACACTAGGGTCAAACATATTATTATCTCCACCTTTCCTAATATATGTATACGTTTAGGGGCAGTAGGTTATTATTATTTTATTTGTATAGTATTTTTAAAAGATTAAAAATTATTATAAGGGCAGACTGAAGTGTAGAATAAAGCAATAATTAAATAATGAAAATGATTAACAAGAAGGTTAAAAAAATAACTAATAATTTTATATAACGAATTTTATAAAAAAGATAGTTTAATATTTAACAATAATATGTACCTTAAAAAGATTTGAATTTATAACAACATTATAATAACAGTATAAGAACTTTATAATACATGGATATTATTATATAATAATTAATATAGCGATAAATGAGTACAATAATTAAAAGTTGATATAAATAATGGAGATGGACAAATGTATAAAGTGTACCTTAAAGATGAGGAAGAAACGAAAAGTTTTGGATACAAACTTGGTGAGATAGTTAAAAAAGGGAGTATAATATGTTTGTTGGGTGATTTAGGTGCAGGAAAAACTACATTCACACAGAGCCTTGCAAAAGGTCTTGGTGTTTGTGATTATGTAACAAGCCCGACATTTACAATAGTTAACGAATACGACGGAAGAATTCCGTTGTATCATTTCGATGTGTATAGAATTGGAAGTAGTGAAGAAATGTACGATATTGGTTATGATGAATATATAAATTCAGATGGAGTGTGTATAATCGAGTGGGCAAATCTAATAGAAGATATCGTGCCAGAAGAGCGCTTAACAATAGAACTAAAATATGTAGAAGATGGAAGAGAAATGATACTAACTCCAAAAGGAGAAGAGTATACTAGGATTGTTGAGGAGTTGTTAAAATAATGAAGGTCTTAGGAATTGATACATCTTCTATGGCAGCTAGCATAGCAGTTATAGAGGATGATAAACTTATATGTGAATTTGTGGTTAACGATACGAAGACGCATTCGCAAAAACTGATGGTAATGATAGAGAGTATGCTTAAAATTTCTGATTTAGATATAAATGATATGGATTTATTGGCAGTTTGTATAGGACCAGGATCGTTTACTGGGATAAGAATAGGTGTGTCTACAGCTAAAGCAATTTCTCATGTAAACGATGTGCCTATAGTTGCTGTAAATTCTTTAGAATCACTAGCAGAAAATGCAAGTCTAACTAAAAAAATTATTGTACCTATTCTAGATGCTCAAAAGAATCAAGTTTACTCTGCAGAGTATAAATACAATAAGACTGATAATAAGGATAGTTTAAATGTTAAAAAAGATATTGAAATAAAAGAAGTAGACGCATTGGTTGAAGAGATAAAGAATAGCAATGAAGAGTACGTTATTTTGGGTGAAGCGGTGTATAAATACTCAGATAAATTTAAGAATATGGAAAACGCAACAGTTTGCGATAGTATATACAATGTTTCAAAAGGAAGTAGTATATGTTTATCAGCTATAAATAAATATAAACTAGGAAAAGATATATATAACTGCTACGATATAAAACCAATGTATATAAAGAAATCTCAAGCAGAAATACAATATGAACAGAAAAATAAAGAGGTATAAATATGATAGATGATAAGCTTAATAATAATGATAAGTTTAGTGGGATAGAAAATAGAGATAATGAGTTAGGCAATAAAAATAAAGATTTGATCGAAAACGACGGATTGATAATAGTAAAAATGACACAAGAAGAAATAAGCGGTGTGTTTGAAGTAGAGAGAGACTGTTTTGAAGACTACTGGAGTAGAGAATCATTTACAAAAGAGCTATCAAATAACTTAGCCCATTTTTTAGTGGCAAAGATTGGCGATAAAGTTGTGGGATATGTAGGTACATGGTTCATTTTAGACGAATGCCATATAAACAGTATAGCTGTCCATAATGATTATAGAGGTAGAAAAATTGGCGATAGAATTATGAAAGAACTTATAGGGCTTTGTGAAGAAAATCAAATTATAGCGATGACTCTTGAAGTCAGAAAATCTAATATTGTAGCTCAAAATTTATACAAAAAATATGGATTTAAAATTGCCGGAATTAGAAATGAATATTATTCAAACAATCGCGAAGATGCAATAATAATGTGGAATCAGTTAAAAGAGGTGTAAATAATGAAGGATATTATAACTTTGGCTATTGAGAGCAGTTGTGATGAAACTGCAGTAGCAATTTTAAAAAATGGAAGAGAAGTTCTAGCAAATATCATCTCTACACAAATTGAAACGCATAAAAAATTTGGTGGAGTTGTGCCGGAAGTAGCTTCTAGAAAACACGTAGAGAATATCGATATAGTAGTTCAGGAAGCTTTAGATAAAGCTGAAGTTGGATTTAAAGATATAGATGTTGTAGCAGTTACATATGGACCTGGTCTTGTTGGAGCACTTTTAGTTGGGCTTTCTTATGCAAAATCTCTAGCATTTACTTTAGGAATACCTCTAGTAGGAGTAAACCATATTGAAGGACATCTTAGTGCAAATTATATTGAGCACTTAGAATTAAAACCTCCTTTTATAACTCTTATAGTGTCTGGTGGGCACACTCACTTGGTTGAGGTAAAAGACTACGGCAAATACGAAATTCTCGGAAGAACTAGGGATGATGCATCAGGAGAAGCATTTGATAAGATCGCAAGGGCGATGGATCTTGGATATCCTGGTGGCCCTATTATAGACAAACTAGCTAAAAATGGAAATAAAGAAGCAATAGATTTTCCTAGAGCTTATATTGATGATAGTTACGATTTTAGTTTTAGTGGGCTAAAGTCTTCAGTTCTAAATTATTTAAATGGAAAGAAAATGAAAAATGAAGATGTTGTAGTTGAAGATGTAGCTGCATCTTTTCAAGAAGCTGTTGTAGAAGTTCTCTCAAATAAGGCTATAAAGGCAGCTAAAGACAAAGGATACGATACTATTACATTGTCTGGTGGGGTTGCCGCAAATTCTAGACTTAGAGAAAAAATTGTGGAAGTTTCTAAGGGAACAGAAATAGATATCAAGTATCCGCCTCTTATTCTATGTACTGACAACGCCGCTATGATTGGATGTGCTGGTTATTATAATTATATAAATGGTTTTCGTGATGATATGAGCTTAAATGCTGTACCTAATCTTAAGATTGGTGATAGATAGGTATAAAATTCTAAACTAAATAGTGATATATTTAATGATTTGCAAATTAAAACATCTACATCTAATATAATTAAATAATATATACTAATAAAGAAACTTGTTCAAATTTAAGTAAATAAATATTAAATAAAATGATAAAAATCCAGGAGTGTAATACGTTTGGCGACTTACTCCTGACTTTATATGATCACTCCTGATAAGAGCGATAATTTTGATATACAAAATAATATAAAAATTAAATCACATAGATTTTAAAATATTAATTTATATTAACCAAATTTTTGTGAAATAATCTAAGAGAACTCCTTATCTTTAGTGTCAATTTACTGAAAATAGAGGGGTCTTTTTATGCAAATAACAAACTTTTTTACCATTTATAATGATGTATAGTTACAGGGACTTTAGTCCTATTTCTATAATCTATATTTAAGCTATAAATGCTAACTTTATGTATAAAACTAAATAAGGAGTATAAGGATGATTAAGATATTAATTGTACAAGATGATCCTGAGATTAACAAGATGTTACAAACTTTATAAACCAAAAATCACTATGAAGTAGAATCTGTATTTTCTGGTACAGGGGCTATATTGTTGTTAAAAAAATCAAAATCTATAAAAAATTAAGGAGACAAATGAATGTTTACAATTTTGATAATTGAAGATGACGATACGATTGCTTTTGGAATCAAATCATTTTTATCGAAAAATAATTATAAGGTTATTCATGGGGAAAATTTAAAAAAAGGAAAGGAACTTTTTAATAATGATATAGATTTAATATTACTAGATTTGAATCTCCCTGATGGATCAGGATTTGATTTTTGCTGTTATGTAAAAGAGATTAAAGATGTACCTATTATTTTTCTTACTATCAAAGATGAAGAAAGTACTATGATAAAAGGGCTAGATATGGGGGGAGATGACTATATTACAAAACCTTTTAAATTAAGCGTTTTACAATCTCGTATTACTGCTGTTTTAAGAAGAACTCTTAAACAGCAAATTCAAGAAGATATTTTATGGTGTAACAATATTAAAGTAATAAAGTCAGAATCAAGAGTGTATAAAAATAAGCATGAAGTAGATTTGACAGTTAATGAGTATAATCTATTATTACAATTATTAGAGAATAAAAATCGGACTGTCACAAGAACTATCTTATTGGAAAAGATATGGGATGTTCATGGAGAATTTGTAAATGATAATACGTTATCAGTAGCTATAAAGCGCCTTAGAGACAAGTTGGAAGATGATTCTTTTATTAAAACTGTGAGAGGAATAGGCTATAGACTGGAGGATTAAAGTTTATATGATTAAAAAAAGTATGAAAATATGGTCGTTTACTAGTTTTATATATATAACGTTATTGTGTGTTATATTTGGTGTTTTTATTTACAAACAATCAGAGAATCTGTTTTATGAAAAAACTGCACAACTTATAGCGGTTGGTGCTAATGCTAATTCTGATATTGAACAAGACTTGGTATCGTCACTAAAAAAGAAAAATGAAATAGATACAAATAAAGGTAAAGAAATATTAGAGAAATATGGTTATATTGAAGATTCTAAAGTTATTTTTAATATTCATCAAGGATTTAGCAAAGTACTTAAGGGGGTTGTAATACTAATTACAGGACTCTTTTTTTATTTTGGAGGATCATTATTAGTTTCATATATTATAAAGCGTAAACGTATAGATGATTTAGCAGAATATCTTTACGACATAAATGAAGGAATTTATAGAATGAAGACTCAGAATAAAGAAGACGATTTTTCAATTTTAGAGGATGAATTATATAAAATTGTTATGATGCTTAGAGAAAGTCGGGAAAGAGAAAGAGAAGAAAAAGAAAATCTATCTAATAATCTTGCAGATATATCCCATCAACTTAAAACTCCACTTACGTCCATGTCATTGATGATTGAATTGTTAGAAGGTAGCCATATTGAAGGGGATGAAGCCTTATATATTAGAAGTGTTTCAGTACAGATACAGCGTCTAAATTATTTAGTGTCGTCATTGTTAATACTTTCGAAAATCGATGCAGATGCAATGATATTGGAATATAAACCTATAAATATTTATGAATTGGTATGTGTTGCTGTTGAGCCTCTACATTTAATGATAGAGAGTAAACAACAACAACTTTTTATTAAAGACAATAGTGATCTATTTTTTAATGGGGATTTCCATTGGAATAGTGAAGCCATTCTTAATATAGTCAAAAATTGCTCTGAGCAAATACCAAATGGTGGAGAAATCTCTATAGGTTATAAACAAAATCCTATATGTACACAAATAATAATTGAAGATAATGGTAAAGGATTTGATAAGAATGATATTCCTCACCTCTTTACTAGATTTTATAAGGGTGCAAATTCATCCAAGGATAGCGTGGGAATAGGACTTGCTCTTTCAATGTCAATAATTAAAAAACAAAATGGTGAAATCATTGCTGTAAATAAAGATACAGGAGGAGCAAAATTTATAATAAAGTTTTATATAAATTAATTAGTACTGTCACCAAGATGTAAGATAGAAAAAGTAAAATAAAGTTAATCAAAGAAATGCACAGTAAAATCATAAACTCTTTGAAGATATGAACTAATAAGTAAAGGAGAGAATACTTTGGAAATACTAAGAACTGAAAATCTGACAAAAACCTATGGAATGGGGGACACAAAGGTTACTGCATTGGATAATTTAAATTTAAAAATAAACAAAGGAGAGTTCGTTTCAATAATTGGAGCAAGTGGATCAGGAAAATCAACACTCCTACATATGTTAGGTGGAGTGGATCAACCTACAAAAGGAAAAATATATATCGATGACACTGATATTTCATCAATGGATGAAACTAAATTGGCTTTATTTCGCCGACGAAAAGTAGGGCTAATATATCAATTTTTCAATCTTATACCTACTTTAACTGTTGAAAAAAACATATTATTACCTATGCTATTAGATGGCAGAAATCCCAAAAAAAAAGAATTTGAAAAGATTGTAAAAATGCTTGGTTTAAATGAAAGGCTTAATCATCTACCAAACCAACTTTCAGGGGGTCAGCAGCAAAGGGTTGCTATCGCTCGTTCATTGATTTATAGACCTTGCATTATTCTAGCAGATGAACCCACTGGAAACCTTGATAGAAAAAATTCTGAAAGTATTCTTGAGATGTTAAAGATTTCAAATAAAGAGTACAATCAAACTATTTTAATAATTACTCATGACGAAAAAATTGCATTATCAGCAGATAGAATGATTAGAATAGATGATGGTAAGATTGTGTCAGATGAGGTGATTAAGTAATGAATATCATGAGTGAATATACATATCACCATTTGAAAAAGAATAAGCGACATACAATTTCTATAATAGTTGCTATTACAATTGCTTCAGCACTTTTATGTTCACTATGTATATTTGTACATACTTTATGGGAATCAAAAGTAACCTCAACAATTGAAAAGGGAGGTTATTGGCATGGTGAATTATATGAATCTATAAAAGGTGATAAATTAAAATATGTAACAGAAAACCAAGCGGTTGAAACCACTATGGTTAAAGGACAGTGGATTACTGCTAAATGTTCCAATACAAAACGCCCATATCTATTAATGAGAGATGGAGATGCAAATTTTTGGTCGGATATGAGTATGAAAGATACGCTTACAGAAGGTAGACTTCCAAAAAAATCTGGAGAAATTGTTGTATCAAAATTATTCTTCTTGGATAATCCTTCGTATAAAATTGGTGATAAGCTGACTATTCCTATAGGTAATCGTATGTTGGGTAATGAAATAATGAAAACCCAAAATAACAAACGATCAGGCGAGACTTTCAAGACAACAGAAACTAAGACGTATAATATAGTTGGAGAATTAGATATTTCTGACGGATCTGTATATCCTGGGTATATTGCCATGGGATACTTGGAAACTTCACAAATCCAACCTAAAGATGAACTTACGGTTTATATGCGTTTGGTGAAACCTCGTAAAATCTATGAGACATTACCTCAAATTGCTAAGTCTGCGGGATTAACTCAGGATGAATATGGACACTATGTAGTTCGTTATAATACACCTTTATTAAATCTATATGGAATTAGCGATAAAAATGATACAGATATTCAATTCATGTTAGTGCTAGCAACCGTAATAATAATGACTTTACTAGTTATGGGAGCATTTATTCTTATTATCTATAATGCATTTTCTTTATCTGCTAATAGCAGGATTAAGCAACTAGGAATCCTAAAAAGTTTAGGAGCAACTCCAAGGCAAATTAAGTGTTCTGTCCTCTATGAAGGGTTTGTGCTGTGGATTGTTCAATTACCAATAGGTATCATGATAGGATATCTATTTAGCCATATGGTTATTTTTAAAGTTAATGAAATTCTTAGTGCTACAGAACATTTTAGAAAGATAGATATTTCATTTTCCTGGGTTGTTGTCGTTTTTGCTATTATTATCTCATTGATTACCGTTTTAATATCGGCGTATATACCAGCGATAAAAGTAGCGAAAGTATCAGCTATTGTTGGGATACGTCAAAATAGCAATAGTATAAAATTAAAAAAACAAAAATCCCACCCAATAATTAATAAAATATTTGGTATAGAAGGTGAGTTAGCAAGAGTACAAATTTCAGCTAACAAAAGAAGTTTACGCACGGCTGTGCTATCTATTTCAATTTGTTTTATCTTAACAGTGGGGTATGTTAGCATTATATCTATATTAAATTTAGCTAATTCAAAGAATAATCAAATAACAAAATATGATATGGATGTTAATCTAAATATTATTGATGAACCAAGTGAGAAGATGATAAATAAAATTCTTTCGCTGCCTGAGGTTAAGGAGAGTGTAGTTAGAAGACAAGTACGTACTTCAACCTATGTAACATCAAAACAAGAGTCAGATGTTTTTGCTAAATCTGGAGGGTTTGATGAAGTAGGATTCAAACATAATGTATTGAATGAAAAAGGAAAGCATAGAATTATATCAAATTTAGTTGGATTAAGCGATAAATCATTTAAAAAGTATTGTGAAGAAATTGGTATTGATTCTGAAAAATTTTATCACGATGGTGTAGTGACAGGAATATTGTTAGATAGCACATATCATACACCAGATGTTTCAAAAGCTACACAAAAAATACCATTGTTAAATATAAAAGAGGGTGATGAGCTAGTTTTAAATGAAAAAGTAGAGAAGTATATGAAAACAAATTATAAATTTAATGCTAAAGTTGGAGCTTTTACAGAGATTTCTCCAGGTAATCTAGAAACTAATAAATACAGCGTATCTTATATAGTTCCTATGAAAACCTATCAAAAAATAGTTAGTAATTTTATGCCAGAGCGTATGCTTGAATACAGCGTTATAGCAATTGATTTATTGGTCGGTGACGAGGCTAGTACAAGCACAAAGAAAGAACTAACTAAGATTTGTAATTCTTATCTTGGATCTGATGATTTTAGTATATGGAGTCTCTTGGAAGAAAAGAATAATGATGCACTGGTTCAAAAATCTATATCTATTAGTGTTTTTGCTGTTGCCTTAATGATTGGTTTAATTGGTATTTTTAACGCTTTTTCTACCATTTCGAATAATCTTAGACTACGCAAAAGAGAATTTGCTATGCTTAGGTCAGTAGGATTAACACCAAAGGGATTAAATAAAGTATTGATGCTAGAAGGTATATTCTTCGCTGTAACACCTATTATTGTCAGTATCCCAATATTATTATTTATTTGTTGGTATATGCTAAGATTAACGCTAATCACATGGGCTGAGTTTATAGTTGTTTTTCCAGTAGGAGTAATTCTAATGTATACTACGCTTATAATTATATCTATTTTCTTATCGTATTATTTTTCTTCAACATGCGTTAAAAAAAGCAATGTAGTAGAATCAATTAAGGATGAAATAGTATAATACAATTATAGCAATTCAAAGAATAGATTTTATTATGATATTTTTAGTATTTGTTTTTATAAAAATATGACAGAGCAACTAGTTGGAAATTGATAAAGGAAAACTTTTATATTATTCAAATAAACAAAATATTAATTGGTTAAATAAAACATTTGAAAAAGAATGTGAAAATACCAAAACTAAAAATAGAAAAATAAAAAATAAAGATTTAGAAAATGAATGTAATCGATAAAATAATATATAATTTTTAGAAAAAAATATGGTGAATTTAACTGATGCAATAAATATTAATTGCATCAGTTTTCTAAATAAAAAAATGATTCTTCTTTTAAAGAAAGAGTCTGTTTTTTATGTGTTGAAATAAATTTAATTTTAATAAATAAAATATTATGGAACTGTTATTAAAAAACATAGGAAAATTCAGAACTCTTACCGAAAAAATATAAAATAAGCAAAAAAAGTCTGTGTAAACGCTGCTAATTGATAATGTTATATGAAGAGTTCTTTTTACAAAAATGAAAGGAAAAATATAATTTGAGGAAAAAGTTTTGAATGTAAATAATCCCAATAGTATTTACAAAAACAATATAAATAAGGCTAATAAAAAATCCAATATAAAGTTAATAAAAAAGAACTTGAAATTTATATAAATAGATTGAGTCAATACAAAATAAATTAATAAACCTAAGTAAAGAGGTACAATAGGGGTGCATGAAGAATATAATATTAACTAATGTAATATTGCTATTTATTGGAGTAATAATTGGTGGATTACTGGAATATAGATATAGAAGAGTGATTAATATAGAAGTTAAAAAAACGACAAAAAAAGCCATAAATTAAAAGCAGAAATTAAGAAATATGTTGAAAAAATAGATATATTGCAATAAACTATTAAAGTATCGAGCAAAAACAATATCCCATTAGTCAAAAAAAGAGAAACTTTAATAGATAAAAAAATTTATAAGGAGTGATTTTTATTCGAAAAAAGATATTGTGGGTCTTAGTTAGTACATTACTATTTTTATTAGTAACGGTGACGATATACGCAGAAACAGATACATCAGTAATAAAAGTGGATGATGAGATGTTTAAAAAAGGACAAACACATATAGTCTCAGAAGTAAGTGCTGTTTTACAAAAGGGCTTAAATGAATACAAAAATAGTGAAGAATATAAACTTTTAAAGGTTAGAGAAGATCTGGAAAAAGAACTTGGTGTAGATATAAAAAAGATAGAGCCTATAGTTTGTGAGATTACTTACTATTCCAGTCTTGCTTGTGAAAATGGGCCTTATGGATTAAAAACAGCTTCAGGTGTTGATATGAATAGCAAGACAGTGGCAAATAACTTCTTGGATTTTGGAACTGATTTATATATAAACGACCATGGACATAAAGTGGTCCAAGATACAGGAAATAAGAGATACTTTGGAACTGTAAATAGATTTGATGTGTATGTTCCAAGAAATAATAATGAGAGTGACTCTTCATATTATAATAGAGTAAACAATATGGGAAGAAAAACTACAACAGGTTATATAATTGTAAAAGATTAATTGTGGATGAAATATAGAATAATACAGAAAAATATTAAAATAACAATAAACTATTTAAATGCAGAATAATACTATTAAAGTGAATACAAATGATGAATGTAGAAAAGGGATTAACAAAAGAAAAATTTTAGTAAAGTTATCATGTTTGATTTTAATTATAATCATATATAAGAGGTAATATAAGTATAGAGTAAGTATAATTAAGTATAAATTCTTAGAATTGATTTTAAATTCATAAAATAAATGATTAATGAAACACTATAAAAATAAAAAGAAATTTAAGTAATATTTTAGACAAGATAAATACATGTAGAATACACATTTTAAAATATATAAATCATATAAAAAGCCGGTTTCTTAACGTTATAAGGAAACCGGCTATTTTTTATTTTTTCGTAAATTCACATAAAATTATATACAAATAATTTAATCCATTTCATTTACAATATTGGAAGCCCATTTTTTAGATAAAACCCTCGGAAGTCCAAATATAAGCTTTATTAATTCTTCAAAATAAGTCAGTAAAAATAAAATGTATATAGGGTATCCACTAAATGCTGCAAAATATGTAAGTGGTAAAGCGGCAAACCATATACTAGCTTGCTCTAAAATCAGTGCGTATTTAGTATCTCCGCCACTTCTAAGTATACCTATAATCATTAGGGTGTTAAATGCTTTAAGTGGCATCAAAATTCCTAAGATAAGGAATATTTTTATGATATTAGGAGCTAACACTTCAGTCACGTTGAACATCTTTAGTAAAAATGGTACATTTATAATCAAAAGTCCGCCCATAATTATTCCTGCAATAATAACTAAGATAGAGAATTTTTTTGCATACACTAGAGCCTTTCTTATATTGTCAGCACCAAGCTCATTTCCAAGCATAATTCCTCCACCTGAAGCTATACATACGCAAGTCATTAAAAAGAAGTTACCAGTAGTAGTGGCTATTTGACTAGATGCTATTGCGGAGGTTCCAGCCTTTGAATATGCAACAGCGTATAAAACTGTTCCAAAAGCCCACGCAGAGTCGTTTAAGAAGATCGGTATACTTTTTGATAAAAATTTACTTGTAAAGTCTTTAGTTATAGATTTAATATTTGTAAATCCAAATCTAAGTGCATAATTTTTTTTATGAATGTATACATAAAATAGTATTAATATTATTTCAACCATCCTTGCTATAACAGTAGCTAGAGCAGCTCCCTTAACACCAAGGTTAGGCATTCCTAAGTTTCCGAAAATAAGGCCGTAGTTTAAGATAATATTTGCAATAAGTGCGAATAAACTACATATCATACCAAGTTTTGGATTTCTAATACTTCTAGATCCAGTGCTAAATACAGTACTTATCGCAATAAGTGGATAAGAAAAAATAACAATGCTGAAATAATCCTTACATATTCTTACAACTTCTTGATCGTATGAGAAAATGTGTATTATCAATTCTGGTTTTAATGATACTGGAATCAAAAATAATAAAGATAGAACTAGTGCAAATCCGCAACTAAGTCCAACAACTTTTTTTATATTATTTGTATCTTCTTTACCATAGAACTGTGAAATAAATACACTAGCTCCACCCGTTACACCTGATAAAGACATATTAAATAGAAAGAAGATTTGATTTGCAATGCCTATTGACGCAACTGAGGTTTCGCCCAAACTACTTACCATTACTGTATCAATTACATTTACAGATGCGGAAATTAGATTTTGAATAATTATTGGTATACATAAGAAGAATAAAATTTTATAGAACTTTTTATTTTCTGTGTTTAATGATAATCCTAAATTCAATAAATCACCACTTTCGTGTTAGTTTAAAGTGTTGTAGAAGGAGCTAATATTATATTAGTTCTTCCCATTTTTCGTACAGTGAAGAAAGCTTTTCTTCATTGTTGTGTTTTTCTTGATTTACATCTTTAGCTTTATCTGGATTAGAGTAGACCTCTTCTTGACAGAGCATCTCATCAAAGTATTCTATTTGTTTTTCTAAGTTCTCAATTTCTTTTTCTATGTTCTGTATTTCAATTCTCGATTTCTTCTCGATTTCTCTTTGCTCTCTCTGTTTTCTTTTTTCATCTTTTATTTGTGTTTTTGTTTTTTCAGGTTCTTCTTCAACTACACTCATTTCGGACATTTGTCTTTTCTTGTCTACATAGTAGTCGTAGTTTCCAAGGTATTCGGTTATTCCCTCTTCATCTAAAACCAGTATTTTACTGGCGATTGTATTTATAAAGTATCTGTCGTGAGATATTGTAAATATTGTACCAGTATAACTTGAAAGGGCTTCTTCTAGTACATCTTTTGAGTCTATATCCAAGTGATTGGTAGGCTCATCTAAAAGAAGTAAGTTAGCATTTGAAAGTATCATCTTTAGTATTGCGACACGTGATCTTTCACCACCACTTAATGTAAAAATTTTTTTAAACACATCTTCATCTTTAAATAGGAAAGCACCTAACATACTTCTTATAGCGGTTTGGGTTAAGTGAGTGTTGTTCTCCCAAATCTCATCTATTATAGTATTATCTAAATTTAAAGTTTTTTGCTCCTGGTGGAAGTATGCAACATGTACATTAGTTCCAAATTTAACTGAACCAGTCAATGGTTTTAGTTCGTTGTCTATTATCTTAAATAGAGTAGATTTGCCAATACCATTTGCACCTATAAGAGCAATTTTTTCGCCGCGGTATACATCTAAATTAAGATCTTTAAATAAAACTCTTTCTCCATAGCCCATAGATATATCTCTTAAAGCAAGTACATCGTTTCCACTTTGGACAGATGGAGAAAATCTGATACGAGCTTTTTCTCTTTCAGCATCTGGTTTGTCTAGCAAATCAACTTTATCAAGAGCCTTCTCCTTACTTCTAGCTCTTTTTAAGTGTTTTTCTCTACCATAAGCCTTAAGTCTATCTATCGACTCCTCTTGTTTTTTAATTACTTTTTGCTGATCCTCGTATTTCTTTTGTTCTATTTCTTTCTCAGTCTTTGAAGCTACTATAAAGTCGGAATAGTTTCCGTTGTAAAGCTTAAGCTTCTTATTATTCAACTCAAATATCCTGTTAACTGTTTGATCTAAGAAATATCTATCGTGCGATATTGTCAAAACTGTTCCTTTATACTGCCTTAAAAATAATTCTAACCACTCTATAGCATCTGCATCTAAATGGTTAGTAGGCTCATCTAGTAGAAGTAGTGTAGGTTTATTAAGTAGCAATTTACCTAAAAGAACTCTAGTTTTTTCGCCACCTGAAAGTACATTGATCTGTTTGTCAAAGTCAATATCGTTAAATCCTAAGCCTTTTAGGACTCCTTTTGCTTCAGATTTATATCCATAACCATTTAGATCAGAAAATAACTCTAGCTTGTGAGAGTATTCATCCATTAATTTATCTAGTATAGTAGAGCTAGATGTTACACTTTCTTCGGAGATTCTATTTTCTAACTTTCTAAGTTCTTTTTCCATATTTATCAAATCATTAAAAACTTCTAAGACTTCTTCTAATATAGTATTGTTTGAGTTAAAATTAGTATTTTGTTCTAAATATCCAATTTCACAATCTTTAGAGGTATAAATATGACCAGTATCGTACTCATAAATGCCAGCGATTATCTTAAATAATGTAGTTTTTCCAGTACCATTGACTCCGACAACACCGACTTTGTCCCCATCGTTGACTGTAAAATCTACATTTTTAAATATTGACTCTATGCCAAAATTTTTGCTAAGATTGTTACATGATAAAACAATCATAAAATTTCCACCTCCTTGAACTATCTAAAATTATAATATTTTGATATAATATAATCAAGCTTATATATATTAGTTTTTATCAATGAAACGATTTAAATAAAGAAATAGAAATTTGTAAGAAGGAGTGATTGTGTGACTAACAAAAATATATCAATGGCAGTTATACGAAGATTACCTAAGTACCATAGATATCTTGGTGACTTATTGGATAGAGATATACAGAGAATATCTTCAAAGGAATTGAGTGATATCATAGGGTTTACTGCATCACAAATAAGACAAGATTTAAATAATTTTGGGGGATTTGGCCAACAGGGTTATGGATACAATGTTGAAGCTCTATACACTGAGATTGGTAAGATACTAGGTTTAGATAAAAAGTACAATGCGATACTTATTGGGGCAGGTAATTTAGGACAAGCAATAGCAAATTATTCGGGATTTAGAAATGCAGGTTTTGAGATAAAAGCTCTTTTTGATGCAAATCCAAGAATAATAGGGCTTAAAATTAGAGAATTCGATGTTTTAGATCCAGATATTATTGAAGACTTTATTAAAGAGAACAATATAGATATCGCAGTAATGTGTATACCTAAAAACGGTGCACAAGAGGTTATAGATAGAGTAATTAGAGCGGGAATTAAGGGAGTTTGGAATTTTGCACCTATAGATTTAGTAGTACCAGAAGGTGTTATAGTAGAGAATGTTAACCTAACAGAGAGTTTGTTTACACTTTCATACCTTATGAAGGAAGAAAACTAATATAATAAAAAGACGAGTTCAATAACAACAAGAACAAGACTATTTTCTTTAATAAAAAAAGACTGATTTGGGATTTTCCTAAATCAGTCTTTTTAATAAACTATTCTCCTTGAGGAGCGTCAACTGGACATACGCCAGCGCAAGATCCACAATCTATACAAGTATCTGCGTCTATTACGTATTTATCATCTCCTGCTGATATACAGCTAACTGGACATTCAGCCTCACATGCTCCACAGCTTATACAAGCGTCAGTAATTTTATATGCCATCTTAAAATCCTCCTTGATATGTATATTTTATATTCAATAGTATTATAACAAATATCTTTCTATATAACAATCATATTTATTTTAAATTTTATTGCAAAAAGAAGTTTACTATTTACGAATATTTGGAAAATTTTAACTAAATATCTAAAACTATTTAGAATCTATACATATGTAGAATATTTTCATATTATGTAGTATTCAATAGAATAAAAACCACTGTATCTAAGTGTTTTAGAGCCTATTTTAGGGAGTCTTTATTCATTATATGCAATGGGTAAAAATAATAAATCTATTTAAAGAATAAATTGAATATTCAGAAAAGGTTTAATAATAAAAATAAATAGTGAATAAAAGTTAAAAAATAAACTTGAAATTTGATATACTAATATTGGAAGAAGTATGCTATAATCTAAGTGTGAACTCGGGAAATGGTTTTTCTGAGTATGGCGAGTACATATAACAATAATATATTTAAGGGGGCTTTCAAAATGTCAGTAAAAGATTTAAACGTTTTTGAAATGGCACAATCTCAAGTTAAAAATGCATGTGATAAATTAGGACTTGAGCCAGAAATCTACGAAACACTAAAAAATCCTATGAGAGTATTAGAAGTAAATTTCCCAATTAAAATGGATGATGGAAGAGTAGAAACAATTACTGGATACAGATCTCAACATAATAACGCTTGTGGACCATACAAAGGTGGAGTAAGATTCCATCCAGCTGTTGATTTAGATGAGGTGAAAGCTTTATCAATATGGATGACATTTAAATGTGGAGTAGTAGGAATACCTTATGGTGGAGGTAAAGGTGGTATAACTTTAGACCCATCTAAATATTCTGATGCAGAATTAGAGAGAATAGCAAGAGGATATACTGCAGCTATAGCTCCAGTTATAGGAGAAAAAATAGATATACCAGCTCCAGATGTTAATACTAACGGTAAAATAATGGCTTGGATGGTTGACGAGTTTGCTAAAGTTACAGGAGAATTCCAACCAGGAGTATTCACTGGTAAGCCAGTAGAATTCTACGGATCATTAGCAAGAACTGAAGCTACAGGTTTCGGTGTTGCTAAGATGGCATTATTAGCTGCTGATAAATTAGGAATAGATTTACATAACGTAACTGTTGGTCTTCAAGGATGCGGTAACGTTGGTAGTTATGCAGGTAAATATATAGAAGAGTTTGGTGCTAAAGTAATAGCAGTAGAAGACCACACTGGTAACATCTACAATGCAGATGGTATAGACATGAAAGCTTTATTAGCTTACAATGCTGAACACAAATGTATAAAAGGATTCCCAGGTGCTGAAGCTTCTGATGTAAGAGTTTTAGAGAGAGAAGTTGACATATTAATGCCATGTGCTCTTGAAAAACAATTAAATGAAGAAACAGCTCCAAAAGTAAAAGCTAAATTAGTTTGTGAAGGTGCAAATGGACCAACAACTCCAGAAGCTGATAAATTCTTCTTCGATAACGGAGTAACTTTAGTTCCAGATATACTAGCTAATGCTGGTGGAGTTACAGTTTCTTATTTCGAGTGGGTACAAAACTTACAAAGATACAACTGGACATTTGAAGAAGTTCAAGAGAAACAAGTTGCTTCAATGACTAAAGCTTTCGACGCTATATGGGACTTAAAAGAAGAGTTCGGTGTAGATATGAGAACTGCTGCATTCATGATGTCAATCAAGAGAGTTGCAGATGCTATGAAATTAAGAGGATGGGTTTAAGATTTAGTTCGCTAAATTAAACATTCTTATATATAATAAAAGGCGGGTTATTTTAACTCGCCTTTTTAGTGCCTACAATTATTTAATTTAACGTGTAATTTAATTATTACTATGCTTAATTATATTTATTCTAATATTTAAAATGGTTATTCTAGATTATTATTCTCTAAAAAAGTAAATTTTAGAGGGTAACAGTTTTTTGAATAACTTTCTACTACTGGTATTATTTGGTAAAAAATAGTAGCTTATCAATTGAAACTACAAAAAATACACAATTCCATTGTGTATTTATGGGCTCTTATATCTAAAATATTTATGCATAACTTTACTTTTATATACCCATAAGATATAATAAAATAGATGATGTATATTTAGAAAACGAGTTAACTGAATAATTAATTGGGCGAATTAACTATTCTATACTGCTATACAAGATTAATGATAACAATATTACTTAATATAAGGATACTATAAATATTGAAACTTTTGATTACAAAATGGTTACAATTAGAGAAGTATCTATGATCTTGGATAAGTTTTAAATGTACTCATGAAAAAGACATTTACATATGTCAATTTTAGGAGGAATATTATGAGGAAGAAAATTTTTGCACCAGTTTTTGCTACAGCAGTAGCTTTGTCGGCAAGTATAGTTTCTTATGCTAGTCCTGCAGATTATTCACAACAAAATCAAGACGTAGAGAAGATAGATATGACAGAAACACAAGAATATCAGGATGTAAGATTTAAAACGGCAGTGGTTAAAGATGGAGTCGCAGTAAACGTAAGAAATGAGCAAGAAGATGGACAAGTACAAAATGTTGCCTATTCTGGTGAGAGTTTTAAGGTTTTAGGTAAGCAGGGAGAATGGCTTAAAGTAGAAAATGGATCACTAGAAGGTTGGATGTCAGCTAAATATTTAGACCTAAAGGTATGTGACGGATATGTTGATGCTAGCAGACTAAACTTTAGATCGGAAGAAGGAACTGATTCTGAAGTTCTTGAGGTGTTAGACTATGGAACTGCGATTACAGTTTTAGAAGACAATGGGGAATGGTTAAAAGTTAAACATAACGAGCAAGAAGGTTATTTATTCTCAAAATATGTAACTGATAAATCTCCAATAGTTGATGAATACAATGCTGGAGTTGATTCTACTCAAAGTACTGTACCTGAGTTACAAAACAAAGGAACAGAAGAGAACGGATCTCCTCAAGTAAATGGCACTGAATCAAATGGAACAACAGAAGAAAATGGGACTGAATCAAGTGAGTCGGATACTAACACAAATTCAGAAAATAATGAATCTGCAAATAGTGGATCTAATCCTTCAGAGGAAGAATCTAACAATTCATCTTCAGATGTTCCAGCATCTAGTTCATCGTCAGTACAATCAGTTCTTAACTTAGCGTACTCAAAACAAGGGCTTCCATATGTATGGGGAGCAGAAGGACCAAATAGTTTTGACTGTTCTGGATTTACTAAGTATGTGTTCAATAACTCTGCAGGAGTATCTATACCAAGAACGTCAAAAGAGCAAGCTAAATTTGGACAAACTGTAAGCAAATCAAACTTACAGCCAGGGGATATGGTATTCTTTACTACAGATGGCTCTGGGCAAGTAAGCCATGTTGGTATATATGTTGGTGGAGGAAGTATGATACATGCACCTTCTTCAGGAAAGAATATAAAAGTGACAAGTATTGAGTCAGATTACTACACTCAAAGATTTGTGACGGCTAAGAGAGTTTTATAAAAGTGATAAGTTCATCTGTATAATAGATGGCAAAATCAACCATATAAAGTTTGAATAAATAAATAATTTAAGTAGTAAATAATTTAATATATAATATAGTAGTGTATTAACACCCCCAAAGATAATTAAATTATTTTGGGGTGTTTTTTATTTATCAAACCCTCGACCTATATTGACATTATCTTAAATAAATGATAAGCTACTAGCAGTATAAAAAAGTACAAAAATAACTTTTAATTTTAGTCCAGAGAGGCTAAAAAAGGAGGAAAATATGAAATCAAGAAACTTGATCCAACCAGAAGATTTTTCTATAGAGGAGATAAATCAATTATTAGAGTTAGCTCAAAAAATAATTGAAAACCCATCAAAATATTCACTTGCATGTGAAGGGAAATTACTCGCAACACTATTTTTCGAGCCATCTACAAGAACAAGACTTAGTTTTGAGTCAGCTATGTTTAGATTAGGCGGAAAGGTTGTGGGATTCTCAGATTCTAATTCATCATCTACTACAAAAGGTGAGTCGCTTGAAGACACTGTTAGAACAGTTTCAAGCTATGTTGATCTAATTGCGATCAGACATCCTAAAGAGGGAGGGGCTTCAATTGCCTCAGACTACTCTGAAGTACCTGTTATAAACGCAGGAGACGGAGGAAATCAACACCCTACACAAACCCTAGCAGATTTGCTTACAATAAAATCATTAAAAGGAAGCTTAGATAACCACACAGTAGGACTTTGTGGAGATTTAAAATACGGTAGAACCGTACATTCTCTAGTAAAGACGCTATCTAAATACAAAAATATAAAATTTATATTCATATCACCAGATGAATTAAAGATGCCTGAGTATGTTAAAGATGCTTTAGATGATTCATCGTATATAGAAACAGATAATTTAGAGAGTGTGATAGGTAATTTAGATATACTTTATATGACAAGAGTTCAGGCTGAAAGATTCAGTGATATGGACGAGTATGAGAGACTTAAAGGTTGTTACCATATTAATAAAGAAAAACTTAAAGCGGCTAAAGAAGACATGCTTATCATGCATCCTCTTCCAAGAAATGGAGAGCTTGATACAGATGTAGATTCAGATAAGAGGGCAGTATATTTCAAGCAAACAAAATTTGGAATGTATGCGAGAATGGCTTTAATAATGATGCTTTTAGATGATGAGATCAATGAATAGGAGAAACTCAATGTATAAAATTATAGAAAATAAATATATCGGCGATGATATGTATAAAATTAAAGTTGAGGGAGACTTCAAAGGAGAGATGGGACAGTTTTATATGCTTAGAGCATGGGATATGTACCCGCTTTTATCGAGACCAATAAGTATATTTGATATCGATTCTGAAGGTATAACTTTTATATACAAGGTTGTTGGAGAAGGAACTAAAATAATAAGTGATTTAAAGAAGGATGATACTATTAGGCTAGAAGGTCCTTATGGAAATGGATATACAAAAGTAGAAGGAAAAGTTGCTTTAGTAGGTGGAGGAATAGGAATAGCTCCACTACACTTAGTAGCTAAAAATATAGATAACTGCGATGCTTACCTTGGATTTAGAGATGAAGTAATACTTGAAGATGAATACAAGGAAGTTTGTAAAAATGTGTACACAGCAACAGGAAGCACATTTGTAACTGACATAATAGATGTAAACGAGTACGACTATATACTTACATGTGGACCAACACCTATGATGGAGAAATTGGTAGGTATGGCTAAAGGTACAGATACTGAGATTATGGTATCTTTAGAAAATCATATGGCATGTGGAGTAGGGGCTTGTCTAGTTTGTACTTGTAAGACTAAAGATGGAAATAAAAAGACGTGTAAAGATGGTCCAGTATTTTGGGGAGAGGATGTGGTATTCAATGGCTAATTTAAATGTAAAGTTTGGGGATATCAACTTCAAAAACCCAGTAATAATGGCATCTGGAACATTTGGATTCGGAAGAGAGTATGGTGAAATTTACAATATAGAGAAATTAGGTGGAATAAGCAGTAAAGGGCTGACACTTAATCAAAAAGATGGAAACAACGGTATGAGAGTTTGGGAAACGCCTTCAGGGATGATGAACAGTGTTGGTCTAGAGAATCCTGGTGTTAAAGGATTTATAGAAAATGAACTTCCTAATTTCAGTAAATTAGATTTAGTTAGAATAGCGAACTTAGGTGGAGGAACACTTGACGAATACTTAGAAGGAGTTAAGTTATTAAATGATCAATCGATAGATATAATTGAATTAAATATTTCATGCCCAAATGTAAAAGCAGGCGGAATGGCCTTTGGTATAAAAAATGAAATAGCTAGAGAAGTGGTTAGAGAAGTTAGAAATATCACTAAATTACCATTAATCATAAAATTATCACCAAATGCAGAAGACATAGTAGGAATGGCAAAAGTGTGTGAGGAAGAGGGTGCTGACGGAATATCCCTAGTAAATACATTTAAAGCTATGGCAATAGACATTAAGACAAGAAAGCCTGTATTTGAAAATATATATGCAGGTCTATCTGGACCAGCGATCAAGCCGATAGCGCTTAGGATGGTACATGAAGTATGTAAAACTGTAGACATACCAGTAATGGGAATGGGTGGAATAACTAAAGCAACAGATGCTATAGAATTTATTATGGCAGGGGCTACCTGTATACAAGTGGGAACTGCAAACTTTATAAATACTAAGATAGGATTAGACATAATAGAAGGAATAAATGAATTCATGGATAGCGAAGGAATTAAGGACTTAGATGAAATAAGAGGAATACTTTAATTAAAAATAACTGAAATTTTATAAATATATATAAGGTAAACGAATAGGAGATAATTATGGAAAATTTAGATATAGTTGAAATATTAAAAGATTGCGACGCATTATTAGAAGGGCATTTTCTTCTTTCTTCAGGAAAGCACAGTAACAGATATATACAATGTGCTAAAGTATTAAGATACCCAGACAGAGCAGCTAAAGTTTTAGCGCCTGTAGTCGACCAAATAAAAGATTTAGATATAGACATAGTAGTAGGTCCTGCTATGGGTGGAGTAGTAGTTTCTTATGAGCTAGGGAGACAATTAGGTAAAGAAGCAATATTTACTGAAAGAAAAGACAATGTAATGGAACTTAGAAGAGGATTTGAAATAAAAAAAGGAGCTAAGATCATAATTGCTGAAGATGTAGTTACAACAGGAAAATCTACTTTAGAAACTAAGAAAGTTTTAGAGGAGCTTGGCGGAGAAGTTATAGGGGTTGCATGTATAGCCAACAGAACTAGCGGAGATATTGGAATACCAATATACAGTGCTATAAAGCTTGATATTCAAGTTTATGATGTTGATGAGTGTCCGCTTTGTAAAGAAGGGAAGATAAACGTAATAAAACCAGGCAGCAGAGAGTTCGCTACAAAATAAAAGGTAAATTTAATAACATCTATTTAAAGATACGATTTAGTTAAAATAAACAATAGCCAGTGAAATTTAATTGTAAATTTCACTGGCTATTTAGATTCCAAGAATTTTAACAAATCATAATTTTCTTCTTAATATTGTATTGTTTACTAATTCTTTTTACAAGTCTTATAGGTGATTTTCTAAATAGTCTATACCTGCTAATATACTAAAAAATTTGTCGAATTTTTAAAAAAAGTAATGAGTTCTTAGTAATAGTATAAACGCTAAAATACAACAGTAAATTTGCGTTAATTAACAATTAATGTAAAAATATTTATTAATAATTAAAAAGTTACAACTTGTAACTTTTTTGATTTAATGATATACTCATAAAATGTAATTTGACAGATAATGTAAAATAAGTAAGAATTATATAAGACATGAAAAGGAGATAGTCAATGAATATTATAATTAGACAGAAAAAAATTATTTTATCTTTAATAACTATAATAGCAATATTCTCTTTTAATAATAAAAGTTTTGCAGAAGAAAATATAGTTTATGAAAGAATATCAGGCGTAGATAGGTATGAAACATCTAGAGAAATTGCGCTAAATACATATGCAACAGCAGAGACTGTTATTATAGCATATGGGGGTTCATATCCAGACTCGATATCTGCTACAGGTTTATCTAAAAAATATGAGGCACCAATCATATTGAATGAAAAAGAAAGTTTAAATAATGGAAATTTATCAGTATTAAAAAAATTAAATACAAAAAAAGTAATATTGATAGGAGACGAGACATCTATTAGTTTAGATGTTGAGAATAAACTTATAGCTAACGGGTTAGAAATCGAAAGATTTGCTGGGGATGATCGTTATGATACATCAGTGATAATTAATGATTACGTTTATGAAAAAGATAGCATAGATGAGCTGATAATTGTAAGTGGAGAGAATTTCGCCGATTCAATCAGTATATCTTCATATGCGCACAATAAAAATATTCCACTATTTATTACACCAAAAGATGCCGACACAGATTTAATAGATAAGATTAAAAGTTTTAATCCAAATAAAGTCTATATAGTCGGTGGAGAAAATGTAGTAGGTAGCTGGGTAGAAAAGAATTTCGCTAATACTGAAAGAGTTGCGGGTGCAGATAGATATGATACATCTAAGAAAATACATAATAAATTCTTCGATAATACAGAAGTAGTATACACTACTAAAGGAGATAGTTTCCCAGATTCTATAACTGGTATACCTTTAGCTTCAAACAACGATACTAATATAGTATTATCTAAAAATAATGCAAAAGAGCTTACATATGTAGAAGCAGAGAAAATTGTTATATTAGGTGAGAGACTTTCGATTAATCCAGTTATTAAATTTAATGGCTGGAAAGGGGACAAGTATTATAAAGAAGATGTTGCTGTAAAAGGATGGAAAGATATAGATGGAAAGAGTTATTTTTTCGATAATAATTCTAATCTGGTAAAGAAACATACATATATGGATGGCAAATGGTACTTATTTAAATCAAATGGAGAGTTTATAGGAAAAGGTAAAAAATACACTTCTAATGCTTCTGCATACTCTGGCCATAGCGCTACTGCCAGTGGAGAAAAGCCAAAGTGGGGTACAATAGCTACTGATCCGAAAGTGATCCCTATGTACTCAGATGTATATATTCCGTATTTTGATAAAACATTCAGAGCTAATGACACAGGTGGAGCGATCAAAGGTACAAAAGTTGATGTATTTATGAATTCAAATAAAGAGGCAAGACAATTTGGTAGAAGAAATATCGATATATTCGTGTTAGAGTAGATACGATACATAGTAACTAATATTATTTAAGACTTTATATAATCCCCAAAATTGGTATACAATAAAAATATACTGGTTTTGGGGTTTTACTATGAAGGGATAAAATATTGTATTGTAAAATACTAAATAATTTTCGGATAATTGAACTACATAATGCTAGAAACCATCATAATTATAACTAAGTGTAGTGGATAATATATATAAAACATCCACTTGGTAAATGAATTTTTTAATCCTAGTTTCCCGTTGTACATAAGAATAGGTATTATTGCAAAAATCATCATCCATTGGTAATCATATAAGAATAATTGTTCATAGACATCTTTTGTAGAAAGCAACGGGAAAATCGGGAAAATGCTAAATAAGATATAACATAGAGCGAGTAGTAGTTTATAATCTCTACAGAAGTAAAAAATAAGTGTCATCACCAAACCGTAAATTGATGCTTCTGTAAAAAGGTATATCGCTGAGCATCCTATTAAAGCAATCGCTGATAATGAAGCTGTTTTATTGCTTTTTCCAAAACGAATAGCGTCCATAAACATCATTATAATTATAGATAGAGTAAGCGATAAAAATATATTGTTATTGATATTTAACACCTTATCTATGACTACCATCAACAGCCCAAAAGAAGCTAACCTAGTTAAATATTTAAATCTATTGCTTGTATGAAAATAGCCCTCTACAATTAAAAAAAAGAATATCGGAGCAGCTAACTTTCCTAAATACCCGAACCATATCGGGATATCTACGCCACTTTGCCCAATATAAGTATATATATGATCTAGTAGCATTGTTATTATTGCTATTATTTTTAAAGTAAATGAATCAAATTTTTTCATTATAACCCCCTAATAAAGTTAAAATTTTAGTCTGTTTGGTAAAAATTTCTTTCAAAATAAGTTTTAAAAAAAATTAAATTTATTTTGATTATTTAAATTTTATATTATTTAAAAATTTGATCCAATCGATGTTTATAACAATAAACTAACAGAATTGTTAGGTACAGTTTTGATTTTATAAGTTGACCTGATATAAGATGGTAAATTAAAGAATTTACATTAGAATATTCGATGAGGTTTGGCATTATATATCCAGACTTCTGGGTTAAGGGAATCTAGAAAAGGCTAAAGCATAGTATTGTGAATTTGTAATAATAAAAAGATAGGGGTTTTTGAAAATAATCAAAATCCCCTATCTTTATTAACGTTAATTTTTAAATTTGTTGCAGTAATTGCATAATTCATTTAAAAACACATCGACAGACTTAGATAATGTTGTGTTTTTTGGAATTATATATGACAGATGTCTGTTGAAGTTCTCATCTAGTTCTATTGTAGAGAGTTTCTTGTTTTTTACATCTGATTTAGTAACTAAATTAGATATGATCGTTATTCCAAGACCATTTTTGACAGCTTCTTTTACTGCGTGATTACTACCTAGTATTATTATGTTTTTAGGTACAATTTCATTGCTGTTTAAAAACATATTTAAGTATTCTCTTGTACCAGATCCATTTTCTCTTGCAACCCATATTTTATTTTGTAGGCTATCAAATGAAAAATTTTCTGAAGATAAATTTTTATCATATGGCATCGCCAAAATCATTTTATCCATTAAAAAATATTTTTGTATAAAATGAGATGAAGAAGTTGTACCTTCAACAAGTCCTACATCGTAGTTTAGATTTTTTATATGAGAAGATACTTGAGATGTATTTTGAATAAAAATTTCTATATCTATATCTGGGTAAGATTTAGTAAAATTAGCTAAAAATTTAGGAAGTATTTGCTCGCCTATGGTAAAACTAGCCCCAACTTTAACATGTCCAATTACAGAGTCTGTAACATCTTTCATTTCATGGTCTACTTTATCGAGTAAATTTAAGATTTCTTTAGATCTATTGTAAAGTATGTATCCACTTTCGGTGATGTATATTGTCTTTTGCTTTATGGACCTATCAATAAGAGTGACTCCAAATCTATTTTCAAGGTTTTTAATATGTGTACTAACACTTGGCTGAGACAGCTTTAGATTTTCACCGGCTTTTGTAAAGTTTTTACATTCAACGACAGCTATAAGTGTTTTTAATTCCTCTAACATTGCATTCATCTCCGAGTTTTAATTTTAAATTAATTGGTTTTAAATCATATATTTGCATCTTAAATTAATTATACTATACATCAAATCCAATAACTTTATAATAGATAAAACTTAACACTTTAAATAATGATTAAAATATATAATGGTTACTATAAGATATATTTATTTTACTTATGATTATACACATAATATACTATAAATATAATCAATAAGAGAGGAAGAGATTTATGACTAAAATAACAGTAGAATCATCGTTTAAATATATAAAAGATATTATTCCGGGATTAATAGTATCGGTGGGAGTTGCTTTTTTGAGTATACTATTATCTAAATTATTTCCACAAATAGGTGCGGCATCAATTGCAATATTTTTGGGGATGTTTGTAGGGAATCTATTCTTAGGGCAGCCGATATTTCAAAAAGGGTATAAATTTTCTGAGTCAAACTTACTTGCTTATTCTATAGTTTTATTAGGTGGAACACTTAGTATAAAATCTCTGCTGGGACTTGGAATATCTGGGATATCATTTATAGTAATACAGATGTCTATAACGATAATTTCAGCTATGTTTATAGGAAAGAAGCTTGGTTTTGGAGAAAATTTTAGATATCTGATGGCAAGTGGAAACGCAGTGTGTGGTTCATCGGCTATTGCATCAACTGCACCAGTTATAAACGCAAGCGATAAAGATAAAGGAATAGCGATAACAATTGTAAATGTAACGGGAATTTTTCTGATGTTTATACTGCCTATTTTATCTCAATTTCTGTACAATCAGGAAGTCCTTAGATCTTCTGCGCTAATAGGTGGAACGCTTCAATCTATAGGGCAAGTTGTAGCAAGTGGAGCTATTGTTGGAGAAGAAGTAAAAGATCTAGCTACAATATTTAAAATTATGAGAGTAATAATGCTAGTGGTTGTAGTTTTACTATTTGGATATCTGAAAAATAGAACAGAGCAGGAAGTGTCTAGTGATAATGTCGATATAAAAGGAACGAATAAATCAAAAAACAAGGCAAAAGTTCCTTGGTATGTATTTGGATTTTTTATAATGTGTGCATTGTTTTCTTTAAATGTTATTCCAGAAAGCATGTCACTTGGATTTAAGGCAATAAGTAATAAATTTGAAATAACGGCCTTAGCAGCAATCGGTTTAAAAGTAAATGTAGTGGATTTGGTGAAACAGGGTAAAGAAGTATCGATGTACGGGTTAGGTGTAGGAACAATTCAAGTTATTTCGGCGATTGTTCTAATAAGTGTATTATTTTAGCTTAAAGAAAGGTTAATATAGTAGATTAGTTTAATAATAGTGAGATTAAGATAAAGTATTTAAATAACAGCTTAAATATACTATATTATAAGTTGAAAAGAAATTAATAGGTGCAAATAGCAGTATAGCAAAAATCACTAAGTGATGCTATAAGTATACAAATTACTGCATTTGCACTTTTTTTATTCTAAAATAAAGCTTTATCTACTTGCAAATCGATACAATTAATGACAGTATTTTTAAAATAGCATTATATGTGTTAAAATAGTAAAAACATGTGTATATACTAAAATAGATTAAATAATTAATAATGCTTACAAAGGGGGAAAATATAATGAAAACTTATGAAGAAAATAATTCTGTTATTATAGAGGGATTAACAGATTTTGATGCCAAGCATATATTCGAATGTGGCCAGTGCTTTAGATGGAAACCACAAGAGGATGGTTCATATACTGGAGTTGTAAAAGGAAAAATACTAAATGTGAAAAGTGAAGAAGGAAAGGCAATACTTAACAATACAAATTTAGAAGATTTTAATAATATTTGGTATGATTACTTTGATTTAGGAACAGATTATACAGAGATAAAGAAAACTTTGAAAAATATGGATGAGTACTTAGACAAGGCATCTGACTTTGGATGGGGAATAAGAATATTAAGACAAGATGGATGGGAGATGCTTGTATCTTTTATAATTTCGTCAAATAATAGAATTCCAATGATACAAAGAGCAATAGAGAATTTATCTGAGAAATTTGGAAAATATATAGGAGAGTACGAAGGTCAAAAATATTACGCTTTTCCTACTCCGGAGGAACTAAATAAAGCGACAAAAGAAGAAATAAGAGCATGCTCAACTGGATTTAGAGATAAATACATAAAGAGTACAGCAGAATCGGTATTTTTAAATGAAGACAATGTAAGTGGATACTTTGAGTTAGATACGGAAAACTGTAGAAAAGAACTTTTGAAATTTAATGGAGTTGGTCCAAAAGTTTGTGATTGTATTGCATTATTTGGAATGCAAAAATACGACACTTTTCCTGTAGATGTATGGGTTAAGAGAGTTATGCAAGAATTTTACCTAGAAGAGGATCTTAGTTTGCCTAAAATAAGAGTGTACTCTATGGATAAATTTGGAGATCTAGCTGGATTTGCACAACAATATTTATTCTATTATGCAAGAGAGCTAGGTATTGGCAAATAAACAAAACTGAGGAGTAGTATTTATGGGATTAGGATTAATGTTATTTCTAATTTATTTAGCCATCTCTTACTTAGTGGGAGCAATTATTTCGGTAATAATATTGCTTGAAAATAGAGACCCCGCTAAAACTATGTCTTGGCTTCTGATGTTTATATTATTTCCTGGAATAGGGTTAGTAGTATACGCTGTTTCTGGGAGAAATATTAGAAAAATCAAATTATTTAAAACCCAGAAGCTAGCTAACACTATAAAGGAAAAAAGACTTTTTAATACTTTAGAAAAAATTAAAGAGGTTGTTGAATTAGAAATAGAATCAATAAAGCAAAATAAATTGCTTTCAGATGAAGAGGATGGGAGCTCGATAAAAAGAGTAATAAGTTTGCTCTTAAAAACAGGTATGTTTCCTTTTACGAAGAATAATAAAGTAGATGTATTTATTGATGGAAATGAAAAGTTTGAACATTTAATAAAAGACATAAGAAATGCAAAAGATCATATACATTTAGAGTACTTTATTATTAAAGACAGTGAAATAGGTCGAGTAATTAAACATGAACTTATTGAAAAGGCGAAGAAAGGTGTCAAAGTAAGAATAATATACGATGATGTAGGGTGTTGGAGATTTTGGTTTAATAGGAAGTTCTTTAATGAAATGAGGTCTGTTGGGATAGAGATTGCTGCATTTTTACCTACGAAGTTTCCTATTATAGGTGGTAAGTTAAATTATCGAAATCACAGAAAAATCGTAGTAATTGACGGAATAATTGGTTACACTGGTGGCATAAATATTGGAGATGAGTATTTAGGCAAAAATGAAAAGTTCGGTTATTGGAGGGATACTCATATAAGGATAGAAGGCATTTCTATTTATATGCTTCAGATGATATTTATAATAGACTGGTACTACACGACAAAAGAGGTTATAGAGACTAAAAAGCTTTTTCCAACTATGGATTACGTTGGAGACAGCATGATACAGGTAGTTGCAAGTGGACCAGATAGCGACTGGGAGGATATACACTACGCATATTTTACTGCAATTTGTCAGGCTAAAAAAAGAGTTTATATCGAGACTCCATATTTTATACCTGATGAAAGTATATTAAAGGCAATAAAAAGTGTCGCTTTGATAGGTGTCGAGGTTATAATTATATTTCCAAAGATTGCAGATCATAAAATTGTAAATATAGCATCACATTCATATTTTGAAGAGATTTTAGAAGCGGGTGGAAAAGTATTCTTGTATAACAATGGATTTATTCACTCTAAAATAGTTATTATCGATGACGAAATAGCATCAGCAGGATCTGCGAATATGGATCTTAGAAGTTTCATGCTAAACTTCGAGATAAATGCGTTTATTTATGATAAAAAAGTTATAGAGAGAATGGCAGACGATTTTTATAATGATTTAAAGTGTAGTGAAGAACTTACTTTAGAGAATTTTAAAAAGAGAGGATTTACTAGAAAAGTTAAAGAATCAGTAGCTAGATTGTTTTCACCAATATTATAAAAATTACTAAAAAAGTATTGAAAATTATGTAGAGTTGGTATATCATAATAATTATTAGCACTCTATTGGATAGAGTGATAACAAAACAAATTATAAAATAATAATTTATTTCTACATAGTATAGGAGGAGTAAAAATGAAAATAAAACCATTAGCTGACAGAGTAGTAATTAAGAAAGTAGAAGCAGAAGAAAAAACTGCAAGCGGAATAGTATTGCCAGGTGCTGCGAAAGAACAACCCCAAGTTGCTGAAGTAGTAGAAGTAGGTCCTGGTGGAATAGTAGAAGGAAAAGAAGTGGTTATGGAATTAAAAGTTGGGGACCAAGTTATATTCCAAAAATATGCAGGTACAGAAGTAAAACTGCAAGGTGAAGAGTTCTCAATATTAAAACAGAGTGATGTGCTGGCTGTATTAGAAGACTAGTACAAATTTAGAGATAGTTATTATTTGAGTAATAGCTATTTCAATTTGTATAGAGATAGAGTAATACTTCAAAAGAGATCTAACTAAAAAGAATTTAAAACTAGTGTATAGATGTATTTAAAACGTAGAGTTAGAAAAATATAAGAAATATTAAGTGGAGGGATTTGTGATGGCAAAAGAAATTAAATTTTCAGAGGAAACAAGAAGAGCTTTAGAAACTGGTGTAAATAAATTAACTGATACTGTTAAAGTAACATTAGGACCTAAAGGAAGAAATGTTATATTAGATAAAAAGTTTGGATCACCACTTATAACTAACGATGGTGTTACAATAGCTAAAGAAATAGAATTAGAAGATAGATTTGAAAATATGGGTGCACAACTTGTAAAAGAAGTTGCAACTAAGACTAATGATGTTGCTGGTGATGGTACGACTACAGCTACACTTCTTGCTCAAACAATAATAAGAGAAGGTCTTAAAAATGTAACTGCAGGTGTTAATCCAATACTTTTAAGAAAAGGTATTCAAAAGGCAGTTGAAGTAGCTGTTGAAGAATTAAAATCTCAATCAAAAGCAATTACAGGAAAAGAAGCTATATCTCAAGTTGCTTCAATTTCTGCTGGAGATGAAGAAGTAGGTAAGTTAATAGCAGAAGCTATGGAAATAGTAGGTAAAGAAGGCGTTATAACAGTAGAAGAGTCAAAAACTATGAACACTGAATTAGATGCTGTTGAAGGTATGCAATTTGACAGAGGATACTTATCTTCGTACATGGTATCTGATGTAGATAAAATGGAAGCTAATTTAGACAATCCATATATATTAATAACAGATAAAAAGATAACTAACATACAAGAAGTACTACCAATACTTGAGCAAATAGTTCAAATGGGTAAAAAATTATTAATAATAGCAGAAGATGTTGAAGGTGAAGCTCTTGCTACAATAATAGTTAATAAATTAAGAGGTACTTTCGATGTAGTTGCAGTTAAGGCTCCAGGATTTGGAGATAGAAGAAAAGAAATGCTTCAAGATATAGCAATACTTACAGGAGCACAAGTAATATCTGAAGAGTTAGGATTTGATCTTAAAGAAGCAGGAATAGAAATGTTAGGTAGAGCTTCTTCAGTTAAAGTTTCTAAAGAAAACACTACGATAGTAGATGGTGGTGGAGACAAACGTGAAATTGAAGAAAGAGTAAACCAAATCAAACATCAAATAGAAGAGACAACTTCTGATTTTGATAGAGAGAAATTAATGGAAAGACTTGCAAAATTAGCAGGTGGAGTTGCAGTTGTTAAAGTTGGAGCTGTAACGGAATTAGAAATGAAAGAGAAAAAATTAAGAATAGAAGATGCTCTTAACGCTACAAGAGCAGCAGTTGAAGAAGGTATAGTTGCAGGTGGTGGGGCTGCTTTAGTAAATGTAATACCAGCTATCGACAACTTAGTTGAAGGACTTGAAGGCGAAGTTAAATTAGGAGCTCAAATAATAAGAAAATCACTTACAGCACCATTAAAGCAAATAGCAATAAATGCTGGTCTTGAAGGAGCTGTAATAGTTCAAAATGTAATAGATTCTAAACCAGAAATAGGATTTGACGCATTGAACGAAGAGTATGTAAACATGATAGATGCAGGTATAGTTGACCCAACTAAGGTTACTAGATCAGCTTTACAAAATGCAGCATCAATAGGTGCTACATTCTTAACTACAGAAGCAGCAGTAGCAGATTTACCAGAAGAAGATCCAACTGGTGGAATGCCAGGAATGGGCGGAGGAATGCCGGGCATGATGTAGTTCTTGCAATTCAAGCTTTAGCGAAAATCGATAAAGTAATAAAAATTTAGTGATTTTTATGAGTCAGGGAATTTATTTTTCCTGGCTCTTTTTAGTTAGATAATCATGGGTATAATTTTTATGTTCATAATATTTGTCATTTAGGAGAAACAATTAGAAAGAAAACTATTTTAAATCACTTTGTGATACTCAATAGACTTATACACAGAAAAGTTGTAGATGATAGGGTTAACTACAAGAGAGTCTTTGATATTATTCTGGTTGAGGTAGAGAAGTGTAACTTTACAGAACTTGAAAATCAGTTTAAGATAACTATGGGTTTTTTTGATGGAAAATTAAAAGAAGAAATATAAAATACATCACAATTAATAATATTTGTGTAATAAAAAAACCTTACTATAATGGAAAATTAGGAAGTGTAAAGTAAAACAAATTTTCTATCATCTAGAAGTTGAAAATGAAATCGATGATGTATACGTGGGTACAGAAGATTTGGTGCGTAAGCAACATTCCTATGCTGTAAATGGAAGCTAGGACTAAATAAAATATTTAATCTTTATTTTTAAATTTATTTGTTAGGTTATTGCATATATATAGTATACAAATATTGTATACTATATATAGGGGAATGATTTAAAAAAGAAGCAGTAAAGTTCTGGAAATTTTTTAGGTTTTTAAAGAATTTATACAGATAAGATTTTTGATAATACTATAGAAAGGGTATGAGCAAAAATAATGGATTTAAAAAAACTACTAGAAGAAGTAAAAAATGATAAATTGGATATAGATTCAGCTTTAAATGAGCTGAAAAATTTGCCATATGAGGATTTAGGGTATGCCAATATAGATCACCACAGAGAGATTAGAAACGGATACCCAGAAGTAATATACTGTGAGGGAAAGACTGATGAACATATTTTAGGTATAGTGGATAAGATGTACAAAAAAGATTCTAATATACTGGGAACAAGATGCAGAGAGGAAACTTTTTTAAAACTAAAGAACATATATTCAAAAGCACAATATGATAAATTATCAAAGACGCTGATGATACAAAAACACCATATAGATGATACAGGGAAAGGTGAAATTTTAATAGTTTCAGGTGGAACATCGGATATTCCTGTAGCAGATGAAGCCTATTACACTGCAAAGTTTATGGGAAACAAAGTGGAAAGGTTATATGACGTCGGGGTTGCTGGTATTCACCGCTTGTTGGATAAGAAGGAATTATTGGATAGGGCAAGGGTAATAGTGGCTGTAGCGGGCATGGAAGGAGCTCTACCTAGTGTTGTAGGTGGTCTTGTAAATGTACCTGTAATAGCTGTTCCGACTTCAGTGGGGTATGGAGCTAATTTTGGAGGTTTATCTGCACTTTTAGGTATGTTAAATAGCTGTGCTTCAGGATTATCTGTAGTCAATATAGATAATGGGTTTGGAGCTGGATATCTAGCATCCATGATTAATAAATTAGATTAAAATTAAGACATATAGGAGGTAGGTATGAGTAGTAGAGTTCTTTATTTTGATATAGTAAACGGAATATCTGGAGATATGACAATCGCAAGTTTGCTGGATTTAGGAGCTTCAAGAGATGTATTTCTACAGGAGTTAAGCAAACTTGGAATGAGTGATGAATTTGAAATAAAGGTGGATTCAAAAAATGAAAGTGGAATAGTAGGTACAATCGTAGAAGTTATTTCAAAAGAAGGTCATTGCCACAGGCATGTTAAAGATATATTTGAAATTATAGATAATAGTGAATTAAACGATAGAGTTAAAGAAAATGCTAAAAAAGTATTTATGACTATTGGAGAAGCTGAAGCGAAAGTTCACGGTACAACTGTAGAAAAAATTCACTTCCATGAGGTTGGAGCTGTTGATTCTATTGTTGATGTTGTAGGAGCGTGTATTCTGATAGATTTGCTAGAGGTAGATTTAATTTACTCAAGTCCAGTGCCTGTTGGATCTGGTTTTGTAAAATGTGATCATGGAATTATGCCAGTACCAGCCCCTGCTACTATTGAGATACTAAAAGATATTCCAGTTAAGTTCAATACAGTTGAGGGAGAATGCACTACACCAACTGGAGCTGCAATAATAAAGTCACTCTGCAATGAAATTGTAGATGTGCTTGAAGTAGAACCTAAGAAAATAGGTTATGGGATTGGTCATAAAAAGTTTGAGATACCTAATATGCTTAGGGTTATCTTAGCCGAAAAAAAAAAGAAGTAACTAGCGGCGAGGTATACAGTACTGAAGAAGAAGCTGTATATGAACTGATAGCTAATATAGATGATATGTCTGGTGAGATATACTCGTATATATACGATAAATTGCTAAGTGAAGGGGCATTGGATGTATACACTCAAAGTATATTTATGAAAAAAAATAGACCTGCAACTAAACTTTCAATATTATGTGCTAAAAAAGATAGAGAGAAATTTGTAGAAATGATACTTAAAGAGACAAGTACTTTTGGTGTTAGGTATATTGAGTATAATAGAAGTGCAATGAACAGGAAATTCACTGAAATTAACACTGAATATGGTTTAATATCTATCAAATTGGGATACTATAAAAATAAGCTAATAAAGTACTCGCCAGAATACGAAGATTGCAAAAAATAGCTGAAAAAACAGGGCTTCCACTTATTGCGATTTTTGACAATATAAATTCGAGAATTATAGAAGAAATTGACGAAAACTTATTGACATAATACTTGAATTTGTGATAAATTAGTACTCAGTTGTAATTATAAATTTAATATAAAATCACTCGTATATACTCAGTAATAAGGTCTGAGAGTTACCCCTAAGATACCGTAAATATCTTAACTATGAGTGAAATTATTATAGCAGAATAGCTAGTAAAGTAAATATGTAGGCTGATTAATATCCCTATGTGTTGGCTATAAATTTTATAAGCTCTTCTGGAGACCTGTATAGTAATTTCACTTTCCTGAAAATGTTGGAAGTTATTATACAGGTTTTTTGTATAGATTTATAAGTCGAACGAAAACGGAGAATAATTTGATTAATATTCGTTAGAGTTATCAAATTATAAAAAATGTGTTAATATAGTTATATATAATGTAATTAAAATTAAAATATTGTAAGGAGAGAGATTATGAAACATGAACTAGTATTAGTAGTAGACTTCGGTGGTCAATACAACCAATTGATTGCAAGAAGAGTTAGAGAAAACAATGTATACTGTGAAATAATTCCATACACAGCTGGAGTTGATGCGATAAAAGCAAAAAATCCTAAGGGTATAATATTTACTGGTGGACCAAACAGTGCGTACTTACCAGATTCTCCTCAAATATCAGCGGATATATTTGATTTAGATATTCCTATATTAGGAATATGCTATGGAGACCAACTAATAGCTCACACTTTAGGTGGAGTAGTTAGAAAAGGTGAAAAACAAGAAAAAGAATACGGAAAAACTGAGATAAATTACGGAAATTCAGCATTATTTGAAGGTCTGACTACTAGTTCTGTATGGATGAGTCATACTGACCTTATAGAAAAAGCACCTAAAGGATTTGATATAGTTGCAACTACAGCAGTTTGCCCTGTAGCAGCTATGGAAAATGCCGCTAAGAAAATATACGGTGTTCAATTTCATCCAGAGGTTGAGCATAGTTTAGAAGGGCATAAAATAATTAAAAACTTCTTATACAATATATGTAAAGTAAGTGGAGATTGGACTACAACTTCATTTATAGATGACAAAATAAAAGAAATAAAAGAAAAAATAGGCGATAAGAGAGCTTTATGTGCATTAAGTGGTGGAGTTGATTCATCAGTTGCAGCTGTACTAATTCACAGAGCCATTGGAGATAACCTTACATGTATATTCGTAGATCACGGTCTACTTAGAAAAAATGAAGGCGATGATGTTGAGAGAATATTCAAAGAAAGATTTGATATGAACTTAATCAGAGTTAACGCTCAAGATAGATTTTTAGGAAAATTAAAGGGAGTTACTGAGCCAGAGTCTAAGAGAAAAATAATAGGTGAAGAATTCATAAGAGTATTTGAAGAAGAATCAAATAAATTAGGTAAGATGGACTTCCTAGTACAAGGAACAATCTATGCAGACGTTATAGAAAGTGGTCTTGGAGATGCGGCTACAATCAAATCTCACCACAACGTTGGTGGAATACCTGAAGATGTAGATTTCCAAGAAATAGTTGAACCTTTAAGAGAGTTATTCAAGGACGAAGTTAGAAGAATAGGTCTTGAGTTAGGAATAGATGAAGATTTAATATTTAGACATCCATTCCCTGGTCCAGGACTTGGAATAAGAGTAATAGGCGAAGTGACTGAAGATAAATGTGACATATTAAGAGAAGCTGATGCAGTTTATATGGACGAGCTTAGAAAAGCTGGGCTTTACACTGAAATATGGCAAGCATTTGCAACTTTACCAGATGTTATGACAGTTGGAGTTATGGGAGATGAGAGAACTTACGCTCACTTAGTAGGTTTAAGAGCAGTTAATTCTTCTGACGGAATGACATCTGATTGGTACAACATGCCTTATGATATTCTAGAGAAGATATCTAACAGAATAATCAACGAGGTTGATGGTGTTAACAGAGTAGTTTACGATATAACTTCTAAACCACCAGGAACAATAGAGTGGGAATAGACTTAAAGCATTGAAACTACTAGATTGTATGATTTAGATAGAATAATAAAAGCGTGTTAGATATTGCTTATTATAAGTGGTATACAACACGCTTTTTTGCGTTTTTGCGTACTCGATATGGGAGGGTTAGATATCATAAGTAAAGATGTCAAATGGCAAAAATTAATGTTGGGAGGAGTTTGAATATAAGGGTTTGAAGAGTTGAGAACTTTAACTTATAAGAATCGTAGGGGCGACAGATACAGGACATCCGCTGACAGGTGACAATTAGAACCGCATTTTGGGGAGGCGGTGCTAGTCTCGCTAGCAATGTGCGGAAAAGCATAGTATAATGGATAAGACACCTTATTGTGATTATAATTCGCCGCAACAGGTTGGAGGTATAACTATAATTTATTTAATTAATAGGAGGTTTTTATGAATGGATTACGACTTTCAAGCATACCCTTGTCAAGCATAAATATGGACAAATGCTATTTTAATGCAGGTTGTGCGTTTAATACATATAAGCCAGAATCAGAAGAAAAAATACTTAAAATTTTACAGAAATATTTTGGACCAGTGAAACTGCATAAAATTTGTTGTCATCATGAACCGAAATTAGAAAATGGATCAATCATAATTAATAATTGTGCAGGTTGTGATAGGCGTTTTCGTAGTCTATATGCTTGGGTAAACACAATATCTTTATGGGAAGTGTTAGATTCTATAGAGGATTTACCCTTACCAAAACATTCTGGACTAACTCTTTCTGTGCATGATTCCTGTTCATATCGTCCAAAACCACAAGTTCATGCTGCAGTTAGAAGTTTGCTAAGAAAAATGGATATAGAAATTATTGAGTCAGAATATTCGGGAACAAAATCAATCTGTTGTGGTGACAATTTTTATCCCCAATTACCGGTCCAGAAGGTAATAGCATTTCAAAAGAAGAGGGCAGCCCAGATGCCTTGTCAAGATGTGGCAGTTTATTGCGTTTCCTGTATAAAATCTATGACAATTGGTGGGAAAACCGCACATCATATGGTTGATCTTTTGCTAAATGAGTTAACAGATCCTCAGGAGACCAACATTGTTGAATATCATAGTGAGGTGCAAAATTATATTGACAATCATTAAAATTTTTACTCGCGAGGTTACGAGAATACTCTCAATAACAGCTGATTGAAAGGTCATATAATACTAGAAAAATGAGAAATAATGGGAAATATATTAACAAATTTGCAAATGATTTTATTGGGCGATCTAGATGCTACAATACTTATTATTTATCGGGTGAAAGTTTTGAATATCAAAGTATTGAAAAATATTGATTGTATGATTTAGATAAATAATTAAAGTGTGTTAGATATTACTTAATTTTAAGTGGTATACAACACACTTTTTTGAGCTTTAATGACACTCCTTATCACATAGAATATAAATTTGAATAAAAAAATCGAGGGTTTAACCTCGATTAATATATCTAATATTATTACTCTTTACTTTGTTTTTATCTTAAATCGTATTATTACATATTTTAAAATATTATATTTTTACAATGACATTAAAAAATAGATAAATCTAAAATATTAGAGTTATTAAAAACAGATATCAAATTTATATAGAAAGAACGATTTTCAACTTATAGTTAAAAAATTAACTAATCAACCAATAAACTAATAATTTTACGTAACTACTCAAACAATTAACAAATCATGTTATATTACTCTTTTAACAGATTAATTTATTTTTACGTATTTAAGCAACTTCAGCAACTTTTGTCGCTTTTTTCTTAAATATCATGCTTCCTACCAAACCGGCAATAATACCTCCTAAAATAGCAAGTCCAATTGCTGCTAATACTTTAAGGGGATGGTTAAAAGCAAAAGGTGCAAGAAGTCCTGGTATAGGTGAAGCAGTTCCAGGAGCATTATTTACAATATGTAGAGAAGCAGCAGCAATTCCTGCAAGTCCTCCTCCAAAGAAATTAGAGCAATAAATAGGGATTGGATTGGATGTAACGATATCTGCTTGAGTTAAAGGTTCCAGCATAACTGCTATCACGTTACTTTTATCTCCTAATTTTAAGCGATGAAAGATAATACCATTAGTAAAAGAACCACCAACGCACGCAATCGCAGCGATGCCCATTGGCAATCCTGTAAGTCCCAGCATTGCAGTCAGCGCCATGGAGCTTAAAGGGGATGTACATATCATTTTAATGATTCCTCCAAGAAGTAACCCCATTATAATGGGGGACTGCTCTGTGGCAAGTGTGATTGTGGTTCCAATCTGTGACATTACCATATTTACTCCTGGATCAACAAAAATTACAATTGCTCTCGCTATTGGAGCAATGAGAAGGGCACCTCCTATGATGTCAATACCTGTTGGCAGTTTTTTTTCGATTAGAGGAGCTAAAAAACCTACAACGTATCCAGCTATGAAACCAGGAAGAATTCCATACCCACCTACAGCAACGCCTGCCACCACAGATAATACAGGATTAGCTCCCATTGAAATTGGTACTAAAATGGCAGCTGCCACGCCTCCTAAACTACCAGAAGTCTCTCCTAATATTTGGAAAAATTTAATACCAAGTAAGTCTCCTGAAATGTATCTATGAATCGCCTCAACTAAAAAAGTAGCCACAGCAGCATTGGCCATTCCAGACATAGCTAGTTGCCCTTTTGGCATTTTCAAACTAAAAAGAGAAAAAGCTGATAATGCTATTAATAATAATGATATTCCTAAAATAATTGTTATCATAAATATCTACCTTTCTTACATTATTTTAAAGAAGATATATAAAATGATTTACTCCTGACATTGGTCAATGAAGAAAACGTTTGAAAAGTAAAAATTATAAAATTATTAAGCTGCAAATCAACAGATACCATAATATATCTGCTCTATATATTAAATACTTAAATTATAACACTTATACTTCTCAAATTTTCGTATTTTATATAAATAAATATCGCAATTAATTGCATAATAATATTTTTTAATTTAGTATAATACATTTAATAATAATTTTTTAAAATAAAATTGTTATTAATATTATAAAGATAAGCGAATTATATTTTATTTTAGCTAAAAATATATATGTATAAAATTAACAATGAGATAACTATTACAACACGCTTTTCTGCTTCCCATAGGCTGCCTATTCTTATCCCAACAATTGAATATAATTCTACTATAGGAATAAGGTTTTTTAGATGTAAAATAATAGTATATGATTCCTAATGATATTTATATAAATTCCTGTAGTTCTTAGGGTACATACCAAAAGTTTTAAAGAACATCTGACTAAATTTACTAGCGTTTTTATAACCTACAGACTTGGCAATTTCCTCAATACTTGCGTCAGCATCTGCAAGTAAAATCAAAGAATATCTTAATTTTACTGATATAGAATACTGAGTAATAGTAGTGTTGTAAACAGCTTTAAAGCTTGATTTTAACTTAGTTGGGCTCATTTTAGCTATGTAAGCTAGCTCTTTGATTGTAGGTTTATCTACGTAGTTTTTATCTAATACCTCTCTAACTATGTTTAAAGATTTTAAATCATCTTTAGATAGTACTTTGTTAGAATCTCTTGCTACTTTAATTTTATTAGATATGTCTACTATTATAGAAATAATCTCGCCAATTTTACTCTCATAATAAATTCTGTTGTTTACATTTGATGCCATTTTACTCTTTATTTGTTTAAATATTAATGAAATCTCTGGAGTATTGTATCCAGGTGGTATTAGATTTATTGATTTTAAAAATTTTATATTATCTTCTGGGAATTTCGAATTTATATATTCATCATAAAAATCTGAAAATAATGTAACTGTTACAAATTTAAGAGGGGAATCTGCTTGGTACAATAATTTCATAGGTCTGTGGTTGTTTACAAATACGTTTATTCCTGCCTTTAGATCTATAGTTTTATATCCCTTTTGAGATCTGCTCATGTTTCCAGATTCTAAATAGATAATTTCTATAAAGTTATTTTTATTTCTGCAGTGTTATTGCCAATACTTGCTTTTTTAGGTGGCATGGGAGCGGCAATTATAATTTACTTATTAATATATAAAAAAGGTAAAAATATATCATCAACAAGACTCTTACTTACTGGAGTAGCTGTAAATACAGGAATTAATGCAGCTACACTATTTATAACGCTAACTTTAAATCGGCAACAATATGAATTTACACAGCTTTGGACAGCTGGGAGTATATGGGGAGATGAATGGAGATATATTGTGGTACTATTGCCTTGGGTTTTGGTATTTTCTGCATTAATCTTCTATAAGTCCAGAATTATAGACGTTTTAAATCTTGGTCAAGGGATGGCTATAGGTTTAGGTGTAAATATAAATAAAGAATTCATAGTTATATCGATAGCAGCGGTTGCGCTGGCAAGTGGATGTGTAGCAATAGGAGGGTCGATACTTTTTATAGGGCTTATAGCACCACATTTGGCTAGAAAACTAGTTGGAGCAAATAATAAAATATTGATACCAACATCGGGATTATTAGGAGGCATTTTTTTACTTATGTCAGATACAATAGGTCGAATTATAATGTCTTCAACAGAGATCCCAGCGGGCATAGTAGTTTCAATTATTGGAGCCCCATACTTCATATATCTTTTATACAAATCTAAGTAAATCATAAAGGAGGACAAGGAATGAAAAGTATAGTCACCAAAGATTTGTCAATTTCATATGGTGAAAATCTGATAGTAGACAATTTATCCATTGAAATACCAAAAGGTGAGATAACAGTAATAATAGGCCCTAAAGGATGTGGGAAGTCAACAACATTAAAAACAATAGCTAGGATGTTAAAGCCTACAAATGGAAATATTTTTATTTTAGGAAATGATATAGAGAAGATTCCAACAAAGGAAATTGCAAAACAAATGTCTACTTTACCCCAAACACCAAAGGCCCCAGGAGGATTAACCGTAACTGAACTGGTTGCATATGGAAGATTCCCTCACCAGAAAGGATTTGGAAAATTATTAAAAGAAGACAAAGATATAATTGATTGGGCGATTAAGGCTACCAATGTAGAAGAGTTTAAGGATAAGCAGATAGACTCGTTATCAGGAGGTCAGACACAACGCGTTTGGATCGCGATGGCACTTGCTCAACAGAGTGAATTGATACTTTTAGATGAGCCGACTACTTACTTAGATTTAGCACATCAATTGGAAATACTAGAATTGCTTCAGAAATTAAATCAAGAGCAACAAAGAACTATAGTAATGGTACTTCATGATCTAAATCTCTCATCTAGATTTGCCGATTATATGATAGCAGTAAGGAGTGGAAATGTAGTTTGTAGCGGAACTCCATTTGAGGTAATGACAAAGGAAAATTTAAAAAGTGTTTTCAATATAGATGCAGAAATCATATTAGATCCTAGAACAAGTAAACCTCTATGTATGACATATGATTTGATTAAGTGATTGAGACCATATCGCAACTTGCGATATGGTCTCTTTTAATATGGGATATATGGGATTAATATTTAACAGGGGTAATCTTGAATACTAAAATATAACACGAAAGACTTACATCTTAGATATGAATAGAAGTAAAAATGACTTACATCTTAGATATGAATAGAAGTAAAAATGACTTATCACAGTGGAGTACTATTTTACCATCTTATTAGAAATTTTATTTAGTATAAGATTTAGTATTAGTATGAATACAAATAGCACCACGCCAGTTGCAAATAACATTTCTTGATGTACTCCATATGCATATCCCATTTCTAAAGCTATATTTGTTGTAAGGGGTCTAACACTATCTAATACTGAAGAAGGTAAATTAGCTAAATTACCTGCTATAAGAATAATTGCCATAGTTTCACCTAACGCTCTTCCCAAGCCTAGTACTACTGCTGATAATATACCTGATTTTGCGGCGGGTAATATAACTTTAAATATTGTTTCTATTTGTGAAGCACCTAAGGCTAAAGATCCTTCTTTATATTCCTTAGGAACTGCTCTAATAGCAGTTTCTGATACTGATACAATAGTTGGTAGTACCATAATAGATAGTACAATAATCACAGCTAACAAAGTCTGTCCTTTTGGTATATTAAATGTATTTTGTATAGACGGGACAATTACCACTATACCAAATATACCGTACAAAACAGATGGGATTCCAGCTAATAATTCTACTGCTGAAGAAACAATCTTAGAGACTTTTTTTGGTGCCAATTCAGCTATGTATACAGCAGTTAATATTCCAATTGGAACTCCAATAAATAGAGCTCCAAGAGTTCCATATAGCGATGCTACTATCATCGGTAGTATGCCAAACTTTTCAGCTGAAGGTATCCACTTACTACCAAATATGAATTCGGTAAACGAATACCCATCAAAAATAAACGGTTTTAGACCCATATAAAATACAAAAGCTATTATCAAAAATAAACAAGCAACTCCTAATAAAGCGCTTAACATAAAAATATTTTTAGTGATTTTCTCAACTAAACACTTAAGCCTATTATTATTGTTAAGATCACGGTTTTGTTCAATTTTTACATTTCTCGATTTTAGTATCATTTACACCCTCTCTTTCTCTATTTAACACATCTTTCAATACTAGGTATCTAAGGTTGTTCTCTAGTAATCATTCATAAGGGAATATACAGTTTTTTAATAAATTAAGAAGACCTGATAAATATTTATTTTTTAATATTTGATTGATTCAATCGATTTTTAAAAAGCCATAGGAAAAATTCTCATGGCTTTTTAAGATATCTATTAGTTATTACTTAACTCCAACAAAACCGTGTTCTTCTACTACCTTCTGTCCATCTTCGCTTAATATATAATCAATAAATGCTTGACCTTTATCTGATAATCCTTTTGGCTTATTTACTAATAAGAAAGGTCTTAATATCGGATATTTATTAGATTTGACATTATCAACTGTTGCTTCTACTCCTGAAATCGATATACTATTTACTTCTTTGTTTACATATCCAAGTGATATATACCCTATTGAACTTTTGTTTCCTGCTACAGTCGTTTTTATATTCCCTGATCCATCGCTTATAATTGCACTGTTTACGAGTTCTTCAGCAGCGTATCCTACTATAGTTTCAAATCCTTCTCTTGTTCCAGAACCGTCTTCTCTTGATACAACAACTATAGATGAATTATCTCCTCCAACTTCTTTCCAATTTGTTATTTTACCAGTATAAATTCCTTTAATTTGTTCCATAGTTAAATCTTTTACTTTATTTTCTTTATTTGTTATAACTGCAATCCCATCTATAGCAATTTGTGTTTCTTTTAAATTTGATTGTTTTTCTTCTTCTTTAAGATCTCTTGATGTCATTCCTATTTCAGATGTACCATCAATTGTGTTTTTTATTCCGGAAGAAGAACCTATTTGCTGAACTTCTATATCAGCCCCTTTACCTTTACTCTTTTTATATTCTTCTACAAGAGGTTCCATTACAGCTCCAACTGATGTAGATCCCGAAATTTTAATACTATTGGAATTAGATTTTTGCCTGTCTACTCCTTTTCCACAACCTACTGTAACAATACCTATCATTATTGAAAGTGCTAGAACTATTAACTTCTTATTTTTTAACATCTACTAATCCTCCTAATAAATTATTTTTTAAACTCTAAATTAATAATAACTAAATCTTGTTAAGCAATTATTATATATACGTAAATAAAGAGTAAACATTGTTTATAATTCTTTACATTCTTTACGTAATTTTTTAATCAGTTATTACTGAATTCACAGATTCCTTTTTTCATATCCATTCCGAAAGCTCAAAGCTGATTAGAACGATAGTCAGAGTCTCAACTTTTCAATAGAATGTTAATTTAACACTGCCTTAATAATATAATTTTCTCTTTAAGAAGAGGTACTAATAATCTATAAAAATAGGTGTTATTCTGTTATTTGATAGGTCATGAAATTTATGGTAGAATCAAATTAATATTTAACGCAATAAATTATAAAGTATATAACAGAAAATATTAGTTTTTCAGATATTAGTGAATTCTGATGATAATACATTATTGGAGGGAAATCATGTTCAAAGAATACGGCGAATTAAGTACCAAGTTATATGAAATAACCAAACCAGTAGGATATTCAATTGATGGGGATATTGAATACTACTTCAGTAAATTAGAAAATTTGAACGGAAACATTTTAGAAGCAGGTGTTGGTACAGGGCGTTTTCTCATACCGCTTATTCAAAACGGACTGCATGTTGAAGGGGTTGATTTATCTTTAGAAATGATTAAACAATGCAAAGTAAATATGAACGAACATAAGGTAGATACTAAAGTGTATCAACAAGACTTAACTAATTTATTTTTACCTAATAAATATGATGCAATTATAATGCCCACTGGTAGCTTTTGTTTATTGCCAAAAGATAAAGTAAGCCAAATTTTAACTTCTTTTTATAATCATTTAAATATAGACGGTAAAATAATAATCGATTTAGAATTACCAATAGATTTTAAACTTGGTGAAGTGAGCTCAAGTAGTTATTCATTAACTAAAGAGGAAGGGATACTTTTTACAAGCATTAGTGAAGAGATTGATTGGTTCGCACAAAAAACTTCATATATTCATAAGTATGAGTTACTAAATAAAGGTTCAATTGAAAGTACTGAAGTTTCGCACTTTACTTTATTTTGGTATGGTATAACAGAATTTGAATTACTCTTAAAAGAAGTAGGCTTTGATAACATAAACTATGAATTGGGATACGGACATGATAGCCAATCGTCATTGATCACATTTATTGCTACTAGATAAAACAAGTAAAGACAGGATACAAGCAAGTTTGTATAAAAATCTTTCTAAGTTCAATAAACAGCAATGTTAAAGCGTCTGTTCCTATAATATTCATTTTTTAAAACAAAACTACTTAACAAGCTGACAGGATAGTTTAATAAAAAGGATGAACTATATCAGAAAATATTTATATGAAACAGTTTAAGTATAAATTAAGTTCATAATAAAAAGCTGACCAAATAATTATTTTTAGAACAGCTTTTTTGTTTATATTAATTCCAAAGATAATGTTTAACTTCATCAATTAAATTTTCTAATCCTACCTGATCTTCTTCTGAAAAACGAGAGAAAGTTGTAGAATCTATATCTAAGACAGCTTTTACTTCACCTTTTATAATAATAGGTATAACGAGTTCCGAATTGCTATCACTATCGCATGCAATATGTCCAGGGAATTTGTGCACATCGTCAATTAGTTGTGTTTTTTTCCTGGAAACAGAAGTTCCACATACACCTTTTCCAATATTAATTCTAGTGCAGGCAACTTTGCCTTGAAAAGGCCCTAAAACAAGCCCACCATCCTTTATGAAATAGAACCCGAGCCAATTTATATCTTCTATCGCATCATATAGAATTGCACTTATATTTGATGTGTTTGCTATAAAATCTTTTTCGTTCTCTATCACTGAAACTATTTGCTTTGTAAGCAATGAATAATCCATAGTAATACCCCCTTTTTAGATATTTTATCATAGATGATAATAATATCCAAGAAAGCAAGTAGATGGGCACATGTTATTTCTATGTTACTCATGTGTTCCGACAACTCGAAAAATTTTGATCACAAGAGCTATGAGATTAAAATTTATATAAACGTCTATTCATTTATAAATAACTCCTTTTAAAATGAGCAAATCACTCTATTTATTATATTCAGTCAAAATTTTTATACTATTTTTTGTCTTATTATTCAATTAAAACTTATAACAATGTTAAATTGAATTAAATTTAAAATATTTTAAAAAATAATATAAAAGTTTAAAATTACAATTGCAAGGTATAATACATAATAATAAGATTTTAAACTCACTAGTTTAAAAATATGGAGGTTATTTTATGATTGAATATGTATTTGAGGAAACAAAAAATAGATTTGCAGCGTATCATGAAGGAAAAGAAGTTGGAGAAATAACATTTACTAAAGATGGAGATAAGGTTTTGATAGTTGATCATACGTATGTAAAGGAGGAATATAGAGGAAAATCTATAGCAAATAGATTGGTAAAGCATATAGTTGATTTAGCTATATCACAAAATAAATCAATAGTTCCTCTGTGCTCATTTGTAAGAAAAGAATTTGGTAGAATTCAGGAATATCAGGCTATTGAATATAAATAAAATATTATAAATACTTACGATGTATAAAAATTAAATTAAATTGTGTTAAATATACTTGATTTTAAGTAGCATGCAGCACGCTATTGTGATGATTATTATAGTTGTTAGGTATAAGATAAGAAAAATAAATAGAGAACTAAGTAAAATATGGATATGAAACTGTATTAAGTGTTCAATAGAAATATTGAGTCGGGAATGCTAATAGTAGTGATAAAAGGAAAAAAGCTATAGAATACCTTTGTTATAAGGGGATCTATGGCTTTTTATACGTTTGTTATAGTATTACAGATTTATTTTGAGTATTTTAAATGTTGAATGTGTAACCTATATATTAGATGTACATTATTGTTAATATATATTAGGAGGATGCTAATTATCATATTATTTCGAATCAGTTATATAACGAATAAGAATTACAAATCAAGACCCTTTCGTAAATATATATGGTAATATGTAAATATTATAATAAAGGGAGTTGAAATTATGAAACAAGCATTTACCCTTAAATTAATGGAAATCCAATATCTACCTACACATCAATTCGATGGTTGGAAGATTCATTTTGTGATAAATGGAGAAATTAATGTTAACATCGAGAGTGAAAGACACGACCTAATTTCAGAAGATATAATAGTTGTAAATCCTATGGAGATTCATAGTGTTTCTTCTAATAAGGACAATCTAACCATGATTATGCAAATTGATAGAAAACAGCTTGAAGAGATGTTAAAGGAAGATTTTCAATTTAGATTTAATTGCAATACAACAGGAGCTTATAGTTCTAGAGAAGAGAAGAAATATAAGAAGATAAAAAATTTATTGATTGAAATGATGATGAAAGCTGTTAACAAATCATCATCCGAATTTGATATGTACAGACATTTTTTTGACCTATTAACTTTGCTATCAAGTGAATTTCTAATAAAGAACATCTTTGAAAAGCCACAAGGACAATTGATAAAAGATGAAAAAATTAGACGTATAATGGAATATGTTAATAAGAACTATAAGGATCAGATATCTTTAGAGGAGGTTGCTAAAAAGGAATTTTTGTCATATAGCTACCTCTCTAGATATTTTAAACAGGAAGTAGGAGTGTCCTTTAGCGAATATATTACTAAAGTTCGTTTACAGAATGCCGTTGAAAATCTGCGAGATTCTAAAGATTCAATTATTAAGATTGCGATGAGAAATGGTTTTTCAACAAGTAAATCATTTTATAAACATTTTAAAAAATATTTTGGAGTAAGCCCTGCTGACTATCGTATGCAAAATCAAGATCTATTTAAAAAAGAGTTTAATCCTTTGTTAGAATCTAAGTATAGAGAAATATCAGAGGAAGAGGCTTTACACAAACTATCTGGTTTTTTAGTTAAAAATGATATTGAAGATCCATACGGAATTGTGAATAGCAATATTACTATAGACTGTATGCAAGAACGGGACAGCTCTGTAGAGGTACAGAAAAAATCTAAAATACTTAATATTGGAGATGCGGATAACCTTCTGATAAAGGATTGTATAGATGAAATTGAGGATGTTCAAAAAAATCTAGGTTTCGAATTCATAAGAATGATAGGTTTCTGTAAAGAGAGTTCAACTCAAAATAATATTAGTCTTGTTTCAAGCTATAATCGAAATAATAGACTATTTAATTTTATTATGCGGTTAGGATTTTTACCAATCATAGTAGTTGATCAAAAAAGATTGCAACAGACAAATATTGATATTGACGATGAAGTAAATGAATTAAGAAAATTTATTAAACATTTTTTAGGATACTTTGGAAAGGAAAAAGTTTCTAGATGGCATTTTGAATTTTCTTTTGATATTAATATTAATGGAGATGAAAATTCTACATCTAAATTGATAAAATTCGCAAAGGAATTAAAAGAAGAGTTTCATTTTAATAATATTGGATTGGATTTTGGAGATATTCAAAATGAGGAAGTGTATAAAAAAAATAGATTTTTAATTGATAAAGTGAAAGAACATGAAATGAAGTTTTCATTTCTTGGATTAAGAGGAGATTTTTTTCAGTATTACAATGATCAAGGAGAGTTTGTATCTTCTGATTTTTTAGACAAGTATTATAAGTTAAAAGAAGAGAGTCGATCCATTTTTACCAAGCAAAGATCAATATTTTTAACTGAATGGAATACTTTAGTTGGAGATAGTGGTCCACTTGCAGGAACTTTTTTCAGAGCAGCTTTAATTATTCATACACTAGATATACTAAAGGATGAAATTTTAGGTTTTGGATATTGGCTGAATATAGATATAAAATCTTCTCTTTCTAATAAAAATGAAGATAATTCTCTTTCATTATTTCTCTTTGGATATATCAAAAGGCCTGCATATTTTACTCTTAAATTTTTAGATAAAGTACGTGGATTTATTATTTATCAATCGCAAGATACAGTGATCTACAAGTACAATGAAGAATACCATATTATTCAGTATAATTCCTGTTTACTGGAGCCGAAACTCTCTGTTAGCAATCAATTTATTCAATACCAAACTAAGACAATAGACATCGAATTTTTCAATCTGCCAGCTCGTGAGTATGTTGTAAAAAGTTATTTATTAGATAAAGATCATGGCGGAATTTACAATGATTGGTTGAGACTTGGTGGAGAGAAAGAAATTGACCAAGAATATATGGATTATTTAGAGACTACAATTGCTCCAAAATATATTTTGAAACATATAACTATAAATGACAGTATGATTTCATTGTCCTCTACGTTAACTATGAATGCAGTTAAGTATATTTGTATAAGGCCTACACTTTATTAGTAATTAAAGGTGGGTCCTTTTTTTACTTAACAACTTACAATATCAGAAAGAATAAAAAAAAGGGATGGAATCATAGCAAAAATAACACCCTTGATAATAAAAATACATATTATAATATTTATTAAGAAATCGTTTTCTAATAAGGATAGTTGGAGGTAAATATGGAAAATCAAGTTGAAAAAAGTTCATTGAAAGGTAAAAGTACAGTTCTTATCCTAACATTAATGTTTGGTTATTCAATGGTTTATATGGATAAGAATATGATTTCAACAGCTATTATACCGATTGCAGCAAAATTCAGTTTAGATACAGGACAAACAGGACTTATTATGTCTTTCTTCTTCTTAGGATATTCATTAATGCAAATTCCTGGTGGATGGTTGGCAGATAAAATCGGTTCAAAAAAAGTTTTGATGCTTTCACTACTACTAATATCAATATTTTCATTTGCTTTTGGTGCTGTTAGTAGTTTAATGCTTTTTATGTGCATTAGATTTTTTGCAGGTATTGGACATGGAGGATATCCACCTAGTTGTTCAAAATCTATAGCAGATAACTTTGTTAAAGAAAAAAGAACTTTCGTTCAATCGTTAATTTTATCAACTTCAGGTATAGGAGGAGTCTTAGCCTTTACGTTAGGAGCAAATTTGATATCTTATAACTGGAGATATGCTTATATTGCACTAGGAACTTTATTTTTAATAGCATTTGTATTAGTATTTATATTTGTACCAAATACTGAAAAAACGAGTTCTGCAGATAAAAATTCAGCAAAGCCTAAAGTTAGCTTAAAGAATGTAATAAGTAACAAAAACGTACTAGTTTTATTTTTAGCAATGTTATTATTAAATTTCCTATTATATGGAATTATGTCATGGATGCCTAGTTATTTATCAACTAAATTCTCAATGGATCTTGGAAAAACAGGTATGATATTGGCTACTAATGCTGTCTTCCAAACTATAGCGACTATTTCAGCGGGTTCATTATTATCAAAAATGTTTAATGGTAAAGAAAAAGTATTCATTTTGGGAGCTACAACTCTTAGTGCCGCTTTAGTATTAGGATTTGTATATTCTAATAACTTAGCACTATCTATAGTATGCTTAATTTTAGTTAGTATAGTTTCAGTATCTGCATTTACGGCTATATTCACATGGCCACATAAAATATTCGATCCATCTATTATTGGTTCTTCTATAGGAATTATCAATACAGGAGGAACAGTTGGTGGGTTTTTAGCACCTATGATTTTAGGTTACTTAATTAAAGTTGCTTCAGGTTCATTTACACTAGCATTTACTTTTATGGCTGTAGCTTCCTTACTATGTGGTGTTAGTGTACTTATGATAAAAAAGAGCAGTGATAGCAAATAATTTACAATATAAAAATTTTTTATGGAGGAACTTATATGAATGATGCAAAAAAAGAAATAATCGATATTATTGAAGAAAAAAGCCAAGAATTTTTTGAGGCTTCAAACTGTATTTGGGAAACTCCAGAGACTAGATTCGCAACTAAAAAATCTGTAGATCAGCATTATAAAATACTTGAAAAAGAAGGTTTTAAAATAGAAAAAGGTGTAGCTAACATGGAGTACTCCTATGTTGCTACTTTTGGATCAGGGAAACCAGTTATAGGTATGTTAGCTGAGTATGACGCTTTAGGAAACTTAAGCCAAGTTGCTGATGTCGCTGAACAAAAGGCAATAGTGCAAGGTAGCAATGGACACGGATGCGGTCACAATCTTTTAGGTATGGGTGCATTGGCTGGTGGAGTAGGAATCAAAGAGTATATAGATCGCCATAAATTGAGTGGTACAGTTAAGATATTTGGATGCCCAGCGGAAGAAAGTGGATACGGAAAAGCTTTTATGGCTAGAGATGGTGTATTTGATGGAATTGATGCTGCGCTAACATGGCATCCAATGGATGTAAACCAAGCTTGGGGGGATAGCAGTTTAGCAGTTTATCAAGTTTATTATAAATTTAAAGGAATTTCAGCTCACGCAGCTGCAGCTCCAGAAAAAGGAAGAAGTGCACTTGATGCAGCTGAGTTAATGAATATAGGTGTGCAGTTCTTAAGAGAACATATTATAGATCAAGCTAGGATACACTATGCGTTTATTGATGCAGGCGGCGAATCTGCAAATGTCGTTCAACCAACTTCTAAGCTATACTATTTCATAAGAGCTCCTAGAACTGAACAAGCTGCTGAAATATATGAAAGATTAAATAAGATAGCTAAAGGTGCAGCTCTTATGACAGAGACTGAATTAGAAATTGAGTTTGATTCAGCATGTGCTAATTATTTACCAAACCATGCTTTGACAACAGTTATGAATGAAAATCTAAAATTAGTTACGCCAATGAATTTAACTGATGAAGAGTTAGAATACCAACAAAAATTCTATGATACTCTACCAGAAGATGCAAAAAGAGGTTTATACTTACGTGCTAAAAAGGCATTTCCAGATTTAAGCGAAGAAGAACTTCAACAAATTGCAAAGATGCCAGTAAACACTAAAGTATTCCCATTAGCTTTTACTGATAATACTGCAGGGTCAACAGATGTTGGAGATGTTAGTTGGATAGTTCCAACAGCACAGGTTACAATTGGATGTGAGCCTCAAGGTACCCCACCACATTCATGGCAGTGGGTAGCAAATGGTAAATCATCAGTTGCACACAAAGGTTTATTGAATGCTGGTAAAACAATTGCGTTAACAGCGTACGATGTTTTAGTAAATCCTGAACTACTTGAAACTATGAATCAGGAGCATTTAAATACTCTAGGTGGCAAAAAATATGAGTCAGCTATTCCAACTGATGTTATGCCTCACTAATTAGATTAAAACTCAAAAATATAATTATTAAGTTTAGTACGGCTGTTATTAATATAGAAAATGAAGTAAGAAAATTTTTTGGGAACACATCAGGAGCAATTTTAGTTGATAGAACAAATTTATAGATTCTTATCAAGCACCTATGACATTGTTACTAGCAGACGTGTTTTCTCAAGTTGAAATAATTGACCCTAGATATATTGAAAATATAGATTTAACTTATGATCAAATTATACGAAACAGTGATTCGGATATAGTTTTATTTATGTATAATAGTTTTGGGTTTGGAGATATGATTAAAGAAATGATTGATAAAGGTATCAAATAGATGAAAATTTTATATTAGAGCTACACAATCTATAAATTAGATGTGAAGTTCTTCTAGTTATGATGTATTATATTAAAAATTTCTCTATCTTTTCTATCAAAACTACTTAACAAATTATTTATCTCGTCTATTTTAATTTTTAGCTGAAAATGAAACTGATGCTAATTCATATCTATTGCATCAGTTTCCCTTTTATATAAATTTCAACTATACCTAAATTGAAATTTAATGTTTATTTAAACTATTATTCTAAAAAAAGTATTGTGGAAGTTCTGTAGTCTTTGCGCCACTTCCTGAACTGTATAAACATTATTACTTTCCAAAATAAACTTAAGTGTTGCTAATATAATTGCAGCACAAATATATGATTCATATTCTATATCACGATTTTCTTTATTGTCATCTTCTATAAGATTGATATAACTATATTTTATAATTTCTTGCATATCATCATACACATGAATTTTTTCTGTTCTAATTTTCCATAGCCCTAAAATAGTCATCTTTTGAGCATAAAGTTCTTCAAGCAATTCATCTTTAAGATTTAATATGTCTTTAAGCTCTTTTCCATTTATGAAGATAAGATTAACTAAAGGTTTAAATTTATCTAAAAAATCCAGAGAGATTATCTCTGCCAAATTGTATTTATCAGTATAATACTTATAAAAAGTTGAACGATTAATCAAAGCCCTATCCAATACGTCTTTAACAGTTATAGAGTTGAAGTCTTTTTCGTTTAATAGTTGAATAAATGAACTTTTTATATTGTTATTTGTCTTAATTACTCTTAAATCATTTTTAAGTTCCATAAAGCACCTCATAATTTATTATATTTACGTATATATTATATCCGAAATAAATAATCAAATATAGTATATGAATAAACTTATACAATATTTTTTAATTTATATACATATGCAACATTTGACCTGATTTTGTTGTTTATCAAACACTTTATTAAATACTTGATGGTTGTTTATAAGTGTAAATGAGAGTATATTTCAATTAAGGACAAGCAAGCAATAAAAATTCTCTAAAGAATAATTTAAAAAATGAAAAGGAGAACAAAATATATGAATAAATTTTTAGGAAATCCTACTTTAACACCAACAAAATTTGATGAACCAAATCCAGGACTTAATAACATAGTTGTAAACACAATATATTATGGATATCAAGAAATGATTATGGAAAAAGATGTACCTGTTAAAATGAGTGATGGGGTTACACTTTATGTAAATGTATTTAGACCAAATAAGCCAGGCAAGTTTCCAGTTGTAATGTCTGCTGATGCTTATGGAAAAGATTCATTATCACATTTTAAGGCAATACGTCATACTTGGCCTACTTTAGGAGCTTTTGAATATTCAGATTTCACTCCATTTGAATCTCCAGATCCAGGATTTTGGGTTCCAAATGATTATGTATTAGTTAAAGTAGCAGTAAGAGGTAGTGCAACTTCTGAGGGAGATCTTCATCCATGGACAATGTCAGAGGCAAAAGATTACTATGAAGTTGTAGAGTGGGCAGGAGTTCAAGAGTGGAGTAATGGAAATGTAGGTACAAATGGGGTGTCATACCTTGCTGTTACCCAATGGATGATGGCATCATTAAATCCACCTCACTTAAAAGCAATGATTCCGTGGGAAGGTTTAAACGATGTTTATCGTGAGGTTGCATTCCACGGTGGAATACCTAATACAGGATTTTATAAGTCTTGGGCTGATAGTGTTGTAGAGAGATGGCCAGATACAAAAGTAGATGATATGATGAAAATTCAAAAGGAACATCCACTATTTGATGAACGTTGGGAGAAAAATACACCTGATTTAACTAAGATAAAAACTCCAATGCTTGTTGGTGCTAGTTGGTCTACTATAGGGCTACACAGTAGAGGTACTTTTGAAGGATTTAAGCAAGCATCAACTGAAGATAAGTGGTTATTAATTCACGGTCGTAAAGAGTGGGAAATGTACTACAGAAGAGAATCACTAGAACTTCAAAAAGCATTCTTTGATTATTTCCTAAAAGGTATAGAAAATGATTGGAGAGAAAATCCAAGAGTTCGTTATGAATTAAGAGATAAGTTCTTCCAAGGTCAAGATAAAATAGCAAATGAGTGGCCAATAGAAGGTACTAAATATACAGAGTTTTACTTAAACGGTAAAGATATGACACTTCAAGCATCACCAGTTAAAGAAGAATCTGTTGTGTCATACAATGCAGATTCAAGCAATACAGAAACTAATGAAGTAAGATTTAAAATAGAATTCAATGCAGATACAGAGATTACTGGTAATATGAAACTTAAACTTTGGGTTAGTGCAGATGGTGCTGATGATATGGACCTATTTGCAGGTATCAAAAAGTACGATAAACGTGGTAATGAAGTGTGTTTACCAGACTTTAATCATATCGAAAATGGACAAGTAAGTAGTGGATGGCTAAGAGTTTCACATCGTGAATTAGATGATGAAAAATCTACTCCAGCACAACCATGGTTAAAGCATAAAAACCTACTAAAATTATCAAAAGATGAGATAGTTCCAGTAGAGATAGAATTATGGCCTTCAGGTACATTATTTAAGTCAGGAGAATCTTTAGAGGTTGTTGTAAAAGGTAGCGAAATAATTACTGAAGACTCATCGATTTATCGTGTACAACGTTACAAGCATGAAAAAACTGTAAACAAAGGAACTCATAAGTTCTACTTAGGTGGAAAATATAACTCTCACTTATTAGTACCAGTTATCCCTAAAAGAGGTTAGATTTATAAGAATAACTAAGCCCTAAAAATATATTAAAAGATAAATAGTAAGCCCTTAAAATCCATTTATTAGATTTTAAGGCTTTATATTCGTTTTAATTACATAACTAGTCCATAAATTGAAACTTAACGACCAGTTATTTTAATTTATTCAAGTCTATAACAAACTCTTCGCCAATTTGTTTAAAGTTACTATTCATCTTATTTCCTGTATTTGCTTGCTTTGCAGCATAAGGAGTAAGTGTTAATTTTGTTGCTTTTTCATTTAAATTTTTATCTAATTTATTAAATATTAATTTACCTTCTTTATCATTAGTGCTTTTTAAATAAAACTCAACATCATTTCCTAAATCATCTTTTCCAACTAATTTTATGTCATAAAATATATCCTCATCGTTATGAATTTTTCTATTATAAATTATTTTAGTACCTAATATATTAGTTCTATATTTTTTTAATGTCATAGTTTCATCCTCACCCAAATCAAAAGATTCATTTAAGTCCATAGTTTTCGTATCAATAGCAAGTTCATCGCTACTTATCTTAAATTTAAATTGCCACCTTCCTTTTATTACATTTTCTTTATTATTTTCAAAGTATGTTGGGTTTAAATAAACTAGCTTAATATCTATATCACTCTTTAAACTTTCTTCTAGTCTATAGGTAATTACCCGTTCAGTAGTATTTTTATCTGTTGCAATAGCATTTCCATAACCACTTAACATTGTTGATTTTCCATTTACGTAAATTACTGGGTCACAGGAAATATATTCATGCTTAAGTTCTTTATCATATTTATAAGTTGTAGAAACTATTAATTCATCTTCGTCAAGTATAACCTCATTTAAAGTTATTGTAAGACCATTTTTCGATATTGATTTTCCAACAACCGTTTTATATTCATCTAAATTAAATTCTATGCCTAGAGCATATTTTATGTCATACATTACCTTATAAATATTTGCATAAACTGGTTGGCGAAATGTAAATAATCCTCCAGCTATAACTAATCCTGATATAGTAGCAACTAATACCTTTTTATATTTATTATTTATTTTATTTAAATTAGATTTAACTGATGATTTTATAAGCGCTTTATTAACATTAACTTCCTCATAATTATCTATATCAAATTTCACATTGTTAAATTCCTTATATTCGTTCATATCTAATAACCTCCTTATTTATAAATTTTTTCTCTAATCTTTTTTCTCCCTCGAGATAGTCGAGTATAAAAACTAGATATACTTAAATTATTTTCTTTTGCTATAACTGGGGCTTCTATCCCCTCTAAATAATATTTAATAAAAATTTCTTTATCTTTTTCAGGTAAATGATTAAAAATTTCTTCTATACCATCTTCAATTTCAAGCCTAAGTAAATTTTTGTCTATGTAATAAATATCATCTTCAATTTCCAATGTACTTGTATTAGATAAGTATTTCTTTTTATAATTAATTGCCTTATATTTTGCTATTACACAAATCCAGTTCTTAAAAGAATTTTTATCCTTTTCATAGCTTTCGATATTCTCCCAAATAGCTATAAATACATCATTGATACATTCCTCTTCATAGTTTATTAATTTACCTAAGTTTTTTCTTACAACAGATGCTAAAAGTCCACTGTATCTATCTATTAGCATCTCTATTCCTTTTTGCTTTCTCTTTTTGATATGTTTAATAATCAATGTATCTTGCAAGTTTACTTCCTCCCTTTCATGACCGTAAAAGCTTTTACATTACTTATATACAATTTTATTTATCAAAACCTTACAGTTTCTAAATTTTTTTTCTATTCCCTAAAAACACATTTAAAAATAGTTAGTAAAAATACACTTAAAATACAAAGACCTCAGATTAATTTTTAAAAGTTATTTATAATAAAAATTATACCGATATGATTTAACAAACATATCGGTATAATCTGTAATACTAAATATTGTCTTGACTATGTAAATATGACAATATCTCTCCCAAGGCAGGAGTAACCGTCTTTTTAGACGGTTGGACTAACAAGTAAAACAGGACTATATAATTCCATGTTTTACTAAGCGCAATAATATATCTACTATACAAATAAAGATTATTAATATTATGTAATATATATAAATCACCTTTCAATAAGGTAAATCAACGTTTATTCAATATATCTATACTAGATTATTCATTGTAAAATTATTCTTTATTTTTATATTATATTAAAT
>NZ_AXUS01000006.1 GCF_000498755.1 Clostridioides mangenotii TR | reverse complement strand
AAAATATATATTTTGTCAATCAAATAAATATATAAAAAACCCTAAGTAGAAGTTTCTACTTAAGGTCTAATATTCTCAATTGCTCAACATTTTATACGATTTTTACAAATAGCACCACTTATTCTGGAACTATCATCACTATGCAATTTGCTTGTTTTACCACACTAGCTGTAACCGAACCTATCATTCTAGTTAAACCTTTTTTAGTGGATTTTGTCATTACTATATAGTCGGAATTATCTTCTTTGGCTTTTCGTATAATTTCATCACCTGGGTATCCAAATGTAAAGTGAATTTTCACTTCATAATCACCCATTATATCTACGGCTCTATCAAGTATTCTTCTTCCCAATGCTTCAGAATTTTTTATCTCTTCAGCTAAAGATATACCATCTACAAATACCAACTCTTTTACATTCATAATCTCTATTATAACTTCGTTTTTATCAAATATGCCTTTTATAAATTCCAGGGAATGCATACTTCTCTCTGTTCCATCTATTGGCACCAAAACTTTCTTTTTATTCATATTACACATCCTCCTGTCTAAATTTATTTTTATATATACAAGTATTATATTAAATATTAACTATATTGTTGTATATCTTATCTTAATTTTATATCAGTTGAATTTTGATGTCAATATATGCAAAATACAGTTAATTTAAATATAATTATAAAAAGCAAAATATACTTTAATAATTAAAAAAAGTTGCCTATATAAATTTAATAATAGTTATCATTTCAACTATTTTGTAAATTTATCTTTTATTCTTTTTATTTCTATATAAAAAAGGATATTACTAAATTTTACTCAGTAATATCCTTTTATTTTATAATGTGTTTATAATTATTCTATTATTATTTTATAATCTTTATATCCATTTGACTCTATAACTACTTCGTCATTTGTAGTAAGTGAATTATATATATCTATTCCACCTGAATAGTTATTCTTGTACCCAGCTGTTGGTTGAAAATCTGTAGTCATATTTATCTCTGATCCATTTATACTTACAGATGTTATATTGTCTCTCCAATAAGAATCACTTGAATTGAAAGAATAGTTTTCATTGTAACTGTTATATTTTATCTCTACTTTATTGTCTAATAACTCTACGGTATAATTATAGTCTACATATTTACCAGATTTAACACTTAATTTATCTCCAAGGTTTAACTTTTTAGTTATCACTATTTCACCATCACTAGTTATGTAGTCACTGTCTTTGGATAATAAGCTTCCATTTAAATATACTTCAACATCTTTAGACCAACCAGATTCATTGTGTTTGAATTTATAATAGCCACTGCTAATAATTGATACACCTACAGAATCAACACTCTTTTTAGGAACAGTATATACATAGTTTTCGTAGTTATTTGACTCAAAAGTTATTACATCACTTGAATTTATACTAGCCGATAAAACTACTTTATCGCCTTGCTTCGACCACTCTGAAGAACCCATACTTTTGCCATTTAATTTTACATCTGTTATATCATTTATATATTTGGCATCCGATTTAAATGTATACTCTCCCATTACACTTTTTGATGCTTCAATATTAGGCACGCTTATTTTGTCGCCATGTATCTTTACTTTTGTAGAGAAGTTCTCATACCCGCTGGATTTCACTGTTATAGTATATCCCCCAACTAGCTTAAAGTTTTCACCATCAACTTCTATAGAATAGAAGTTATCACTAGAGTTTGTAAATTCTACTTTATTATTATTTACCAAAACTTCTTCAATTTTATTTTGATAATCATTATTAAAAACTTTGGCTACGTCAATAACTACTCTATCATTTGGCTTATATGTATTTACTTGATTTAGCTTTACATATTCTGGCACTTCTTTTAAATTTAGACTTTCTTCATCCAACTTGCTTGGTATGAATGTTGCTATTGTATCTTTATATCCATCTGCAGTTGCAGTTATAGTGTACTGTGTGTCAAGATTTATAAATAACTTAGATTTAAGTACGATAGTATCACCATCATAATAAAAATCTCCTTTATTTCCTCCTGACTGGCTATCGCTAAGAAGTGACTTTCCATTTATGTCTAACCCCTTAAATTTTTGTTTAATTTCTTTATCTAAAGTCACTAATATATTGTTTTCTCTATCTCTTTTTATATTTATATCGCTATTTTCTTTAGATAAATCAATTTCTAATTTATTGTCCTTATATCCTTCTGCTGTTACTTTTATCTTGTTTATTCCATAATTAAATTCACTTGTATCTTTTATAGTTATTTTATTGCCTACTATAGAATATTTTGACTTCGAAAGTATAGAGTAATCTGTAGTATACACATCTATTATTTTTTCTAGATACTCTTTATCGCTTTCTTCAAAAGTTATTACTATATTATCATCTACTTTTTCTATGGATGTCTTAGGTGCAAATTTCAGATTTTCTTGAGTATATGATTGCAGTTCACCTAACAGACCATCCTCTAATACATATTTTACGTTATAAGGCTTATTTACATAATCACCTGATTTTTTATTATAATACTCTTTAAATGTCATATATTCTCCACTTACTAACGCTTCATTAAGTGAATTTTTATAATTTTTATAATCTAATACTTTTTCTGATTCATGTATTAGTATTGCATCTTTTGTGACCTGTGACCACCAAGACAATACAGCCTTTGACTCATCTGTCTCCTGACCGATTTTTTCAAGTATCATAGCATTTGATAACAGATCGAAGTCATATATCAGATTAGCTCTAATAACAGTTCCTCCACCAGATTCGCCTCCACCTGTACCAGTGCTCGCACTTGTAATTGCATCTAAAGACTTAGTTTTACTACCGCTAGATTTTGAATTAAACCCTTTTCTACTTGCATCTTCTAAGATAAATTCTCTTTCAAAATTCTCATATCCATGTGCTTTAACTGTTATTTTATGCTTCCCTGGAGTTAATTTCTGTTTGCATTCATTTTCTAAAGTTACTAAATTCGATACTATGTGGTATTCTACTGAATCTCCCTGTAACTTTTCTCCATCCAATAAAACTTCATATATCGGATTTTCTATTGCATAGTTAAAATCTTCTAATTCAAATAGCAAGTCGCTATATGCTATATAATTATAGTTTGGCGATAAATTAATTTTTCCAGCTTCTTTAACTGTCTCAATTTGGATTTTTATATCATCATACCCTGTAGCCTTGATATTTATAATATGTTTACCATTCAACCCATCTATCGCAGTTGATGTACCCTTTATTATTATTTTTCCCTCATCTAAAGAGTACTGTAGCTTTGCAGAAGTGGATCCATTTGAATAAAACTTCTCTACACTATGTATTTTTTCTTTCCAATCAGCTGCATTTTCATGTGCAGTATCATAACTTATAACCACATCTTCGCCAATTTTAGTCTTTTGTGAAGTCAATTTTGGTATAGTGTTATTTGTATAGTCCTTTTCCCCTAAATCAAACGTTGTCTTTTTTGGATCAAATCTTACCTTTCCATATTTATCATAGTTTGTCTGATGATAATCGAATACGCTAATTGGCCCAGATGCTAGTACCTTATCCGGTGATTCATTATTTATAACTCTGCTTGACTTATCTTTGTCCTTATTAAATGTTACAGTGTCTACTATATCTTTAGATGAATTTTCTTGAGTTGCTTTTATATCTATTTTTTCTTTTGGATTTACCTCAAACTTTACTATAGTTCCTTCCGTATCAACAGCTGTAGGAGTTACTTCTTGCCCGTTTAAACTAAACTTTGTGCTATTTATATCTCCCTTTTTTAAGGATACTACTGCATATCCTGTTCCCTCTATATTTAACACTTTGCTTTTCGATTCATTTATAAGTGAATTTTCTGGTGTTACTGGCGGCTTTTCAGTATTTCCGCCTCCGCTATTATTTCCACTATTTGAGCTACTACCACCTGAACCAATAGTTGATGAATTATTTCCTTCAATTACTATTACCTGTGATCCTGTAGGTTTATTATTTACAGTTCCTTTGTTTACTATTTTTACATTGTCAGCATCGTTTACAATATTTTGTATTGTTCCATTATTAATTATAGTAATTCCTTTTGCTGATTCTCCTATTTTTACATCTGTTATACTACCGGTACTATTTATATTAAGCTTGCCAACTCTCTTAAGTGTTAAAGTATTCACTTTACCATTAACATTAATCTCAGTATTTGGCATATTTAACGATATTGATTTATTATTATTATTCTCTATATTTATTTTTATTGCTGCCTCTGTTTCTATAAGTAAATTTTCATCTGCGCCACTTTTAGGTTTAAAATTTACTATATCATTAGCATCACATTTTTTAATAGTTTTTTCTAACTCTTTTGCATCTTCTACAGTATAATTAATAGTATTTTGTGATAATTTTAACTCATCAAATGCAGTCTTGTTACTCCCACCACCTACTTGTGATATTGTTTCAAAACTCTTACTATTTAATACTTTCTTTTGGCTAGTTGATAATTTGTCAGAAACTATCACTACTGGTGATTCATTTTTAGAAGCTAATACCCCTACTGTTAATGCATCTATTAAATGGCCCTCATCTTTTATACCATCTTTTGTTACATAAGCATTTTTTAAATTAGTAGATTTATAAAATTCCTCTACTACTTTTGCATTAGTCTCATTTCTATTTTTACCACCTAACCTTACTGTATTTTGCAAACTATTCATTAAAGAATTTGATATTGCACTTTCTCCACCAATTACATAAGATCTTTTTATATCTTCATTTTTTACAAACTCTTCAACAACTGAACTTTTACTTGCTGACTCTGATAATAATATAGGAATATTTTTTTGTGCTGCCGCTGAACCAACACTTACTGCATCAGCTAAACCTTTATTTCCATTTACTAAAGCTATTTCAGATACATCTTTTATACTATCTAAATTTTTAGCCAATTCTAGTGATGTTTGATATCTATCAGTTCCTGATATTCTCACGATATTGCTTATTCCTGATGTCTTTATCTGAGCTTCTACATCTTTGCTTATCGAGCCTTCTCCACCTATTATGTATACTTTTTTTGCACTTAATCGTCTCAGTTCTGATTTCGTTCTATCATCTAATTTTTCTTTCTGAGTTAATAATATAGGTGCATTTTTAGCTTTTGCAAACGGCGTCGCACATAACGCATCAACTATAGAGCTTTCATTTACAATTATTACTTCATCAGATGTTTTCCATCCATTTTGACTTACTTTAACGGCAGTCTCCCATCTACTTTCACCAACTAAATTTTCTACCTTACTATCTGCATATGAAATATTAGTATTTACAGCCCCTCCGACTAAAGTCATAGTTAATAATAATGCTATTTTTTTTGGAATCTTCATATCTATGTCCCCCTTAATAAATATAGTTTATAACATACATTTCACACAATTGATATTGATTACCATTATCTTCCATTTGTAATATTATCATATTTCATTTACACTGTCTATCATTTTTGATATTAATTTTCATTATCATTTAATAATCAATGATTTATAAGTTTAAACGTTTATAAATCATACTTTTTAAATTTTTATAAATATTCTATACTTCAAATAATAATTAAATTTTTGCATTGTTATTATCATTTACTTTGACTTTTTCTCATTTATCTACATCTATTCTCTGTACACAGTATAGATTAACCTAATTTCAAATCTAATGTTTATTTATATATAAGCACACAAAAAACATCTTGTAATATTTTATTTAACTCATAATTATTAACTTTAGAAAATAAAACTTATGAAAAATTTTATTATATGGTAGAATGATGATTGTTCAAAAAATAAGAAGGAGTGTGTAATAATGCCACAAAATAAGAAAGAAGGTTTGTTTTTCACAACGATAGTTTGTTTTTGTATGGTTTTGGGGATGAGCTCATACAATCTATTGATACATAGCCAATTTACAGTTCAAAATTTAATAATAGGATTTATCCCTGGATTTATAGTTGCATTTTTTATCGATATAGTAATTGTTTCAAGTACTGCTAAAAAAATTGCATTTTCACTATCTATCAAAAAGGATAATAAAATCCATTTAGTCATTGCTATTTCGATATGTATGGTATTAGGAATGGTTACTTTTATGTCTATGTACGGAGTGATTATGCAATTTGGATTTACAAATAATTTTATGCAATTGTATATAGCTACATTTGCTAAAAATGTTGTAGCTGCATTACCGCTGCAATTGATTGTTGTTGGTCCTCTTTGTAGATTTATCTTGTCTAAAGTGCAGGTTAGACAAATTCTCTCAATATAGAAATGTTTACTTATGAAAAAAAACTAACACAATTACATAATTTATTTATTTATCTTACTCTCGCTAAAAAAATAAATAAAAGCCATAGAAATCCCTTATCTAAAGGACTTCTTTGGCTTTATTTTTTATTATCAATTCTTACTATTTAAAACAAAAGATTCTCTTTTATGTCTATCGTATACTCACATTTATTCAATATCTCTTTATATAATTTATTAATTCATTCCTATTCATTTGTTAGATCGTATGAAATGCATGAAGGTTTACCAGTTCGAGGATCTGTTGCAATCATAGCATCTATATTAAAAGTCTCTTTTAAAACCTCCTCAGTCATAACTTCTTTGGGAGTTCCGTGGTGAATAATCTGGCCATCTCTAATAGCTAGCATATAATCCGCAAATCTAGCTGCAAGATTTAAATCATGTAAAACCATAGCCACTGTGCACCCTTCCTCCCTGTTCAACCGATGTAAAAGCTTTAAAACTTCTAGTTGATATGATAAATCTAGGTATGTCGTAGGCTCGTCCAATAAAATCAAATCCGTCTGTTGTGCCAATGCCATTGCAATCCAAACTCTTTGGCGCTGACCTCCCGACAAACTATGGACCATTATGTTTTCTAATTCTGCAAGTTTAGTAGCTTTAAGCGCCCATGCAACTACTTTTTTATCCTCTGAGTCCAATTTTGAAAATCCTTTTTGATGAGGAAATCGTCCATATGACACTAATTCTCCGACAGTAAGTCCTCCTGGAGCTTGGGGTGACTGCGGTAATATCGCCATCTTCTTAGAAACTTCTTTGGTAGTCAAACTCGTTATATCATCTCCATATAAATGCACAATGCCACTCTTTGGTTTTAAAATACGCCCTATCGCTTTTAGTGCTGTAGATTTTCCACATCCATTTGGTCCGATAATTATAGTTATTTCTCCCTTTGGGATTTTTATATTTAAATCTTTAACTATCGTGATTTCATCATAAGCGATAGAAAGATTATTCGTTTCAATACTATACATCTATATCATCTCTTTCATTGTTATTTCCCTTTAATCAGTAGATAAAGTAGGTACGGAGCTCCAATAACTGCAACTGCGATCCCAGTTGGGATTTCTGTAGGTTGTAGTAAAACTCTTGCAATTGCATCCGCTCCAGATACCAATACAGCACCGGTGAGCGCACAAGTAGGAAGCAATATATTGTGTTTAGGTCCTACAATCTTTCGTGCCAAATGTGGTGCTAGTAGTCCTACAAAACTTATACTACCACTCACTGCAACACTTGATGCCGCTAATGCCACCGACGCTGCAAGTAGCCCTCGACGCTCTTTTTCAATATTTACACCAAGCCCTCTAGCTACATCGTTATCTAAATCCAATATATTTAATACATTGGATTTAGACATAACATATGGTATCAACAATAAAAGCCAAGGTAGAAGAGCCCATACAAATTTCCAATTACTTCCCCAAATACTTCCAGCTTGCCATGAAGCTACAAAATCAAACTGAGTTTCATCCAATTTAATCACTAAAACAGTTGTCAATGCAGAAATACCTGCCTGAACAGCAACTCCATTTAATACAAGATTAAACGAAGAACTTCTTCTTCTCTTTCTAAACGCTAGGAAGTAAATTAAAATCGCTGTAAGTCCAGCTCCGATTAATGATAAAAATGGAAGAGTGAATATAGAAAGAAAAGACTGAGATCCAAAGAACATAACATATAGGATGACCACTAAACCAGCCCCTGCATTTATACCTAACAGTCCTGGATCAGCAAGATCATTCTTTGATATATTTTGTATTATGCATCCAGACATTGCTAATCCAACACCAACAAGCATAGAAAGTACTATACGAGGCATTCTGAAACTAAATAAAATCAGCTTCTCCTTCTCTCCCCCTCCACCAAATAAAGTACTTAAAGTATCAAGTGGTGAAAGTTTTACATAACCTGTATTTAAGCTGACGACAATAATAAGTAGAAGTAAAATAGCAAACCCAATAATTACGCTGGTATGAAAAGCAATTTTTTTATCATATTCTTTATTTCTATTTTGCTTTATCATTAGTTCATACTCCTTTGTCTATTTGCCAGATATAAGAAAAATGGAACGCCAATTAGAGAAATAAGAGCCCCTACAGGTGTTTCGAAAGGTGGATTTATCATACGAGCACATAAATCCGCCAACACCATCAAAATTGATCCCAACACTGCCGATGCAGGTATTATCCTTCTATAGTCAATACCTACCAGAAACCGAGATATATGTGGGATTATAAGACCTACAAATCCTACAGCACCCACAACAGATACAGATGCTCCTGCAAGTATAAGTACGACAATGGAACAAATAACATTAGTAAGTACAACATTTAGACCTAATCCTTTTGCAACATCCTCCCCTAGACTCAGCATAGATATACGAGGTGATAGAATAACCGATCCTAATAAAGATGCTACAATACAAGGTGCCATTATTTTTATCTGACCCCAATTGGAGCCAGCAACTCCTCCAACCGTCCAAAACATCATGTTTTGAGCAACATCAAATGTAAGCCCTATCCCTTGGCTAAGAGAGGTTAATAGCGCATTGATAGCTACACCTGCTAAGACTAATCTTGCAGGTGTAGCTCCTGCCCTCCTCATATATACAACTCCATTTACTAGTAATGAGCCAAATGCTGCCCCTAAAAATGAAAGCATTATAATTTCTAAATAACCAACATCAGGATAAAATGCAAAACAAATTGATAAAGCAAACACTGCTCCGGCATTGATTCCCATAATACCGGCTCCGCCAATGGATTTTTTGTCATACCCTGCATTATAGCTCCTGAAACAGCAAAAGCTGAACCCACTAATGCACTTGCAATAACGCGTGGTAGCCTCAAGTCTACTATTGTTAAATGAATAGAATTATCACTGTCAAATGATAATAAAGCATCAAAAATAATATCAACGGATATATTTGTAGACCCCTTAGTTATCGAAAATAACATAATCAGTACCAATAAAATAGATCCGAATAAAACTATCATCCAATATATCATCAATTTATAATTTTTATCTCTATTAATTTCTTTACTATTCTTTACCCCTTGAATTGGCTGCTCTAAATCTTTAATTTCCTTCATTTGATAAACCGTCTCCTTTTACCCTTTTACAGCCTACACATGACTTATATATACTATTTTTCCTTTTATAACTTAGCTCCTAATATATTACTCTAAATGTATTACTCTTGGAACATATTTACTAGTTTTTCAGATGTTAATCTCATTGCAAGGGGCCCAAACGTATTTAATGAATCATCAAAGTAAACAACATTCCCATTTTTAACAGCGTCTAAATTATTCCAAACAGATGAATTTCCTTGAGTTTTTACGAATGTTTTAGCCGTTTCTTCAAAATCCTGGAAAATAATATAATCTGGATTCATCTCAGCAACAGCTTCTAATGACAATGTTTCATAATCATCTGGATATCCCTCTGGCTTACTTATTCCAAAAGTTTCGCAGTAGTTTTTATTTGCGCGCGTTATAAAAGATTTACCATCAGTACGGAAAAGTGCAACTGTTTTATCACTGTATTTGCTTATTTTTTCTTTAGATGAAGAAATTATCGATTCATTTTCTGTTATAAACTCATCTGCTTCTTTTTCTTTTCCTACAATCTCAGCACATGCAAGTATTTGATCTTGCCAAGAGAAAGTGTGGTCTATTTGAACCACTGGTGCAATAGCCGTCAATTGATCGTATATTTTATCCAAATTAATATGTCCTTTAAATGTTACAATAACATCTGGTTTAGATTCTAAAACAGCCTCTATATTTACTTCTCTAGCGCTACCTAAATCAATAATATCAGCTTTTTCACTATATCCTTGTAGCGTCTCCCACTCATCCAAAACCTTCATTGCATTCCCCGTTGTAGAGCCTGCAGATGCTGTAGGCGGTATCCCTAATGCTAAAAAGTGCTCTAAATACATAGTATGAAGGAGTGCAATTCTTTTAGGCTCCTCTTTGAGAACAACTTCATTTCCAGCTGAATCAGTAATTGTCCTAGGCCATGTAGATTCCTCGGTATTACTAGCATTTTTCCCTTCGTTATCCTCATTTGTTACTGAGGGTTTACCAGAGCAACCAGTCAATAAGCCTGTTACAATTATAATTGAGACTAACAGCCCCATTATCTTTTTCATTATACTTACCTCCTATAAATCTATATTTTGTCCTAATAGACGTTATAGATAAGTCTAACAAAATATATTTTATATTTGAATACAAGTATCCTGAAACTTATATGGATTATTCCTGAATTCTTTTCTAAATCCGCTTGGAGAAACCCCATATCTATTTTTAAAAATACGACTAAAATAAAGTGGGTCCGAATAACCAACACTTTCTGATACTCTAGCTATAGATGCATTACACGAAATAAGTAAACCCTTAGCGCGGTTCAAGCGATACTCTATAAGATAGTCTCCAGGTCCCATACCCGCATATTTATTAAAAACATAAAACAGCCTATTCTGATTGACATTATTTTGATCAGCCAATCCTCGAACAGTAAGTGAATCCATATAATTATCCCTAATATACGCAGATACACTATCAAATAAACCTCGTGCAGCATCTTCTCCCTTATTCGATCCACATACAAAAACCTCTTCCAATGCACATCGAAATAACATTTCTGCCTGAAAGGTCGATATAGTACTTCCTTTATTAAAGGCCCTCCACATTCTCCATAATATTTCTATAAGACGTGGACTTTGTCCTATGTTTAGCTCAAAATGCATATTTTGTAGATAAACATTTTTAGCATCAGCTGAATTAATATCGTACAGTACAGAAATGTACTCCCACTTGTCACTTCCGACAACTCTCTTATCAAGCCTCATATTGGCGCCCCCATGAATTACTTTTCCCGAACCTACTATGTATGAGGTACCGTTAAAGTGATACTGTGCCTGACCACTAATCGGAAAAATAAAACCTGGAAAAGGTGCTGATTGTTCTAATCCTGCCATTCCTGGCTCTATTTTATGATGGTATACACCTTTAATTTGAATAGAATTTTTAATATAATGTTCTACAAGTTCTTCTGCTTTTATTTTCATTTTCGCACTCCTTTAATCTAAACATTTCTAGCTATATAAACCAACTAAAATGTATCAAATATCTATTCCATTATATATATAACGATAATCATTATCAAGTTCTTCCTATTTGTAATTATAATTTTGTTATACTTTTGTATAAAATAAAAATATCTTTGATCTATATTTACATAATAATCACATGCTCAGAGATGTATATATTCTAACATTATAAACGTCTATATTATTGTAAAAGATTTGCATACCTCAATAATCCTTACCCCTAATCTCAAATACCTAATAGTTAATTAGAAAAAAGGTTACTATTTATCAAAAAAATAGTAACCTTAAAGTTTAATCAATTATTTCAATAAAATTGGCAAAAATGCAAATACATCAAAAACTATATGGACTGTTAAAGTAACCCAAATCGAATTACTTTTTTTAAATAGGTAATTTAATACTAATCTACTTGGTATAATGGTTACTAAACATTGTAATAAATTAAAATCATAAGAAAATAAATGCCATACTGCGAAGAGTATTGAACAAAATAATGTAGCTTGCCAAAATTCCCAATTCCACTTCTTCCATGCTCCATAAAGAATACTTATACTCAATAGTTCTTCACCTAAGAGCATGAATGGAATGTTTTTGATAACGTATGACCAAGATAATACTCCATTTATACTGTTTGCAGTATGACCGCCGGAAATAGTTGCCCAAAATATACTAGAAACTGTACCCACAATTATTAAAGTAGGAATCCCGACTAATAACCATTTGAAACTAAAATGCATAAACCATTCAAAAAACTTTGTTTTCAACATTAGATATGCGATTATTCCCATAATAACTGCATTGAAAAATGTACCTAAAATTTCGAGTAGAGTTAAATTGGAAATTACAATTGGTAAACTTTGATATAAAATACCAGTTATTATAGCACCCAAAATTAAGATAACCCCTTGCTTTTTATTACTAAGTGAATGGTTCATATTTTATTCCTCCTTTAATACAAATTAAATTAAAACAATATTTGATATGTCAGTATAACATAAAAAATATTTAAATAATATATTGTTTTGATTAAAGATAATAACCGACACCTAATATATACAGTTTCTATTTCACTATTAAGTATCATATTTTATATCGATTCTTGAAACCTCATACTACGTCAAATTAAAATCCTAAAGTGAATCTCTTCAAGCTCGGTCAGCTCAAGCTCTGTTTTACAATATGCAAAAAGCTTATTAAAGTTTTTTATCCTTTAATCGTCCTGAATAACCTTTATATCATAGATATACTCTCTATGTACATCATCTATAAGCACGCAAAAAACACCACCAAGCATATTTTTATAGTAACTCGCTATATAAACATACTTCAGAGGTGTCGTAACCAGCCATTTAACAACTAAATATTAGATTACCTTATAGTAGCTCTTAAACTAACCTTAAGAACCTTGCCTAATCTCTCCCATAATAAATAAAGTTAACCAGTCTATTCCATTATGTAATCAAGTTACTTAGCAACTCTCTTCCCAATTTGAAAGTTATCGAGCTCTAGGTCTACCAGTTGTATTACCTGTTCTTCTAGATACTCTTATACCTTCTTCATCCATTGGCATAACCCCTATAACTAGTATTTCCATTGCACTTTCATTTCCTTTTAGTATCTCTATTATTAGCTTTTCATCAATCTGTGCCAAATTCTCATCCCCCTTTCACTTATATAACGAGTTGCGTTTATAAAAGGTTTTATTTTTTTATAATATATTTTACTATTTACTTTAAAAGGCAGATTGCTCTGCTTTTTTGATTGCCTTTTGTATTCTTTTAATCTTTATATATTTATATCTAATTGCTTATAATCCAAAAACGGTGGGGATTTTAATTTGATAAATGTACTCTCTATAGATATAATCTATAATCACAAAAAACACCTCCAAATCATATTCACATACATTATGCAAACATGATTTGGAGGTGCCGTATATCTTAACTCTCCAACGTACGTCGCAATTAAAGGCATAAATATATACCTTAACTAAACTACCTGTACGTACATCAATACAATTTTAAACACTATCTCAAAAATATACCTTAACAATCGCTTATCTTACATAATTTATCAAAATACAAATCTTTGTGATTATTGCAACTACTAAGTAATATCGACTTCTACTCCATTTCCCAGTTATGGTAGATATCTTGAACATCGTCATCTTCTTCAAGCATCTCTATAAGTTTGTCCATAGCTTTAACTTGACCTTCTTCAGATAATTGAGAAGTCGTTTGAGGGATTAATTTTATATCCGCACTTAAGAATTCGTATCCTTTTGATTTTAATTCATCTCTTACAGCGTTAAAATCTTCTGGAGCTGTCACTACTTCATATCCTTCTTCTTCTGTTAGGAAGTCCTCTGCTCCTGCTTCTAGTGCTGCATCCATAAGTTCGTCTTCACTTACTTCGCCTCCAGATGCTATAAATATTTGACCTTTTTTATCGAACATAAATGAAACACAACCAGAAGTACCTAAATTACCACCGTTTTTATCAAAGTAGAATCTCACGTTTCCAGCTGTTCTATTTTTATTATCAGTTAAAGTGTCTACAATAACTGCTACTCCACCAGGTCCGTATCCCTCATAAACTATGTTTTCATAGTTTTCTCCAGCGCCAGCTCCTGCACCCTTTGCTATTGCTCTATCTATGTTATCATTCGGCATATTGTCTGCCTTAGCTTTATCAATAGCAGTTTTTAGAGTCGCATTGTACTCTGGATCTCCTCCGCCTTCTTTAGCTGCAACAGCTATAGCTCTAGCGTGTTTTGTAAATATTTTAGCTCTTTGGGCATCTTGCTTGCCTTTTCTGTTGATAATATTTCCTATACGTCCCATAATACCACTCCTTATACGTATAATTAATTATTCGAATCGTAAATATTGTATATTTAACTCCATTGTAGATTTTATCACATATCTTATTATTAGTAAATTAGAACTTAGGAGGTTTTGCAGGAGTAGTCCTTTTATGCTCGCTAGTGCTGTGTAACCTATTTATAATATCTAGGTCTTTTTGTGGAATTCCTTCTGTTTTTCCATCAACTATCGCATCTATTTTGTCATATGTTGTTCCCATTTCATTTTCATCAGTTTGACCCTCCCAAAGACCTGCTGATGGTTTTTTATTTATAAGGCTCTCTGGAACACCAAGTTCCACTGCCCACTCGTAAACTTCCGCTTTAGACAGATTTGCAATAGGAAGAATATCCACTCCACCGTCTCCGTACTTAGTGAAGTATCCAGTATATAGCTCAGCTGAATTGTCAGTTCCTACAACTAAATATCCTAGATTATTCGCAACAGCATAAATAGTGCTCATTCTAAGTCTAGCTCTTAAGTTTGCATCAGTAATTCTTAGGTAATCTTCCTTGAATAAATCGTTTTCTTTAAGACTTTCAACAACCATTTGTAAAATATTTTCTTGTGGATCAAGTAAATCTAATTCTAAATGTTTTATATCGCATCCGTTAATTACTTTTAAGGCATCTTCCATATCAACTGCACTATTTTTTATATCCATTATTACTCCTAATGAGTTCTGTGGACATGCCTTTTTTATCAAATAAGCAACCACAGCTGAATCTATTCCACCAGAAACTCCAACAATTAGGCCTTTAGAATGTGATTCCGATACTTTATCTTGAATCCATTTTACAGTACTGTCTATCTGTTCTTTTCTTGTGCTCATCTCTATTCTCCTCTATGATTATCATCTATTTTTATAGTCATATTATATCATAAATTTTGACAATCAATACTATGTATCATCGTTAATATGCTATCAAATAATCATTAATATTTTTATCTATACATAATAGTAATATAATTGTCACTTTTGGGCAATTTAAATAATAGGTGATTAAATGAAAAATATAAAAATTAAGGATACAGAATTTAACCTTAAAAATACACTTATAGGACTTTTTTCTGGATTTGTAAATGGGTTATTTGGTTCGGGAGGCGGAATTTTACTAGTTCCTATATTTAATAATCTAGTAAATACTGAGGAACATAAATCTCATGCCACAGCACTTGCAATAATTTTCTTTTTGACTACTACGAGCTCAATTTTTTATGTGTCGTCTGGAGTTTACGATACAAGCCTGACAATTAAAGTAGGTATCGGAAGTATTATAGGGGGTTATATAGGGGCAAAACTTCTTTGCAAGGTTAACGGTAAGTTTCTTAGAATTACTTTTGGATCAATTATGATTATTGCTGCTTTAAGGATGGTGTTTTAGATGATGTACAGTCTTATAGGTTTTTTTGCTGGAATTATCGGTGGTATGGGTCTTGGAGGAGGAACGATTTTAATTCCAGCATTAGTTCTTTTAGCCGGAATAGATACTAAAATTGCACAGAGCACAAACTTACTTGCATCAATTCCCATGACTATAGTTGCTCTTTTTATTCATATTAAAAATAAAAATGTAATGATAAAACTTGTTGTTCCTATAGCTTTATTCGGAATACTTGGAGCTATGTTTGGATCTTTGCTTTCTACCCATATTAAAGCAGCACTTTTAAAAAAATTATTCGGTATTTTTTTACTTATTGTTGGATTAATGGAAATAAAAAAAGGTTTTTCAAAAACATAAGTTTAAAGTTTATTGAATCTATTTCATACTTTTTGCTAATCTCTAAATTACTATAAAATAAAAAATAGAGTGAGTAAATACAGCTATATAATAAAATTATATATATAACTGTATATGCTCACTCTATTTATATCGGCTCACACGTCTACTTAATTATAACACCATTTCTCTGACAAGAAAAACTCTTCTCCTAGCACTATTTCACATTTATCGCTAGTTATATCCACAATTTTCGTAGTAAATCCTTCAACATCTTCAAGTTTTGAATATACAAGAATGTTTACATTATCCTCATATACGATATCTTTTATGTAAAATCCTAAATTCATTATCTCATTTTGAACTCGCCCTAATAATGTATAATCTAAACCGATCTTGACTTCTTGGTAAAGGACCTTATCTATAATTTTACCTGCTTCTAATCCTATTTTTGCTCCCTTTGTGTAAGCTCTAACAAGACCTCCTGCTCCTAATTTAACACCTCCGAAGTATCTAGTTACAACGATTACTACATCCCTCAGATCTTCTTTTTTTATAACCTCTAAGCTTGGTATTCCCGCTGTTCCCTGTGGCTCTCCATCGTCGCTATAACGTTGAATATTCATGTTTTCTCCAACAGTATAAGCCCATACATTGTGAGTAGCATCTTTATGCTTCTTTTTTATCTCATTTACAAATTCAATCGCTTCTTCTTCAGACTTTACAGGTTTTGCATACCCTATAAATCTTGACCTTTCTATTTCCACTTCATCCATTCCGTATTCGTGTAGAGTTTTGTAAGCCATAGTTAACTCCTATCTTCCATTTTACAAAATAAAAGAGAGGAATAGATCCCTCTCTTTTATTTTGTCTGTATTTTTAGTAAGCTATGTTCTCTTTTTCTGAGACTAGCCTTTTAAGATCTTTATATTTTTTATATGATATTTCAACTAATGCTTTTTCCTTATGGTGAGTAATCATTTCTAACGCATCTTTAAGCTTGTAAAATCCACCTTCACTAAATTCAGGAGCAAGTACACACTTCGTATCTTCCGCTTCCATTACATACCACATAATCGCGTTGCATACCTCTTGTTGTCTACTTCTTGAGAAAAATTCATACATTGTGTCACCAGCAACATCTACCATAAAAGCTGCGATTCCAGTTTCATGTTTAACCCTTTCGACAGCACTTTCATAAGGCAGACCTCCACCGTTGATTTTACCCTTTGGCAAAGTCCACTCTCCTCTGTCGTTTTTTAATAACAGTACTTTATTTGCGTAAAACACTACTCCACCTGCACAACGTCTAACTATCATTTCTAACCCCTCCCAAATAATTAATAGTCTTGATTTTAAGAGACACATTATGATTAGCATTAGTAAGTTATATTAAATTTTATGTTGTTCTAAGGTATTGATTGCTTCATCATATGCTCTCAATACATAATTTTTTTCTGAGTTTCTATTTAGCGACCTCAAACGTTTCAAAATCTTTAAGCTGAGTTCATCGCCAATTTCTGATAATGCTTTAGCTGAGTACTGTCTAGTCTGAGCGTTTGAATCGTAAAGACCCTTTTCTAAAAACTCTTTACTTTCTTTAGATCCTATCTTCCTAAGGGCTGAATAAGTTATTCTTCTAACATCTGAATGTCTATGATCTGTAAGGTGATGAAGCAAATTTAAAAACTTACTGTCTTTAAGTTCACCTGTCGCCCATATCAATGATATAAGATCCTCAGCATTTTTTTCTTCTGTGATTCTTTTAAAGAGCTTTCTCTTAAAGTATAACATTTTTTCATCATCTAAGCTATCCATAAAATCAAGTCTGCTAGATTTATCTAACTTCAAAAACTCATCAAGTATATCCTCTTTAACTTTGTCACTTTCCTTGTGAGATGCTCTAATCATCAGCTTTGCCTCTATTATTTGCTCTTTGACTTCTTCTTGTGATATGTTTCTAATTTTACTAATTTGTGGAACTGTCTTCGATTCTTTGTATAGAAGATATGTTATAAAAAAATCTTCTATTACATCTATATTCTCCCAAGATATTCTCACTTTTCATTACCTACTTCTCTAAAATATAACTTTGGTAAGTATTAAAATCTTTCTCATCTAAACTTACGTTTACTTCTATACCGCTATCAACATATTCGAAGTTGTCTATAGTGTATTTATTTTTAAGTTCACTGAATATATTAGCCTTATCATACGGAAGTAGTAAATTTACTTCATACATATCATCCATTAAAGCTTCTTCTATCATGTTCATCAATTTATCCATATTTATGCCTTGTCTTGCTGAAATATACACTACATCTGGTTGATTTTTTGGATATATATCTAGCTCTAATTTATCTACTTTATTGTATACAAGTATCTGTTTCTTATCTTCTATGTCCAATTCTTTAAGAACTTTATCAGTTGTCTTTTGTTGAATTTCAAAGCTTTCATTCGTAGCATCAATAACATGTAGTATTAAATCCGCATACTGAACCTCTTCAAGAGTCGCTTTAAATGCTTCAATCAGGTCGTGTGGGAGTTTACTTACAAACCCAACTGTATCGACAACTAAATATTCTTTTTTATTTGGCAAACTGGCTTTTCTAAGAGTTACATCTAGTGTTGCAAAGAGCATATTTTTTTGGAAAACTTCTTTATCTTGATGATAATCTTTATGTGTCTTTATTAATTCGTTAAGAAGAGTCGATTTTCCTGCATTAGTATACCCAACTAATGCAACAATTGGCGTTTTTGACTTCTTTCTCTGAATTCTCTGTGTTTCTCTATTTTTTCTGACAAGCTTAAGCTCATTTCTAATATCTGACTGTCTATTTAGTATATGTCTTTTATCTACTTCTAGCTTCTGCTCACCAGGGCCTCTTGTACCTATCCCAGCTCCAGTTCTACTCATTTGTCCTCCCATTCCATAAAGTCTAGGAACTCTGTATCTAAGTTGGGCCAATTCCACTTGAAGTTTACCTTCTTTACTCATCGCTCTCTGTGCAAATATATCTAGAATCAATGTAGTTCTGTCTATAATTTTAACTCCAACAGTATCTTCAATATTTCTTATCTGAGACCCAGATAGCTCGTCATTAAAAATAACAATAGTTGCTTCTAGAGACTTTGAGTAAGCCGCTATCTCCTCGATCTTTCCCTTTCCCATATAAAATGCTGCGTCTATAGATTGTTTATTTTGAATTAAACTCCCTACAACTTCCGCTCCTGCTGCTTTAGCAAGTTCTTCTAGCTCTTTCATAGAATCATTTATATCTATATCATCACTTCTTTTAAGATTTGTAGTCAAATTTAAACCTACAAGCAATGCCTTTTCGTGCTCTTTTTCTAATAACTCCATCTTTTCCATACATTCACCTCTCAGCATTCGTTATTCTTTTACTTATTTGATAATTATAACATTAGATTTATTGTTTTGAATATATATACATATATATCTTGAAATAATTATTGTATAATATTATTATCACCATTAATCGTTTTGCTATAAATCTATTTGGTATATTTTTAAAATAATTTAGGAGGAATTATGACTGATAATTATAAATTTTTTAATCACAAAGACTGTGAGTACTTTCCATGTCACAAAACAGATAAACCAGAAGAGTTTAACTGTCTATTTTGCTACTGTCCATTGTACGCTTTAGGTGAAAAATGTGGAGGTAATCCCAATTTTACAGAAAACGGAATAAAGGACTGTTCAAAATGTATGTTGCCACATAAAAAAAGTAATTACGAGTACATAATGAGCAAATTCCAAGATATTGTTAAAATTGCAAACAAAAAGTTTAGCTTTTTATTACAATCTTTGAATCCTTAATTTTTTATCTTTTTAATTACAATAATAAAAAATCTCTCCTTAATTACAAACTTAAATAAGGAGAGATTACCAAAAAGGGCGAAAAAATTGAACTAGCCATGACGATCTAGTCAATATATTAACCTACTCTCCTTAATTTAAGCATTACAAAATCAAACCTGTTGTATACCACAGATTTAATCCCTAATAATACTTTAAATTAATAAAATAGATTATATATTCATGACCTCAGTTCATCCCTTTCTCTTAACATATTGAATTTCAAACATATTATAGCAGATTTTTAACTATATGTCTAAGTTAATTTGTATTGGGCTTATTTTTTTAGTTAACTGTTAAATTTTATGCTAAATGTAAAAGTAAATACTTACAATGAAAAATTATTCTTGTTCAAAAAACTCTTTTGCGGACACTACTTCACCTTTTACACTGTTTAAAGAATTTTGTTCTAATTACAGTTCTTTTATGTAAGCATTTGAATTTCTAAGTCTACTCACTAAATTGTGCTCATCTCTATCGGCATGTTCAGCTGTTTTAAACGCTCTGTACACTTTCAATCGAACTGTAATCATTGTTTTTTTCTTCTCTTATTGCTATAACCATACATCCTGCTAAGAATAAAATTTAATTTTCTGATTTATTTTTAAGTGATTTATAAGATAAATATAGAAATATACTTGTAAATAATATGAGCGCTAATATCATCATTCCTGCATGAAAGAAAAACTGTTCTGGTAACATTGTAATCACAGGATCTAAGGCAGGATCAAATATCCAATAATTATTGTTAAATAATAGCTCATGGAAAATCACAAAACTTTTTTCAAAATTTATTAAAATAGGGATTGCTACTGCTATAGGCATTACTATCAAAGATATAGATGTTATTTTTAATATATCTATATTTTTATTCTTTATACTGATTATTATTCCGATTATACAAACTACTACACATACGTAGAATAAATTTAAAACATTTTGTATTATATCTCTAACTTCCTCGAAATGGATTTTTCCGAACTCAGATGATGGTAGAGTTGGCAATTCAAAACTACCTACTTTTTTATCGAGGTTGTAATCTATCAGGTAATTGTAGTTTAACTTTATATCGGCTTTAGTCATTCCAGACATCTCTTCTATCTTTAGTTTATCAATATCGTAGTAATAGAGTTCTTTAAAGCCGACAGTAACCCTTACAGCCGCTCCTATTATCAACAAGCTAAAAAATATAGAAAAAACTATATTTAAACCTTTTTTCAACTCTTTCACCATCCTTTCTACTGTATAATTATATCATAAAATATATCTTAGTTCTGGTGAAAGTTGTTCTGCAAACTTGTAACATTTAGTTCAATATTAACTTTATTTAATTTATAATTACCAAGGTTACCATTTACCAGTATTTACGAAGTCAGCAGCTCTATTTGAAGCTTTTTCAACAATATCAGCATCGTATCCCATAAAACTTAGCAACTTTATTGCATTTCTGCTCTGTGCCTTTCCTCTATGTAGTTTATAATCGAACTCAATATCTTTGTCCGTTATATTTTCTTCAAAATGGTAGTTATCAAACTTTCCCTCCAACAGATATGTAAGTTCTATATCATGTGTAGCTGCAAAACACAAACAGTTTCCTAAGCTCAAATATCCGAGAACTTCACAAGAAGATGCTATCCTTTCAATAGTATTAGTCCCCCTAAGTATTTCATCAACAAAACATAGAGTAGGCTTATCATTATTTACATTGTCCACAATTCTCTTTAATGACCTTATTTCAACCATAAAATAACTTTCACTGTTCAAAATATCGTCTTTTAAAGCCATTGAAGTATATATATTATACATAGATGATATGTACTTTTTCGCACATGTCGTGTATATAGTTTGGGCGAGAATCGCATTTACTGCTACCGTTTTTATAAATGTAGATTTTCCAGAAGCATTTGATCCTGTAATCAACGACCCTCTATAAAATTTTCCAGAGTTAACAACTGGATTTTCTATAAGCGGGTGATATAGATCTTCAAACTCTAATCTATTCTTAAATTTACACACACTTATCTCAATATCTGGCTTGACATAATAATTTAAACTATCTCTAAAAGATGCTACTGCTATTAAAGCATCCAGCTCACCTATGTACTCATAGACTCTCATTAAATTGTCCTGATTTTTTATTATCCTCTCTTTTACCATTTCATATATCTTTAACTCTCTCAAAAACATTAAATTTATATATTCATTAAAAATATTTACTTCCGAAAATATATTATTTGGATTCGATTCTATACTTTTTCTTTTTATTATATCTAATTTTTTTAAATCTAATTCTAAATTTTTTATTCCATTATCCAAAATATCTAAATTAAGTTTTTTAATTAAATTTGCAATTTTTATTAGTTTTATCAAATAGCTATACCCATCGACATTTAACTTTTTAACCCTATGCTTTAAACTAATCCCTATATTGACTCCTACAGATAAAATAGCAAGTAACGCAAACCACTTAGATACAAACATCATAAACAACAATGCTATCGGCATATACGATAGTATTCTATAAATAAATAATCTATTTTTACTCTCATCAGGATCATTATATAGACAGCTTGTAGTATACAAATCTTTGCTTATTCCGAGTTTATCGAGAATATATTGAACTTTAAACCGATCCTCTTCATTTTGTCTAAAATATTCAATAACTTTATCTCTTTTTATTAGACTCTTTTTATCTACATTGTTATCTCTTAATATTATGTAAAGCATTTCCCTGCCAGCTGTACTTCGAGTATTGTTAATCGATTTAAATATATCGTCCATATTTAAATCATTCCAAGTTATGTCATCAATGATCCCATCTCCTTCAGATTTGTTTCTGAAAAAGCTCGAAACACTTTTCATATCGATCGTAGTTTCATAAATATCTATCGGCTTTCCATATTGACTTATAATTTGCCTTTTTACCATTTTAAGACGTCTGCTTTCTTGATATATTGCTGATATAAATATTATAAATACAACACATGAAAGCCCTAGTATAAACTTTAAAAACTCTGAACTATTGATATAAGTAAACATAATTGCTCCTTCGATATATTTTTCATTTACTAAAATTATAGTACAACGACAGTAAAAAGCATAGCCAAAATAATCTTGACTATGCTTGTTTAACAAAATTGATAACTAAACTTCTGATGCAACAGAGTATTTTGTGTCTTCTAATGATATCTTTAAATCATCCAAAGTAACATTTTCGCTTCACGCTACAGTAGCTTGCTTGTTTTCCAAATCAATCAATACTTCATCCACTCCTGTAATAGAATCATTTTTCTCTAATTGCATCATCACATACTTGGCATTTCATTCCATCTATTACTACTATTTTTTTCATATAAAAATCTCCTAATATAACTTTTTATTATTCAACTTCTACTGTTATTCAACAGATGAAGGTTTAAACTTTTTTAATCTTAACGCATTTATTAATACTGATACAGAGCTAAAACTCATTGCTGCTCCTGCTATCATAGGATTTAGTAATGGACCTCCAAATAAGTGTAGTACTCCCATAGCTACTGGAATTCCTAATGTATTATAAGCAAATGCCCAGAATAGATTTTGTTTGATATTCTTAATTGTTGCTTTACTTAGTTCAACGGCAGTCGGAACATCCATTAAATCACTTCTCATCAATACAATATCTGCTGATTCTACTGCAACATCAGTACCTGATCCAATAGCTATCCCTATATTTGCTTGAGCTAAAGCTGGAGCATCATTAATTCCATCCCCTACCATAGCTACTTTTTTTCCACCTACTTGAAGTTTCTTAACCTCAGAAGCCTTATCTTCTGGAAGAACTTCACTTAACACTCTATCAATACCAACTTGTTTAGCTATAGCTTGGGCAGTACGTTTGTTGTCGCCAGTAATCATTGCGACTTCTATTCCCATACTGTGTAGTTTCTTAATCGCCTGTTTACTATTTTGCTTAATTGTATCCGCTACGGCTATAATTCCTGCTATATTCCCATCTTTAGATATATACATCGGTGTTTTTCCTTGCTCAGCAAGTTTATCTGAAGCCTTTCCTAAATCTCCTAAAGAAATTTTTCTATCATCCATTAATTTTTTATTACCAAGGAGTAGTGTACTTCCTTCAATTGATACTTCGATTCCATGTCCTGGTATAGCTTCAAAATAATCTGTTTTAACAAGTTTTAAGCCTCTTTCTTCTGCACCATTTACAATTGCTTCACCTAGAGGATGTTCAGAGCCCTTTTCTGCAGATGCGGCTAATCTAAGTAAATCATTTTCTCTAATATTTTTACTAGTAACCACATCTGTTACTTTTGGCTTTCCTTCTGTAATTGTTCCTGTCTTATCGAAAACTATTGTTTTTATTTTATGAGTAGTCTCTAGAGCATCTCCACTTTTTATAAGGACCCCATTTTCAGCACCTTTTCCCGTTCCGACCATAATAGCTGTCGGTGTTGCTAAACCAAGTGCACATGGACAAGCAATCACTAGTATTGATATGGTAATTGTCAATGCGAAAATCCATGATTCCTGCCCCAAGTAGTACCATGCTAATCCTGATAGAAGTGACAATACAATCACAATAGGTACAAATACACCTGAAATTTTATCTGCCATTTTAGCTATTGGCGCCTTAGAACCTTGAGCCTCTTCTACTAATTTAATTATTTGTGATAATGTCGTGTCTTTTCCTACTTTTGTAGCCTTGAATTTAAAGCTTCCATTTTTATTAATACTTGCCCCGATTACATTGTCGCCTATTTTTTTCTCAACTGGAATACTCTCACCAGTTAACATAGATTCATCTATAGATGTACTTCCTTCAATCAAAACACCGTCTACAGGTATTTTCTCTCCTGGCTTAACAATTATTACATCTTCTAACTGTACAGCATCTACTGGAATTTCTATTTCTTTGTTATTTCTTAATACAATCGCATTTTTTGGAGCAAGACCCATTAGCTTTTTAATTGCCTCAGATGTCTTTCCCTTTGAAACTGCTTCAAAATATTTACCTAAAGTAATTAGTGTAAGAATTACAGCAGCAGATTCATAGTATAATGCTTCAGTAAAGCTTGCGTCACCGCTTAATATCATAACAGTTCCATATAAACTGTATACAACGGCTGCACTTGTACCTAAAGCAACTAGAGAATCCATATTTGGATGTCCTTTAAACAAAGTTTTAAATCCTACTGTGAAGAAACTTCTTCCTAAAAATACCACCGGTATTGTTAGTATAAGTTGAAGCAATGCAAAATTATCTGCATACATCATTGGATTAACAGCACTTGGCAATGGTAACCCTATCATATGTCCCATGGATACATAAAGCAGCGGTACTGTAAAAATTGACGATATCCAAAATCTTTTCCACATATATTTAATATGTTTTTGCTTTTTTCTCTATCCTCGTCTATGCTGTTGACAGAATTCACTTCTTCTTTTGCTGAATAACCAGCATCTAATACAGCTTTTGTAATATCTAATACATTTAAAGCTTCTGGATCAAAATCTACCATCATTTTTTCAGTGGCTAGGTTTACAGCTACATTTGAAATTCCCTCTAGTTTGTTAACTGCTTTTTCAATTGTCTGTGCACATGATGCACATGTCATGCCTTCTATTGTAAATACCCTATGCAAAACATTAGTAATTGCTTTATACCCAGCATCGGAAACTGCTTTTTGAATATCTTTTTCAGATATTTTATTTTTATCAAATTGTATATTTAACTTCTCTGTTGCTAAGTTCACAGATGCTTTTGAAACACCAGAGAGCTTTGAAGTAGCTTTTTCAATTGTCAGCGCACATGAAGCACATGTCATACCTTCTATATCATATATTTTAATTCCCATATAATCATCTCCTCACCTAATCTTCAAAACTACATTTACATTGACCCGGTGTACAATTGCACATCACCGTCTCAACTGCAGTCTTTCTTTTTTCCTTCAATAGCTCTTCTATCCTGTCTATATCATCAAAACTAAGATCGCTATCGGCAATTATCGTTTCTATCAAATTACCAACTTTAGTAACACAGAGTTTAGCTAGTAAATCATCGGTTACATTTTGAACACTCTTTTTTTGCTCTACTAATGGCGTATAAATAAATTTATTTCCTACTTTTTCAGTTGTCAGCATATCTTTCTCGACTAATCTTTTCAATAAAGTTTTAACTGTTGTATTTTTCCAGTCAGTTTTTTCATTTAGTATATTAAAGACTTCTTTGCTAGTTGTTTCTCCTTTAGCCCAGACAACCCTCATAATTTCCCACTCAGCAGGAGAAATATTTTGTTTTTTATTATGATCAACCATATAATCAACCCCTTTAAATTAAAGTCAAAATTTTTATTGTTTGCATTATTTATACTAATGCTAGTTCTTATATTTAAAATTTCAGCTATATTGTCTACAATTGTAGTCGTTTTAGCATTGTCTTTATATTATACCCTTATTTTATATTTGTCAATTCTATTTTTCTTTTTTAGTTTTGAAAATTAATTAATTATATAAAAAATAAACAGTCTTATAAATTATATAAAATGTGACTGTTTATTCTAAAACCAATATTTTTTTACTACGCTATTACATATCAGATATTTTTTCTTTATTCAAAGGAACTCCTTTAAAGTAGCTGTAAATTTACTTTGACTTTCATAACAAAATCTTTTCGCTATTTCAGATACGCTGTCCTTTGTCAACCAAAGCATTAAGCATTATACTCGATTGGTGCATTCTATATCATTCTCGGCATCGAAATCAATAGAATTGACTTATTAACTGATTGGAATAATACTAATCTATTTCGGACTAAATAGTGGTTAAATAAAAAATAAGCCTATAAAACGGTTAGGTTATAGGCTTATTTTTATTTAAATATTTCATAGTTTTAAGAACTTATCTGACAAATCTCAGATATAATTTTACATTTTATTTTATTTATCAAAAAACTTCACTTTGTCCGTACAATTATCATTTATAATGTTCATCAAAGTCTCTAAGTCATCTTCATTAATATCTTCTCTTTTTAAGAAATATCCTTGATTTTTAGTAAGCATGATTAAAATAAAATTATTAAATACAAATACATTTTCTACTGCGTCCCATTTATATTCACTGCTAGTAGACTCTCTTTCAGACGTTGTTCCATCATCATCAAGTGTTAATTCACTTTCAGCCATAGCAGCTTTATTTTGGCGATAACTTTTCTTAACTCCTTTTTTATCATCCATAAGGTTCATCCATAGCATCCATATGAAAATTAAGAATAAAATTCCTATATTTACTAAATACTTTCCTAAACTACCGCCAGATTCAAAATATGCTCTATTATTGTTGTATATCTCAAATACTGAATAAGATCTATAAGCAAATAATATGAAAGTCAAAATAGTTATTAACCACAGTATTATCTTTCTCTTTTTACCATATATCTTATAAAATAGTTTATTTATCTCTAACCAATCTTTTTCTGTTATATGGTAAATCATTTTAACTTGTCTTTTTTCTGATATATTTACACCGTCATTTTTATCAGATTTTTCTGATTTAAAATCAACACTTCTCTCGTCTATTTTACATAATTCTTCCTGATCATTGCTTTTATTGATTTTATCCATAGATATTTCCCCCTTCACAATAAGTTTAAACTATCTTAGTAGTAAAGTCTTCTATATTCCATACATCATCAACTATATCCATATAAAATTCAGGCTCATGACAAACTAAAAGTACTGTTCCTTTAAAGTTTTTTATAGCTTTTTTAAGTTCATCTTTAGCCTCTACATCTAAGTGGTTTGTAGGCTCATCTAGTACTAAGAAATTTATCCCCTTTAACATAACCTTACAAAGTCTAACTTTAGCAGCTTCTCCACCGCTTAAAACTCTCATTTGACTGGTTATATGGTCATTAGTAAGTCCACATTTTGCAAGCACTTGTCTAACTTCGAAGTTTGATAATCCCGGGAATTCACTCCATATTTCATCCATAGGAGTCTTTGAATTTTCTCTTGAACTCTCTTGTTCAAAATATCCAAGTTCTATATAATCACCTGGCATTACGTCTCCATCAAATGGCTTTATAATACCGAGCACTGTTTTTAAAAGTGTAGATTTACCTATACCATTCATTCCTTTAAGGGCAATTTTTTTGCCTCTTTCCAACATAAAGTTTAATGGTTTAGTAAGCGCTTCATCGTAACCAAGAACTAGATTTTCAGTTTCAAAGAGTATCTTTCCGGATGCTCTTGTTTCCTTGAAATCAAAAGTTGGTTTTACCTTTTCTCTAGGTCTCTCTAGTATTTCCATTTTATCAAGTTTTTTTTGTCTACTGTTTGCCATTCCACGTGTTGCTACTCTAGCTTTATTTCTGGCAACAAAGTCTTCTAATTTTTTACGCTCTTCTATTTGTTTATCGTATGCCTGCTCTTCTTGACGCTTTTTAATATCGTTAAGTCTTACAAATTCATCATAATTTCCTTTATATCTATTTAACTCACCATTCTCTAAATGATAGATTACATTACAAGTATTGTTTATGAAGTCTATATCATGTGAAACTAGTACAAAACTATTCTCGTACTCTTGAAGATATCTTGTAAGCCAAGTTATATGTTCTTCGTCTAGGTAGTTTGTAGGCTCATCTAGTACAAGTATAGTTGGATTTTCTAAAAGCAACTTTGTAAGTAACACTTTTGTTCTCTGACCACCACTTAAATCTGTAACATCTTTATCAAGTCCTATTTCACCTAATCCAAGACCATTTGCAACTTCTTGTATTTTGGCATCTATTATATAAAAACCACTGTTTTCAAGTATAGTTTGGATCTCGGCTGTATCTTCAAGGTACTTAGCCATTTCTTCGTCAGTAGCTTCACCCATTTTGTCGTATAGCTCTAACATTTCTTTTTCTAAATCGTACATATGCTTAAAAGCTTCTCTAAGCACTTCTCTTATAGTTTTACCTTTGGTAAGCACTGTATGCTGATCTAGATACCCTACAGTTGCTCTAGAGGACCATCTGATCTCTCCTGCATCTGGCATTAATTTATTTGTTATTATATTTAAAAAACTTGATTTACCTTCGCCATTTGCACCCACTAAAGCAATATGCTCGCCTTTTCTAAGTCTAAATGATACGTTCTCAAGTATGGTTCTCGCTCCAAACCCATGGTTTATATTTTCTGCAACTAGCATTTTGACACCCCTCTAAAAAAATTTACTCTTCTATATTATAGTTATTTTCGATTTAATTCAAGGTAAACAGGTGTTTTAACTAAAAATAATGTAAGAACCACGAAAATATACCCAAACTCGTATCAATTCTTACATTATTCTTAGTAATTTATTATATTATAAATATCTATACCCTTATTTAAAATTTTCTTCTAATCCATCTGCTATACTTTGCATTAATTTTCTCTGATAATCTGGATTTGACATCATTTGATCTTCGTTATAGTTGCTTAAAAAACCCATTTCAACAAGCACGACTGGAACTTTTGACCAGTTAAATCCTGTTAAATCATCCCTTTGAAAAATTCCATTAACTTGAATATTTGATTTTTCCATACTCGACTTTATCAACTCAGCACATCTATTACTACTTTCGTATATAGATGAAGTGTATTTTCCATTTTGCTGAGGTATTAAAATTGATGCTCCAGTTTTTCCTGAGTTATCTAAGCTATCTGCATGTATTCTTATTACCATATTGGCATTATCTTTATTTGCAAGAGATGCTCTCTCAGCATTGCTTATATTTACTTCATTAGATTCCCTAGTCATCTTGACTTTAAAACCCTTACTTTCAAGAATGTTTTTTAACACTGTTGAGGCTTCTAAATTCAATATATATTCCGGTTTTTTTGTCGCAACTCCTGTTGCTCCAGAAGAAACTCTAGGTTTTTTATTGGAAGAACCTGGAGCAATTGGTTCTAAATTACTATCCCCTTTTTCCTGATGACCTGGATCGATATAAATCAAAATTTCTTTATTTGAAGAAACTCCTCTATTAATAAAATTAGTAACTTTATCTAGCTTTATAAAAGGATTTGATGTTCCCAATAATATAATTCCAATAGCAACAATAGCAGAAACTAGCAATTTGTAATTTTTCATTTTTTATCCTTTCTTTGATATCAGTGAGTTTATCAACATCAAATTTTGTATATTCTTTTAAAACTCCTATTCAAACTTTATAATTTTGCTTTTTATGAAAACTACGGATTTACTGTGTCAGTTTTCCAAGGATTAAAAGTTCAATCTTGCACATTATAATATCAAGGCATTTAAACAATTTGAATATTTAGCTTAAAATTTTTTAAGAGAGAAGGTGTTTTATGTTAAGTAGAGATAAAATTTCAACTAAAGTAAAAACCTTAATAATTTTTACATTACTATTTTTACTATATTTTTTCTCAAATAATAATATTTATGCAGAAAATCCAGAAAAAGATGATCCAGATTTCTTAATACCAATAGGAAATGTTCTTCAAATTGATGCCGAGTTAAAAAATCTAATTGTCAGTGATGCTATAGAAGGTTCTGCTATTAAAAAAGGAGATCTCCTAATACAAATAGACAATAAAAATTTTGATGGATACAAAAATTTTGAATCGATACTTTTCTCTTTACCAAACGATAAGGAAATAGATCTTACTGTAAATAGAGAAGGTCAGATTATCACTACAAGTTGTACAAAAGAAGTCTTAGAAAAAGTCAGCTTTAACAATCTACTTTCCGGCTTTGCTACACTGACTTATATTGATCCAAAGACTTCAAGATTTGGTGCTGTTGGACATCCAATTAGCATATATAACTCAAGAAAAATACCTATAAAAGATGGTTCTGTATCTACTACTAGAGATATCGATATACAGAAATCAACAAAAGGTAAAGTTGGTTGTATAAATGCAAAGAGACTTGACGTAATAGGAAGCTTCAACGAAAATACCGATTTCGGTATTAAAGGCGATATAGACAATTTTGACTTATCTCAATTTAAGCAGTATAAGGTTGCTTCACTAGACGAGGTTAAACCTGGTAAAGCAGAAATAATCTTGGGAACTACAAATAATAAAACAAAAAAATATGATATAGAAATTTTAAGTATTGAAAATCAAGCTGAACCAAAATGTAAAAGCTTTAAGATCAAGGTGACTGATAAAAATCTTTTAAAACAAACTGGCGGTATTGTTCAAGGAATGAGCGGTACTCCAATTATTCAGGACGATAAGATAATTGGCGCTGTATCTCATGCTGTTGAAAATGATCCTTCAATTGGTTATGGCCTTTATATTAAATGGATGTTTTAGTGCTAGTAAATTTTCAGGTCCCTCAATACAATAAATAAAAAGCAACTGCAACTATATTGATCATTTATAAGGAATTGTATTAAAGTGAATATTTCATTTTAATACAATTCCTATTTATAAGAATTTTTTTATATTATTTACGTTTTATATTTAGTTTTACTACTATTAGAAAATCTTATAGTAAAAATATAAATTAAATTTTTTTATCTTTTTTAATTTTTCTAATTTAATCTATTTTTATTGTATTTTATTTTTTCCTTAATAGTATTATTTCTTATTTTGGATTTTTAATACTAATTTGTTATAAAAAATAGTTCTTTATTTTTTGTACTTTATTTTTAGTTTATTTCAAACTATCAAAATATATCTTTTTTATCTAATTATTTTTTAAATCGCTTTTTGAATCATTAGAATTACTTGGATTACTTGGTATAACTTCTTTTATATCTTGATCTGGAATATTTACATAGCTATTTGGAACATCACCTACGATTATTGTCTCACATATCGGTATTTGCGCTTTGATCTCTTTTGTAGATGTTATAAGCGGAATAATAACTTTTACTTGTGTTTTTGCCTCAAGATATATTCTGTGTCTTGTTTGGTTTATTCCCGATGATTCAAATTTAGTTTTAAAGTTTACTGATATTGTTCCTATTGGTTCTGTCGATACTTCTAATTTAGGCCCGTATTTAGCTAGTATTGGACTTCCTAAAGCTGTTCCTATTGGAATATATGCACTCGACGTTTTTCCTTTTTTAAGCTCATCCTGAATCTCTAATGCTACAGCTGAAGCTAATTCATTCATCATTATAGTATTAGCTTGAATCATTGTTATTTTACCTTGATTATCTAGTTGTACATCCATAAGATCCTCATAATTTATTTTACCTTCTACTAATTCTGCTACTGCTTGGTTTATAGACCTATTTGCTAATTCTAAAGCTTTTGTCTCAGCAAGTACTGTAATTGTCGGTCTAAGTGTTTTATCTATGTATATAAAGCTGCCAATCAACACAGACAATATAAATATTATTATAAATACAAAAATAAGTTTTTTGATGCTTTTATCTTTATTCTCTGATCTTCTAGCCATAAAATCACCCCCTATATTTATTTATATGTTTAAATTAAGTATTTTTGTTTAAAAGGAGTATTTAATCTAAATTTTGGAAAAAATATTTAATAAAACTTTTGACTAGAAGTATGGTAAAATCTTAGTGTACTATTTCACTAAATTATTACAGTGAAGTCATTTTTTCTGATAAAATACACAACTACTTCCGTTTATGTTATAATATTGGATTAAGTAAGGAGGTTAAACTTATGAACAATGATAATGAGAATAGCCAAAATAAGATCAGGAGAAAAAAAGTTAGTTCTTCTGGTAATGGAGGCAATTCAAATGAATTAAAGAAGAAATCTAAGCCTAAAAGGAGAGATAAATTTAGAAATCTAAGAATAGTAGGTATAGTGTTCTTGGTTTTATTTGTTGTTGGTGCTGCTTCAACTGCAGGTCTTGTATTTGCATCTTTAAGAGATGTTCAACCTGTAACAGAAGCTCTTCTTGATAAACAAACGCATCAATCAACAACAATTAAGTACTCTACTGGAGAAAACTTGGCAATTGCTCCAAGTATAAACAAAAGAACACCAGTTGCTCTCGATCAAATATCAAAAAATTTACAAAACGCAGTAATCTCTATTGAAGATGAGCGTTTTTATGAACATAATGGAGTTGATATTAAAGGTTTATCGAGATCAGTACTAAAAACTCTAACTGGTACTAAACAAGGTGGTAGTACAGTACCAATGCAAGTATCAAAGATGTTGCTTACGACAAGTGAGCAAAGTCTTCCGCGTAAAATTAAAGATATCTATTATGCTTATGAAATGAGTAAATCTGTTAAAAAGGATAAAATCCTTGAAATTTACTTAAATACTTTCTTCGTAGGTAAAGGGTTATCCGGCGCTGAAGCTGGTGCTAGAGGATATTTTGATAAATCAGCATCTGATCTTACATTAGCTGAATCAGCTATGCTTGCCGGATCAACTAAAAACCCTTCTAGATTTTCTGCATACAAGACTTCAAAACTAGATGGAAATGAAACCAAATCTGATCTGGAACACAAATTATTGTTATTTATAAATACTCCAGAGGATGATTTAGACGATCCAAATCAACTTGATTTTGATATGGTCGAAAAGCTCGATGATTGGGAACTTATAACAAGTGATGAATATAAACAACTAAAAGCTGGAACTATGGTTGTTAGAAAAGCTATAAACAACCCTGATGCTAAAGAGAGACAAAAAGTTGTACTTGATAAAATGCTTTCTCTTAATAAAATTACCCAAGCTCAATACAATGAGGCTTTAGCTGAAGAAATTAAAATAAAACTTCCAGATAAAGAAGAAAATGTTGCAAACTCTGTTGAAGACTACATCGAGTCAGAAGTTGTCCAAGCTCTTATCGATCAAGGTAATACTGAAGATGAGGCTAAAAACTTATACTACAACGGCGGTCTTACAATTAATACTACTATAGATCCTAAAATACAGGAATCAATAGAAGAAGAGTATGATAAAAAAGGAAACTTCCCAGACAACGTAGTCGGTGAAGATGGAGTTATTCAACCTCAATCTGGTATGGTTATACTAGACTACAAGAATGGTGAAATAAGAGGATTAATCGGCGGTAGAAATATAAAAAACAAAAAAGCATTAAATAGAGCTACTATAGCCCAACAGCCTGGTTCTACTATCAAACCACTTTCTGTATATACACCTGCTATAGATACTCTTGAGATCACTCAGTCTACTAAACTAAGCGACCAAAAAGGTGGATATAAGTTTGATTATGACGGATGGAGCCCTAATACTACTACAAAAGGTGAAGGTTCTATGAGTGTTCGTAAAGCACTAGAGTTTTCTTCAAATACTATAGCGGTTAAAACTGCTGAGATGCTTGGAGATACAAAGGAAGAATGTATCGATATAATGGTAGATTACTTGAGAAATTTCGGTATCACAAGTGTTAGAGATAGCAAGGTTGACACGAGAGATAGATCGTTCCCTGCCCTTACTTTAGGTGGTATGACTAGAGGTATATCTCCACTTGAAATGGCATCAGCATATGGTACTCTAGCTAACGGTGGAGTTTACATTCAGCCAACTGTATTTACTACGATTACGACTTTCGATGGACAGCTTCTTGTAAAGAATACTCCAGAGGAACATAAAGTTGTAGAACCTGAAGTAGCATACGTTATGACAGATATGCTAATGGGTGTTGTAAGTGAAGGTGGAGGTAAAAAAGCTAACATTCCAAATGGAATGCCTGTCGCTGGAAAAACTGGTACAACAAACAGTTCAATCGATGTATGGTTCGTTGGATACACTCCCTACTATGTAGGTGCTACGTACATAGGAGATGATTCACGTAAAGATGAAAATAAAAAATCTATACCTCGTAGAAGTATAAGTGGTGGTAGTGGAACAGCTGCTACATTATGGTCAAAAGTAATGTCTAAAGTACACAAAAACTTAGATGTTGCTGACTTTGAAGTACCAAGCAAGGTTTACTTCGCTAAGATAAATCTTATCGATGGCGGTAGACAATCATCTGGATCTAAAGCTGCATTTATTGAAGGAACATCTCCAACAAGATACAGCTCTCAACCTTCTCCAACACAAACTAACCAAAACAGACCTAATACTGATGAGAATCAAGGTAATAATGGTCAAGGTAATGGAAATGGCGATGGAGACGGAGGAAATCCACCAACTGGTGGTGGTAATACTGGCGGTGATGGCAATACTGGCGGTGGTGGTAACACTGGCGGTGGCAATACTGGTGGTGGTAATACTGGCGGTGATGGTAACACTGGCGGCGGCAATACTGGCGGTGGTGGTAATACCGGCGGTGGCAATACTGGTGGTGGTAATACTGGCGGTGGTGACGGCGGCACTGGTGGTGGCAATACTGGCGGCGGCGTAACTGAATAGTTTACTCAAAAAAGGCACTCGAAAGAGTGCCTTTTTTAATCTTAAATAATTTTATTTTTATGTTTTGAGAATATATTTTAATATTATCTCTTCAGCTAATTAGAAAAAACACCAGTTATAAAGTAAATATACCAAAGCAACAGGCGTTTTGGCAGTAGTACAACGTATATTTTACCTGGCTCTGCTAAAATCTAAACGTCATAAAATATAATTTAATATAAGTATTTTTACGACAAATAATATAATTAATTTTATTTATATAAAAGATCCCCTTAGAGCACAATTTTTATATCGTCTACTTTAAGGGGATCTAACTTTTATTTTAATTATTAAATATTTATGGCTTAGGTTTTGATTTAAATAAGACTGCCATAGTATAACCAAAGAATATTGCAGCTGCAATACCACCAGCGGTTGCTATGGTTCCACCTGTAAATATACCAATAAACCCATCTGTATCAATAGCTTTTTTAACTCCTTCTGCTAAAGAATATCCAAATCCTATTATTGGTACTGTCGCGCCAGCCTCTCCGAATTTTACTAAAGGTTCATATATACCTAGAAATGCCAAAACAACTCCACTAGTCACATAACTAACAAGTACATAAGGAGACTGTACATTAAATTGATCCATCATAATCTGGGCTATCAAACAAATGATTCCACCTACAAAAAATACTCTTAAATACTCCATCAACATAATATCACTTCCTATTCATTAACTACTACCACCGCATGTGCCACACATGGTATAGTCTCTTTCTGTAGTGTACTCGTTGGAGATAACAAAGCTCCTGTAGACACCAACATTACTTTATTGAACTCTTTATTTTTTAGTTTTTGATAAATATAACCTGTAAATACTGTAGCAGAACATCCACATCCACTACCGCCACAGTGTACATCTTGCTTTTCTAGATCGAATATTTCTATACCGCAATCAATATGTGTTTTAGATATATCTACGCCTTTCTCTTTGAGTATATCCACCAATATTTGTTTGCCAAATGTTCCTAGATCCCCTGTTGCAATTACATCGAAACTATCTGGGTCGTCATTTGTATCTTTAAAGTAAGAGTATATTGTATCTATTGCAGATGGAGCCATTGCTGCTCCCATATTGTTTCCATCTTTAATTCCTTTGTCTACAACTTTTCCTATAGTAATATATTTCACTTTTGGACCGTCTCCATTTGAAGCTATCAAAACACTTCCTGAACCTGTTACTGTCCACTGCGCTGTCATAGGTTTCTGATTCCCAAGCTCTAGCGGAAATCTAAACTGTCTCTCCGCAGTACAATAGTGACTTGAAGTTCCTGCTAGTACTAAATCAGAAAAACCTCCATCAACTATCATCGAAGCTAAACTAATTCCCTCAGACATAGTAGAACACGCACCGTATATTCCTAAAAATGGTATATCTAACTCTCTTGCTGCAAAGGATGCTGGAGTAATCTGATTTATTAAATCACCAGCAAACATGTACTCTACATCTTTTAGCTCTTTTCCAGATTTTTTAACTGTATTTTCCATTGAAGTTTTGAGCATTTTACTCTCTGCCTTTTCCCAACTCTTCTCTCCGTACATATCGTCAGTAAGTACAAGATCAAAATACTCATTTAAAGGCCCTTCTCCCTCTTTTTTACCGACAATTGAAGATGCTGATATTATTGTCGGATTGTTTTCTAATTTAACTGTTCTGCTACCAATTCTCTTGTTTTTCATAACACACACACCTTTAAAATTACATTTTAAGTATTTCACCTTAATTTATTTCTTTGAAATTAAGCAAATAGACATATAAATAGATTACTTTAGCTTTATCATTTACTTTATCATTAAAAAAATGTAATAAACAAAACCGCAAAGTATAGATGAACCTATGCCGTAAACAAGTACAGGACCAGCTACTTTAAATAAATTTGCACCAACACCCATTACATAGCCTTCTTGTTTATGCTCCATGGCTGGTGAAACTATTGAGTTTGCAAACCCAGTTATCGGAACAATAGAACCTGCTCCAGCTCTTTTTCCCAACAGGTCGTACACTCCAAGCCCTGTCAAAAAAGCACCTATAAATATTAGCGTAATAGATGTTGAAGTTGCCGCTGCAAGCTTATCTAAGCCAAAGGTATCTGTCCAAATATTATTTATAAACTGGCCTAGTACGCAAATCAGCCCTCCTACAACAAACGCATTTATATAGTTTTTTGCAAATGTAGGCTTTGGACTGATCTTTTCCACATATTCTTGATATTTTTTATTATTATCAAGGTAAACTTCTTTATATTTTTTATTTTCCATATAAACACCTCTCATAACTATTATCTGTAAAAAGCAAAAAATAAACCCTTAATTTCTAATATTTAGAATTAAGAGTTTAAATCTTATAAAGTATTCTTTATTATACTACTTTTCAGTTTGATTAATCGCTTATACTTAAAATTTAACTTATGTACTCTTTTAACTTTGAAAGTACCTTTTTTTCGATTCTTGAAACTTGCACCTGTGATATATTAAGCATCTGACCTATTTCGCTCTGAGTCAGATCTTCAAAATATCTAAGTACTATTATCTGTCTCTCACGTTTTTCCAATTTATTTAGAATATCTTTTAAAAGTATATTGTCTATCGCTTTTTCTTCTTCACACTCGCCCTGCATGCTTATTTTGTCTATTAAACATATAGGAGCGCCTTCTTCTTCGTGTATAACTGTATGCAAATACTCAACACTGAAATTAGCTTCAAGAGCCATAACTAAATCTTCTTTTTCTATTTCTAAAATCTTCGCAAGCTCTTCAATACTAGGCTCGCGTCCAAGTTTCTTTGTCATAATCTCACTTTGCATTTTAGCTTTTACAGCAATTTGCTTAAGAGATCTAGAAACTTTTATCATTCCATCATCTCTCAAATACCTTTTTATTTCTCCTAAAATCATCGGAACGGCATATGTAGAAAACTTAACGTTAAATTTGGGATCAAATTTATATATAGATTTAATCAGTCCAATAGATCCAAGCTGAAATAAATCATCTCTATCGTACCCTATATTTAAAAACTTTGAAACCACACTTCTAACTAAACCTAAATTACTTGATATTAATATTTCCTTAGCTTCTTCATCTCCATTTTGAACTCTCTCAATCAGCTCAAGAGTCTCTTCATGGGTAAGAAGTCTCTTTTTTTCTTCTCTCGTAGCAGTTGTCCCCATAATAAAACCTCAATTCTCTTCGGACTTTATTTAGGCATTTATCTTTTTAGCCATCTCAATTCTAGTTCCTTGTCCTTTAATAGAACTAACATTTACATCATCCATAAAGCTCTTCATCACGGTAAAGCCCATACCTGATCTGTCAAGCTCTGGTTTAGATGTATAGAGTGGTTCCATAGCTTGTTCAAGATTTTCTATACCATATCCTTCATCTTCAACTGTAATTTTTATCGTATTTCCATCAATTATACATTTTAAATAAACAAATTTTTCTTCATCTTCTTCATAGCCATGAATAATCGAGTTTGTTACAGCTTCTGAAACAGCTGTTTTAATATCAACTAGTTCATCTAGGGTAGGATCCAGCTTTGCTGCAAATGATGCTACTATAACTCTTGCCAAACTTTCGTTTTCAGATTTAGCAGAAAATTTTACTTCCATAATATTACTCATAATCCACTCCTCCTTACAAAGAACTTACTGCTTCTTCATACGTTTCGTAAATGCTAATAATTTTATTTAACCCCGACAGATCAAAGATTTTTTTTACTCTGTCATTAATATTTATAACTGAAACTTTTCCGCCTTCATTAGATATTTTTTTATACCTACCGATTATTACACCTATGCCTGAAGAATCCATAAAATTGATTTTTTCAAAATCAAACACGATATTTCTGACTTGATTGGCATTTAACAGAGAATCCAACTCTTCCCTGATCTCACTCGCAATGTGATGATCAAGCTCAGAACAATCAAACTCTATAAAAAGATTCTTGTCTTGAAAAGAATATGTAAACATCGATGTCCCTCCTTAAAATAAAAATATAGTAACTTTTAATTAGTTCTATAAGCTAGTTGTTTATCCTTCAGTGAAAAATGACTAGTTTTGTCTCCTAAAAATTACTATATTTATAAGCGGGCATCGACCCAATATTTAAATGTCTTTTTGACAAATGCTACGAGTTTTTTATTTTTAATATAACTAGTATTCTTTACTATTTTATACTAGCTTATTGTTGGTATCTTTTTTTTCCTTCTTTTTTGTAATCTTTAATATCTTTATTTTCTTTTTTGTTATCTCTTTTATTTGCTTTTTCTATATTAATTTTATTTCCTTTGATCTTGATATCTTTCATCTTTTCAAGAACAGTCATTGCATTTTTCTTTGGTACTTCAACAAAAGTATACTTATCGTAAATATCTATTGATCCAACTACTCTTCCTGGAATTCCAGCTTCTCCAGCTATAGCTCCAACTATATCTTTGGCTTGAACTCTTTGGTTTTTACCTACATTTATAAATAGTCTGATCATACCACTCTGAGCTACAACTTTTTTGTCACCACGAGGTCTATCACTGCGTTCACCACGATCACGATCTCTTCTAGGTTTTTCTTCTATTATTTCTTTACTTAATTCATCTCCAAGAGATAATTTAAGTAGAGCTGCTGCAACATCTACTGTTGAATAATCAACATTTTCACAGTATTCTTCTATCCATTTTAATTGCTTAGTTAAGTTTCCTTTTTCTAATGTTTCATTAACATTTTTAAAGAAAGCACTTACCTTCTTCTCTTCAACGTCAGAAATAGTAGGTATTTCATGTTTAACTAATTTAGATTTAGTATATCTCTCAATATCCTTCATCTTTCTTACTTCTTTACCAAACACGAAACTGAAAGACATTCCTTCACGTCCGGCTCTACCAGTTCTACCGATTCTATGAACGTAGTATTCTTCATCTTGTGGTAAATCGTAGTTAAATACACATTCTACATCGTCTACGTCTATTCCTCTAGCAGCAACATCAGTCGCAACAAGAATATCTATTGTACCATGTCTAAATTTATCCATCACTATATCTCTTTGGGCTTGTTTTAAGTCACCGTGAAGTGCATCTGCAAAGTATCCTCTAGCTTGTAAATCTCCAACTATCTCATCTGCTTTTCTCTTAGTGTTACAGAAAACAACTGATAGCTTTGGATTATATACATCTACAAGTCTACATAATATTTCTAATTTATTTGCTGCTCTAGTCTCAATATAGTACTGTTTTATATTTGGAACTGTAAGCTCTCTTCTAACCACTTTTATGTGAGTTGGATCTTTTTGGTATCTCTTAGTAAGATCTAAGATACCCTTTGGCATAGTTGCTGAGAAGAAAGTTGTTTGTCTATCTTCAGGAGTTTTGCTAAGAATCATCTCGATATCTTCTCTGAATCCCATGTCTAGCATTTCATCTGCTTCATCAAGAACAACCATCTTTACCTTGTCCATTTTTAACGTTCTACGATTGATATGATCTATTGTACGTCCTGGTGTCCCTATTATTATCTGTACACCGGATTTTAATGACTTTATCTGTCTATCTATAGCTTGACCACCGTAAATAGGTAAAGCTTTAATTCCAGGACAATATTTAGCTAACTTGCTTATTTCTGTAGAAACTTGTATTGCAAGCTCTCTTGTCGGGCAAAGCACTACAGCTTGTAGGCTTCTATCATTTGGATTAATCATCTCTAATATTGGAATACTAAAAGCCGCAGTTTTTCCCGTACCAGTTTGGGCTTGTCCAATTATATCTTGCCCTGCTAGAACAGCAGGTATAGATTGAGCCTGAATAGGAGATGGTTCCTCAAATCCCATTTCAGAGATAGCTTTCTTTATCCCTTCGTTTATTTGTAAATCTTCAAATTTTGTTATATTCATATATTATTCCTCTCCGTTTTAAATTATCTTAACCTATCCATTATATACTTTAAAATACTATTCTGCAATTTATATTTTATGTATTGATGTTACATAATATACATAACATACAAAGTTCCTAGATAAATTACATATGTAGAGAGCATGGCTATACCTTGAATTCTGTACATTTTGTTCTTCAACAATGTTGGAATTACGAGTATAAAAATAAGTAAAATCATGAAAGGAAAATCTAAAAGTCTATTTTGGGATAAAATTGGCAAACTATTTGGAATGGCTGATACCCCTATAACACAGAGTAAATTAAGCGTATTTGCACCAATGATATTTCCTACAGATATAGAATGGTGATTCTTCCTTATAGCAGTTATAGATGACACAAGCTCTGGAAGCGATGTGCCAAGTGCTATTACTGTTAAACTAACTATTGCGTGGGGAATTCCCATAAAAGTAGCTATCTTAACCCCACTATTTATAAGGAGTCTAGATCCAATAATCATCATAATTAACCCAATAATAAATAAACTTCCTATTCTTATAATATCTTTTATACAAAATTCTTCATTAATTTTATTTTCACTTCTTTTTAAATGTCTAGTATATCTATCCATCATTTCTCTGCTTTTAATTCCATTTGGCTTTTTAACTCCTTTATAATTGCTGTACATATAGTATGCAAATATTAATAATAAAATAGCTGAATCTCCTCTACTTATCTCTCCATCTATTCCTAACACTAAAAAAACAACTAAAGATAATATAAGTAAAACTGCCCTATGAACAAACATATCTCTATCTACTTTAAATGGGCTTAATAATAATACCAATCCCAAAGCAAGACCAGTATTGCATATAATAGAGCCAACTGCATTTCCTAAACTCATAGTTGTGTGCCCGTCTAGTGATGCAAATACAGAAACAGTAAACTCAGGAAGTGTTGTTGCAAAACTAACTATGGTTGCTCCTAAAACTATTTCAGATATATTCGTTCTCCTGCCAATTTCCACCGTACAGTTGATAAAAATATCCGCTCCTTTGGTAATTAATACAAATCCAACTATAAATATAACTACTATTAAAAACAAATAATCACCCCTAAAATATATTTCTTCGCGCAATCTCGCAATGTATGTGTATTATATATTTTATGATACCGTTTACATTTTTATGATACCGTTTACATTTTTAAAGTTTTTATAAATTCTGTTTAAATAAATAATATATATGGTATAATTTACTTAGATAACAAAAGATGTTTTTGCGTATTATTCAATGAAACAATATTTTCATTAAGTTTTCCAATTCGATATTTTTTTGAAAATTCAATCGTATCGAAATTCATTCTCAGCTATTACGGATCATTTAATCAAAATATCATTATATAATTCGTATTTATAGCATCTTTAATATAGAATCTAAGGAGGCAATTTACATGAGTGCATGGCAAGGATTTATCCAAGGAAGATGGAACAAAGAAGTAGATGTTAGAGAATTTATTCAGTTAAACTACACACCTTACGAGAGTGATGATTCATTTTTAGCTGGAGTAACAAATGACACAAAAGAGCTATGGAATGAAGTTACAGCCTTATTTAAAAAAGAAAGAGAAAACAACGGTACATTAGATATAGACACTGAGACTATATCAGCAATAGACGCTTACGAGCCAGGATATATACACCAAGAGTTTGAAAGAATTGTTGGTTTACAAACAGATGCTCCACTTAAAAGAGCTGTAATGCCATACGGTGGTATAAGAATAGTAGAAGGTTCTTGTGAAGCTTTTGGATACACTCTTGATTCAAAAATAAAAGATATATTTACAAAATATAGAAAAACTCACAACCAAGGAGTATTCGATGCTTATACACCTGAAATGAAGATGGCTAGAAAATCTGGTATAATAACTGGTCTTCCAGACGCTTACGGAAGAGGTAGAATAATCGGTGATTATAGAAGAGTTGCTCTATACGGAGTTGATAGACTAATAGAAGATAAAGAAGATCAAAAAAGATCTTTAGAAGTATCTTGCATAGATGAAGAAATAATCAGACTTAGAGAAGAGATAAGCGAGCAAATAGTTGCTTTAAATAGATTAAAAACTATGGCCAATTCATACGGATTTGACATATCAAAACCAGCTACAAATTCAAAAGAAGCAGTACAATGGTTATACTTTGGATATTTAGCAGCAGTAAAAGATCAAAACGGAGCTGCGATGTCACTTGGTAGAACATCAACTTTCCTAGATATATACTTTGAAAGAGATTTAAAAAATGGAACAATAACAGAAGATGGAGTTCAAGAATTAATGGACCACTTCGTTATGAAATTAAGAATGGTTAAGTTCCTTAGAACACCAGAATACAACAACCTATTCTCTGGTGATCCAACATGGGTTACAGAATGCGTAGGAGGTATGGGTATTGATGGGAGAACTTTAGTAACTAAAAACTCATTCAGAGTTTTAAATACACTTTACACATTAGGACCATCACCGGAACCAAACTTAACAGTGCTTTGGTCTACTAGCTTACCAAAAGGATTTAAAGACTTCTGCTCTAAAGTTTCAATAGATTCAAGTTCAGTCCAGTACGAAAATGACGACCTAATGAGACCATACTGGGGAGATGACTACGGTATAGCTTGTTGTGTGTCTGCAATGAAGATAGGTAAGCAAATGCAGTTCTTCGGAGCTAGAGTTAACCTTGCAAAAACTCTTCTTTACGCTATAAACGGTGGTAAAGATGAATTATCTGGAATGCAAGTAGGACCAAGATTTGAGCCAATAACTTCAGAGTACTTAGACTTCGATGAAGTTATGAATAAATTCGAACCATTCGCTGATTGGTTAGCTACATTATATGTAAACACATTGAATGTGATCCACTATATGCACGATAAATACTCTTACGAATCATTAGAAATGGCTCTTCACGATAGAGACGTATTTAGAACTATGGCTTGCGGAATGGCTGGATTATCAGTTTGCGCTGATTCATTATCAGCTATAAAACATGCAAAAGTTAAAACTATTAGAAATGAAAATGGACTAGCTGTAGATTTTGAGATCGAAGGAGATTATCCTAAATACGGAAACAATGACGACAGAGTAGACGATATAGCAGTAGAATTAGTTGAAAGCTTTATGAACAAAATTAAGAAAAACAAAACTTACAGAAATGCCTACCCTACACAATCAATACTTACAATAACATCAAATGTTGTGTACGGCAAAAAGACTGGTAATACTCCAGATGGAAGAAAAGCTGGTGCGCCATTTGCTCCAGGGGCTAACCCAATGCACGGTAGAGATACTAGCGGTGCATTAGCATCACTATCATCAGTAGCTAAATTACCATACGAGTACTCTCAAGATGGTATATCTAATACATTCTCAATAATACCTGGTGCTTTAGGTAAAAATATGGACGAAAGAATTTCAAATCTTTCTTCTATGTTAGATGGATACTTTGATCAAAAAGCTCATCATCTAAACGTAAACGTATTTGACAGAGCCACTTTAGAAGATGCTATGGAGCATCCAGAAGAATATCCACAACTTACTATAAGAGTTTCTGGTTACGCTGTTAACTTTATCAAACTTACTAGAGAGCAACAACAAGACGTTATAAACAGAACATTCCACGGAAAAATGTGCTAATTATGACAACAGGAAGAATTCACTCTATAGAAACATTTGGTACAGTTGACGGACCAGGAATCAGATATATAATATTTTTTCAAGGTTGCCCATTGAGATGTAAGTACTGCCACAATAGAGATACATGGAATCCAAGCCTCGGCAAAGAATATACAGCTGATGAAATAATTACTGATGCACTTAAATACTCTTCATACAGAAAATTCTCTGGGGGCGGAATTACCGCTTCTGGAGGAGAACCAACTTTACAACCAGAGTTTTTAAATGAGTTATTTAAGAAAGCTAAAGAGAATTCTATCCACACTTGTCTTGATACTTCTGGTTTTGTAGATATAGATGTTATTAATCCTATTTTAGACAATACTGATCTTGTCTTACTAGATCTAAAGCATATGATCGACGATGGATCAAAAGATCTTACTGGCGTTAGTATAAATAAAGCTATTGCTCTAGCAAAACATCTAGATAAACGCGGAATTCCTGTTTGGATAAAACAAGTACTTGTTCCAGGAATTACCGACACTATTGAAAACTTAGAAGCTCTTGGGAAATTTGTTTCGTCACTGTCTAATGTCGAGAGGGTTGAACTACTTCCCTACCACACCATGGGAATCCATAAGTGGGAAAACTTAGGTATAGATTACGAGCTGAAAGGTATCCCTGATGCTACTATAGAAGATGTTAAAAAAGCTAGTAAAATAGTTTCTAAGTTTGGCGTTCAAGTTTACAACGCTTAAGAATTATTCGTAAGATTGTAATAAAATTGATAATTTACTTTAAAATCTTTGATTTAAATTAAAATTAGACATAATAAAAACACTAAAAGCAATTTAGATAATTGAGTTAGATTACTCATTTCTAAATTGCTTTTTTATTTTTCTACCTTTTATGATATTTATTATTATAAAAACTTATATTTAATCACAATTCTCTATTTTTAGACATATATTTATATAGAAAGGAGAATGAATTAATGATTTATTACAATAGAAAGTATTATAGGATGTTTAATGAAGATAAGTACTACAAAAGTATTGTAAAAGATGAACCTAAGTACGCTTATAAAGAAACAAAAAATAAAAATGATCTTACCTATTTAGATAATAAATATTATTCTGGTAAACATCAATTAAGTTACGTTCTTATGGAAGATAACGAAATTAGCCCTATCGAACAAATAGACTTATATAAATACTTCGATTACGATGATGACGACCAATATGAATCTAATTATTACAGTCGTGAGATCTATATAGATGAGTACAGAGATCATGAAGAATATATTGATTCTAATATTTATGATGAAGAAAACAGCTTTGATGAAACTATTACTGAGAATATAAATTCTGAAGAAGATGAAACTATCAGAAACTCAAATATAGATGAGCAAGTTCATACTCATGAATATGACATAAGTGTTAAAGCTTATGGTACTGAAGGCGAATTACACAGACATCATCTGGCAGGAACTACAAGCGAATCAAAATATTCATCTGATGGTAGCCATTATCATGAGATTAAAAATAAAACAGATAATTTTAATGATCATTACCATTACATTAATGATGTGACTGGACCTTCTATTCCAGTTGGCAACGGTAAACATATACACTTAGTTGAAGGTTTTACAAATGTTTATAAAGATCATAAACATGAATATCAATTCTCAACTTTGGTAGGCGATCATATAAGTGAATAGATTATATAAAGGCTACCTTATTTATTTGGATAAGGTAGCCTTTGATTAGTTTTATAATATATATTAAGTATATTTAGTATGACTCATCAATATGTAATAACTTTACGTCAATGCGACAAAATAATCTATAATAAGTTATATTTACACACAAATTTTCATAAATTTACATATAGTTATATAGAGAGGAGGTTAAAATTTTATGAGTTTTTACGGTAAATATAATAATGTAAACCACAATTCGAAAAGAAATAATGATAGAGAATGCTCTTATAACAACAATGAAACAGACGAATATTCAAATTATAGCGACTACGGTGACTATAATAGATATAACTCTGATAAATATATGGAATACAACCAATCCAATTGGAATTGTTCCAATGATCAAACTCATACTCATGAGTATAAAGGAAGCGTGAAAATAGCAGAAGCGCAGGAAGATCCACATAATCATCGTTTTGCATGTGTGACTGGAGAGGCAATTTTTCATCAGATGGAAGCCATTTTCATAAGCTTCAAAACAATACAGATTTTTATGAAGAACATTTCCACAAAATGTGCGATGTAACAGGTCCTGCTATTCCCGTTGGAAATGGCAGACATGTCCACTTTGTTAGTGGAGATACTACTATCAATGATGGTCATCAACACGAGTTCCAATTTGCTACTTTAATAGATGATCCTATAGGAGACTAAATTTTCAAAGAGTTGGTGTAGAGATTATTTAATATAATTTTTGTGCCAGCTTTTTTAATTAATATTAATAGTCAAAGCATCAAAATAGCTACTTCATTGACCATTTTAATATAACCTCTCTTTAATGTAGAAAAGCTACCCTAAAAAATCAGGCAGATCTTAACTAATCATATTCATCTTTTTACAAAAATATTAAATTACAACTATATTTACAATACAAACAGCTCAAAAGGATATGTTATGACTCCAACTATACAAACATAAAATCCCCCGTTTTATACAAATAGTTTTAATTATACACAAAAAAGCACATACCTATCTCTAGATACATGCTCAAATCTACATAAAAAATTAAAATTCAATATCCTCAACCTCTATATTATCAATCGCGTCTTGGATCAACTTCTCAACATCAAGCTTGCTCTCTTCAGCTTCAATTCTATCAAGTTTGGGCTTAGTAGTAGGCTTTTTAGGAGCAAACAAACTACAGCAATCTTCTTCTGGGATTACAGAAGTTTCAAAAGTTCCAATTTCCTCAGCCACCTTAACTATATCCGACTTATCCATCGCGATAAGTGGTCTGAAAATTGGTATATCTACAACAGCATTAGTACATGTAAGGCCGTGTATAGTCTGTGATGCAACTTGTCCTATACTTTCTCCTGTAATAAGAGCATCACAGTATCTCTTCTCTGCAAGCTCCTGTGCAATTCTCATCATAAACCTTCTAGATAAAATAGTTGTATCAGAATCATTACAGTGAGTGGCTATTGCCTTTTGTATCTCTAGTATATTTACTTTGTGAAGTCTAACTCTTCCACAGTACTTTGCTAATATTTTTGTTAAATCTCTTACTTTTTCCTGAGATCTTTCATTTGTAAATGGATAACTGTGGAAATGAACTGCCTCAACATCCACACCTCTCTTTGCTACCATCCAAGTTGCAACTGGGCTGTCTATACCTCCAGATAAAAGCGACATAGCCTTGCCATTAGTTCCAAGAGGTAATCCTCCGTATCCAGCTATAGTATCACTGTAAACCATTGTGTGGTTTTCTCTGTACTCACAAGAAATTTTAACTTCTGGATTTCTAATATCTACTTTGATTCTTCCATCCACCTTTGCTAGTAAGTATCCACCTATATCTATACTCATCTCTTGAGATGTAAGTTTAAAGCTCTTATCGCCTCTTCTGGAGTCTACTTTAAACGATTTATATCCCTCATCTATTTTCTCTTCTAACATAGTTAGAGCTATTTCTTTCAACTTATCGTAGTCTTTTTCAGCTCTTATTGCTGGGCAAACTCCGACTATACCAAAAACTTTTCTAACTTCTTCTATTATTTCTTCGTAATCGTAGTCTTCTAAATCTACATAGATTCTTCCGTATTCTTTGTATACTCTAAATTTACCTATTGGCTTTAGCATATTCTTTATATTTTTTATAAGTTTATTTTCAAAGACGTATCTATTCTTTCCTTTTACACCTATTTCACCGTATTTAACTATTAAAATATTGTACATTTTTAACTCCCATCCATTTACTAACTTTTACATTATATTTTTGTCATTAATATTTTTTTCTTCATCTATTTTCTTTATATACTTCTTTATATACGTTCTTCTACTTTATATAAAACTAACTATCTTTTTATTATATTTCTTAAATCATCAACTGACTCTTTGATTATTTTAGCAGCCTCAAGTATCTCTTCCTCTGTATTCATATCAGACAAACTAAATCTTATTGTACCCTCTACTTCTTTTGGATTAAGCCCTATTGCATTTAGAACATGGCTGCCTTTCTTTTTTGCGGAACAAGCAGATCCTGTCGATACATAAACACCTTTTTGCTCTAAATAGTGAAGCAATACCTCACCTTTTGCTCCAATAAAGGATATATTTAGCACGTGACACACTCCATCTTCTGGTGAGTTTACTTTTATATTGTCTATTTTTTTAAGTAACTCTGTTTTTAGGAGTTCTTTTAGAGAGTTTATCTTTTTAATATTAGCGTTCAGATCATCAAATAAAACTTTTACTGCCTCTCCGATCCCGTATATTCCTGGAACATTTTCTGTTCCTGATCTGACTCCAGACTCTTGTCCACCTCCAAACAACATTGGCTTAATTCTGCTATTTGATTTTACGTACATAAATCCAATGCCCTTTGGTCCATGAAACTTATGTCCACTCACACTCATAAAATCTATATTGTACTTTGAAGGTCTAAAATCAATCTTTCCAAAAGACTGAATAGCATCTACATGGAAGTAAATTTTTTCATCGAGAGACTTAAGATACTTTCCTATCTCTTTAACTGGTTGTATACTTCCTATCTCATTATTTACATGCATTATAGTTACTAGACATGTAGTTGGCTTTATAGCATGTTTAAACTCCTCAAAATCTATTACACCATTTTTATCTACTTCTAAATAAGTTACTTCAAATCCATCTTCTTCTAAATCTTTTAATGTATTTAAAACTGATGGATGCTCTATATTAGTAGAAATTATATGATTCTTTCTCTTTTTATTTAAATTAGCTACACCTCTAATTACGGTATTATTGCTTTCTGTTCCTCCAGATGTGAAGTAAATCTCTTTATCATTTGCTCCAACAGCTCTGGCTATATGTTGTCTAATCACTTTTATTTCTTTTTCTACATCTACTCCTTTTCTATGAGCTGCTGATGGATTTGCATAATCTTCTGTCAAAGATTGCACCATTTTGTCTACAACTTGCGGATAAGGTTTAGTTGTCGAACTGTTATCTAAATATATTTCCATATCTATTTCACCTACTTTAAATATTTTATCTTTATATTAAATTCACGAAATTAATTTAAAATTCAGAAGTATAATAAAATGCGAACAATTCTAACATGATTTTCTTATAAATTCGTTCAAATTACAATAAATCATATCTTTTTATTATATCATTTTTAATTTGCTTTTACACTATCGATTATTAAAAGATATTTTGTTCACAAAAATTAGCATACCTTTGCAATATCTACGTTTGAAGAGAAAAATAATTTTTTAATAATAAATCGCTAATATCATTGCATTTTTTGTCCTTTTTTATTATAATATAAGAAGGTTATCCCCCTGGTAACCCTAGTTAGTTAATATATCTATTCCCAATCCCCTTTTTATAAAGATATATTTTATATTTATTATAATAAGATTAATTACGGGAATTAATCTAACGCTGAAAAAAGAGCTTACCCCAAGCTCTTTTTCGTTTTTATAAACATATTTTTTTATCTTTGTTATGTATATGACAGAAATATAAAATAGAAAATCGAACATTTTCACAAAATTAATAATCTTAATACTAACAAATATATGCGTTCTATTCGGTTAGTTTATACCAATTTTTTCCTATATCCTTACCAATAACTAGTAGATTTTATATCACTTCTTTAGCTTTATTTCTATATTTATTTATATTTATTCATCTAATTTTGTCGAAATATTTGCATTAATTATAAATATACTTGTAATTTTTTTATAATTATATAATCTCCATAAATAAATAAGCTATCCCAATACTCAAGGATAGCTTATTTACTATATCTAATTTCGATTCATTTTAACTCATATTAAGAAATCACTTTTCTTAAAAAATCTTTTGTTCTTTCATTTTTAGGATTGTTAAATACATCCTCTGGACTTCCATCTTCTAGTATTTTTCCTTCATCGATAAATATCACTCTATCTGCTACTTCTTTAGCAAATCCCATCTCATGAGTTACTATTGCCATAGTCATTCCTTCTTCTGCAAGCTCTTTTATAACGTCTAGAACTTCTCCAACCATCTCTGGGTCAAGCGCTGAAGTAGGCTCATCAAATAACATCATATCGGGCTCCATAGCTAAAGCTCTAGCTATAGCTATTCTCTGCTTTTGCCCTCCTGATAGCTGCGATGGATAGGCATCCTTTTTATCGATTAAACCTACTCTTGTCAGCAAATACTCAGCTTTATCAGTAGCTTCTTTGTTAGACATCTTTTTTAACTTTACAGGCGCTAGTTTTATATTATCTATAATAGATTTATGTGGAAACAGGTTAAAGTTTTGGAAAACCATCCCTATTCTTTGTCTTGTTTTATCTATATCTGCCTTTTTATCTAATATATTTTGGCCTTCAAATACTATCTGTCCGCCTGTTGGAACTTCCAATAAATTCATACATCTTAAAAGTGTACTTTTACCAGAACCACTTGGACCAATTATAACAACTATTTCACCTTTAGCTATTTTTAGATCAATATTTTTTAATACTTTTAAATTGCCAAAATTTTTATCTAAATTTTTTATACTAATCATATTATCACTTTCCCTTACATAACTTTATTCTTTGTAGCTAATTAGATTAGATACTAATTAGACACAGACATTTTCTTTTCTAAAAGTCCAACAAGTCTTGACAATGTAAATGTTAAGACAAAGTAGATAGCCGCTGCAACTAAGAATGGTTCTAATGCTATAAACGATGAATTTCTAACCATTCCTGCTACGAACATCAACTCTACAACTCCTATTATAGAAATTATTGATGACTCTTTAACAAGAGATATAAACTCATTGGCTAAAGCTGGCAATACATTTTTTACAGCTTGAGGAACTATTACATATCTCATAGTGCTCCAGTAACTAAGACCAAGAGATCTACTTGCTTCCGTCTGTCCTTTGTCAACTGCTTGAATCCCTGATCTAAGTATTTCTGCTACATATGCACCTGAATTCACAGAAAGAGTAAATGCAGCTGCGGCAAATTCACTCGGGAAATCTATTCCTATTTGAGGCAGACCAAAGTATACTATAGAAATTTGAACCATTATCGGTGTTCCCCTTATAACTTCAATGTATATTGAAGCTAAAATATTAAACAATTTATTTTTTGATATTTTAGCGAGACATACTATCAAACCTATGATCACACCAAAGAATAATGCTACAAATGATATTGTTATTGTCGTAATTGTCCCGTCGATAAACATCGGGTAATACTTACCTAAAAAACTAAAATCCATAATTACATCTCCTACTTATTCATTAAATTAATTTCCGCCTTTTGCTGCTAAATTAGTAGCATCTTCTAACATTTTATCTATATCACCGCTATCTTTTAAATCTTTTATTACTTTATTTATTAACTCTAAATACTCTTTATTGTTATCATCTTTTTTAATTGCTGCTGCCATTCCTTCTTCTACATTATCACCTAATCCTGAAGTGGCTAACTTGATACCATCGTACTGCTTAGTATTTATCATTCCAACAGTTTCATTTACAACAATTGCATCTATTTTTCCATTTTTAAGGTCTAATACTAAATCAGGTACATTAGTTAAAGACTTCATACTTTCCATTTTCAAAGTATCTCTTACATACTCTTCTTGTATTGTTCCTTTTTGAACACCAACATTAAGTTTCTTTAAATCATCTTCAGTTTTTACTTTTCCTTCGTCACCTTCTCTAACTATAACTGCGTTTTTAGTAACATAGTATAATTCTGAGAAATCAACACTCTTCTTTCTTTCATCCGTTGGCGACATACCTGATAGTATAATATCTATCTTATTTGCATTTAATGCTCCTATAAGTCCATCAAAGCCCATCTTTTTTATTTCTACTTCTACACCAATTTCTTTTGATATTTTATTTGCTAGCTCTACATCAAATCCAGCAACCTCGTCTTTTCCATTTTCAACTTTTGGAAACTCAAATGGTGGATAATCTGGATTTAATCCAACTATTAACTTTCCATTCTCCTTTATTTGATCTAATTTAGTAGCATTACTTTTTGATGAACATCCAACGACACCTACTGCCAATGCCAATACTAACCCCAAACTCAATAATTTCTTTAATCCCTTCATATTTACTTCCCCTCTCATTTTTTTATTTTTATTTCTAAATTATTTTTTATTTCAAATACAAAAAAGTCCCTTAGCCATACGACTAAGAGACGAATTTACCGCGTTACCACTCTTATTGACAAGTAATAGTTAATTCAAGAAAATGTTCAGCCACTCGACTTGGATACTAAATTTTTGTATTAAAAAAGTCCCTTAGTCAAACGACTAAGAGACGAAAATATCCGCGTTACCACTCTTCTTGATAAGTAATTACTTATCCTCTCAAACCCTTAAGGCGGGCTACCTATTATCATACTAATTTTCTGATAATCTTCTCCAAAGCTCTATTCACATAACACTTCATTACTGGGCTCACACCAATACCCCAACTCGCTGAAAATCCATATTAGTTACTTTCTTTATCATAGAATTTATTTATTAAAATTATTAATACGATTATACTCAATTAATCTATCTTTGTCAATAAGTTTTTAAAAAATATTTTTATTTAGTTTTTAGTTCTTACTTTCTACAATAAACACCGACTCCCGAACCTTTTTGTTGTGCTTAAGTGTAGGATAACTTATACACACACTCTCTTTAGCTCTAGTAATACCAACATATAGCAGTCTTCTCTCTTCTTCAATATGCTTTTCTAACTCAGTAGGATCTTTTTCTTTCTCAGTCTTGTATGGAATAGTATTCTCATCGACTCCAACTACGTAAACATGCTTAAATTCAAGCCCTTTAGAACTGTGCATAGTTGTAAGCATAATACCACTTCCATCATCTTTACCCTTTTTTGATATTTCAGATTTAACTTCTTCAATATGTCTTAAAAACTCTTCAATTGTCTTGTACTTTTTGGCAGAATCTCCAAAATCAATAAGTATATTCATAATATCTTTTACTTTTATTTTTTACTAGTACAGTAGTCAAGAATATATCTGTCGTAATCTAATGTTTCACGAATGTAAGAGATTGCGTACTCTGGACTTAATCCCTTTATGTAATTCATATCTATATCCAAATCTTCCAATGTTTCTATCTGTTTTTTATGCAGTTCACATTTATTTAGAAGTGCAAATAGGAAATCCTCTGCATCCTTAACCATATTGATACTATCTCTAGAAATATATCTAAAAGGCTTATTTATTATTTTTATCCAATCATTATTGCTACCTTTTTCGATCCCTATTTTAAGATAAGAAATTAAATCTCTACAAGCCCAGTGATCGTAAATCGTCATAGGGATATCCTTTACAGAGAAGTTTATTCTCCTGTCTATAAGTATGTCAACAAAGGCTCTTGACTGAATATTATTTCTGTAAATTATAGCAAAATCGCTGTAGTCAGCTTTTCTATTTTCGACTTGTATGACAATTTCATCGATAATTTTATTTGCCTCATCATCAGAATCTTTTGCAGTAATGTACTTTACACTTCCTCCTGAACCAATCTCTGATTTTATTACCTTTTTATATCTATTTTTATTTTTTTCTATAAGTCTATTTGAAGTGTTTAAAATCTCACTGTAAGATCTGTAATTCGAATCTAGTACTACCTTTTGACTTTTTCCAAAATACTCTTCAAATTTAACTAAAAAATCGGGTCTTGCCCCTCTAAAACCGTAAATACTCTGGTCTTCATCTCCAACTACAAATATATTATTTTCTGGAGTACTTATAAGTTTAAGTACTTCAAATTGCACCTTATTAATATCCTGAAACTCATCTACAAGAATGTATTTGTACTTATTTCTAACTACATTAAGTGCATTTTTCTCCCTATTTAAAAGCTCATATGTTTTTATAAGCATATCATCAAAGTCAATCTTATTTATCTCATGTTTCAAGTTTTCGTACATATTATATAAGGTTGCAAAATCGCCTTTCTCAACAATATTTGAATTAAAACTCCTAGGGTCCATCAATTCATTTTTAACATATGAAATTTCATTGATCACTTCTCCAATAACATCATTGTCATCAGCATCTTCAACATTTAAACTCTTCATTATTCCTTTAATAGCAGTTACTTTAGTTTTATCATCGATCAAACTCTTTAAATCATACCCTTCAAAATATCTAAGTATCCTAAAAAATACAGAATGGAAAGTCCCAAAGTTGACTCTACCCATCCTGTGATCGTCGCTAAGCAATATAGTTCTATTTTTCATTTCTGTAGAAGATGCTTTTGTGAAACTTATTGCTAAAATCTTCTTTGGAGATATATTTTCGTTTATTACTAAATTTACTATTCTATGTGAAATAACTCTAGTCTTACCTGATCCTGGGCCTGCTACAACTAGACAGGGACCATTAACATGTTTTGCAGCTAGTTTTTGCTCATTATTGAGCTCGTTTAACAAAGAACTTCCCATCTATAGCATTCACCATCCTAATTTATAGCTACTCTATTATGTAATTATGCACATAAAAGATATCCATAATCATAAATCACAGATATACTATTATTTTTTAACTATTTGTATATAAATTTTTTATTTCCTAAATATACTTCTGATTTTCACATATAAGTATATTTTTATCTCCTAAAACTTACTTTTACTTTTTAGACATATTTAGTAGATCGCCTATGGAGCTTATATCTATCTTCCCTATAACAATTAAGTATCCGATAACTATTAGTACAACCATAGCAATTGAATAAACTAATTTGTAGTAATTTTTCTGCTTGTATGAACCATAACCAACAAGTAATTGTTGAAATACCAAGGAAAGAAGCATTACAGTAGCAATTATACTAAATGGTATAATATCAGTAAATGTAAGTGCTGCACAGACAAGCAAAATAACTGCCACAACTATATGTGATCTAGCTATAATAATTGTTAGTGGATCAACTTGCTTTTCTTTAACTTCTTTTTTTGTATTTAATACATTGTTTCTATAATTCTGTTTATTTTTTCTAATTTTTTTAGACTTTTTTTTGCTCATGTCATCACCTTTTCTTTAAATTCTACCTCTTAATTATACACACTTTACCAAGTATAATCCATAGCCTACTTATTTGACCAAACGAGTTCTCATATTTATTTTATATTACTATGATTATCCTATAATAATTACTATTATATATTACTTTTTCTTGACTCTACCGTGTAGGGTATGCTTATACTAAAATTGGAGGTGAATCGATGTATAGAATTGGCCAGTTGTTTAATTTCTTAACATCATAACAATATTTGTACAGTGGACATTTATCAAATCCTATATAAGGAGACCAGACCAACTCACTTCTCTTCTCCTTGTATTACAGTGCATCCCTATTTAAAGACGACTATTGAAATTTGTTTATTTCACATTAACCCCAAGTACTTGCTCCATATATTCAAGAGACCACTTTTCTCGATTCGGGTTAAAAGAAGCACATGCTTTTGGATCTACATTTATATTTATCTTCTCTCCTAAATTTACTGCAACTGTGTACAATCCTATTACAGTTTGAAATACACATATGTCAGTTACCACTCCAACCACAGTTACATCATTATATTTTTTAATTATTCCCTCCAAAAAAGTTTGCTTCGGACAATAAGCTTTTTTATTTACATGGTTTTCGATATTGTCTTTTCCTTTTATATCCCCATATATTTGATATCCTTTAGTTCCATTTATGCAATGCTCATTGAATACACTTGCTTCTGGAGTCTTTTTATTTTTCCAATCATCAAAATCATGATCATCAAAAGTAAAAAATATATCTTCCTCTTCATAATCTCTAGCTAAATTTTTTAGATGAGCTTGAATATCTTGAGCTAATTTTCCCACAGTTAACGCTCCATCATCTGCTACAAAGTCATATTGATAATCTACTATTATTAAAGCTTTTTTCATCTTAATCTCTCCTATAGTATTTAATATTGAACTTATTACATTTGATATTATTTTATAGTTTATTATATCTTAATTCAAGTTAAATACTCTGGTCCAAAGTAATTAAATGTTCATATAATGATCAACTTTTTGTAAAAGACTTGTATCTATAAATTTTTATTGTCCAAGTAAAAATGCAGTTGCTATTTTACTAGTTGTCTGGATTTCATCAACTATTTGCCATTTATTTTTGCTATCTTTATTTGGCTCAAGTTTAACTGGTATTGTTACCTCTGTATCACTTGCTTCAATATTTTTTATAGCGTCTTTCATAACACTTATAAGTAATTTAGTTCTTTTTGCTTTATCTTGCGCTATTGTTGGATCTTTTTGAACTGCTTCCTTAATTTCGGATTGATTTGTAGTAGTTATTGATGTCATTCTTATTCCTTTTATCTTAATAATTATTTCTGGATTAGTTTTGTCGTTTTTAACTACCTCTACTGTATATGTAGCTTTATCATTCATCTGTTTAAGAATCATATTCCATAAATCTGTAACCTCTTTATCGCTAAATCCTAAATCTGGAGACGTAGAAAATCCAGCTTTAAACAAATTTTCTGCCCCTTCTTTTAATTGAGTTGCATCTTTGTTAAATACAGATTCATATTTCTTTATATCCTCATCTTTTTGATATATCATTGTATTTACTAATACTTCTGCCGCCTCTTTTGGAGTTGGTTTTTTAGCTCCACAAGCTGCTACCACTACCATAACTGTTATTATTAACATTAGGTATAATATTCTTTTAAATTTCATTTTATTTCCCCTTCCCCTTATATTGCCAACTAACTTTAAGATTAGTACATTTCAATATCTACCTTATTATATATTTTAATTATATAATAAATATCACATCTGTATTTTGTATTGCTGCTTCAGTAAAATACATACAGATGTGCTATTTTATTTATATATAGTTAAGATATTACAATTTTAGTTTTGAAACAATATCTCTGTAGGCATTTATGTAAACTACCGTATCTAGTCCAACCCCTACACAATCAAACCCCTCATCCAAATATTGGTTTGCATCGTCTACACTTCCTGTAAATATAAAAGCTATTTTTCCAGCTGCTTTACAGGCATTTAGTATGCGTTTTATGGCTCCTTTTACTTCAGGATCATCAAATTTAGCTGGCTTATTCATTGCAATAGATAGATCAAAAGGCCCAATTAAAATACCATCAACTCCATCTATATTTACTATCTCATCAATATTTTCTAAACAACCTATTGTCTCACATTGAGGAATTAATAGAGTATTTTTATTGCAATACTCCATATAATTTTCTAGTCCAGAAGCCGCATGGTCAGCAAATCCCCATCCTCCGTCTCTAGTTGGACAAAATCCTCTCGATCCTAATGGCGTATATTTTGCATATTGCACAATCTCTTTAACATCTTCAACTGTATTTATACATGGAACTACAAGTGCCTGTGCCCCTGCATCTAGTAATCTTAGTATTGGACTTCTAGAAACTTCATTTACTCTTACCATCGGAGTTAGACCTGCATTTTGAGCTGCTGATATATACTCTACTGCACTCTCTACACCCACAGAAGTATGTTCTGTATCTATCACAACAAAATCAAAATCAGTGTATCCAAGTGCCTCTACAGCTGTTGCACTTTTTAGTAGTGTAAATGTTCCAATAGTTTTCTCGCCTTTTTTAAACTTTTCAAGAATTGCATTTTTCATGATTATCTCTCCTCACAATTAGATTTAATAAATTGTTTAATATATAAATTAATTTATATTTCATCAACCATCCTATAACCTACACCCATCTCGGTCAGAATATATTTTGGTTCGCCTGGATTGGTTTCTATTTTTCGGCGAATATTTGCCATATTTACTCTGAGTGTTTGGCTCTCATTTGTATACGGACCCCATATTTCTTTTATTATAAAATCATGGGTAAGTACCTTTCCAGCATTTTTAAATAATAGAACTATTATTTTATACTCAATAGGAGTTAAATGTATTTTTTCATCTTCTAATGTTACTAAACGCTTGTCATAATCTATTTCGAGATCGCCAATACTTACTTTATCTTTAATTTCAAAACTTCCTACTACTTGCTGCTTTGTGCTATGTCTAATAGCTGTACGTATTCTAGCGAGTAGTTCTGATGTTCCAAAAGGTTTGACAATATAATCATCTGCTTCTAAATCAAGAGCTTCTACTTTTTCTCTTTCATGCCCTCTAGCAGAAATAACTATTATTGGAACTTTTGACCACTGTCTTATATTTTTTAATACATCTATACCATCCATATCTGGAAGACCTAAATCTAAAAGTATTAAATCAGGAACACGTGAAGCATTCATTTCTAGAGCTTCTCTTCCCTTCCCAGTTTTAACTACACTATAATTATTTGATGTAAGTACAGCTGATATAAAATTGCATATAGTCTCATCATCTTCTACAATTAAAATAACTGGATCCATACTCATAATAATTTGCCCCCTTCAAGTGGCAATGCGAATCTAAAAATAGCGCCACCGTCTTTTCTGTTCTCTGCTTCTATTTTACCATTATGTGCTTTAATTATTGACATGCAAATTGATAATCCTATGCCCATACCTCTAGTTGAATCAGATGAATTATGTTCATTAGGCATATAACTTTCAAACAAGTGAGGAAAATCCTCTTTAGAAATTCCCTTTCCATTATCTATGACTTCAAACATTGCAAACTTTCCAATTTTCTTCAGATTTACTTCAATTGCCTTATCATCTTTTGAATGTATAACAGCATTCTCTAACAAATTCATAAGTACTTGAGCAATCAAAGTTCCATCCATAGGTACAATCAACAATTCCTCAGGAACATTTACGGTTATATTTAGATCCCTAAATCTATTTTTTATCCTGCCTATAGCTTCTGCAACTATTTCTTCTGCAGCTTCCGGATGCTTAGAAACATTCATAGTCCCTTCATTTATTCGTGTAACTGAGAGAATGTTTTCTACCAAGCGAATTAACCACTGTGAATCTTCTTTTATATTTGAAATTAATTTATCATGAGTTTCTTGGTCTAAATTACCATCATTCTCTAAAATAGCTGAGCTTGCGCCGAGTATTCCAGTAAGAGGTGTCCTAAGATCGTGAGATATAGCTCTAAGAAGGTTGCTTCTCATTTTTTCTTTTTCAGAAGCTACAAGTATATCTTTTTGTTCATCAGATAGATTTTGCCTCTCCAATGCCATCGCTAACTGAGATGATATCATTTTTAAAAATAATTTATTATTGTTATTTAATTCTCCATTAATACAGGAAATTCCTATTGTTGCCAGCACTTTACCCTGAGATGTAACCGGCATATAAAAAGCTCCTGCTCCCATCAAAGTATCTGTTCCTGATCCAGCTGATTTGTTATTTACAAATACCCAATGGGCTACTGCTCTTTCATCTTCTTCATTCATAAAGGTGGACTCTAAATCAGAAGCTTCCCTCATTAAATTCCCGATCATCTTATTATTGCTATTGATAGTATATATAACTGCAGACCTTTCGAATATATTTACTATATACTCATTTACTAGTTCAACTATATTCTCTAATCCCCTCGTTGTTAAAAGTTTTTTATTTATTTCATACAATATATCTGTTCGTCTCTCCCTCGCTACCGCTACCTTAGCCTGTGTCTTTATTCTTACTGTAAGTGCACTAGTAATAAGGGCAACTAGTAGCATTATCACAAATGTTAACGGATATCCTACTTTTATTGCATTAAATGTGAAGTATGGTTCTGTAAAGAAAAAGTTAAATATTAGAACACTTAGTATTGAAGAAATAATTCCGTATATGTAACCGGTTGTAATCCTTGAAATGACTAGAACGGATAAAATATACACCATAATTATATTTTGCTCACCTATATCAAACTTTCTTAGCACTATCCCAATTAATGTTGAAAGTATTAGTAAAGCAAATGTCTTTAAATTATCTTGCCATGAAAGCTTAAATTTATAATCATGCTCAGTATTTTTTGTTTTTTCATAAGATTTATTTCTATAAGGCCTGTAAGGTAAGCTTCCTGGTATTATATGAATTTCTATACTAGGTAACAAAGATATTAACTTGTCTTCAAGGTCAATCTCAAACAAGCTCTTTAAAGTCTTTTTATTTCGGCTCTTCCCTATAACTATATTTGTAATCCCTGACAATTTTGCATATTCAGAGATTACTGTAGCAATATCATGTCCCGTTAAGTTAGTTATTTCTGCACCTAACTTTTCAGCTAAATCTATATTTGCTCTAAGTGTTTTTTGTTGTTCAATACTTAAATTTTCACTTCCCATATTTTCTACATATAATGCTGTCCATGGAGCGTGAAAAGCCTCGGCAGCTCTTGCTGTCCACCTTATACATTTTGCGCTAGATGGAGATGGGCCAATACACACCAATAACTTAGTGTTTGCCATTTTTTCTGAGAGTTTTCGCTCATTTTGATTTTCGTTACTTATTCTGTCGGCTACTTTACGTATTGCAATTTCACGGAGTAATTTCAAATTTTCTCTAGTAAAGAAGTTGCTCATAGCAGTTGTAGCACGCTCAGACCTATAAATTTTTCCTTCCTTCAATCGGTGAAGTAACTCATCAGGATCAATATCAATTAATTTAATCTTGTCTGCACGATCAAATACATAATCAGGAACTGTCTCCTGAACATTTATTTTGGTTATATCATCAACTACATTATTTAAACTTTCAATATGTTGAACGTTTATAGTTGTATATACGTCTATTCCCGCATTTAAAAGTTCTTCTATATCTTGATATCTCTTTTTATTTCTTACTCCCTTAGCATTTGTATGTGCAAGTTCATCTACCAAGATAAGTTCTGGTTTCTTTTTTAATGCTTCATTTAAATCAAACTCTTTTAATTCTATATTTCTATAATTAATCTTCTTTGGTTCTAAAGCTGATAGACCATGCAAAAGTTGCATGGTCTCAGGTCTAGTATGCGGTTCAACATATCCTACTAATACGTCTATACCGCATTTTAATTGTTCTTGTGCATCATCAAGCATTGCATAGGTTTTACCTACACCTGCTGCATATCCAAAAAATATTTTTAACCTCCCAGATTTTTTATCATTTCCTTGCTCAAGAATTTCTTCCAAGATATCATCTGGATTAGGGCGATTATCTAAATTTTCCACTGAAGTATCACTTCCTTTGATTAGTATTATATCACAACAAAAGTCTATATTAGATCATCTAGAGATAAGTTAACTTTTAGAACATTTACTGATGGTTCGCCTAAGAATCCAAGCAATCTTCTAGTAGTATATTTATCTATTGTCTCTCTTACCTTATCTTCAGAAAGACCTCTCTCTTTTGATATTCTACTTACTTGAAACTTTGCAGCTTGTAAAGTAATATTAGGGTCAACTCCACTGCCAGAAGCAGTAATTAAATCAATTGGAATTTCTTTTTTATTATTTGGATCAAATTCATGCCACCATTTAATTCTGTTTTTTACTATATTTTTCTGTTCATCACTTACAGGCGATAAATTTGTTGTTCCCATAGGTCTTCCAATTAAATACTCTCTTTTCGTAAATTCTTGGGCTATTAGCTCAGACCCGTAATCCTTTTTTGTACCATCTTTTAGTGTAACTTTTACAATGCTTCCATTTGCTTGCTGCGGAAATAAAACCTGTGCAACACCAGTCACAGCTATTGTATAAATAATCCCACATATTACTGTCATAATAAAAAAACACATAACTGCTGGTCTTAATATTTCATATACTTTTTTCATTTTAATTCACCTCACGCTAAACCACATATAATCAAAATTGTATCTATTAACTTAATCGCTATAAATGGTGTTACAAGACCACCTAAACCGTATATTAATATATTTCTCTGTAATAGTTTTTCTGCAGGAAGTTCTCTATATTTAACTCCCTTAAGTGCCAATGGAATTAAAGCAATTATAATCAAAGTATTGTATATGATTGCCGATAATATTGCACTCTTAGTACTACTTAACCCCATGAGATTTAAAGCCCTTAATTGTGGATATATACTGAAAAATAGTACAGGAATTATAGCAAAATACTTAGCTACATCGTTAGCTACACTAAATGTAGTAAGAGATCCCCTTGTCATTAACAATTGCTTACCAATTCTAACTATATCAATAAGTTTTGTTGGACTAGAATCTAGATCTACCATATTTCCAGCTTCCTTAGCCGCCTGTGTCCCAGAGTTCATAGCAACAGCTACATTAGCCTGAGCTAATGCTGGTGCATCGTTTGTTCCATCGCCAGTCATAGCTACTAGATGCCCTTCTCTTTGATACTCGCGAATTAATTCTAACTTTGCTTCAGGAGTTGCCTCAGCTAGGAAATCATCAACACCAGCTTCAGCTGCAATTGCAGCTGCCGTCATAGGATTGTCACCAGTTATCATTATAGTTTTTATACCCATTTTACGCATATCTTCAAAGCGTTCTTTTACACCCTTTTTTACTATATCTTTTAAATAAACAACTCCTAAAACAACAGTATTTTTTACAACTACCAAAGGAGTTCCTCCTGCCCCTGCAATATGTTTAACTATATCGTCGCACTCTTTAGGATAATCTCCACCCTTGGCTAAAACGTAATTTTTAACAGCTTCTGCAGCTCCCTTACGTATTTCATTACCTTGATAATCTATACCGCTCATTCGTGTTTTTGCTGTAAACTCTACAAAATTTACTTGTAGTTTAGATAGATCACGACCACGTATACCGAATTTATCTTTTGCTAGCACTACGATGCTTCTGCCTTCTGCAGTTTCATCAGCGATTGAAGAGAGTTGTGCTGCATCTGCTAACTCTTCTTCTGATACCCCTGCAACCGATATAAATTCACTTGCTTGTCGGTTACCTAGTGTTATAGTGCCTGTTTTATCTAGCATAAGTACATCGACATCACCGGCTGCTTCTATCGCACGTCCGCTTGTTGCAAGTACATTAGCTTGGTTAAGTCTACTCATTCCTGCTATACCTATTGAAGATAAAAGAGCTCCAATAGTAGTAGGTGCAAGACAAACTAACAAAGCTATTACGTTAGTTACTGAGATTGCAGATCCTGTTCCAGCTTGACTACTTGCAAAACTTGAAAATGGGAGTAGAGTTGCTGTGACAACTATAAAAATTATTGTAAGAGTTACTAATAGTATCTGTAAAGCAACTTCATTAGGAGTTTTCTTTCTAGAAGCCCCTTCAACCATAGTTATCATCTTATCTAAAAAACTCTCTCCAGCCTCAGAACTTACCTCAATAATCAACCAATCTGAAACTAACGTAGTACCACCTGTAACTGCGCTTCTATCCCCACCTGATTCACGTATAACTGGAGCCGATTCTCCTGTAATCGCGCTTTCATCTACAGAAGCCGCACCTTCTATTACATCACCGTCCATTGGAATTTGCTCTCCAGCTTTTACATAAACGATATCACCTTTTTTTAAACTGCTTGATAAAACTTCTGTATAATCATCTATATTTAATCTAGATTTTATTTTTTTGCATTTACATCTTTTCTAGCACTACGTAAGCTATCTGCCTGAGCTCTCCCCCTTCCTTCTGCAATTGCTTCCGCAAAATTAGCAAATAGAACTGTAAACCAAAGTATCAAAGCTATAGCCAAGGTATATCCTGAACCTTCGTCTTTAATCCCCGTAAAAGATAGAAAATATAGGCATGTTGTAAGTATGGCTCCTATATAAACCACCAACATTACAGGATTCTTGACCTGTAGACTAGGTGATAACTTTACAAATGATTGATGTATTGAATCTATTAAAATGTCCTTATTTAAACTTTTTTCTTTCACTTTTTTCACCCCATTATTAATGTGTTATAAAATAATCTGCTATCGGACCTAAAGCTAATGTCGGTAAAAAGCTCAATGCCGCGAATATAAATATAACCCCTATTAAAAGACCCACAAACATTGCATTACTTGTAGATAATGTTCCCTCAGTTGCTGCTACTTGCTTTTTCTTTGCTAGATTGCCTGCAAGATAAATTGTAGCTATCATCGGTATAAAACGAGCAAGCAACATAATAATTCCACCTACTATATTTGTAAATACTGTGTTTGCATTAAATCCTGCAAATGCGCTTCCATTGTTGTTAGCTAGTGAAGAAAATGCGTACAGTATTTCTGAAAATCCATGTGCTCCAGAATTTGAAATCCATTCAGCGACATCTGGTGCCATCACTGCACTTGCAGTCCCTAAAAGCGTAAGTAACGGTGGTGTAAGTACTATTAAACACACCATTTTCATATTGTATGGCTCTATTTTTTTTCCTAGAAACTCAGGTGTTCGACCAACCATAAGTCCAGCTATAAAAACAGTCAACATTACAAAAGCAATAATTCCATATAATCCACTACCAACTCCACCAAATATTATTTCACCTAGCTGCATTAAAAACATAGGTATCATACCACCAAGTGGCGTAAAACTATCGTGCATTGCATTAACTGATCCATTTGAAGCCGCTGTGGTAGCCGTAGCCCAAAGAGATGAGGCTCCTATACCGTGTATGACTTCTTTACCTTCCATATTGCCTGAATTAACTACTCCACTAAATACTGGCCCTGTAAATTGTTCACTAAAAGTAGTAGCGAAAAGCGCAACTACAAAGATTATCATCATTGTGGTAAAAATTGTCCACCCTTGTTTACTGTTCTTAACAGCTTTGCCAAAGGTTATACAAAGCGCTGCTGGTATCAATATTAGGCAAATTGATTCAATAAAGTTTGAAAGTATTGTAGGATTTTCTAGCGGGAATGTTGAATTTGAACCAAAAAAACCACCACCATTTGTACCAAGTTGTTTAATAGCTATCTGACTTGCAGCAGGTCCAAGAGGCACTGTTTTAATGGCTCCACTCTCAAGCGTAATTACATCTTTATAATGTCCGAATGTCTGCACTACCCCTTGTGAAGCAATCAAGATTGCAACTACAAAAGATAGAGGTATTAATACGTATAAAGTTACCTTAGTAATATCCACCCAAAAATTCCCTATTGTATCTTTACTATTTAGTATAAAACCTCTTATCAGTGCAAATAGTACTGCAATACCCGTTGCCGCTGACACAAAGTTTTGTACTGTAAGACCTAGAAATTGTGTTGTATACGACATTGTAGACTCACCGGAGTAAGATTGCCAGTTAGTATTAGATACAAAACTCGCTGCCGTATTGAAAGCTTGATGCCAATTAACGCCATTTAAATCCTGTGGATTAAATGGAACTAACCCCTGCATAATTTGCAAAAGAAATAAAAATATAAATCCAACTACACTAAATGCAACTACAGATACTGCATATTTTTTAGCATTCATTTCATCTTTTCTACATATTCCTATAACCTTATAAATTCCATTTTCCACTGGTTGAACTATACTAGATAGAAATACTTTTTTTCCTATCATAACCTTGTATATATAATTTCCCAGTGGAATTGATAGCCCAACTAAAATAGCTATATAAAATAGCCCTTGTAAAATTGTATAATTCATAGTTCTTCACCTCGAAATAAAACATAAAATAAGTAAATTAATAATGCAAGTCCTGTTAAACCTGCTACTGATAACATAATTCTCATCTCTTCAACTCCTTTCAATTTCCTTTACAAACCTATCTTATCAGGATTTTTATCAAGACAGTGTTCAGAAAAAACTTAGGATATAAAGAAGTTATAAAGATTTTAAATTGCTTGATTTTATTTTCAGACCATTTTAAATTAAACAAGAATTTAAACATTATTTCGAAAATTTGAACAAAAAAACCTAACCGAGATTAGATTAATTTAATATCTCTGTTAGGTTTCTAGTAATTATTTTAAATTTTAAGTTATTTAATTATTACCATAATATATTTAAAATAATTATTATATAGAAATTTTTTATATAGTCGTTGACAAAACGTAATATATTACGTATTATTTAGGTAATATATTACGTTTAAGGAGGAATTCATTTTGATTGAACAAAAAGCTTATATCTTTGGAGGTATATTTATACTAGCAAATAAACTGCAAAATCTTGGCGACAAAATTTTTGATAAGGTAACAACAAAACAATGGCTATTGATTGCCGCTATTTATAAAACATCACAAGAAGATACAACACTTACAAATTTAGCAGAGATAATTGGAAGTAGTCGCCAAAATGTTAAACAACTTGCATTAAATTTAGAAAAAGAAGGTTTGATAGAATTCAAAAACAACAGTAAAGATGCTAGATCACTGCTAGTAATTCCTACTCAATATTGCGATGAAATATTTAAAATGAGAGAGGAAAAAGAAAACGAGTTTGTAGAAGCTGTTTTTAAAGATTTTAATAAAGATGAAATAAAAAACTTTTATGTTTATATGAACAAATTAGCAGTAAATATCTATAATATGGAAAAGAATATAGATGAAAAATAAAAGTTTAAGGAGTATTACTATGAAAATATTTATAACTTTAATTATTATAATTGGTATAGTTATTATTTATTTAAACTTGCCCTACTCTCCAGTAATAAAAGAATACAGTAGACTTGTTGATAATAGCATAAACAGCGCAAGTAAAATAAATAATGTAATAACGCAAAATGATTTGAAAAAACTTCCCATTCAACTACAGAAATATATCGTTAATAACGGTTACATTGATTCAAACAAATATAATCATATAAATTTTTATTGCAAAGATGTGGATTTTGTATTAGATGAAAGCAAACCTAAGATTAAGATCGACTTTACAGTAAATCTATTTGCAGATAACTTAAAAAGATTTGCACTTATTGATTCAAAAATTTACGGTCTCCCATTTCAGGGACTAGATATATATGAAAATCAAAAAGGATTTATGAAAGGCGTTATTGCAAAAAATATAACTTTATTTAATGATAATGCTGATTATATGAATAGAGGAGAGCTAACTACTTACTTGGCAGAAGGAATTCTATTTCCATCAATATTTCTTAATGATAAATTTTCATTTGAAGAGATCGACGATTTCTCAGTTAAAGTTACTGTAAAAGACGGTAATTTAATTGAAGGTGGGATTGCTTATTTTAATAATAAGTACGAAATAACTAAGTTTGTTGTAGATAAAAGATATAATTCCTCTACTAAATCATACGAAAAATGGACTTGTGAATACGGCTTGTATAGGCTAAATAATGGAGTCAAAATACCTACAAGTTTGAAAGCTGTTTGGAATCTTAAAAGTGGCGATTTAATCTATTTTGATACTAATAATATAAATATTTCTTAATAGTACTCATAAGAAAAACAAAGAAACCAAACTACAGTTGAAGTTTGGTTTTATTTATTCCGTAGATATGTAGTTAAATCTAGCATATATAAAACGGTCTGTATCTGTTATTGACTGTCATGTTGGCGGAGAAGGAGGGATTCGAACCCTCGCACCGGTTAACCCAGCCTAATCCCTTAGCAGGGGATCCTCTTGAGCCACTTGAGTACTTCTCCACTTGTTACATGACTAGATTATATCTCATAATTCTTTTTTGGTCAACTTAATATAATTAATCTTCTAAAGTAGCCTTGTAATCATCTGCACTTAGTAGCTCTTCTATCTCTCCTGCATCTGAAACTTTAACTTTAATTATCCAGCTTTCATATGGGTCTTCATTTATGCTTCCCGGCTCGTCTTCTAATACTTCATTTAATTCTATAACTTCTCCGTTTATTGGAGCGATAAGGTCTGATGCTACTTTAGAAGATTCAACAACTCCAAAGTCTTCCCCTATACTTATTTCATCACCAACCTCTGGCATTTCAACAAATAATACCTCTCCTAGTTGATCTTGAGCAAAGTCTGTTATTCCTATATATACTGTCTCGCTATCGATTACTTTCACCCATTCATGGTCGCTTGAATATTTTAAATCCTGTTGTAATTTCATAAATTTACCCCCTAAAATAAATTCAAAATCTAGATATAAGTTTATACTATATTCTATTTAAGCCTCATTATATCATATCATTATGATAATTTTAAGCTTCGTTAATTAATTCTTTTATTTTCCGACAGAGTGTATAGCTTCCCCATTTGCATCATGAAGAGCTTCAATTAATCCTTCAGATAAACTTGGATGAGGATGAATTACATCTCCTACTTGCTGTACGGTTAACCCTAGATGTACCGCTAATGTAAGCTCTGTAAGTAGCTCTGTAGCACTAGCTCCAATTATAGATGCTCCTAAAATTCTGTCGTCTTCTCCAACTATTACTTTTACAAATCCTTGGTATTTACCTATGGTTTGAGCTTTCCCCAGACCTCTAAACTCAAATTTTCCAACTCTATACGGAATTTCTCCTTTAATTAGATCTTTTTCAGTTTTTCCAACAGAAGCTAATTCAGGTTCTGTATAAACACATCTAGGTATAGCTGTATAATTTAGCTCTCTACTTCTTCCTAATGCGTTATCTACAGCTATTTCTCCCTCTTTAGATGCTACATGTGCTAAAAACGGCGTATCTATAATATCTCCTACAGCATATATACCTTCAACACTTGTTTGAAGGTATTTATCTACTATCACTTTTCCACTTTTAGTTTGAATACCGATATCTTCTATGCCACTACCTTCAATGTTAGATTTTCTGCCTACACTTAATAGTACATATTGAGTCTCTATTTTTTTGCCATCAGACAATTCGACTGTTGCATTGTTGTCTTTTACTTCACAGCTAACTATAGAAGTACCAGTAATCATTTTTATTTTATCTCTTTTAAATTGTCTAACAAGCTGTTTTACTATATCTTTATCTTCATTGATAAGAAGTTGGTCTGCCATTTCTACTATAGTAACTTCTGTTCCCATAGATCTAAAAAATTGTCCTATCTCACATCCTATTACTCCACCACCAACAACTACCATTGATTTCGGTAATTCTTTAAGGCTTAACACATCATCACTTGTAATTATAGTCTTGCCATCATACGGAAATATACTTGGTATTACAGGCTTTGATCCTTGTGCAAGTATAATTTTATCCCCCTTGATTATTTCAATATCACCATCTGCTTTTGTGACTTCAACTGTATTTCTATCGATAATCCTTCCATATCCATTGACTAAAGAAACTTTTCTTTTATCTAGTAAAAATTCGACACCTTTTACAAGTTGATCTACTATTTTATCTTTTCTAGAAATAATAGTATTATAGTCTATCGATATATCTCCATCAATATTTATTCCGAAGTCATTGGCATCTAAAACAGTGTTAAGAACATTTGCAGATGCAAGTAATGATTTTGTTGGAATACAACCGAAATTCAAGCAAGTTCCACCCACTTTGTGGTTTTCGATAACTGTCACTTCTACATCAAACATTGAAGCTTTTAGTGCAGCTACGTAACCACCAGGACCTCCGCCTACAATCACTAATTTCATCAAATTACCCCCAAACATATCATTATAGTAAATCTGCATATTTTAATAATTCTGGAATTCTATCTTCTGCCCCAATTGTCATTATATGTATACCGTCACATAGTTTCTCTGATTTTAATTTCTTTATCAATTCAGCAGTAATTTTTAATCCCTCTGTCTTCCAGTTTTCTTTACCAACCGATTCTAATCTTTCTATTTGATCTTCTGGAACAAATATTCCAGGGATCTTTTCATTCAACATTCTTGCCATACGGGGAGATTTTAAAGGCAGCACACCACAAAGTATTTTGTAATCCATATCATTTGTAATCTCTCTAAAGTTTCTCATTACTTCTATGTCAAATACAGCTTGAGTTTGAAAGAATTTCGCTCCTGTAATTATTTTCTTTTTCATCTTCATTATCTGTAGGTTTAAATTTGAATGTCCTGGAGAAATAGCAGCTCCAAAATAAAACTCTGGAGTTCCTTTTAATTCATTACCAGACATGTCAAAACCTGATGTTAATGTTTTTCCTGCTTGTAGTATTCCTACCGAGTCTAAATCAAATACAGCTTTTGCTTGGGGATGATCTCCTAATGATGTGTGATCACCTGTAATCGCCAGTATATTCTCGATACCAAATACTCCTGCTGATAACATTTCCCCTTGTAATGCTATTCTATTTCTGTCTCTTCCTGTCATCTGAAGAATAGGATCTAATCCCATATCTTTTATTACTTTACAGGTTGCTAAGGATGTAGCTCTCATAATTGAAAGCTGAAAATCTGTGATATTAATAGCATCGACTTTTCCACGAAGTATTTCTGCACTTTCCATTACTTTTGTAAAATCGATCCCCTTAGGTGGAGCAATCTCAGCTGTAATTACAAATTTTCCATCTTCTAATAACTTTTCAAATTTACTCATATATCTCACCATGCCCCCAACTAAAATCTACACGTTTTTAGCTGTCCCCCTCTGGTTCCTATTGTCTAAACGTATTCTATTATTCTTTTTAGAGAAATCTTTAGGCCCTCTAACTTCACGTAAGTTATCTAATTGGCCAATAGATTCTAATCTTTCATATATTTTTACCCAAGCACAATCGTTATTTTCATTGACTTCACATTTGGCATTTTGTGATCCGCCACAAGCACCGTTTATAAGTCCCTTTGCACAAGCTGTCATCGGGCATATTCCTCCAGTCCATCCAAGTTCACATTTTCCGCAAGCTCTACAAGCTTCTTCGTATTTTCCAACTCTTTGAACTTCACCTATAAAAAGTGTATTGTTTACTGGATAAACTGGCTTGTTTTTTATAATTTTAGATAGTGTTTGAGTTCCATCACCACACGCCAATGAAAGCACTGCATCAGCTTCTTCTATTTCTTTCTCTATAGACTTCATATCCTTCTTTGTCTTTAGTAAATTACATGCGGGATCTAAAACCAAATGTTTTAGAACTTTTTTATCAAGCCTTTTTAAATTTTCACCCAAATCGTCAATTTCTGTCTCTCCACCGCTATTACAAGCAGCAGCACATTGATTACATCCAACTAATATTAATTTTTCAGATTTCCCAATCATCTCAAGTGTTTCTTTTATATCTTTATTTTCAGATATAATCATATTATCCCCCATGAGCCCCTAGCTTACTGTCAATTTTTAATTTATTCTTTAACCTTTAGTTTATAAATCCTATTTCCACACTATCTGTGTAATCTTTATACTATCTAGTTTAATATGAAGATAATGTTTTAACTGTACTTTATCTGTTTAATTTTGTAATTTATAAGCATTTAGTACATGTTTTGCCAGAATAGATGTAGTAACAGATCCCACACCAGCAGGTACAGGAGTTATAAGAGATGCTTTTAATGCTGCTTTTTCAGTATCTACATCTCCACATAAATTTCCTTCATCATCGACATTTATACCTACATCGATTACGACAGCACCTTCTTTTACATAGCTATCATCAATCATTTTCGCCCTTCCAACCGCAGCAACAAGCACATCTGCATTAGAACATACTTCAGAAAGCTTATCCGTTTTAGAATGGCAGATTGTCACAGTAGCATTTTCATTTAAAAGAAGCATCGATACTGGCTTTCCGACTACTAAAGACCTTCCGACTACTGTAACATTTCTTCCTTTTAATTCTACTTCATAATGTTTTAAAATCTCCACAACAGCTGTAGGTGTGCATGGTGGAAATCCACCATGGTCACATTCTACTACTTTTGCCAAGCTTATTGGGTTGAAGCAGTCTACATCTTTTTGAGGAGATACTTTGTATTTTATTTTATTTTCATCTAAATGTTTTGGAAGAGGTCTAAAACAAAGTATTCCATTTGTTGTATCGTCTTCATTTAATTGATTTAAAGTTTCTATGTATTCTTCTGTCGTTACATCTTCATTTAATACAACAACTTCAGTTTCAATACCTATTTTGCCACATCTGTTTAGCGCTCCTCTTTCATATGACAAATCATCAGGTCGCTCTCCAACTCTTACTATAGCAAGTTTTGGGGATTTTCCTGAACGTTTTATGATTTCTACTTCTTTAATCAAATCTTCACTGATCTTATCAGCTACAGGTTTTCCCTTGATTATTTGCCCTCTTGTTGAATCAAACTTCAATATACACAACTCCTCTTTTACTTCTGGATTCTATTTTATTATTATCGCCTCTACTTTTGTATAAACTTCGTCGCAAATCTTTACACCATCTTCTACTAATTCATATACTTCATTTTCAACTCTATCCACGTATTCAAGATCTTTTATTGAGTTTGTGTTTATAAACACACATAACTTTGCCGATAAAATTGCAGCTCTAAGACATTGAACACCTACTCCAACATCACTTATCAACAATCTAGAGCCCTTATCAACTAATTCTTCATGTAGCTTTATAGATTCATGACATGCTCTTACTATGTTTAAAGGAACTTCACAAGCCATTTTAAGAGTTCTCTCCATAGTTTCCTGCTTTATTTTTTTCCCTTCATCAGTTTCAGTTGGAAGTCCATAAGCTTTTGATAAAGGTAAGAAACACTCTGCATCTTCGTCAATCATCTTAATCAATCTATTTTCAAGTTCTTCTGCTTTTTTCAAAATTTCTTGTAGGCTATCTTCATACTCAGCGTATTTTTTCTTTCCTACAGTTAGGTTAGAAACCATACTGCTAAGCGCTACTCCTATTCCTCCGACTAACGCTGCTACACCCCCACCACCTGGTACTGGCTCTTTTGATGCCAATTGGCTTACGAAGTCTATACAGCTTTTATTCGAGATTTTCATTTAAATCCTCCCACTGAATATTTCATAATGTTTCTAAATTGTCAAAAAATTGTTTATAATATTATATATCTATACTCTCGAATTGTAAATGTAATTTTAAAAAGTTAATAATTGTACTAGAACAATCCAGAAATTACACCTCTTTCATCTACATCGATTTTTTCCGCTGCTGGAACTTTTGGTAATCCAGGCATCTTCATAATTTCACCAGTAAGAGCTACTATAAACCCTGCACCTGCAGAAATATTAACTTGTCTTACTGTGATTCTAAACCCTGTAGGTCTTCCAAGTTGAGTCTGGTCGTCAGTAAGCGAATACTGTGTTTTAGCCATACAGATTGGTATATCGTTAAATCCTAATTTTTCTAAATTTTCAATTTCTTTATTCGCTTCTTTCGTAAAGTCTACTCCATCAGCGCCGTAAATCTTAGTAGCAATCGAATTTATTTTATCTTTTATACTGTCGTTTATATCATATACATAAGAGAAGCTGTTCTCTTCTTCATCAATAAGTCTAAGAACTTCCTTAGCTACTTCAATTCCACCTTCTCCACCCTTTGCCCATACTTCAGATAAAGCTACATTTACGCCTAGCTTTGTACATTTATCTTTTACAAGCTTAAGTTCAGCTTCAGTATCAAGTGGGAATCTATTGATAGCTACTACTGCTGGAATTCCAAATACTTTAGTAATATTTTCTACATGTTTTAGAAGGTTTGGTAGACCTTTTTCAAGAGCGTCTAGATTTTCTTCGTTAAGAGATGCTTTATCTACTCCACCGTTATATTTTAATGCTCTAACTGTAGCTACTATGATAACAGCATCTGGCTTAATATCGGCCATTCTACATTTAATATCTATAAACTTCTCAGCTCCTAAATCTGCTCCAAACCCTGCTTCAGTAACAACATAATCGGCGAAATGCATTGCCATCTTTGTAGCTATTACTGAATTACATCCATGTGCTATATTTGCGAATGGACCACCGTGAACAAATGCAGGTGTTCCCTCTAATGTCTGAACAAGATTTGGTTTAAGTGCATCCTTTAAAAGAGCTGCCATCGGTCCATTAGCTCTAAGTTGACTAGCTGTAACTGGTTCTCCAGAATAGTTGTATCCAATGATTATCTTACCTAATTTTTCTTTAAGATCTGTAATACTATTTGCAAGACAGAAAGAAGCCATTACTTCTGATGCAACTGTTATATCAAATCCATCTTGTCTTGTAACACCATCTATTTTTTTACCCAGACCATCTATAATATTTCTGAGTTGTCTATCGTTCATATCCATACATCTTCTCCAAGTAATTCTCTTTGGATCAATATTTAGAGCATTACCTTGGTGAATGTGGTTGTCTATTAAAGCCGCAAGTAAATTATTTGCAACGCCTATAGCATGGAAATCTCCTGTAAAGTGTAGGTTAATATCCTCCATAGGTATTACTTGTGAATAGCCTCCACCAGCAGCTCCACCCTTAATCCCAAATACAGGTCCTAAAGATGGTTCTCTAAGTGCAACTATTGTATTTTTATCTAATCTAGTTAAAGCGTCTGAAACACCTATAGTTGTTGTAGTTTTTCCTTCTCCAGCTGGAGTAGGGTTTATTGCCGTTGTAAGGATCAGTTTTGCTTTCTTACCTGACCCATTGTTAAGTAAATTGTAGTCTAATTTTGCTTTATATTTTCCGTATAGTTCTATGTCGTCCTCTGAAAGCCCCAACTTTTTACTTATTTCCTTAATATGTACTGGTGTAGCCTCTTGTGCAATCTCTATGTCTGATTTAAATCCCATACCTAATCGCCTCCTAAGCTTAAAATATAAAACTATTATTAGTTCGTATTTACAATTATACTATAATATTTTAAGTTTAAATAGTAATAACTAAACTTTTATTGTATACAAAATACAAAGTATTTTTACCATCTTCTAAGGAATTTTTTAAATTATATTCTTTTTCCGGAAAGTACTTATATAAAATTAGTCTTCTATGCTCATCCCCTGTAAAACTAAGCTATTTGGTGTCGAAAAATTATTTTTGAAAATTCTGATAAATATATGTCAAAAAAGTTATATTAAAAAATTCAAAAGTAAATTATTAAATACATTTGAAATTACAATACAACTTTTCATTTTATTTTTTAAATTTTTAATCATTCTATTTATTTTCTTTATTATTTAAATGTTCGGATTCTAATTTGTAATATCTAGCAAATAAAACTACTGTTGCAATGCCCAATACTATGTATACCTTGATTTCTAAATCATAATACTATTGGTGCCTAAATTTAAATAAATAATAACTAACCTGTCCTAGTTCGCTTTTTTTAATTTCTCCGCCAAATCCAATATACTCTTCAGTATCTTTCTCTCCAAAATGATATATAAGATTCTTTTCTCTTCCCTTATACAATTCATCATTGGATGGAAGATTATCAATTTCATTTTTATCTTTTATTTTTGAAATATTTTCTGTCTGCAACTCAGGTATATAGTTTATCTGATTATATATATCTATTGAAGCAATTTGATCAAACTCACTTTCTCCTAACAATTCATCCAATTTATCTTATAGTGGATATAATTCTATATGGAATTACTGACAAATAAAAAGGTAGTATTAGCGTGTTGTACGACACTTAATACTACCTTTTAAAATATCTTTTTTATCAATCTAAGTTTATAAAATTCGTTTTATTTACTTAGTTGCTATCAAAGCCCCATAAGCTATTGAATACAGCTTAGATTCATGTGAATCAGCCCTCGATGTAAGCACTATAGGTGCCTTAGCCCCCATAACTATTCCAGCCGATTTTGAATCAGCCATATAAGTAAGAGCCTTGCCAATCCCATTTCCGACTTCAATAGTTGGAACTAGTAAAACATCAACATCTCCAGATATTTTACTCTTAAATCCTTTTACCTCGGCAGCTTCTTTCGATACTGCTAAGTCAAATGCAAGAGGACCTTCTACTATGACATCTTTCCCAAATCCTCCATTTGCACAAGCTTGGGCTAGCAAATCTGCATCAACTGTAGCCTGCATCTTAGGATTTACTTTTTCTTTTGCAGCTAAACAAGCTACTTTTACTTTACATACTCCTAGAGCTTTGGCAGCTTTTATTGAGTTTTCAAGTATTTGTTCTTTTTGCTCATAGTTTGGAGCTATATTCATACCTCCATCAGTTATAAGCATTAATTTGTGGTACTCATCTAGCTCGTATATCATTACATGGCTTAGTAGATTATCAGTTCTAAGACCGTATTCTTTATTTAATACTTCTTTTAGCAGAATTGATGTATCTAAAAGCCCCTTCATAACATAGTCTGCCTCGTTCTGAGATACCAATTTAACCGCTATCTCAGCACATTTTTGTAGATCATTTTCATCGATAATTCTTATTCCTGTCAAGTCAAATCCAATTTCTTTAGATATTTTTTCAATTCTGTCATTTTTACCAACTAATATAGGAGTTATAATGCCTCTTTCTACAGCATCCTTTATTGCCATCAAAACTTCTTCGTCGTGTGCCGCTGCTACTGAAAGTATTCCTCTATTCGTTCCTTCAAGTTGCTTAAACATATCATCTAGTTTCTTAATCAATTAAAATCCCCCCTAATATTATTTTATAATATCTGTCAGATTCTACTTATTGTCTGTATTTATTTATTTCATGTAGACAAGCTATTGTTACCTCATCTTCTGGATTTAACTCATGTGCATGTTCTACATAATATATTGCCTCACTTAATTCTCCGTTGTTGAGATATGCCATTCCTAGATTACATAAAATCTCTGGATCTTCTTTTAACTTAGCCGCTTTTTGGAAAAATTCTATTGCTCCATTTAAATTCCCTGTCTGCGCCTCTAAAAGTCCAAGCTCTACCATGGCATCTACTTGCTCTGGCTTTAGTATAAGTATCTTTTCAAAGTATTTTTTTGCATCTTCGATATCCCCAATATCTTTATAGCCAAGTCCTATCATAAATAATAAGTTCCACCAATCAGAATACTCTTCTTCCAAAGGTAATAGCTTTTCAAGTCCTTCTTTCCCTTTTCCTTGGAAAATTAGGTTGTACCCTTGTTCATACTGAACTTTAAAGTCCATCTTTCCTAGGTTTTCTTGAAGCTCAGCATAAAGATCTTCTTCAATACCTAAGCCTATGGCGTTTTCCCAAGTAAGTTTTGACTTTGTATACTGGGCTTGGTTGTAATAATGATAACCTAGATGATAGTATGCAAGAGCAAAGCTTTCGTCTATATCTACAACTTTTTCAAGTTTATCTACAGCTTCTAATAAGAATTTGCCCATAGCCTCTTCTTCAGTATCTTTTTGGTATTGTTTCGCCAATTCTTGGCATACAATTGCGTAATGGTATATTCCATCCAAATCTTCTGGAAACATCGTAATTAATGCCTTTAAATAGATCAAAGCATCTTTATATTCTCCTATCTCGAAGTACTTTCTAGACATATATCCCATGTAAGATTTTAAATCTAGGTCAGTTTTTGATTCGAGTGCCTTCAAGAATTTCTGGTATTCTTTGTTGAGTTTAAAATTACTGTCTATACCCATTATAAAAATCATTGCATCTGCAAGAGACATCGAACTAATTCTGTCTTGCGCAGTGTTCTCTTTTATTCCCTTTACAAGCACTTCATTTTTAATAGGTACATCAATGCCCCCTCGTGGTATTTCATAACCATCTAAATGGAAGTCACTATCGTCTTTTATTGTAATAAAGGCTAGTTCTTCAGCTTTGCCAAGTATATATTTTTCTATTAAAAATTTCATGAAATACCTCCTATATTTGTATGCTGTAAGCCTTGGATTTATCAAATATTTTTTTGTTTCCATACTCAAATAGCACTACATTTCTGTCTTTTATCGCTTCACTGTCTATATTATCTTTTAAATCTATCACATTGTAATCAAATACCTCAAAATGAACATACTTTATTATATTTTTAGCTGGTGTATTTTCATATTTAGGTAGATATTTTTTTAGATTATCTTCTTCTTTTAAGAATATATGACATCTGTTTTTAAAGTCATCTAGCTCTTCTCTTGCAAAGAAATTAGGAATATTTGAACTCTTTCCAAGCGATACATAGTCGTACTTTAGAATATCTCTAAATATATCCTTCTCTATACCTATTTCCTCATAGTAGAAATCAAGTAGTATCTTATACAACTGATTCTTTCCTTGAGCTAAATCAAAATATCCATTTTTATCAAAGTACGTAGCAAAAGCTTCGAAGAATTTAAATGGACTTTCACTGTAAAATTTATTTATAATATACTTCATTGAAAGTAAGAAGTTTTTAGAGTTATAATACCTTTCGAGCACATCCTCTATATCTTTTAATTTAAGTATATCAAAATAACTCATATAATCGTTATAAAGTACCTCATATGGAGGGTAATCTTTATATTTAAAACCATGCTTTTCCGCAGTTTCTCTAATGCCCGTCCCTTTTATCATTTTAAGGAATCCAAGTTGTAGCTGCTCTATATCTAAATTAAATACGTCGTTAAATGAGTTCTCAAAACTATTATAATCTTCATAAGGTAGTCCTGCAATTAAATCAAGGTGTTGGTGAATATTTCTATAGGACTCTACAGTCTTTACAACTTGCGATAATCTCTCAAAATCGTCTCTTCTTCCTACTTCCTCTAGTGTCTTATCATTTGTAGACTGAACTCCTATTTCAAACTGGAACAATCCCTCTTTGCAATCCTTTAAAAACTCGAGCATTTCGTCGTCTATCAAATAGGCTGTTACCTCGAAATGATATGTTGTGTATCCATTGTCATTTTCCATAAGAAACTTCATTATTTCCATCGCTATTTTTCGGTTTGCATTAAATGTTCTATCTATAAATTTTATTTGAGAAACTCTTGCCTCAATAAGTGCCTTTAAATCCTCTTTAATCCTGTCAGTACTAAAGTATCTAAGACCTTTCAAAGTAGATGATAAACAGTACTGACAGTTAAATGGGCATCCCCTAGATGATTCGTAATATACTATCTTATTTTCGTACTCTTCTCTATTTATATTTTTATATGGACTAGGTATAATATCTAAATTTTCAATAAGTTCCATAGGATCATTCATAATTATTTTTTCGCAGTTTTTACCATTAACTTGATTTGGATCTTTTTCTCTATATACAATTCCCTTTACTTCATCTATTTTAAGTTCTCCTTTTAGATGGCGAACTAAATCTCTAAATATTTTTTCACCCTCGCCGTAAAGTATATAATCGACAAAGTCGTATTTCTCCATTGCATTTACACTATCGTAACTAACTTCAGGTCCACCAAGTGCTATCTTTGTATCTTTAGATACTTTTTTTAGATTATCACATAATCTTACTATATCTTCAATATTCCATATATATGTTGAAAATAGTATCACATCGTAATTATGTCTATATAAATCTTTTAAAATATAGTCTAAATCGTTATTTATTGTGTATTCGCGTATTTCTATGTCGGCGATGTCTTTTACAAATTCTTTTAAATACCTTATAGCTAGGTTTGTATGAATAAACTTCGAATTCAAAGTTGTAAGTAATATTTTCAAATTTTTCACCTCTTTTTAAAATTATACTATTTTTTAACGTGTTTATGGGTTAAAATGATATATGTATAAAAAATATTATTATTTTAAGAAAGGAAGTTGATTATGGAATCAATAGATAAAGTGTCTATAGACTCACTATCGAAAAAAGACCTGCTGCTTATAATTAAAGCATTAGAATTCACTAATGAAACTACTAAGCTTGATGATTTTATCGACCTTAGAAATAATATAGTTAAAGAATTATGCTTCTTAACTAACACTACTGAAAGTGACTTTATAAATTATTTAGAAACTCACAGTAATAATATTTAGTCATTATTTTAGTTTCATAAATTTAAGTACATAATTGCCAGATTTACAATTAATTTCGATATTCAGTGCATTGTCTGTTAATGTCTTAGAAACTACATTCATTTGATTTAATATCGGATCCGAAACCGATTCTTCTTCTTTAAGATTAATTATATATCTTGGATCTACTTTTTTATCAAATACTTTTTTATCTACTTTGTAGTCTCTTAGCTTGTACAGATATTCAGACATTGAATTAACAAAAGCTAAATTATCTATACTATCATGCTGATTTCTTCGCCTAAAAGCGATAGTATAGATTTTTTTATACTTACTAGCCCTTGATCTTCCACTACTCTATCTTCCACATATACATCGTACAATACATTCAATAGTCCTTTTAAAATATCATCATCATAATCATAAGTTTTTAAATCTATATATTCATCAATAGTTTGTATAGCTTTTATCCTTGCCATCTGAAACTTTACTATATCTTTTTTCTCAAGCTCTAAATTAAGTCCTATAACATGTTCCTTTGTCTTCTGTAATAAATCTTTATACTCAATGCTCTTGTCATCTATTATCAAATGGATTAACGAATTGTACATCACTGAAGACAATAAGTAATCAAAAAACTTTTCCTCTATCTTAAAATAGTTTACATATTTTGTTATTAAATCTGTGACTTGTTCTTCACTCTTTTTAATATTTGTATTTGCAAGTATCAAAGGAATTAAAATATTTAAAATATTGCTTTTTAAACATTTGTCTCCGTAGTATCTATAGTAAATCAGCTCGCCTTTTAAACGATTTTGATCAACGTATACATACCTTTGTGTCTTGTCATCTACTAGCGATTTTGTGTTAATTATGATTATATCTTTAATAATCTTATCATCTATATCAAAAGAATTTATGTACGCATTTTTTATTAATACTTCTTTCATAAATTTCGCCATCCTTATCAATATCATATAATCAATTTTTAAGTATTTCTTCACAATCTGCAAATTTATATTTTCAAAAAAAAGAGACAGCTATTGAGCTGTCATTATATAGGGGGATAGTAGTGTACAAAATTCATGTAATCTACTATCTATCTCTTATTATACGACACCATTTTTTTATATGTAAAGTATCATTTTTCGACATCCCCCTATTATGCAGTTGTATCCCTATTAATCTCAACGATTCTAAATTTATTTTTAACATTACTTAAAAATTAGTTTTTGAGTTTTACATTTTCTCTGGTGCCTTCATTCCAAGTAAGTCAAGAGCATTCTCTATAGTTTGTCTAGTAGCTTCTACTAAAGCAATTCTTGCTTTTTTTAGTTCGACATCATCCACTAATATTGGGTTATCATGATAAAATTTGTTAAATGCTTGTGCTAAGTCTAAAACAAATCTCGTCACAATATGAGGTTCATTCTTTCTAAGAGCAGATAGTATATTTTTATTAAATGATTCTATTTGCTTTAATACTTCCGAACTTCCTTCATCAACTAATAAATCAAAGTTTATATCTGCTGAAACTGGGTCACCGTATTTTCGAATAACTGAACAACATCTAGCATGAGTGTACTGAACATAAGGCCCTGTTTCTCCTTCAAAACTAAGTGTTCTCTCCCATGAGAATGTATAGTCTTTTATTCTACTGTTTGATAATTCTTGGAATATTACCGCTCCAACTCCAACTTGCTTAGATATCTCCTCTACATTTTTAGCATCTGGATTTTTAGCAAGTATTATATCTTTAGTTTTATCTACAGCTTGGTTTAGTGCATCCTCTAAGAATACTACTCTACCTTTTCTAGTTGACATAGTTCCTTCTTCAAGCGAAACCATACCAAATTGTACATGAACTAGATCTTTTGCCCATTTGTTTCCCATTAGTTCTAATATTTTAAAGCATTGTTGGAAGTGAAGTGCTTGTTGTGATCCAACAACGTATATACATTTATCAAAATTGTAAGTTTCTTTTCTATATATTGCAGCAGCTAAGTCTCTAGTCATATATAGAGTTGAACCATCATTTTTAGTGATTAGAGCTGTAGGTATATTGTAAGGTTCTAGATCTACTATTTTTGCTCCTTTTGAATCTTCAAGTAAGTTCTTTTCATTAAGAGTTTTTATAACGCCGCCCATCTTATCAGAGTAGAAGCTCTCTCCAGCAAGTGAATCGAATTGAATATCTAATAAATCGTAAACTCTATCGAACTCTTTTAAACTTTCATCTCTAAACCATTGCCATAACTCTTTAGCTTCTTCATCCCCATTTTCTAACTTAGTAAACCACTCTCTAGATTCATCTTCTAACTCTGGGTGATTTTCTGCTTCTTCATGGAACTGAACATAAAGTTTTAAAAGCTCTGGTATTGGATTCTCTTCAACTACTTTTTTGTCACCCCATTTTTTAAAGGCGACAATTAGTTTCCCAAATTGAGTTCCATAGTCACCAAGATGGTTTATTCTTATAGTTTTATATCCTTGTGATTCGTATAATTTGTATATAGCATTACCTATTACTGTTGTTCTAATATGCCCTATATGGAATGGTTTTGCAATATTGGGTGAAGAGTACTCAACTATTACAGTCTCATCCTTTCCTAAATCACTTCTTCCATAGTCTTTTTTCTCGCTAAGAACTTTATTTATAACTGTCTCAGCAAGTTGAGTTTTGTTTACAAAAAAGTTTACATATCCACCAAGGTTAATTACCTTCGCTACTGCCTCTGTAAGCTCTATTTCTTTAGCTAAGTCCTCAGCTATCATATTTGGTGCTTTTCTAAATATTTTTGCCAATTTAAAACATGGAAATGCGTAGTCTCCCATATCTTTATTTGGAGGAACTTCTATCAATTCCTTAATTTCTTCTAGTGTTAAATCTTCAATTTTAGCCTTAAGACATTCTGCTACAGCTAGTTTAAAATCCTGCATCTTTTTGCTCCTCTCGCAATTTTATCTATACTTTATTAATATTTAATAAATTTAATTCTGTTTGATTAAATACATTCTATTTATAACAGTAAATCTCCACCTATAACATGTTAAAGCAAATTAATTCTTTTTTCAAGTATTTCCGTATTTGATTATTGTATCAAATATCTTTTTCACTTATAACAGATATTCCATTTTGCCTAAGTATTGATGCTGTTACACCTTGTCCTTCTTTTTTTACTCCAGAAAATGTCCCATCGTATACAAGACTAGATCCACATGATGGGCTTCCCTCTTTTAAAACAGCTTCTTTACATTTATATAATTTTGCTATTTTAAGAGTCTCTTCTGCTCCTTTTACAAAACAAGACGTAACATCTCTGTCTTTATTGCTAAAAACTTTACCCTCTCCCATTAAAACTGATTCTCCACCCTTGCCTACTATCTCAGATGGGTCTCTTGGAGTTGTGAGCCCGCCCAGTTGTTCTGGGCAAACTATTATATACTCTTTATCTTTTAAATACGTTTTTAAATTTTCATTGCTATTATTATCTCCATTGTATTTACAATTTACTCCAAGTAAACATGCTGATACTAATATCATTTTTTTCCTCCATATTTACCATTCATTATTTAAAGACTACTATAGTTACACCTATGCCACCTTCACCGTACTCACCAGGTCTTTGAGATTTTATATGTTTATTTTGTCTAAGGATGTCCTGAAGCCCTTTTTTAAGTACTCCTGTACCGACACCATGTATTATTGTTGCTTTTTCGATACCTGATACGTATGCGTCATCTAAATACTTCTCAACGGCCATTATAGCCTCTTCAAGGTTCATACCTCTAAGATCAACCTCGTTCTTTACTCTTCCTGATTTTGACTTGATTATATTTCTAGTAGATTTTGTAACTACTGAATTAGTGCTCTTCTCAACTTTTTTAAGAGATTTAAATGGTAAAGACATCTTCATTATACCTATTTGAATAACAGCCTCTTTTTTATTTTTATCTATTGATACCACTGTTCCCTCTTGATTTAATGTTATAACCTTGACTTCTTCTCCTGTTTTTAGATCCTTTATCTCTTTATTAGATAGTTTTGGAACAATCATACTCTTTACTGAAGGTTGTAAACTTCCCATGGAGCCAGTAAGTTCTTTTTTAAGTTCTTCGATTTTTCTATTTTTTTCCTGAGAAGCTCTCTCGTTCTCTAATCTTCTAAGTTCCTTAACAATTTCATCTACTTCTTCTTTAGCTTGCCTTACTATAGAGAATGCTTCTGATCTAGCTCGTTCCATCATTTTTTCTCTTTGAGCAGAAAACTTTTCTATTCTTTCATCATAAACGACTTTTAAGTTTTCTATCTCGAGCTTCAATCTCTTAGCTTCCAATCTATCCGATTCAGCTTGAATTCTATTTTTCTCTACGTTTTGAAGTACATCCTCTAACGCTATATTATCAGTGTTTATAAACTCTTTGGCTTTATCTATTACAAAGTCGCTTAGTCCCAATTTTTTAGAAATTTCAAAGGCATTTGACTTCCCTGGTATACCAATAAGAAGTTTATATGTTGGGCTTAGCGATTCTAAGTCAAATTCAACTGCCGCATTTTCTACTCTGTGTTTTGTAAGAGCGTAGTTTTTAAGTTCACTGTAATGTGTTGTCGCTATACATTTTGCTCCCATTGCATTTACAAATTCAAGTATAGAAATTGCAAGAGCTGCACCTTCAACTGGATCGGTTCCTGCGCCTAACTCATCAAATATAACTAGAGAATCCGATGTGATTTGGTCTAGTATATCTACTATATTTGTCATATGAGATGAAAATGTAGAAAGACTCTGCTCTATACTCTGTTCATCGCCAATATCTGCAAATATATTATCATAAACACACATGCTACTTCCAAAATCAGCAGGTATATGAAGTCCACTCTGTGTCATCAGTGCAAATAGTCCCACTGTCTTTATTGTGACAGTTTTACCTCCGGTATTCGGGCCTGTGATTACAAGAGTATCAAATTCGTCTCCTAAGTACACAGTATTAGAAACTACATTATCAGAATTTATAAGTGGATGTCTTCCATTTTTTATATTTAAGTACTTTTCTTTATTAATTTCTGGTTCAATTCCTCTCATTTGAATTGAAAGCTTTCCTTTTGCAAATATAAAATCAAGTTTTCCTAAGATCTCTTGATTGGAAATTAACTCCTCACTTATCTCACCGACATCATTTGAAAGTTCTGCTAAAATCCTCTCTATCTCTTCTTTTTCTTTGAGCTTAAGCTGTCTTAGCTCATTGTTCATATCTACAATACTCATTGGTTCTATAAACAAAGTCGCACCAGAAGATGACTGGTCGTGTATTATACCAGCCACTTGAGATCTGTACTCAGCTTTAACTGGAACAACAAATCTATCATCTCTCATAGATACTATTGCATCTTGTAAATACTTTTGATAAGTCGACGAAGTTATTATGGAATTTAATTTCGACCTTATAGATTGATTCTTTTGAAGAATCTTTCTTCTAATATCTCTTAAAGTTGTCGATGCGTTATCTGATATTTCAATTTCACTAATTATAGAATTAAATATCTTATCTTCGACTTCTCTAAACGCATAAAGAGAATCAGACATTCCTTGAATTATAGGAAATTTAAAATCTTCTTCTTCTGAACTCGATAAACTTCTCTTTACATTTCTAGCTGCTTGTAAGTTTTTGGCAATATTTAACAAACTGCCAGCATCTAAAGTTCCTCCAATATTCGCTCTTTTGACTTTATCTTCAATATCGTCAATACCACTTAATCCTACAGCTCCTCTTTTAATAAGAATTGATTGTGCTTCGCTGGTTTCTTCTAACATATATCTAACTTCTTCTGTCTTTGAACTCGGAATTAATTTTTCTATATATTTTAAACCTAGAGAAGAGGAAGCTTTTTGCTTAAGTAATTCTATTATTTTATTAAATTCTAGGACTTTCATTGATCGTTTGTTCATAATATCTCACCATCCTCATTCTTTTTCGATAATTTTACATTTATTTTTTTAACAAACTTCTATTTGGGTATATTTATAATATACATTTTGTATTATACTATTTATATAGCTATTTTTATACTATAAATTAAATTAAAGGAGATGTATTTTATGTCAAGTATACTAAATGGTCTAAAGCCTCAAAACGTTCTTAAAAACTTTGAAGCAATTTCACAAATTCCTAGAGGATCTGGTAACGAGAAACAAGTAAGTGATTACTTAGTTAAATTCGGTAAGGATCTTGGTCTTGAAACTGTACAAGATGAAGCTTTAAACGTAGTAATAAGAAAACCAGCCACAAAAGGTTATGAAAATGCTCCTGGTGTAGTACTTCAAGGTCATATGGATATGGTTTGTGAAAAGGAAAAAGATGTAGAGCATGATTTCGAGAAAGACCCTATTAAATTGAGATTAGATGGGGACATGCTTTATGCAACCGGAACAACTCTTGGTGCAGACAACGGTATTGCTGTTGCTATGGCTATGGCTATTTTAGAAGACGACAATGTTGAGCATCCAGCGCTAGAAGTATTAGTTACAACTAATGAAGAAACTGGTATGGATGGAGCTGCTGCATTAGACCCAAGTCTTATAAAAAGTAAATACATTATCAATATAGACTCTGAAGAAGAAGGATTTATCCTTGTAAGCTGTGCTGGAGGTAAAACTTCTGTAGTTACTTTACCAGTTGAATACACTAAAGCTTGCCCTGACAAAAAAGCTCTAGAAGTTGAAGTTAGTGGACTACTTGGTGGTCACTCTGGTATGGATATAGTTTTACAAAAAGCTAATGCTAACAAATTAGTTGGTAGACTATTAAATCTTTTAACTGTAGACTTTGATCTTGCAACTATTCAAGGTGGAACTAAACACAACGCTATTCCTCGTGAAGCTAGCTGTGTAATATTAGTTGACTCTAAAGATGTTGACGAAGCTAAAAAACAAATCGGTGATTTAGAAGCTACATTCAGAAATGAATACAGCACTGCTGATCCAGGTTTAGTAATAAAAGTTAAAGACGCTTCTGCTGAAGAAGTTATGACTGCTGATAGCAAATCTAAGATAATTCAAATGGCTTGCTTAATTCCTCATGGAGTTCAATCTGTGAGCATGGAAATAAAGGGTCTAGTAGAAAGTTCAACAAACTTTGCTATTATAGATAACCAACATGATACTATAAGCTTTATGAGTGCAATAAGAAGTTCTGTAATTTCTCTAAGAGAAGAAATAGCTAATAGAGTTCAACTTCTTGCTGATGTACTTGGTGGAACAAATGTAATAAACGGTGTTTACCCAGCTTGGGAACACAGAAAAGGTTCTACTCTAGAAAAAATAGGTTCTGATGTTTATAAAGATTTAACAGGAAAAGAGCCAATAATAACTGCACTACATGCAGGTCTTGAGTGTGGATTACTCCTTGATAAACTTCCAGATGCTGAAGCTATATCAATAGGACCAGATATGTCTGATGTTCATACACCAAATGAGCATATAAGCTTACCATCTGTTGCTAACATATGGGAATACTTATTAGCTTTACTAAAAGCTATAAAATAATATTTCTAAAAAACAGTTCATATTATATGAACTGTTTTTTATTTTGTCAATTAAGCATTCATATTATTCTTTAAAATGTCTAATTAAATTTAATCTTTAAAAGAATTTATAAAAATAAAAAAAAGAACCTACTTTCATAAAAAGCTAGCAGGTTCTTTCATATTAATACGTCCTTATTAAAAGCTTTTCAACGACTTCTAATAGTATCTGTTTATATTCATTTTCGGGAAGCTTATTAATGTCTTTAAATGCCTTTTTAGTGTATTTCTCTGATATCTTAATAGCTTCTTTTATACCATGATTGTTTTTTACAACTTCTACAATTTCTTTTATTTCTTCCTCTGTGTATTCATCGTCTTTTAGTAGACTTTCAAATTTTTTCGGATTATTTTTTATTGCCAATAGTAAAGGAAGTGTGTAAAGCCCCTCCTTTAAATCATTTCCTGCATTTTTTCCAAGTTGTTTATCAGTAGCTGTATAGTCAAGAATATCGTCTATAATTTGAAATGCCATCCCAATATTATGACCAATATTCCAAAATAGTCTACATGTTTTTTTATCACATGCACTCTCTGCTGCTCCTATATAAAAGCTCAATGAAAACAGCTCTGCTGTCTTACCTGATATTATTCTAAAGTACTCTTTTATAGATAAATTTCTATTAAATACTGAATTTAATTGATTGATCTCACCTAAACATATTTTAGACATAACCTTTGTATCCACATCTATACCTCTCTCGATAGATGATGTAGTTGCAAGAAGTCTAAAACAAATACAGAACAAATAATCTCCTATATAAACAGCGTAGTTTTTACCGTACTTTGATTGAACTGTCTCTTTACCCCTTCTAAACTCAGCTTCATCTATGATGTCATCGTGTACTAATGTCGCCATGTGAAACATTTCCATTACAGAAGCTAGTGTCTGAGCTCTCTCTTTGTTGTAATCTCCAAATCTGGATGCTATTAGAGTAAAAGCTGGTCTTAGCATTTTGCCACCAGAGCTAGCCAATTCAATAATACTATTTTCAATAATCTTATCGTTACACTTTGCATTTTTCTTTATTATGTCTGTAACTTCTTCTATCTCTCTGTCTATTATGGGATAATCTCTCCAGAATTTACTCAATGTAATCCCTCACTTTACCTTGCTTCTTTTTGTTTGTCTATAAGTTAAAATTAGGGATACATTTTAACAAACATATCCCTATATTCTTTTCACTTATACATATCTTACATGTTGTTTTAAATAATGTAAAGTATAACTAGATCTATTTCCCGCTATGCTCTTCATATATAGGTCTTCTCTTGCCCATCCAGAAGTCACTGAACTTCTGACTGATCCACGCATCAGATAGTAATCTACGCCAAATGTTTTACCTGCACCAGACATAAGAGCTATACTACCGAATGTAAACCACAGTATATCCCATCCAGCCATAGCTGTTAATATAAAGTTTAGAGTCATAAATGCTGAAGCAGCTGATGCTAAGAATGTAAATAGACCTATTATCAAACAAGCCCCAATAGCAAGCTCAGCTAGAACTACAATTCTTTGGAACCAAACAGCAACTTCTGGATTAGGCATAAATACTTTCATTATTGCTTCATAAAAACCGGGAGTCTTTGAAAGTATTGGAGTAACTGTAGCCACTGCTGAATCCGCAGCCTGTGATGCTCCGGAAACTGCATCGTGGAGCCATGGGAAAGGCATTTTTACATTTCCAGAAAGAACCCAGCTATCCGGTCCTATAGTTAACAATTTTGATGTAAGGGTTCCAATATAATCAAATACCCCATTTGCTCCTTTGGCAGCAGTAAATGCTCCAGCCCAAGTTTCCTCACCTACTAACTTCTTAGAAGCTTCAATGATCCATAAAAATCCTATATAAAGTCTTAATGGCACTAACCAAAGTCTATTTCCTTTAGAAGACAAATGGTTACCCATAATACTTCTTCTTTCTTTCATTCCGAAAAACTCGTGTAATAAGTACTTGTAAACAGCGTGAATATCGTTAACACTAAATAGATATTTCATATTTACAATATGCTTCATAAGCATAGCAAAAAAGCCTGATAATTTAAGTCCCATCAAGTTTGCAACACAGTATCTTCCACCGACAGATACCATAAATCCATGGTACTTAGGATTAAAATCTTCGTGCTCTTTACCATCTATAGATGCCATTATATTTTTGGCTGCTGTAACACCTGTTTGTTCAGCTGCCTCGACTATTTGTGGGTTACCTTTTCCTTCTTCAACTTCTACCCAAGATAAATCACCTATAACGTACATATTTTCTTTGCCTTCTATTTGCATCTTCTTGTTTGTCTTATATCTATTAGCTCTACCTCTTTCTACTTCAAAATCGTTTAAGTCTGCATTTGCCTGTATACCACATGTCCATATCAGTGTCTCTGTAGGTAGAATAGTACCATCTTTTAATTTTATGTACTCTTTATCGACTTCAACGATTGGTGAGTTTTTCATAACCTCAAACCCATGCTTAATCATATAATTTTCAGCTTTATCAGCTTGGTCTCTATCAAGCATATTTAGTATTGTACCCATTGCTTCAACAACAAGTAATCTTATTTCTTCTTCGTTTACTCTGTACTCCTTAGCTAAAGTCTTCTTCCATTCTAAAAGCTCTCCAGCCATTTCTATACCAGTAAAACCAGATCCTGCTACTATAAAAGTAAGCATTCTTCTTCTTTTTACTTCATCTTTTTCATAAGAAGCTCTTTTAACTATGTCTTCTATGTGTGATCTAATTATAAGTGCATCATCAAGCGACCACAGCGTAAACCCATTTTCTTTAACTCCAGGCACTCCAAAGAATGCTGGTTCACTTCCTATACCTATCATTAGGTAATCAAACTTGTATTCTCCATCTGATGTTTTAACTACATTGTTATCAGAGTCTACTTCCTCAATATTATCTACTACAACTTTAACTTTAGTCGTAGAGAATATTCTGTACAAATCTATTTTTACAGAATCCTCTGGGACCCTACCTCCTGCTACCTCATGAAGTTCTGTCATCAATGTATGATATGGATGTCTATCTATAAGAGTGATCTCTACATCTTCATTTTTCTTATAATGCTTTGCAAGTTTCTTAGCTGCATGTACACCAGCATATCCAGCTCCTAGTATAACAATTTTCGTTGACATATTTCTCCCCCTCTTCTTATTGTATTAGTTTTGAATTACATTAATATCATCCCGATTAAAATACACAATATATATGTAAATCCTAGCAAAGTAAAATTCTGAACAGCTGTAACAAAAGTTTCTGACTTAACTGGATTTTTTTCTAATTTATTTATATTTTTGTTTATAACTATAATTGTAAGTAGTGCAAATATACAGCTTACAGGAAGCACTTTTGTAAAAACACCTAAAAGCATACAAACATATGCACTATAATATATATATCTGTACAAGCGCAGTGCTTTTTCCCTACCAATATAATAAGTAAGTGTAAATCTATTAACTTTTATATCATCCTCTAGGTCGCAAATATTATTTGCCAGCATTATATTAGCAATTCCAGCGACTAATGGCATAGATATTAAAAGTATTATAAGACCTTCAAGTAAATCAAACTTTGCAGTCAATATATATCCATTTAGATATACTCCAAAAAAATCTTCATTATAAATACTTGAGTATATAGTTAGAAAAGTTATAAAAAATCCCATAAAAAAACCTGAAAAAGCTTCTCCAAAAGGAGTTCTAGATATAGGTACTGGTCCAAATGTATATATAATTCCCATAAAAAAACACAGTGCTCCTATTACTAATATTAATAAATTTGTTCTCACTGTTAATAAAATTCCAAAAATAATCGCTACAGCCACTAGTGTTAGTATTATAAAGCTACCTTTCTTCTTAGAAATATTAAAAATGAACATGGGATTATTGCCATCGTAATTATCCTCAAAGTGCTTTAATTCATTTTTGTAGTCAAAGTAGTTATTTATAGCTGTTGTAGCCATATCAAAACATATCATCGATATAAACATTATAAGTAAATTTGCAGTGTCTAACTTTTGATACCTAAACAATGTAAATAGTATTCCAAGCATAAATGGCGTTATACTAGCAATTTTAGTTGGAAGCTCGACGTATTTAATAAATCCTTTTATTCCCATAAAACCACCTTCGCATAATACTTCTTTCGTTATCAATTTTTGCACAATCTCTTTTAATTACTTAATACTTTTTCTTATACAATACTTTTTATTGAAGATTCAATTAGAATCTCTTCCAAACTATCTCTAAATTGTCTTATACTGTCCTTCATTTTACTGTCAATATCTTTTCTATATGTGACATATAAATTATAATGCCATTCGTATTCGCTTGCATCTAAATTCACAAGTGATTTTGACTCTAAATCATCGCTTATCGCCAGACGCGGTAAAATCCCTATACATTCATTGCTGTATACATAGCCTTTTAGTATCTCTAGGGAGTCAGTTCTGAGTACTATATTTTCATACTTTACTTTAGCATTGATCTTGCCCGCGGTCTCAACCCTATCGTTTAATAGCGCTATAGGCATGCTGTCTATTTTAGATTTATCAATTTTATTATGGCTTACTAGTATCATCCTATCTGTACCCACATGGTCAGAAATCAAATCAGGATCACATATACATGAACAACCAACTGCTAACTCCGCTCTATTATTTAACAGCATTGCATTTTCGTTAGCTATATAATCATTATTTATATATACATCTGTTTCGCTGAAGATATTTATGATGCTGTTTGAAACTTTATTTACTACGTAGTTAGCATATATATTTGAAATACTAATCTTAATTTTTCTTTGATCAGGGCTTTCTGACCTCATGTCCTGTAAAAGGTTATCGTACTGCATAATTATTTCCTTGGCGTATTCGTAGAGAATCTCTCCTTTTTCAGTCAACTCTACCCCTCGATTGCTTCTCTCAAATAATTTTTCACCAAACTCATTTTCAAGTTTAAATAGCTGATTGCTAAGAGCTGGCTGAGATATATGAAAGATTGCAGCGACTTTTGAAATACTCTTAATTTGGGCAACTTCATAAAAATACCTAAGAGTGCTTATTCTCATTACAATCCCTCCAGTAGTTTAGTTTGCAAGTTTAAAATCATCTTTTAACAGCTTAAATTTACCTTTAAGCCCACTAGTTATATAAACTTGTTTATCATTTGTAACAAACACAGCCTCCACATTTTTCATATCATCAACCATTCTTAAACCATCTTCCAGACCTTTTGTAAATATCAATGTAGACAAAGCATCAGCATTTATCGATTTATCAGCAATAATTGAAATTCCAGATATATTAGTATCAAAAGGATACCCTGTTTCTGGATTTAGTATATGGTGGTATTTAACACCATCTTTTTCTATAAATCTCTCGTAAATTCCTGTAGTGACAACTGTTTTATTTTTGACCTCTAAGCTTCCTAAAGCATTTCCTCTAAGTTCGACAGGGTCTTGTATTCCTATAGTCCATCCCTTATCTTCTGATTTAGATCCCATAGCAAATATATTTCCACCCAAATCTACTATCGCCCTTTTTACTCCGGCCTCTTTTAAAACCCTTACAGCTTCGTCTGCAGCATATCCTTTTGCTATACTTCCTAAATCGAGCATCATGCCTTTTTCTTCTAGATAAACTTCTTTAGTATACTCGTTTATCTGGACTTTATCGTAATCGATAAGTTTTTTTGCATTGTCGATCTCATCTTTGGTCGGAACCTTTGCTTCTGGAAGTCCTATACTCCACAACTTAACTAATGGTCCTACTGTAATGTCGTAATCACCATTTGATAACTTTGAATACTTAAGTCCTGAAGATATAATATCGAAACTTATATCACTCATTTTTACAGGCTTTATACCAGCATTTTTATTTACTTTATCTATCTCTGTTCCTTCCTTGTTAATGCTCACAATATCATCGATCTCTTTAAGCTTATCGAATACCTTATCCATTACCTCGTCGCTTTGATGATCGTACAGTGTAACTTTGATTACAGTACCCATAAACATCTCTGTTTTAGAGACTGGTTCTTTACTATCCTCTGTATTTTTTGTAGAACATCCAGTAAAATAAACAACTAGGAGCAAAGTTAATAAAATTGTAAGTAAACTTTTTTTCATAATCTTTTCTCTCTTTTTTGTAATTTTTTATTCAATTTTTAGTTTTACTAAGTAATTAATGCTTTATATTCAATTTGCTGGTTCAAAATTTACTGATTTCTGTCAGTTTATTTATTATGTAAATCCAATCATTGTTAATTCTTTATTTTTTTAATGCGTACTTCTACCTGTCTTGATGATTCAAATTATTATTGACTGTTTGAAATGTACTATTGGAATGTTGTTTGTTATATAAAATTATATAATCTTTATACCCAAAAATACATTATTAAAACGCATCAACAATAAAATAACAAAACTACTAATATGAAAAATTAGTAGTTTTGTATATAAATCAACTTTATTATTCAGCTGCTTCAACTTCCATTAATTCTTTTTCAGTTTTTCCATTTCCTGCATTTTCGACAGCTTTAGCAAATAATTGCTTAGCTTTAGAAGTTGAACCTGTTGCACCAGTTACGCCATCAATCTCTCCTGATTGTGCTTTGACAACTTGATCAGCTATCTGTACTTCGTATTCTTGAGGGTTAGTTCCAGAAACTTCTTTCATCTTTTTATTGTACTCTTCATCGTCCTTTTTATCACCTTTATCGGAAAACTCGAGATACTTAGCTTCAGATATTTTTCCATCTTTAACTACTATAGTAGCAGTAGCTTTAAAGCCTTTATCATCTGCGTCTTTTGTTTCAGCTTCATAAGTTCCATCTTTTAACTTAGATTCATTATCCTTTGGAGTTGAAACTTCAGTTTTTTGATCATCCTTTGACTCTTCTGCAGGCTTGCTTGAACAACCCACCACTGAAATAGATATTATTCCTGCACATAGTACTGATAAAATTTTTTTGTTCATGAATGAATCCCCCTACAATTTTTAGTTTTTATAGTTATATATATTAGTTCTCTTGAGTAAATTATACTCTAAATTGTTAAAAAAATGTTAATAGTATTTATTTATACTACATAGTATTTTTATATTGCAACTATTAATAAATATTAACATATTGATATTTTTTCACATTTCATTTAAAATTCAATTTAGAAGAGTTTTAAGTTTTTAACTTTCACAACGGGGAGAATAACATGAAAATAATAAAGAAAATGGATATTGTTATCATAGTGTTTTTAATTGTTTTATCATTTGTTCCAAATATTATTTTTGCTAAGTCTTTTATATCCGCAAACTACGATTCCACTTATGTCAGCATAACATTAGACGGAAAAAATTATGACAATATTCCTCTTTCATCTTTTAAAGGTGAAAAAGTCATTGAAATAGAAGATAAAGAACATAAAGGATACAAAAACAAAATCTTAATTAAAGACAACACTGTTAAAATGATCGAAGCAAACTGCAGTGATAAAGTTTGTATAAGACAGGGATCTATATCAAAAGTAGGTCAAAATATAGCTTGTCTTCCACATAAACTTATAATTGAGATTAAAGGAGAGGAGAAAGATAGTTCTGACGATTTAATACTATCTCACTAAATATATGAGAACTAATAAAACATCTAAAATGATTTACATGTCGCTATTAGTTTCAATGGCACTGATACTCTCTTTAATTGAAAAAACAATACCAGTACCATTTATAACACCTGGCGCAAAGTTGGGACTAGCGAACCTAATCATAGTTATTTCAGTATATACACTGGATAATTACAGAGAAGCATTTACAGTACTTATTTTACGATTACTTCTTTCAACACTACTTGGCAGCACCGTTTCTGCCCTTTTGTACAGCGCTACAGGTGGAATACTGAGCTTCATAGTTACTATTTTAGTTAAAAAACTTGGTGGAAAATATGTATCAGTGATAGGCGTAAGTACCTCGGCTGCAGTTTTTCACAATATAGGTCAACTGTTTGCTGCCTCATTAATACTCGACAACTTTGGCGTATTTATTTACCTGCCAATACTATCGATAGCTGGAATAGGAACAGGATTTTTTATAGGATTATCAGCAAATTATATACTAAATCATCTAAAAAAACTTCCACAGTTTAGAGAGAAATTATCACTAGAAGAAAGTCTATAATTTTAAGTATTAGGCTTTTTCTATTATATAGATGGCTATCTCTGTTGTATAAGTACTTCTTAATAGAATTCGTATTGACTTCATGATTTTGTACTTTACTATAAAATAGCTTACAGTTTTTAAGAAGATTATAAGCTATTTTTTGCGCAAAAAACTGCCTCAAATAATTTTTACTTTTGAGACAGTTTTTTATATTTATTCTATTTCATAGTAACATTAATTGCCTTTCTATTAGCGCCCCTTTTATACTTCACATCAGGATATCCTAGCACGACAGTAGTTGCTATTGCCTCCCCCTCTTTTAATCCAAGTTTTTCTTGAAGCTCAGGAATAAATCCTACAGCTCTTAGGAAAAATCCTATATGACACATTCCTAATCCCTGTGTATTAGCCATAAGCTCCATATTTGATGCTGCTAATCCTCCATCTATACGGGCAAATACTCCACTTTGAGATTCATCTACTACTACTACTATTGCCATTGGTGCGTTGTAAAAAAGCATGTCTTCTCCAGTTTCTATGTAATCGTCATACATTTTCTCAAACTTCTTCTTGTAAACTGCCGAAGACTTCATTGGCTCTTTGTCACCGTGGTTTACAGCCAAGTCGTGAAGACCTTTCATAGCCATAACTTTTATATCTTCTAACTCTTTATCTAACACAATATATCTAGTAGCTTGTTTGTTACTTGCAGTTGGTGTGTATCTTCCTGCTTCTAAAATATTATCTAATTTCTTTTTTTCTACTTCCTTATTTTTGAAATGTCTTATACTTCTTCTAAATTTTATTGTGTTTAACATATTTTCTGGATCTATATCGAATGTAGCTTTATTGTACTCTACTACTTCATCTTTATTGTAATCAATCATTTCTACAGCATCGACTGGACAGACAGAAACGCAATGACTACACTCTATACATATTCGGTTCCTTACAACAGGTTTTTTATCCTTCATAATAATAGCTGTAGGTAGACACTCTGAAGCACAAGATCCACAGCCTATACACTTATTTTCATCGATTTTAATCAATTTAAATCCCCCCTATAATTTTTTGAGTAATTGTTTTTCTACAGTTCTAATTTTTCGCTTATACCTCTCATAGTCTCCAAAGCTAACTCTACAAACTCTAATTCTATCCCAACTTCTTCGATGCTTTTCATCACATCTCTATTAGCACCAGCTATAAATTTTTTCCCAAATTATACTAGGGGATTAATCTATCCCCTCATAGTAATGTCCTTCCATTATGCCACTTTTTTCTAAATACTTATATAATTGAGTAGATTTGCTATCCAGCTTGTTGTCATTTTCAACAACATCTAAATAAGCTTCTACAATCTCTTTTATCTCATGAACGCTTTCAAATGTAAAATCTAACCTAAATACCGATATTCCAGTTCGGCTCAATTTATCTAAATCATCTATAATGCACAGAGGTTTTGAATTATATATAGTGCTTCTACAGTACATATCTTGCTGAACCTTAAAGTTCTCGCCATCAGCACTCTCTAATGCGTATCTACTTTGAGAACATATTGCACATCTTTTATCCCTCTTACATGCTCTTGCTACAACTCCCATAGGACAGTATTCTGTTATCATCATTGGTATATAAGCGTACACAACGGCTTCTGCTTCTACATCTGTTAGTTTTAGAGTTTCCTCTATTTCATCTAGACTCATTTCAACAGACATACATACTGATTTTACATTTTGGCCGTTAAAGTAATTTAATGATTCACTATTAAATGAGTTTAGATAGTAATCTACATACTTTTCATTTTTATCAAAAACACCAAGTGATCCCCATGTACTTACTTGAACGCCTATTTTATCAGTAGTCTCTTTGAATTTAGATATTAAATCAAATTCGCCATTTCTTATAATCCTTGGAGCTGAGTATACTATTTTTTCTCCTGATTTTTCTGAAATCTTAATTGCCTCTTCTAAGGTATATATATCTTCATAGTAAATAATGTCCAAGTCATATCCTAGAACTGCATTTAATTGATCTAAGTTTTTAACTTTTACTCTCAATTTACTGGCTTTTCCACTATCTCTATTTGCAGATTTTGTACTGTATTCAATATTCTTATCTTTAAATTTTCTACCTTGTACTTCTGATCTCTTTTTACTTAAAAGCTCGATACATTCTCTTCTCATTTTGTTCAAAGCACTTATAGGCATACTTATGTTATTGTCAAGATCAATATTTACATTGTGCATAATATACGGTGTATTTCCTAGTTTTACAAGTTGGGACTTTACTTTATCTTCGCTAAGTGCAACTTTTATAGCCTCTTCCACAGGAATATCCCCTTGAATAGTAGCTGAATTTCCTATTAAGTCCTTCATAGTAATAATAGGTATTTTCCCTAGCTTTAACTCAATTTCTGCCTCTACTGGTATCTTTACAAACTCTTTGTCATCTTTAAAAGTTTCTTTAACTTTCTCCAAAAGTTCTCCATCAGAAGTCTTAAATATCTTTTGGTTTCTCTTTGCTTCACCTATAAAGTCTAGCTCTATGATTTCACCTTTGTATCCTTTATCAAAAATTTCCTTGTCCTTAATTATTCTACCAATAGTTCCTCCACCTAAATTTATACCGTCCCCTTTTTTTAGAGTCCCTTCAAGCATCAATCTAAGCCTCTTTGACTTTCTATTGCAATCCATTACTTTTCCGATATAAAGGCCTTGGTTATTTGGTTTTTCCCTATTCATAAGGTCGTCTCCAATATCTCCAAGTAAATGGCCTTTTGTAAATCTCCTATTAAATATCGTATATAAATTTTCCATTGTATTTTCAGATACATGGAAATCTCCATTTTCTAGATATTCATTAACAGCTTGTCTGTAACTAGACACTACTGTAGCTACATACTCAGGTTTCTTCATTCTACCTTCAATCTTAAGTGAATAAACACCTGCATCTATAACTTTATCTATATCTTCTATTGAATTTAAATCTCTCGTGCTTAATAGATAATCTCCATCTTCATTTATTACTTTTCCAGTCTCTATATCTATAAGCTTGTACTTCTGTCTACAAGGTTGTGCACATCTTCCTCTATTACCAGATCTATTCCCAAGCATACTGCTCATTAAACATTGTCCTGAATAACATACACATAGAGCTCCATGCACAAATACTTCTATATCTACATCTGTATTGTCACAAATATGCCTAATTTCACTTACGTTTAGTTCTCTGGCTAAAACGACTCTATCAAATCCCAAACTACTCAAATATTTTACATCTTCTAAAGAATGTGCAACCATCTGAGTACTAGCATGTATATCAAAATCTGGAAGAAGCCCTTTAACTAGTTTTGCTATGCCAATATCCTGTATTATAAGCGCATCCACATCAATATCGTATAAAAATTTTATATATTCTATGAAATCTTCTACTTCTCTCTGTTTGATAAGTGTATTTACTGTTATAAATACTTGCACGCCTCTAATATGGCTATACTTTACTGCTTCAATTAATTCTTCCCTATCAAAGTTGTTTGCCGATGCCCTCGCACTAAAGTCTTTTCCACCCAAATAAACAGCATTTGCACCATTTTGTACAGCTGCTTTTAGAGCTTCAAATGACCCTACTGGAGCGAGCAATTCAATGTCTTTTGTTTTTTTATTAGTTTTCATATTACCTGCTTCCATATCAATTTATTATACAGGAAAGAGCTATCTCCTTAACTTGAGACAGCTCCCTCCCATTTCTAAAAATATTTTTACTAATGTTACTTTAGCTTATTATTTATTCATCGAGTTTTCTAATTCAGTGAATTTTAGCTGCAACTCATAAGCTTTATTTTGGAATTCAGAGGCTAGTTTATCAGAAATCTTCGCTCTTTCCTTTGCTTCTGCAACTTCTTTTTCTAATACTTCGTACTTGTTCTTGAATTCATCATTGCTGGCATTATTGCCCTTATTCTCTTTAATAGATATTATACTCTCATTAAGTTCTCTAATCTCGGAATCTTTGTTTCCACATTCTTCTGATTTTGAATTTAATTTCGCCTCTAATTCAGCTATCTGTTTTTTTAAATCTTCATCAGCAGAGTCAGTATTTTTACTAAGTTCTTCATTTTCTTTGACCAAGTTGTCGTTTTCACTTGAACATTCAAATAGTAGGTTAGCGATGTTTAATGCGGTTAAAATTCCTGCTTGTGACAGACTTAACCTAGGATTATGCTCAACAATTTTTCCCATCTCTTGATCTACAAAATCAGCTACTTTTATCATATACGACTCAGAATTATCTCCTACCATCGTATACTCAGATCCATTAATTTTGACTACTACTTTATTCATACTAATCCCCCTTACACTTGGCGTTAGTTTGATCTTAAGTTGGCGTCTAGTTTATCACTCAACTCACTCAATATCTTGTCGTGCACCTTAGCTACATCTTCATCAGTCAAAGTTCTATCTTTACTTCTATATGTTATAGAATACGCTATTGACTTGTATCCTTTTTCTATTTGATCTCCTGTATAAACATCGAATAGTTTGAAGTCTTCAACTAAACCTTTACCATTTACACTTATTATATCATCAATCTGTTTTACATAAATACTATCCTTAACTACTAAGGCTATATCTCTTGAAGTTGATGGATATTTTGGAAGCGGCTTGTATAACACAGTATTGTCAGAGTTATCAAATACAAAGTCTGTCTCTATTTCTGCAACATACACTCTTTGACCTAAGTCGTAATTTTCTATTACATCAGGATGTAACTCACCTAATGTACCAATATTTTTGTTGTTATATACTATTTTAGCACATCTTCCCGGGTGGAAAGTAGTATTATTATTTTCTGGTTCAATTTCGTATCCTTTAAACCCAACTTTTTCTAATATAGTTTCTACTATTCCTTTTAATGCAAAGAAGTCTTTTCCTTTTCCATACATTCCTATACAAAGTCTACCAAATTGTTTTGGCTCCACATCAGCTTCTTCAAATGTATGTCCGTATTCAAATGCTGATAGTTCTTCAACTCTATGAGAGATATTTGTGGCTACTACATCTAACATATTTGGTATAAGAGTTGTTCTCATTACAGATGTCTCTTCACCAAGTGGATTAAGTATTTTTACAAAATTATGTTTAGAGCTATCTTTTGGCTCATTTATTTTTTCAATTCCTTTTGGACTTACAAAAGAATAAGTAAGTATTTCATCTAATCCTAAAGCAGTTGATGTATCTTTTATTACATCTCCAAACTTTTGTTTGTCAGTTTTTATACCTAGTGTTGGATTTCCCTCTAGCTCTAGAGCAGGTATTTTATCGTAACCGTAAATTCTAGCTATCTCTTCAACAAAATCTGCTTCTTGATCCATATCTAATCTATAACTTGGGACTTCTGCCAAGATTTCATTTGATGGTGTTAAAATACATTTAAATTCTAACGCTTCTAGAATATCAACCATTTCGTTAACTGATATTTCAATTCCTATTAGCTTGTTGATTCTATCAACACTTACAGTTATGCTCTTAGATTCATGCTTTGTAGGATATTCATCTACAACGCCTTTTAAGACCTTTCCTGCCCCTAATAGTTCGACAAGTTGAGCGGCTCTATCTACTGCTAAAGATGCTAAGTCTTGATCTATCCCTTTTTCAAATCTTGAAGAAGACTCAGTTCTAAGACCTAGTCTTTTAGATGTAGCTCTGACATTTTCTGCTTTGAAATTCGCACTTTCAAATAATATTTCAGTTGTATCATCTGTAACTTCTGAATTAGCTCCTCCCATAACTCCTGCAAGTGCAAGTGTACGCTCGCCATTTGTTATAACAAGCATATCCTTATCTAATTCTCTCTCTGTATCATCTAGAGTTACGAATTTTTCTCCCTCATTAGCATTTCTAACTATTATTTTTCCAGTAGAGACTTGTTTTAAATCAAATGCGTGCATTGGTTGCCCCATCTCTAACATAACATAATTTGTAATATCTACTATGTTGTTTATAGGTCTTACACCTGCCTCAATAAGCTTTCTTTGCATCCAGTACGGAGAAGCTTCTATCTTAACATCCTTAACCATTCTAGCAGTGTATCTTCTACATAAATCTGGATTTTCTATATTTATATCGAATTTTATCTCTTCTTCGCTCTCTTCTACAACTACTTCTGGGTACTTTTTCTTCTTACCTAGTGTAACTGCTGCTTCTCTTGCTATTCCTAGTATACATCTACAGTCTGGTCTATTTGAAGTAATCTCAAACTCTATAAGAGCATCATTTAACCCAAGGACTTCTCTTACATCTTTACCTAGCTCATATGAATCTTCATAATCAAGTATTAAGATTCCATCTTTACTATGTTCTTTTACATAGTGAGGATCTATTCCTAGCTCTTCAGATGAACACATCATCCCCTCTGAGACTTCCCCTCTGAGCTTACCAGTCTTTATTTTTACCCCACCTGGAAGTTTAGCTCCATGTACTGCAACAGGAATATAATCTCCCTCAGATACATTTTCGGCGCCAGTTACTATTTGTATAACTTCTTTACCTATATCTACTTTTGTAACTATAAGTTTATCTGCATTTTCGTGTTGCTTTATCTCAAGTATTTTTCCTACTAAGACATTTTCAATATCTTCTCCGTAGAAATCCACTTTTTCAACTTTACTTCCTGACATAGTCATCTTGTCAGCGAATTCATTTACATCTATATCTATATCAACGTAGTCTCTTAGCCATTTTAAAGGTACTAACATATAAAAACCTCCCGATTAAAATTGATTTAAAAATCTTTTATTATTTTCGAATAATAATCTTATATCATCTATCTCGTATTTAAACATTGCAAGTCTTTCAACTCCAACCCCAAATGCAAATCCACTGTAAACTTCTGGATCTATCCCACAGTTTTTAAGTACATTAGGGTGAACCATACCACAACCTAATATCTCTATCCAACCTTCTTGTTTACATGTAGGGCAACCTTTCCCACCACATTTAAAGCAAGTTATATCAACTTCTGCACTTGGCTCTGTAAATGGGAAGTTGTGAGGTCTAAATTTAGTCTTAGTATCTTCTCCGAATAATTTCTTTACAAATGCGTCGAGAGTCCATTTTAATTGCGCCATAGTAACATCTTTTCCAACTACCATACCCTCGATTTGGTGGAACATTGGAGAATGTGTAGCATCAGGAGTATCTCTTCTAAAACATCTTCCTGGAGAAATTATCTTTATAGGAAGCTCAGAGCTTCTCATAGTTCTTACCTGAACTGGAGATGTTTGAGTTCTAAGAAGTAAATCATCACTTATATAAAATGTATCTGTCATATCTCTAGATGGATGATCTTTTGGTGCATTTAACGCATCAAAGTTATTGCCAATTGTATCCATTTCAGGACCTTCTGCTATTGAAAATCCCATACCGATAAATATTTCTGATACTTCATCTATAATTTGAGTAATAGGGTGTCTTTTACCTATTGCATGTTTTTTACCAGGTAAAGTAACATCTATAACTTCTTTTGAAAGTTTCTCTTTTTTAACTATCTCTTTTAATTCATCTTTCTTTGTAGCCAAACTATCTTCTATTACATCTCTAACTTCATTTCCTACTTTACCTATTACAGGTCTCTCTTCCTCAGATAGTTTTCCCATTTCTTTAAGTATTGACTTTAATTCACCTTTTTTGCCCAGGTACTTTACTATAAGGTTTTCAACTTCGTCCATACTGCAAACTTCTCTAATTTCTTTCAAAGCTGCATCTTGTAAATCTAGCAGTTTTTGTTGCATGAATATCACCCTTTCTCTTTTTTTGTATAAAAAAAGCCCCTCATCCCAGCTAGGGACGAAAGACTATAGTTTCGCGGTACCACCCTAGTAGTTTTACAGACTTTCGCAAAACCACTCGAAGAACTTAACGCGTTCAGACGTGAAAGCTTACTCGTTTTCAGCTTACATACTCCAGAGCGAATTTCTTTTGAGTTCTTAGAAAACACTTCCAGCTTATTGTGTTTATCTCTGTACTAAGTTTAAACAAAATACTTATCTCTTTCACAGTATTTATATAGTATTACATTAGTTAATAATTATACCATTAATTTTTATTTTTTCAATAGAATGGAATAATTACGATTAACCCTATTATATTAGTTTATTATTTTTTTGTTCCTATAAATAAAAAACGACACTACTACTTAATTCAGAAAAGAAAATTTGTGTATAATGTCATTTTATATTTTAGATTATTTATTTAGACTAAATGTTTTTTTATCTCGTACATCAATATCGCAGAACTGATTGCCGCATTAAGCGATTCTGCACTTCCATACATTGGTATTTTAACCAAAGTATCTGACTTTGAAACTAAATAATCACTTATGCCATTAGCTTCATTTCCTACAACTAAGGCTACTTTTGATCCATAGTCAACTTTATCATAGTAGTTATCAGTATCCAAATAGCTAGAAACTAAGTTGAAATTTTCTTCATTTAAATAATCTACTACTTCATGTTCATCAGCTAAGATAATTTTCATTGTAAATACAGAACCCATTGTAGATCTGATTACCTTGGGGTTGTATATATCTACACTGCCTTTTAAAACTACTACTGCCTCAACTCCAGCAGCATCTGCAGTTCTTATAATTGTTCCCATATTACCTGGATCTTGGACTCTGTCCAAAACTACGATAAATTTTTCATCTGATAAACAATCTTTTAAATTTTTAGGTACAAATTTTCTAACACCTATAATGCCCTGAGTATTTTCAGTATCCACAAGCTCATTAAAATTTTTATTTGATGTCTTGTATATATCAACTTTTCTAGATTCAAATTCTTTAAGTAATTTTTTGTGTTCTTCTTTACTTTCAAAATCTTCGTTTATAAATATATACTCTATATATGAATTAGACTCTACAGCAAGTGTAAGGATACGAAATCCCTCCACAATAAATTTAGACTCTTTATTTCTATTCTTTGTTTTCAGTAGTGACCTTGTGTATTTTAATTTTTCATTGTCCCTACTTTCAATCATTTTAATCATTATTATCGTCTCCCATGCATACTGTGACTCTCTGAAGTAATTTCACTGATTTTTGAATTTTGTCCAATTACTACAAGTATACTTCCTAACTCTAGTTTTTCCTCAGGAGATGGAGTTACATTTATATCGTTTCCAGTTTTTATTGCGAGTACAGTTATCTCGTATCTAGCTCTAAGTTCTAGATCAACTAAAGTCTTCCCTATCCACTTACTAGGAGTTACTATCTCAACTATCGAATACTCTGGGTCAAGCTCTATATGGTCAAGTATATTGTCTGAAACTAAGTTGTGTGCAACTCTTACTCCCATATCTCTCTCTGGGAAAACAACTCTATCAGCACCTATTTTGTAGAAAACTTTTGCTTGAAGCTCATCCTTAGCTTTGCAAATTATCTGTGGAACTCCCATTTCTTTTGCAATAAGAGTAGCCATTATAGATGCTCTTATATCAGATCCTATAGAAATTACCGCTACATCGAAGTTCCCAAGCCCAAGAGATCTAAGAGCTTGCTCGTCTGTAACATCTACAATAACCGAATGAGTAACTTTATCAGAAAGATTTTGTATTATATCTTTGTTTTTATCAATTGCCATAACTTCATTTCCAAGAAGACTTATAGTAGTCGCAACAGAACTACCGAATCTTCCGCATCCAATAACAATATATTGTTTCATTTAATGTTCCTCCACATAAATAACTAATTTATTTTATCCTACTATTATTTTACCATCTGGATAGCTTATCGGTTGATTTTTTTTACGGCCAAATGATAATACCGCCATAAATATAGTAAGCGATCCAACTCTACCCATAAACATACATAAAATAATCAATAATTTACCAAATAGATTTAGGTTTGCACTACCAGCCAAACTACTTCCGACAGTTGCCAAAGCAGAAACAACTTCAAACGCCGATGCTGTTAGGTTAAATCCAGGCTGTGTCATCGATATAAGCAATGTTCCTGTAACAGCTGCTGAAATACCGACAATAAATATACCCAAAGATTTTTTTACAACAGATGGTGCAATTCTTCTTTCGTATACTTCTATATCTGATTTCCCAGTTATAAAGCTCTTTACAGTAAGTATAAGCACAGCTAGTGTAGTCGTCTTAATACCACCACCAGTTGACGCCGGTGATGCCCCAATAAACATCAGGATAATAATAACGAATAAACTGCTCTCATCCATTGCAGCCAAATTAAGCGTACTAAATCCAGCTGTTCTAGATGTTACTGATTGGAATAACGATGCTAGTAACTTACCTTTCATTCCAAGTGGTGCTATCGAATCTGGGTTTTTATATTCTATTATAAATATCAGTGCCATACCCACAAAGATAAGTGTCACTGTTGATATTAGTACTAATTTTGTGTGTAAATTAAATTTAGAAAACTTTCTTTCCTTCGCGATGTTTAACATTACAGGGTATCCAAGACCTCCACATATTATAAGAATAGATATTGTAAGAGATACTGTGGCATTGTTTACATATGATGTGATCGATGTAAATTCACCAGATGTAGATCCCATTAAGTCAAATCCCGCATTACAGAAGGCCGATATCGCATGGAATACACTGAACCATGCTCCTTTCACTACACCGAATTGTGGTACAAAAACAGTCGACAGTATAAGTGCTCCTATAATTTCTATTGAAAATGTTATAAGAACCACATACCTAACAAGCTTAACAAGCCCTGATAAGTCAAACTGATTAAGAGACTCTTGTATAACTAGTCTTTCCTTTAAGTTTATCTTTTTTCTTGTAAAAATTGCAAACATCGTGGCGACTGTCATAAATCCTAGCCCACCAACTTGTATAAGAGTTATACATATAATCTGCCCAAACAAATTCCAGGTTGTGCCTGTGTCGACTACAACTAGTCCAGTGACGCATACACAAGAAGTAGCTGTAAACAAAGCATCTATAAACCCAACACTTTCACCACTCTGTGTAGTGATAGGCAATGTCAATAAAAGACTTCCTATTAGTATCACAGAAGCAAATCCAATAACGATTATCTGAACTGGTTTCATTTTATTTGCTAATGATAGAAGTCTTTTTACCAATTTATTCAATTTAACGCCCCTCCTAATTTCAATTATGTTGAGGATAAATTTCGACTTTTTTAGCCCCTTCCTTCAACCATTACTATATTATATTACAAAGGTTCTCTAAAAACAATACGATGATTCTCCTACTATATTATTTAACTTCTATTTAACATATATGTATACAATTTTGTAAATTTCAAATGTTTGAACATCTTATCTTAAGTTGAGTTTATGTATAATTTTTGATACTTCGCTTATTATTCTAACTCCAATTTGCTAAATGCTTCTAGTATTGATGCTTTGACAATAAGATTATATTATCGTATTATTATATTAAATTTTTGAAGAATAAAAAACTTCACAATAACAATAAAAATCTATAAAAGTTTGTTTTTTAAGTAAATCTCATAAATGTACAATTACGGGAGGAAAATTATGTTAGATAGCATTGATAAGCAATTAATTCTCTTACTTCAAGAAGACTCTAGAATCTCGATAACGGATCTATCATCTAAAGTAAATTTAAGTAGACCAAGTGTTAATGAACGTGTAAATAAATTAATTGAGAAAGACATTTTGAAAAGGTTTTCTACTCATGTTTCACCAGAATCTGTTGGCTTAAATGTGAGTTTCTATATTCATATTAGCGATATTAAAGTATCTTTTAATAAAATATGTGAGATTTTACTTTCTAAAAAATGTATTACTGAAGTATATGCTGTTACTGGAAAATTCAACTACATAGCAAAAGGCTCTACTAAAAATATTACTGAAATGAATGAACTCTTAGAAGAATTAATGCCATACGCACATATAAATACATCGATCATCTTAAACTCTCCATTGGAGAACAGTATTATAACTCCTGTCGATTAATCCTTTTTAAGTACTCTTTTTCAAAGAGTATTTTTATTATGCATATTTTTCGTAAAATAATCTTTAATTTGTAAAAAATTATTGTCAAAATAATTCAAATTTTCATATTAGCATGTTACTTTATTTTCTATAATAGACTTAATCAAGTAAATCAAGTGTATCAAGACTTGTATTCTATAAATATATTTAAAATTTAGGAGGTAATTAAATGTTAGATAGAAATTTTAAATTAGGGATGTATTATGCTTTAGAACTCGACTTTAAGGATCCTTTAAAGAAATTTAGATCAAGATTTTATATGTTGGAAAACAAAATATATATGGATGGTAACTCTTTGGGGCTTTGCTCAAAAGACGCTTTAGATTCGCTTAATAATATGGTAGATCAATGGAAAAACCATGCAATAGGAATTTGGAATGTTGAAAATAGTCGTTATTTCCGCTACTCAGATGTACTTGCAGAACTTTTGGCTCCACACATAAATGCTTCACCTATAGAAATATGTATTACAGGAACGACAACATCTACAATTCATCAGACAATTTCAACTTTATACAAGCCCACTGATAAGAAGTATAAAATACTTGTTGATGACTTAAACTTCCCTACAGATAGATACGCTGTAGACAGTATTGTACGCCTTAAAGGTCTAGAAATTGAAGATACAGTAAAAGTTGTAAAAAGCCCAGACGGTAAATTTATCGATGAAAATGCAGTTATAGAAGCAATGTCAGATGATGTCGCGTTAATTCTTTTACCAGCAGTACTATATCGTAGCTCTCAACTCTTAGATATGAAAAAACTAACTGATGCAGCTCATAAAAAAGGTATAATTATAGGATGGGATCTATGCCATTCTATCGGTTCAGTTCCACATGATTTTGAAGATATTCAACCTGATTTTGCTGTTTGGTGTAACTATAAATACCTTTCTGCTGGGCCTGGTGCTACTGCTGGAGTATATTTAAATAAAAAATACTTTGGTACTGTTCCTGGATTAACTGGATGGTTTGGAAATAAAGATGAAACTCAATTTTTATTAAGACGTACATATGAGCCTGAGTTAAATGCTACTAGTTTACAGACTGGTACTCCAAATCTTTTATCTATGGCTCCACTTGAAGGATCACTTAAGATATACAAAGAAGCTGGACTTGATAATTTACGTGAAAAATCTCTACATATAACTGCTTATTTAATGTATCTGATAGATGAAAGACTTGTTAAATACGGTTACAGTTATGATAATCCAACTGATGATAATATTCGCGGTGGTCATGTTTCACTTGTACACGACGAAGCATATAGAATATCTTTTGCATTAAAAGCTAAGAATATTGTACCTGACTATAGAGAACCAAACGTAATTCGTCTAGCCCCTATAGCACTTTACAATACTTATGAAGAAGTTCACACGCTTGTTGATGTGCTAGAATCAATAGTCGCTACAAAATTCTATGAAGAGTTTAGTGAAGAACGTATACTAGTTTATTAAATAAAAAACCCTAGAGCCGATGTTCTAGGGTTTTTTATAATGATACCAATCATTCACTTTATAGTTAAGCTAATTTTGATTTAGCTGTCTCTGCTAATTTAGCAAATCCTTCTGGATCTTGTATAGCTAATTCAGATAACATTTTTCTGTTAACTTCTATGCCAGATAATTTTAATCCATTCATTAATCTTGAATAAGATATACCATTCATTCTAGCAGCTGCATTTATTCTTTGTATCCAAAGTTTTCTGAAGTCTCTCTTCTTTAACTTTCTACCTATATATGCGTTCTTTAATGCTTTCATTACGAAAGTATTCGCTGGTCTATATAATTTGCTTCTAGATCCTCTGAATCCTTTAGCAAGCTTTAATATCTTTTTGTGCTTTTTACGGGCATTCATAGCCTTTTTTACTCTTGCCATCGTTATTACCTCCTTTATGTTTTCCTTATGTTTATTATTTTCTTATAATGTGTATTAATCCGATCTTAGTATGGTAATAATTGAGCTATTCTTTTAGCATCTCCATCACTTACTAGAGTAGATTTTCTTAAGTTCATTTTTCTTTTAGCAGATTTCTTAGTTAATATATGTTTCTTGTAAGCTTTAGCTCTCTTTAACTTTCCGCTTCCTGTTTTCTTAAGTCTCTTTGCTGCACCTCTATGAGTTTTCATTTTAGGCATGGTGTTTCCTCCTCTCGATTAAACATCTATTTTTTTGGATCTATAATTACAACCATATTATTTCCCTCAAATGCTGGGGCTTTTGTTGGTTCACCAAACTCTTTAACTATATCTATAAATTTAAGCATAACTACTTTTCCTAAATCTTTATGTCCTAGTTCTCTTCCTCTAAATCTAAGTTCAACTTTCACTTTATCCCCTTTTTTAAGGAATTTAATAGCGTTATTGGCTTTAGTATTTAAATCATTTTCCTCAATACCTGGTCTAAGTCTTACTTCTTTAAGGCTCACTATTTTTTGCTTTTTCTTAGCTTCTTTTTCTTTTCTAGATTGCTCATATCTAAATTTTCCATAGTCCATTATCTTACACACTGATGGTTTTGCATTTGGTGAAATTTGAACCAAGTCCAAATTTTGCGCATCTGCCATAGATTGTGCTTCATTTAAAGCCACTATCCCAAGTTGATCTCCATTAGATGATAAAAGTCTTACCTCTTTGTCTCTTATTTGCTCATTGATTGCTAACTCTTTGCTAATTGTTAGACACCTCCGTTTTTTTATATAAATAATGGCGAATGATATAATCATCCGCCATATAAGTCTCTAAATAATAAAGCTCTAAAATTTACACATTAGGCTTTAACTTATATATACCTAGCTAACTTTCGTCGCAAGGTGAGAAGCGGACTTCTTCTTTATTTCTTATCCTTATATACTATACCATCTATAGTAAATATGTGCAAGTTTTTTTGTTTTATTTTATTTTTTTGTTTTATGCACATTAATCATTGTAATTCTTCTCTTTTATTATCCCATATTTCACGCAAAAAGTATATGCCTTAAATTACCAATGAAAATAATAATAAAATATCTTAAATATGGAAAATATAAAGACATCAAATAATTAATAACCTGAGGTGTTTAAAATGAATATGTTAAATAATTTTTTCAAAAAAATTAAAAACCCTGTGCCAGCATTTGCACAGACCAAGTTAGAAAAAGAAGAAAAAAACGACGACGCTTACTCAACACATCCCAAAACTACATTTAAAGATGTTGCAGGACTTGAGGAAGTTAAAGAAGAGTTATTCGAAATAGTCGATTTTATGAGATCACCTGGCAAGTACAAAAAAATGGGAGCAAAAATCCCTAAAGGGGTATTATTTTATGGTCCTCCAGGAACAGGTAAAACGCTACTTGCTTCAGCTGTAGCTGGAGAGACTAACTCTGCCTTTTTCAATATTACTGGTTCTGAGTTTGTTGAAAAATATGTCGGAGTTGGCGCAAAGAGAGTTAGAGCTCTATTTGAAAAAGCGAGAAAAGATGCACCTAGTATTATATTTATAGACGAGATTGATGCTATTGGTGTAAAAAGACATATGGAAAGCAATAATGAAAAGGACCAAACATTGAACCAATTGCTCGTAGAGATGGATGGCTTTAACAAAGATTCAAATGTATTAGTTATAGGCGCTACAAATAGAATGGACTTACTCGATGAAGCATTAATTAGACCTGGAAGATTTGACAGACATATACACATGGGCGCTCCAAACTATCACACAAGATTCGAGATATTAAAGGTACATACAGATAACAAGCCTATTGATAAATCTGTAAATCTTGAAACTTTAGCTAAAAAAACACACGGCTTTAATGGTGCCCATTTATCAAATATAGCTAATGAAGCTGCTATATTCGCTGTTAGAGAAAATAGTGAACATATTACTTCTCTACATTTTGATAAAGCTCTAGAAAGAGTTATTGCAGGACTAGAATCTAAAAGTTCTTCATTAATAGATAGAGAAAAGAAAATTGTCTCATTCCATGAGTCAGGCCATGCTCTAGTAAGTGACATGATAGGTATAACCCCTATACAAAAAGTTTCCATTGTTCCTAGAGGCCAGGCTCTAGGGTATGTACTTCAACTTCCTGATGAAGATAGATACATCTATACTAAGGATGAACTTATAGGAAAAATCAAAATCCTACTTGCTGGTAAAGCTGCCGAAGAGATTATTTTTAATCATAAATCTACAGGGGCGAAGGACGATCTAAAAAAAGTTACTGAAATTGCAAATCAAATGGTTTGTGAGTACGGAATGAGCGATCTCGGGTTTATGACTATCGACGGAAATGATAAGACTTTTATGTCTGAAAGGATACAAATTGAAGCTAATAAAATAGTTGAAAATTGTTATAACGAAACTCTTGAATTGCTTACTAGTAATAGAAACGACCTCGATATTTTAGCTAATCATCTATTCGAGAACGAAACTATGACTCACGAAGAGCTTAAGTCTTTAATAAGAAAAGAAGCAGCAAATTAGATTTCAAATAATGTATCTAAATCTAAATTAATTGTATTTTAATTTAAATAAAAAAAAGAAGTTCAAGAACAATTATTATAATTTTCCTTGAACTTCTTTTATATTTTATTTTTATTTCACTAATTGCAATGCCACCTCTATTAATCAATTTATTTACGGTCGAGAATTTATTTTATCACTATATAATCTCTGACTTTGTAAGTAGGATATATAGTCCCTACCATATTTTCTGGCTGAATTACAAAGATTAAAAGAAGCAATATTATAGCTGGAAAAATTAATGATTTAGTTGAATCTACTATTTTTCTTATGTTTTTCATTATGTCCACTTCTCCTCTACTTTTTTTGGTATTAACTTAGTATTATACCATAATTTCACTTATAAATTATAACTAATTTAATTAGTAAAAGTGGACAAATTTTTGTATTTATTTTTTATATGGTAACCTATTAAATTATTTCTATATATACCTAATACCCTCCTATTCCCTATGTTATATAATAAATAGTTTAATTTCTAATTTAAATATTTGTACTGGCATTCTTAATTATTTGTATTTAAAAAGCTGCGTACACTTTGTTAGTTTAATTGTAAACTAACATATAAGTAATACACAGCTTTTTAGTATATAAAATATGTTCTAGCGAGTTAATTAATCAAGTTCTACATTTTCTCTTGATGCAACTTGATTGTTTATATTAGAGATAAATTCATCTAAGCCTATGTTTCCTAGCTCACCTTTATCTCTTGATCTAACAGAGATGTTTTTCTCTTCAACTTCTTTTTCTCCTACTATTATCATGTAAGGAACTTTTTCAAGTTGAGCTTCTCTTATTTTAAATCCTATCTTTTCTGCTCTATCATCTAATTCTACTCTTATATTTTGCTTGTAAAGAGTGTCTTTTATTTCATTAGCATAGTCTATATATTTATCAGATATAGGTAGTACCTTAACTTGAGTTGGTGATAACCAAACTGGGAATTTACCAGCATATTGCTCTATAAGTATACCTATAAATCTTTCTATACTTCCAAGTGCAACTCTGTGGATCATTACTGGTCTGTGTTTTTCACCATCTTGACCTATATAAGTAATATCAAATCTTTGAGGTAATTGCATATCTAATTGGATAGTTCCACATTGCCAACTTCTTCCTAAACAGTCTTTTAAGTGGAAGTCTATCTTAGGTCCATAGAAAGCTCCATCCCCTTCATTTAGTATATATGGAAGGTTTAATTCCTCTAAAGCTTCTCTTAGTCCGTTTTCTGCGTTTGACCATTCTTCATCGCTACCCATTGAGTTATCAGGTCTAGTAGATAACTCTAAGTGATATTCAAATCCGAAAGTTTTGTATAGCTCATCTATAAGTGCAACTACACCTTTTATTTCGTCTTTAATTTGCTCTGGTAACATGAATATATGCGCGTCATCTTGAGTGAATGCTCTAACTCTCATAAGTCCGTGAAGTGCACCTGATAACTCATGTCTATGAACTCTACCAACTTCTCCAACTCTCATCGGGAAATCTCTGTATGAATGTTGTTTATGGTTGTAGAATATAAGTGATCCTGGACAGTTCATTGGCTTTATTGCATAATCTTCATCATCTATTTGTACAGTGTACATATTTTCTTTGTAGTGAAACCAGTGACCTGAAGTTTCCCAAAGTTGTTTATTTAATATTATTGGAGTTTCTATTTCAACGTACTCATATCTCTTGTGAACTTCTCTCCAGTACTTCATAAGTTCATTTTTAAGTTCCATACCTTTTGGTAAGAATAATGGGAATCCTGGTCCCTCTTCTGGCATCATAAATAGGTCTAATTCTTTTCCTATTTTTCTGTGGTCTCTTTTTTTAGCCTCTTCTAATAAATGTAGGTACTCTTCTAAATCTTTGTTCTTCTCGAAAGATATACCGTAAATTCTTTGAAGCATCTTGTTCTTTTCATCTCCACGCCAGTAAGCTCCTGCTATACTTAAAAGTTTTATAGCTTTAACTTTCTTAGTTGATGGAAGGTGTGGCCCTCTACATAGATCTACAAAATCGCCTTGCTTGTAGAAAGAAATTATTTCACCTTCTGGAAGATCAGATATAAGCTCTACCTTGTAGTCTTCACCATATTTCTTCATTAGCTCGATAGCTTCGTCTCTAGGAAGTTCCATTCTCTCTGGCTTTAGATCTTCTTTAACGATCTTTTTCATTTCAGCTTCTAATTTTTCTAGATCTTCTGGGACAAGTCTATGCTCCATATCCATATCGTAGTAGAAACCGTTTTCTATACTTGGTCCTATAGCAAGTTTAACCTCTGGATATAATCTTTTTAATGCTTGAGCTAGTATATGTGCAGATGTATGTCTAAATACATCCTTCCCTTCTTCATCATCAAACTTAAATAAGTTAAGTTCACAGTCTTTATCTAAAACGTAGTCTAAACCTACTAATTCTCCGTCTACTGATGCTGCTAATATATTTCTAGCTAAACCTTCACTTATCGATTTAGCTACATCCATAACTGAAATTCCACTTTCGAATTCCTTGATTGATCCGTCTTTTAATGCAACTTTTATCATAGTAATTCCTCCTGTTTATATTTATATAAATCAAAAAATCGCCCCAAATATATATTTGGGGCGACAGTAATATCGCGGTTCCACCCAAGTTGACATACAGCTAACTGCAGTCCTCTTGTTGACTATAAGGTAGTCATCCGAATGCTTTTACAAAGCTACTCACATTCCGCTCCAAGGTAGTTTTCGAATAGACCTATCAAATGGGCTTTCAGCCACGACCCAAGTTCTCTAAAAATGGTTTCTAATCTACTTTTCCTTTTCATTGCATATTATCTTAAATGTTATTTCAAATTGTATCAGAAAAAATTCCAGTCGTCAATAATATTTATTTATATTTTTACATTTTTTTTAAATTTAATTCAATTATTATATTATTTATATTATTTTTTAGCAATTTTAAATAATTTTATTATAACCTACATAAAAGCAACTATTAGTCCTTGAACGATTCCTATTAAGAATCCTAAAACAAGTCCTAAGAACTCTATATGCTTTAATTCTTTTTTTGCTACACTTATTATTAGATCTTCTAAAACTAATAAGTCGAGTTCATTAATTTTCTCTTCAATCATTTCTTGAATATTTATGCGCTCACTAGCCTTTGCCATCATTCCTTTACTTAAATCGTCTATGCTATTTTTTACCTCTTCTTCTACCATATCATTAAGATAGCCCTCTATAAGTTTTTTAATACTTGATGGCACATATGAAAATTTTTCATTCAGCAGAACACTAATCCTAGATTTTATATAAATCACTACTTCATCTTTATCATCTTCTGTAATTACGTTGTCTAGTATTTCATCAAGTGATATAAATTCTTCCTCAACTATTATAGCTATGTTAGTTGCAATTTCTTCTCTTCTTTTTGGTATTAGCCCTATTATTTCTATATTCAAAATTGGAATTTTTATAGGTTTAATTGGCCTAAATATAAGCCTGATTGCAACGACATTGGTGATATATCCAATAACCCCACCTATAGATGCCAATATTAGTATTTTTATCAAATTGTCCATGACTAACTCTCCTTATCTTTTGTATACTATCTGTTTACATAATGCTACTATACAATTATAAGCCATGTGACTGTAATTAAAAAGGTTTAATTTATTAGAATAAGATTAAAACACAAGTCCTTTCACTTGGAAGAAATAAAAATGGATCGATTACTAGTTTATTCTAGAACTATTAATTATTAGTTATTATATCTACCCTATTTTCAAATATAGACTTCAAAGTATCTATAATCTCTTTTGAAGAGTTGCTATTTAATGTATCCATTACTTCAATCTTTCTTGGGCATAGTGAAAGAAGAGTACTTATTAAAAAATCTTCGTAGTTTAAGTTTTCTCTGATAACCATATTTATAATATCTTCATCATCTATACTATCTATTTTGTCACCATTTTTATCGTAAAGTACGAAGCTGTTATCCTCCATTATATGGACTTTTAACAGATCAATTTTTACATCTTGAGTATCTATAAAGTACTTAAGCACTCTTATAAATTCTTCGTGATCTCTGTTTATTAAGTATTCCTCCAAAGAAATATCAGCTATTGCAGAGATATATTTTATAAATTCCTTCATCCTAAACTTTATAAATCCGTCGATATTTATGTAATCATTTTCTAAAATATAATTACTTACCCTCATAAATATTGTCTCTCTGATGAATACTTCTTTGTTGCTAAATATTTTTAATGAATGCTCGTAAATATTGTCAATTTCCTTTGGATATGCTTTTCCATATTGGCTTTGTATATAATCTCTTAAAACCTCACCCCTCATAATTTTTATAATTTTATTAGTTACTCTCTCTGTTATTTCATCTAGATTTAGACCCTCACTACTAAAAACTTTATCGTCTATAACTTTTCTAGCTATAACTTCATTTTTTCCCGAACTAGTTACTACCTCTACTATCCCATTTGTATATATTAATTTATTATTGATGTTGTTGCTATAAAACTTCTTATCCGAAATTTTATCTTTGCTTATCAACTTCATCGCTCCCTTCTTGTCGGCCATCTCTGCATTATTGTAGTGTTATTTTTATAATATGAAAAAAGTTAATTTTAGTGCAGTATAAAACTTAGTAACTATAAAAATAATATAAGATATTCTTACAACTCATTATCATTTTTTACAAACCAGACTAATTTTATACAATATTATCAAAGTTAATAAATAAATCTAAAATATCACTTATAATTTTAATAAATTTATACATTTTTTGATTTAGTATAAGATACATAAAAATTTTATTAATTATAAATTTATAAAT
>NZ_AXUS01000005.1 GCF_000498755.1 Clostridioides mangenotii TR | reverse complement strand
TATATAAATATTATTCTATTATATACTATAAACAAAAAGGATTAGGTGAATACCTAACCCCCTTTTCTATATTATCTCAAGAGTAACCTTGATTTTTTCTTTGTTTGCTACCGATCTCACAACAGTTCTTATAGCTTTTGCTATTCTACCTTGCTTTCCGATAACTTTACCCATATCGTCATCTGCGACTGTAAGCTTCAAGATAGTAACACCTTTGTCTTCAGTTGCATTAACGACAACTTCATCGGGCTTGTCAACTAGAGCTTTAGCTATATCTTCAACTAACTCCCTCATATCATACATCTCCTAATAAAATATTTTATTATTTAGAAGCTTCAAATTTTTCCATTACTCCGTTTTTTGCAAGTAAGTTTTTAACTGCTTCTGTTGGTTGAGCACCATTCTTTAACCACGCTACAGCTTTTTCATCGTTTATTTTTACTTGTTTTGGTTCAGAAACTGGATTGTAGTATCCTATTTCTTCTATGAATTTTCCATCTCTTGGTGATCTAGAATCTGCTACTACTATTCTGTAGAAAGGTTTTTTGTTTGCACCCATTCTTTTTAATCTTATTTTAACTGCCATTTAAAGCACCTCCGAAAATTGTTATTTTTTATTATTTATTTGAAAAAAGGTAAACCTCCCAGGCCGCCTCTTTTTTTCATGCCTTTTTGTGCTCCTGTAAACATCTTCATCATCTTCTTCATTTCATTGAATTGCTTTATAAGCCTGTTTACATCTTGAACACTAGTTCCACTACCTCTCGCTATACGCTTCTTTCTCGATGCGTTTAGCACTGTTGGGTTTCTTCTCTCATAAACTGTCATCGCTTGAACTATAGCTTTAGTTCTCTTCATTTCCTTGCCGTTGACATCTACGTCTCCAAGTTGGTCTTTAATATTTCCCATACCTGGCATCATACCCAGTATTTTATCTAGTGGACCCATATTTTGAATCTGTTCCATTTGCTCTAGGAAGTCTTCAAAATCCAAGTCTTGTTTCTTTATTTTTTGCTCTAATTCTTTTGCTTTTTCAAGATCCATTGTCTCCTGTGCCTTTTCTATAAGGCTAAGTACATCGCCCATTCCAAGAATTCTTGAAGCCATTCTATCTGGATGGAACGGTTCTAAATCTTCAAGCTTCTCGCCCATACCTATAAATTTGATCGGTTTTTGTGTTACAGCTTTTATTGAAAGAGCTGCTCCACCTCTAGTGTCACCATCAAGTTTAGTAAGTACTACTCCATCGATTCCAAGTGTCTCGTTGAAGCTTTCAGCGACATTTACAGCATCTTGTCCAGTCATTGAGTCAACTACAAGAAGTATTTCGTGTGGTTTGACTTCAGTCTTTATCGACTGTAACTCCTCCATAAGAACTTCATCTATATGTAGACGTCCTGCTGTATCTATTATAACTATGTCATTACCATTTTTAGTAGCATGGTTAAATCCTGCCTTTGCTATGTCAAGAGGCTTTTCTTTATCTCCCATACTGAACACTGGAATATCCAGTTTTTCACCTACAACCTGTAATTGTTTTATAGCCGCTGGTCTATATACGTCACAAGCAATTAGTAGAGGTTTTTTACCTTGTTTCTTAAAGTATCCCCCTAATTTACCAGATGTAGTCGTCTTACCAGCACCTTGTAAACCAACCATCATTATTACTGTAGGCGGTTTTGAAGATATACTTATTTTACTTTGAACATCGCCCATAAGCTCAGTAAGCTCTTCATTAACTATTTTTATTATATGTTGACCTGGAGTTAAGCTCTGCATAACTTCTTGACCAACACATCTTTCTTGCACTTTTTTAACAAAGTCTTTAACAACTTTAAAGTTAACATCGGCTTCAAGTAACGCCAGTTTAACTTCTCTCATTGCGTCCTTTATATCGCTTTCAGTAAGTTTTCCTTTCGATTTAAGCTTACTAAATGCTCCTTGCAGTTTATCAGATAAACCTTCAAATATCATTTTATCATCCCCCTACATATATCTTCTATACTTTCCAACTTAGGGATTAAATCATCACAGTCTTGTTTGCTTTTTAAACTTACTTTTAAATTGACAATTTCTTCATGTATCAATTTTATGCTTTGTTCGTGTTCTTGAAGTTTAGAAACTAATTGAAGTTTATCTTCATAGTCTCTAAGTATCTTTTCTGATCTTTTAAGTGTATCGTAAACACTCTGTCTTGAAACACCTAAATTCTCACTTATCTCTCCAAGTGAGTAGTCTTCTTCGTAGTATAAACTAACTATTTCACTCTGTTTCTTCGTTAGCAACTCTCTATACTGCTCAAATAATAAACCTACTTCAACCATTTTTTCGATATTCATATCAAACACTTCCAAACATCATACTGTAAAGTTCTTTTACTTTACACATTGTATTTTAACTTATAAATTTTACATTGTCAACAATTAATTTTACTCTATTTGCTATTAATTATCTCAACATACTATTGAAATCAAAATATACATTAACTATTGCATTATCCTACTGTATATTAATTTCCAAATAGAGCTTCTGAGAACAGTTTAGCATCAAAGTCTTGAAGATCTTCCGCCTTTTCTCCTACACCTATAAGTCTAACAGGTACATCCACTTCAGACTTAACTGCAATCACTACTCCACCTTTTGCAGTACCGTCTAATTTGGTAAGAACTATACCAGTTATATCTGCCACTTCTTTAAATGTCTTTGCCTGTGAAACTGCATTTTGACCTGTTGTAGCATCTACTACTAGAAGTACCTCTCTCTTAGCCTCAGGGAATTCCCTATCTACAATTTTAAATATTTTACCGAGCTCATTCATAAGATTTGTTTTGTTATGAAGTCTCCCGGCAGTATCGCATATAAGAACATCTACACCTCTAGCCCTTGCTGCTTTAACTGCATCGAATACTACAGCTCCGGGATCTGCTCCTTCATTATGCTTAATTATATCGACATTTGCTCTCTTAGCCCATATATCCAACTGCTCAGTAGCTGCTGCTCTAAACGTGTCTGCTGCAGCAAGTAATACTTTTTTTCCTTCTTTTTTATATCTAGTGGCAAGTTTTCCTATTGTTGTTGTTTTTCCAACGCCATTAACTCCTACCATAAGTATTATGCACGGAGATGGATTTATATCTAATTTAGTATTTTCTTCTGTTAGAATCTCTTCTACTATACTTCTCAGCTCTATCCTAACATCCATTGGATCTGTGATACCTTTTTCTTTAATTCTACTTCTAAGAGAATCAATTATATCCATTGTAGTATTCACTCCTACATCAGATGTTATAAGAATTTCCTCTAGATCCTCAAGCAACTCTTCATCTACTTTTGTGTAAGACTTAAGTATAGTATCTATTTTATCAGTTATTCCCTGTTTCGCTTTTGTGAGACCTTGTTTAAGTCTTTCAAACATATTAAGATTTTCTTCTCCTGAATCCCCTTCTAATTCCTTTTCATGAATTTCTTCATGAGATTCATCTTGAACTTCATCTTGAATTGATTTCACTTCTTCTTTAAGAACTTCACCGTCTACTTCTCCGGATTCTGAGGTTTCTGATCCTTCTACAAAATCTATACTTTCATCAATTTTTTCAAATTCTTCCCCATCTTTTGCACCCTTATTATCTGTTTCTTTATCATTATTATTTGCTTCTTTAATATCTATCTCTTTATTGTCGCCCTCTTCTACTGTAACTTCGTCAATACCTTCTTGAACCTGTTGTGATTCACTAATTTCTGCAGATTTATTAACTTCCTGTGATTCATCTGCTTCTTGTGGAACTTGTTCTATATCTTTAACTTCATCTTGATTATCTTCTTGTTTCTTCGATTTAAAAAACTTTTTGAACACTTATCTTCCTCCTGATTGAGCAATTTAATTTAATAAAATTTTCACTTCTTCATTGTAGTTTACATAGCATTTGATATCTTCTCAGCTTCACTAAGTTTTAGCCCAATAATCTTTGATATAGCTTTTTCTTGCATTGTAACTCCATATATAAAATCTGAAGCTTGCATAGTACCTCTTCTGTGAGTTACAGCTATAAATTGTGTATCCTCTGATAACTCCTTTAAAAACTCTCCAAATCTATATATATTAGCATCATCAAGTGGTGCTTCTATTTCATCCAGTATACAAAACGGTGTTGGTTTAGTCATAAGTATTGCAAATAATATACTTATCGCTGTAAGTGCCTTTTCTCCACCAGATAATAGGTTTAAATTTTTCATCTTCTTTCCAGGTGGCTGTGAAACTATGCTTATATCGCTCTCCAAAATATTTTCTTTATCTTCAAGTATAAGTTCTCCATGTCCGCCTCCGAATAATCTGTCGTGAACATACTTGTACTTTTCATTAATTTTATCAAACTGAACTTCGAATTCATCCTTCATATTTTTTTCAAGCGAATTTATTATTTCCTCTATACATTTAATTGAATCCTCGAGGTCTTTCTTTTGAACACTATAGAAATCATATCTTTCTTTTATTTCTTCATACTTTTTAATAGAATCCAAGTTAATATTCCCAAGTTCTTTTATTTCTCTTTTAAGGCTAAATATAACTTTTTTATCTACATTCAATTCTTCATCTTTAAGTTCATTTGCAAATATAAAGGTAAGGTCGTAAAGTTCATTAAGTTTATTTAGAGAAGATTCATGACTAGCTCTTACTCTGTCAAGTTTAGAATCAACTTTAAATAAACTCTCTTTGAAATGTATATACTGTCTATCGATGATTTTGACGTTTTTATTAGACTCTTCAAACTTTTCTTTAATACTTACCTTTGAAATACGCTTATTATCTAAATTATTTTCGTTTTCTGATAGCTGTTCTGCTAAATTATTTTTTTCTTCGATTTCTAGTTTTAATTGTTCTGATAACTCTCTAATTTCTTCTTTCAACTTATCTACAGATACTTCTAGAACTTCTTTTTTAGATTCTAGTTCTGAGCATTCAGTTTTAATTCTCTCTATATCTTTATCTATTGTATCAGATGTCTGACTGTACTTTACAAGATCTAGTTTGAGTTTATCAAAGCTGATCTTATCCCCTTCAAATACATCATTTTGATTTTTAAGCAACTCAGTATATTTTTCTATATTAAGCTTGATTTTCGAATGTTTTTCATCCAATGTCTCAATATCATTATTTATTAAATCTATTCTTTCTATTGTATACGCTAGATTTTCAGATATACCAGCCTTTTCTTTTTCTAATTTTCCATTGCTAATTTCAAAAGTTTCTATATCGTTCTTTAAGTTGCTATTTTGTAGATTTAATTCGAAAATTTGTTTCTCAGCATCCTTAATTTTCGCTTCTAATACTGTAATATTTTGTTCTTTATCAGTTATTTCTTTAGCTATATATCTATGTTCTTCTTGAATTGTAGCTATCTCTTTATCCAATTTCTCTATGCTCTCTTTATATTCGCTTATTATTCTTTTTCTAGAAAGTATATTTCCATTTGTTTTCAAACTACCACCTGTCAGAGATCCTCCTATATTTAGAACTTCTCCATCAAGTGTTACAATTTTAAACTTATGCCCAGTTTCATTTGCAAACCCAATTGCAGTGTCCATATTTTCTACAATTACTGTTCTACCCAAAACACTTACTAAAATATTTTTATATTTTATATCGTATGAAACTAGCTCACTTGCAATTCCTATAGCCTTATTCTTAGTCTTTACAGCTTTTAGATTTATTGGATTTCCTTTTATTATACTTATAGGTAAAAATGTAACTCTCCCTAGATTGTTTTTCTTAAGGTAGTTTATTGCATTTTTTGCACATACTTCATCTTTAGTAATAATATTTTGTAGATAACCTCCAAGCGCTGATTCTATAGCTTTTTCGTATTCTCTAGGCACACCAATAAGCTGGCCAAGTGCTCCATGAATTCCATCAAGACCTTTATTTTTTAAAACTTCCTTTACGCCTCTATTAAATCCCTCATAGTGATTTTCCATTTCATTGTAAATGTTTATTTTAGATTTATAGTCGTTTAAAGTATAGTTATTTTTTTGTATTTTACCTTCCAACCTAAGTGCAAAGTTTTTAAGATTTCTTACTTCATTTAGCTCAGAATCTCTACTTCCAATCAACTTATTAAATGCAACCTTACTGTTTTCCATTGTCAACAGACTTTCTTCAAGTTCCTTATATTTCCCTTTTACTTTAACCAGAATTTCATCGAGTTCAACTTCTATATCTTTTGATCTTGAAAGCATATTTTCCTTATTTGCTGTCATCGCAGATAGCCTATTACTAAGTTCCTGCTTCTTATTAAGAATGTCTATTATGCCTTCTTTTAAGTTTTCAATTTCTTCTGTTAAACCTTGTATTGAAGACTTTTTATCTGAATTGTGTGCTTCTTGTTCTTCTATTTCAGATTTTAGCTTCTCAACTAATTGATTATTTTCCTCTTGGCTTTTTCCAAGCTTAACCAAGCTTTCTCTATACACCTTAAGTTTTTCATCAGCTTCAGAAGATTCTTTTTGTTTTGAGTAAATCTCTCTCTTAAAATTTTTAATTCTCTCATTTATAAGGTTGATCTGCATATCTCTTTCTGATATAACTTCTTTTATAGAATTGATATACTCTACAGCCTTTTCTATAGCTTCATCTAGAACTTTTGACTCTCTATCTAGTTCAGCAGCCTCATTTTCTACAGTTTCTTTTTCCTTTTCTCTCTCTTTGAGATTTGCTTCTATCATATTGCTGTGTTCGACAAGCTCATCGATCTCTTTGTCCAAATTCTCAATATCTCTTAAAAAGCTATTAACTTCAAGTTTTTTCAACCTCTCTGTAAATTCCTTATACTGTTTAGCTTTTAACTGTTGATTGTATAGAGGTTTTATTTGGTTTTCTATCTCTATGTATATATCTTGAATTCTCTCAAGATTTTCTTTCGTATTTAGTAGGTTCTTTTCTGCTTCATTCTTTTTATATCTGTATTTAGATATACCACAAGCTTCATCAAATATCTTTCTTCTATTTTGAGGGTTATTGCTAAGTATTTCATCAACTTTACCCTGCTCTACAATAGAATATCCATCTTTTCCTATTCCTGTATCTAAAAGAAGCTCTTTTATATCTTTCAACCTGCAAACTTTGTTATTTAAATAGAATTCACTTTCGCCATTTCTATATGCTCTCCTTTTTATTGTAACCTCACTAAAATCAATATTCATTTCATTGTCAGAGTTGTCAATAGTAAGCTCAACTTCACAATAATTCATAGCCTTTTTTGTTTCAGTACCAATAAATATAACATCTTCTAGTTTATCGCCTCTAAGACTCTTTATACTCTGTTCTCCCAAAACCCATCTTACTGCATCTGAAATATTACTTTTTCCACTACCATTAGGACCTACTATAGATGTAACTCCTTTGTTGAAAGATATATCAGTTTTCGTTGGGAATGATTTAAATCCCTTTAATTCTAATCTCTTTAAGTACAATGTCTTTCTCCTTAATCAATTATTTCTCTAAAGATTATAAACACTAAACAATTTAGAGTAAATATCGCTCATACTTACTTTCAGTATATTTCTTTGATCTATCAAAATGTGAAGTTGCTCTTCATCTATATTTGTCTCTTCTATCTTTAATTTATGTCCAAATTTTTTCATAATATAATTTTTATTTGACTTTTTATTGCCTATAAGTTTTGATATATTCTTTTTGTTGGACCTAATTACTAACTCTTTATCAAGGTCGTAATTACTTATTACTTCATTCTCTAAGTAGTCTTTTATCATTTCCGACTCCACAAGCTCTTTAAAAGCTGGATGGTACGGTCCATCTATTACCGCCTCTCCCATCTGAATGTCATCTGTAGCTTGAAGCCCAACCCTTATTACATTAATATTATTTATATAATAAAGCACTAGCAATTTTTTAACTATACTTATACTTTTCTCCAACGTAAAAGGAGTGTACTTTCCTTCTAAAAGCAATTTTTCAAGACCTGTTTCCTGAACAACTAGTGTAGGATAAATTCTTACACAACTAGGATTCATTTTTATAAATTCTTTTGCAGTGTAGAGACACTTTTCTTCAGAATCTGTAGGAAGACCAAGCATCATCTGTAATCCAAGCTCAAATCCAGCGTCTTTAATCAATTTTGCACTTTCATAGACTATTTCGCTTTTATGTCCTCTTATACTCTCGTCCAGTACATCTTCGTCAAGTGACTGCACTCCAAGCTCTATAATTCTGACTCCGTACTCTTTTAACATACTTAAATTTTGCTCATCTATACAATCAGGTCTTGTCGATAATCTAATGTAATCGACATCCCCGCTATCTATATAACTTTTAGCTACTGCCAATAATTTTCTTTGAATATCTATATCTATGGCAGTAAAACTTCCTCCAAAAAACGCAATTTCTATACTTGAATCTCTATCTATATACTCAAGACATTCTTCAATTACTGATTTAGCCGTTTCTTCTGTTACATTGGTACTCACTCCTGTTATCTTTTTCTGGTTGCAAAAAATACAGTCGTGAGGACATCCTTCGTGAGGTACAAATATAGGAATTATTTTTTTCTTCATTGTTATCATCCTCTGTAATTCATAAATTAGTTGTATATAACTATCGCATCTTTTTAAGCCCCGCTCTAGCAGCTAATTGTTCAGCTTCTTTTTTACTTTTACCTTCTCCCACACCTAAAACTTCATCGTTTATACCAACTTCCATAACAAATCTCTTATTGTGATCTGGCCCTTTTTCTTCTATAAGATTGTACCAAATATTATTTTCTCCTCTACTTTGAAGTAATTCTTGTAGATGAGTTTTATAATCTCTAAATATATTTCCTTTTCTAGTATCTTGAATTATATCCCCCATAAATTTAAGGATAAAATCTCTAGCGCACTCAAATCCTCCATCTAGGTATATCGCAGCTATTACAGCTTCCGTGGCATCTGCCAGGATAGAAATTCTCTGTCTTCCTCCTGTGGCCTCTTCACCTTTTCCAAGCAACATATAATCACCTAAATTTATATTTGTAGCAACTTCATTTAGTGATTCTTCACAAACTATATTAGCTCTAAGTTTAGTAAGTTCACCTTCTGGTATATTCTGCTCTGATCTAAATAAATAGTCACTTACTACAACCCCTAATACAGAATCTCCTAGAAACTCAAACCTCTCATTGAAGTTAAATCTCTTATTCTCATTAGAATATGAACTATGAGTAAGCGCTTCAAGGATGTAATCTTTATTTTTAAAGTCGTACCCTATTACTTTTTCAAAACATTGTATATTTTCTATTAATTTTCTATTAATTTTCATAATTCACCTCCAAAACATACTTATCTACTATATATTTTACTATTTTTCGCTAACTATTGCAAAAACTAAATTCTATAATATTCATAAATTCAAAACTGCCTATGAAACACAAAATCTTGAGTCTCATAGGCAGTTTTGAATTTTACAAATCTATTACTCTTCGTCGCTTGTGCAATTACCACAACCACAAATTTCTTCATCATCTTCAGAAGATAATATCACTGCATCACACTCTGGGCACACTATATCAACATCTTCATCGTATAGTAAGTCTTCGTCTATATCTACTAATTCTCCACAGTTAGGGCACTCCATCTCGATGAAATCTAAATCGTCGTAATCGTCATCATCTTCATCTTCGAATATCTCCTCTAAACTATCTTCAACATCAGCTAGATCTTCATCTATCGAATCAACATAATCTTTTAAATCATCTTGATCTTCTGATAAGACTACTATAGAATCAGCAAAAACTTCTAATACATCAACTATCTTATGTATCATTTTTCCTTCTTTACTTTCTTTGTCGATATCCATTCCTTCTGCTAATCCCTTTAAATAAGCAACTTCTTCATATAAATGTTTCATATAGTCTCCTCACTTTCATATTTAATATATAATTTAAGCCTATACATCTTATATTATTAAGACATATAAGCTTTTATATACCTATTTAATAAAACTTTTTATACTCTTGACAAATAATCGCCTGTTCTAGTATCTATCTTAACCTTGTCACCAACGTTTATAAATAATGGAACTTGTACAACTGCTCCTGTTTCTACTGTAGCTGCTTTGGTAACATTACTTGCAGTATCACCTTTTATACCAGGCTCAGTTTCAACTATTTCTAATTCTGCAAAGTTTGGAGCCTCAACTTGGAAAGGTTGACCTTGGTAGAATCTTATTGTAGCTACTTCATTTTCTTTTAAGTATTTAACAGCTTCTTCAACTTGGCTATAGTCCAAAGGAATTTGCTCATAAGTCTCTTCATCCATGAAGTAATATAATTCTCCATCGTTATATAAATACTGCATTTGTCTTGTATCAATTATAGCTTTTGGGAACTTTTCACTTGGGTTGAAAGTTTCTTCTCTTGTAGCCCCAGTTTTTAAGTTTTTGTATTTTGTTCTAACAAAAGCCGCTCCCTTACCTGGTTTAACATGTTGGAAGTCTACAACTAGACATGGTTGTCCGTCTTTTTCAAATGTTATGCCTTTTCTAAAATCTCCTGCTGATACCATATGTTTATTCCTCCATCTAAAATCTTATAAATACGGTAGCATTAACCATACTTTATTTAAATCATATCCTATAAATTCCTAAAGTACATGATTACAAATTTTTCTAGTATTATCATATCACAAAATACACACATATAACAAGGATTTGACACAGCTTATAGCTTTATTTTTTGATATTAAATACTGATTTAGTATTTTTTGCATAATATATGCTATATATTTCACCTTTTACTCAAAATTCAACATATTTATATCAAATTCTGTTGTGTATTTTTGTGAGTTTTTAGAAAGTTTTAAAAGTACTTTGATATACCTATCGTCTGCTGAGTTTTGTATAAACATATTATCTACATAGTCGCCAATTTCATACCCACCAGGTTGGCTGGCTCCGTTTTTCACTGAAGTTACAAATACTTTATCTCTATTTTCATTTAAATAAATTTGTTTATCATCTATATTATTGTCTTCGGATGAATATTTTAGCTGAATTGATCTTGTATCTACAAATGAATCATAGCAAATTTTTCCATTTTTAAACTCTTCTACTTCTTCACTTTTTTCAACTCCTGATTCCTCAACATTTCTTCCTTTAAAACCTTCTCTATTTGTTCTAGGAACTACACTTATAATCCCCTTGCTATTTGAAAATAGACTTTCAATATGCTTTGTCATCTCAACAGCTTGTTGTTGAAGTTCCAGAGAATCGTTCATTTTATTTTTTAAATTTATACTAATACTTAGAAGTGAGTAAAGAGTTAAAGATATAACTACAACTACAGATAATGAGACTACACCTTCTATTAACAAATATCCATTGGAATTATGAATATTAAAGGCATTTGAATACCGTTTCATAAGTTTCATGTACACCTTATGAAACCCCTTTTTAACTCTCATATTTATCTTCCTTAAGAAGAATTCTTCCACTTACTGGTGTTATAGTAATGTACCTGCAGTATTTCTTCTTATACACCTCAATAGTAGATCCCTTTTCTACCGGAGATCCATCAATTTTAAATTTTATAGTACTTAAACTATGGTCTATCTTTGCATCTTGTGGTAAAAGGTTGGTCTTTATATCTTCCCCATCCTTTCTTAAAATATATCCTTCTACATACTTTTTTTTAGTGTAGTATATGTAAGTATTATAGTTTCCAAGCATATTTTCTCGCCTCACAAACCTAATATCCGAACAGAACTGCCTTGAGAATAAGTTAATCGCCCTATTATCTATACTTCCTTTTGGAATACATAAAGTAGATATTAAAATAATTACGCTTATGGTTACAACTAGCTCAACTACGGTCACATTCCTTCTCTTTTCAAATTAAAGCCCCCTGTAATTATAGAATCTAAGATAGTCACACTCGTTGAGGTCATTGTTTTCTTTTGTATCATTTTCGCTTATATTGTTTTCTACTGTATTATTTTCTTGTTTCACATAGTTTTCAGTTTGGTTTACTTCACTATTATCAGGTTCTAGATTTATATCATAATCCTCTAATCTATATGGATTTTTAATAGCTACATCTACATTTAATGTTTTATAATAATTTCCGTCCTTTGATGTGCTTACAATCCCAAATATCAAATATCCATTTTCTTCAGTAACTCTATTATTACTTACTTTAACAGTGACATTCTCTAATCCGCTACTGCTTATGTTCTTTATATCATTAATTAAATTTTCCATGTTATTTCCTAAGAAATACTCATTAAACCCGCTTTCATTAGACGTTGTATCTATAGCTTTTCTTATATTTCTTAGTATATTGCTCTTTGCTATTTCCGATCCGCTCAGTGAACCTTCCTTTAAAAGATTATCTTTATACTCCAAGCTAAATATTTTACTGTTTGTAAATATCCAACTAATGCTAACAATGCTAATTGTACTTATTATAGAAAATACTAAAAGAGAAACAATCAACACCGAACCTTTACTGTTTCTATTGTTTCGTAACATAGCTAACCAACTCCATAGTTCTCTTATCTCCTGTAACTTTTACACTTACTTTGTAGTTTTTATAAAAATTATCATTCGGTATAACCGTGCTTGAAACATTGTATTCTCCAATTCCTTTGCTTTGTATATCTAATGCTTTTATTTCTATTACTTCACTTTCTGTATTCTTTATCTTGTATTTTTGATTTTCTAGGTGAGATTTCGCCAAGTTTAACATTGTTCTATTTTTTTCATTGTTTGCAACCTGTCTATAGCTGTTTTGAAGAGCTGTAGATACCAAATAGACTGAAATAGTCAGTATCGAAAGGCTCACTACACACTCTATTGCGATAAAACCCTTGTTTCTTCTCAATAAATTCTCCTCTCAGAAATCCATATTATACTCATTTTTCACCAGCGTACAGCATTACATAGTATTTTAAAGCTACAGCATCAATCTATTGTTTTAAAATACTATTACTATTATGTTATTTTAAAATACTATATTGATTTTTCATAAAGCTCTTTTATATTTTCTTTGTCTTCCAAAGATGGCTTAATTCCAGTCCATATATAAAATGCTGCCAACCCTTGGTTTACGAGCATATCAATTCCGTGCATTGTGTCCAAATTTTGACCCTTCGCCCACTTAATAAGACTTGTATTATGAGGGTTGTACACTATATCGCATACAAGAATATCTTTATCTATAGATATATTCTCTTCAATTGGGCAATCATTGCTTTCCATGCCTATCGGGGTTGTGTTAATAAGTATATCTATACTTTGAAGATCCTCCTTAGAAACTTCTTTACTATTACATCTAGATTTAGTTTCAAAGTTCGAATTTATTATCTCTACAATACTATTTGCATTTTCTAAACTTCTATTTCTTATCTCAATAGACTCTGCACCTTCAATTGCAAGTTCTATAGATACGCTTCTACAAGCCCCGCCTGCACCAAGTATAAGGATTTTCTTTCCTTTTACAGTACATCCTTTATCGTATATTGACTGAACAAATCCTACTCCATCAGTGTTGTATCCTGACAAAACACCTCCCTCATTTTTAACAGTATTAACTGCACCTACTAGCTCAGACTTTTTATCTGAAAAATCTAAATATTTCATAATGTCTACCTTATGTGGAATCGTAACATTTAACCCAATTATACCTAAAACCTTTATAGCCTCTACAGCGGTTTCTAAATTTTCTTTACTCACAGTAAAACATTCATATATAATATTTTGTTGGTATTTTTCGTAAAGGTAGTTGTGTATAACTGGAGAAAAACTGTGCTCCACTGGATGCCCAAAAAGACATGTAGTTTTTGTTTTTGCATTTATTTCCATAACTTGTTCTCCTTTATTTTATTGACATCGATATGTACAATTATACCTATTTGAGATTCCGAATTTATTTTATATAATTTCAAATTTTATTGTATTTATTCAAATATATCCTTAATATTACCCGATTAGTTATTATTCGTAAATACAACCACGTTTATTTTATATACTCTTCCCCTATAGATAAATCATCTACAGCACCATGCCTATTTCAAACAACAATTAAATATATTTATTAAGTATGTATTATTACTCTTTTATTTTAGCTTTATCAGTCAACTTGGATAAGTCCTCTTCATATAATTTAAGGTGACCGTATAAAGGGGGTGACTTATTGACTACTGCTAAATCGTTTGAAAAACCACTAACCCCTGAAGAGGAAATCAAATATTTAACTGAGTTTAAAATAGAAGAAGACAGAAATGCTAAAGATATTTTAATAGAGAGAAACATGAGATTAGTGGCCTATATAGCAAAAAAGTATAACAATGCCGCAGAAGATCAAGATGATTTAATATCAATAGGCACTATAGGCTTATAAAGGCCATTGACACTTTCAAAATAGATAAAGGAACTAGACTAGCTACGTATGCATCTAGATGTATCGAAAATGAGATCTTGATGCATATAAGGACAAATAAAAAGAATAAGGTTCAGGTGTCACTTCAAGACCCTATAGGTACAGACCGAGAAGGTAATGAAATTAATTTACTTGATATCCTAGGAACAGATATCGACTACGTGATAGATGAGGTTCAATTAAAAGTAGAAGTTGGTAAACTATACAAACAATTGAACGATATACTCACTCCTAGAGAAAGAGAAATTGTGCAATTGAGATATGGACTCACACCCCTTGGATATAAAACTCAAAGAGAGATAGCACAAAAATTAGACATATCTAGATCTTATGTATCTAGAATAGAGAAAAAAGCGTTAAATAAACTTCAGAAAGAGTTGAGTAAAGAATTTTAAGCAGATTTTAGTCTCAATCAGTTTACCTATTCTTTAAACTCTAAATCCCCCTATATAGTCTCATCTAGAATACGTTTAGTTCTAGATGGGACTATTTCAATTTTATTTACTTATCTATAGTAGTGATATTTTAAATTTCTTTTTTTACAATATAAAGTCCTCCAATCCCCTTAATATTTTATTTTAAATCATTATTTTACTTTCATAATATAATGATTTAAAATGGTAAGATTCATTTCATTTATAAGAATTCTAATCTATTCTGATACGAAGTGCAACTTATTTGCACACAAAAACTTATTAGCCTATTTTTTAATTCACTAAAAAGCCCCTTATCTTTATAATTTAATTAAACAGATAAGGGGCTTTAATCTAAATATATAATTTTTAATTAAATAGCCTTTTTAAAGCTATCCCAATCTCCATCTTCAATGTAAATGTTATCGTGAGCTTCAAGATATTCATCGTTTACAAATATGTACATATCCAGCATCTCGCTAGTACCATCTTCATAAAAAACTTCCTTCTTTCTTCTCTCGTACATTACAGTGGAATTGTTTCCAAAATATTTCTCAAGCACATCTACTGAGTTAAGTATTGTACCTTTGTCGTCATCTATACCCTCCATTACCTGACCATAGACTTTTTCGTTTCCATCTACTATGGCTGGGCACTCTTCATCAGTCAGATGATACAACTTCCCATGCACATATGCACTTTTTATTGAATTAATATGTCCGTCTAAATATTTGTCGTAGTTACGGTAACCCTTCATAAGAGTTCCGTAAACAAAGATCTTAAAAGCTTTCATTTATTAACCCATTACTATCATTAAAACTATTTGCACTGCTAACATTACAAGGGCAATTGGCAATTGCTTTTTTATAACTCCGTATTTATCGTTCATCTCTAATATAGCGACGGGAACTACGTTGAAGTTTGCTGCCATCGGAGTCATTAATGTTCCACAGTATCCACTTGTTAAACCTATTATACCTATTACGTTTGGATCCATACCAAATTTAAGTATAAATGGTATACCTATACCTACAGTTATTACTGAGAATGCAGCAAATGCGTTTCCCATGATCATTGTAAAGAGAGCCATTGCAACTGCATATATGATTATTGCTATCGTTACATTTCCCTCTGGAACAAAATTACCTACCATCCCCGCTATAACTTCACCAACTCCAGCTACAGCAAATATAGCTCCTAATGAAGCTAATAACTGTGGCAGTATTGCAAGCGGTCCAACTGCTTCTAAAAGTTTTTTACCTTCCGATGGGATAGCACTTACTTTGTCTTTTGCCATTACAAGTATCATTATCGCAGAAACTAGTATACCAAATCCTAATCCAACTAACGCTCCAAGGTTTGGAAGTACAATTCCAAATACTAAAGCTAGTATCCCCATTGCTAGAGCAGGAATAAATATCTTATTGCCTAATTTATCTGCCATTTTTCTTTTAAATTCTTCTGGTATTTCTTTATTTACACCTATAGATACTTTATTGAATATAGGCGGTAAAGTCATTATTACTACAAGTATTCCCGATGCTATCGGAGGAATAAAATTACCCAATCCTAAAACCGCTGCTAACGCCATCCAGAATATAAATGTTCCTGTTCTATTTTTTTGTTCTTTATCATTTAAAGCTCTAAGTGCTATATAAGCAGACATAAGAGCACATGCGATATATATAATTTCCATTAGAATATCTTTTGTTTCCATATCCATCACTCCTGTCCGTTATTTTTTGTATTTCTTCATGATCTTTCTATCTGTCATCATAAAGAAGAATGCTGAAACTATAACTGCTATTATAAATACTGGTACTTCTGCTCTAACTGCAGCAACTGGATCTATCGTGTATCCAGCTGGGTCTAGCGTACTCTTAACAAGAAGTATTCCTGATCCTGCAATAAATAGAACTTGGCCGAAGAACCAACTCACATTCTCCGCGGCACTGTTCATACCTTTGATCTCATCAAGATCTCTAGGTTCAAGCTTTTTCCCGTATTTTTCAACAGAAGCTTCTGACATAGGTGAAATAACTGGTCTTATAAATCCTGCAACTCCTCCAAAACTTACGTTGAATGCTGCTAGGAAACCTCTAATAATTGTATATCCTATTGCTAATATCCCTGGTGTAGCTTTGCTCATCTTCTTAACTAGATCACCAGCAACTTGCTTCAGACCATTTTTTTCGAGCACTCCTACAACAGGTAATGTGATGATAAATATGGCCATATATCTATTTGCAACGTATGTCTCCCCTAATGTTGTAAGAATATCTGTTATTGACATTCCTCCAACTAATCCAGTAACTATACCGGCTGCCATTACTATAGCTATTGAATTAAACTTTAAAGCAAATCCAACAACAATAATCAAAATTCCGATTAATTTAATCATTTGTTTTCCTCCTCAATTATAAGCCCCTATACTTGTATTGGTCTTATTCTTACATTTTTAAGAACTATTTGATTGTCTTTTTTGATAACATCTTCTCTAAATTTATACTTAGCGTTAGCCATCATATCTATAGTTGCTATATCTGAGATATTATGTGTTCTACTGCAAAGATCTAAATATTCACCTTGAGCTGTCTCATCTGAAACCTCTGTTGTCCAGTCAAGTGCAGTTATCCAAGGGTATCTATGAGATACGTGCCATGCGTTTGGATCTGGTTGGTAAGGTATCCAGTAGTAAATTAAATCTTTGTAGTAATTAGCTGGGAATAGTTTTGGCATCCATTGATGAGCGTACTTCTCAAATCTATTTTGCCAATCTAAATTCCATCCCTCTATTTCTTTATCTGCATTTATCTGATCGCTTACTACATCTTGTAGCGCTTCACTAAGTATCCTATTGTCGGGATATTTTTCTGAATCTAAATACCAGAAATATCCGTAAAATAGAGCTCTAGGTAACCAGAATCCTTTAAACCAAGGTGATGTGTAACCTGAGAACTGTTGATCCCATTCGTGTTTTGGGACACCATGGTTGTCGACTAGTATATCTGGTAGCCATTTATACCATAGTTTTGTAAGTGCTCTGCTCTCTGTATATTTGCTGTCTTCTTTGAAGTAATCTCTTGCAAATTCTTTTCCAACACTATTAAATCTAGCTATATGAAGTTGCCACTCTGGGTTGTCTTTTTGAAGTTCGTAGTGTATATATCCTCCATCAACGTTTTCAAAAGGTATCATAACTATATTTAATTTATCTAAATAACTTCTGTACTTTTCATCTTGTAAAAGTTGCTCTAATAGTAAGAATGCTGAATTTGTACTAGATATCTCATTTGCATGATGTCTGTTATTTATCTGGAATACCGGTTTGTTATTTATAAGCTTAGTTCTAGAAACAATACTAGACTTGTATTCTTTTGTTATCTCTATAGCGTAAATATCTCTATTTTGATAAGATTTTGAAGCCTTCCAAACTTTTATCCCATCTACTTTTTTAAGTTTGTCCACGATATCTATATACTCGTCGTAGCCTATAACTCTATCTTGAGGTATATCTATATCCCTTATATCTATCGATCCTACTTGTTTTACAAATCTATTGCTATTTATAAATTCGACGTCTTTACCATTTATATTTATATGTAACGTTTTAAACCCATATTGTGAAGGCAATATTTTGTCTTCTATTGCCTTAACTCTATTCATTAACACTATACTGTCCGTATCTTCAGTCTTTATATCTACATAAACAGTATCTAGCAATCCTTCTTTTACATAAACTTTATCTATATGTACAGTTACACTATTTCTGTCGTATTCTTCAACTTTTGCCACTTCTAATGTAGCCTTCATATACGTTCCTTGACCATTTCTCTTCTTAATTATAGGAAGTATTAAACCTGGCTCTTCTAATGCCTGTCCAACAGTTTTGATTCCCAATGTCTTGAAGAAATCTAACCCTGCAAAGTACATATCTTCATGAAGTGCACTGAGTACAGATATAATATCTTGTCTAACATCTAGCTTGTAGTCTGGCTCACTAGTGAGTATTTCTAATCTAAGAGTATTGAAGAAAGGCTGTTTCTCAATAATAGGTTTTCCATCAGATTTATCTAAAATATATTTTTTACAATCTTCTAGTATTTCAGATTGGTAAACGTCCCACATTCTCTCAACATCAGTTTTTACAGTTTGTTTTAATACAATTTCTCCATTTACCTTAACCTCAACAAGCCCTGTATTTGGATGAACTTTTCCTATTCCCGGGAACTCATCTAGATAAGGTCTTTCTGAATATTCGACATCAAATACATCTTTATATATAATTTGACCACTCTTATCGTAAACGATAAATTCATAATCTGTATTTCCGTTTTCTAGCATTTTAAAATCTATATTATCTCTAGATAAACCTATCTCTTTTTCAATCAAGTCATCTACTGGAAATAGCTCTTGAACTAGTCTTATAGGTAAATCAAAGAATTTTTCTGGATCGTCCGATCTAGAGGCATCTATATTTGGAATAGATCCATCTTCATCATTCCAAGTCGTCTTGCCTTCTGGTAAAAACGGCTTAAAATAAAGGTCTATCTTTCCAATGTTGTCTAAACTTAATTTTTCTTTCATTTGTGGAATTATTTCTTCAGTTATCCAACTTAACCCTTGTTTATATGAACAAAACACATTGCATTTAGTTGATTTTATATTTTCTCTATCTAAGTAATCAATAATAAATTCTTTTAGATCATCTCTAATTTCTTTCTCTTCACTAACTAAAATCTTAACTTCTACATCATCATTAGCAGATAATTTACCTGATAATTTATCTTTGAAAATCTCTTTAACATCATTAACTTCCCAATCAAAGTTGTACTCTTTTTCAAAAATATTTACTATTTCAGTATTTGTTTGAGGTTTTAAGTAGTCAACTATATCGCGTTTAAATTCTTTTATAGATACTTCATTTTCTTTGATTAAATACTCGTAGTTTTTGCAGAAAAACTCTGAAGTCTCAATTATATCATCGTTATTTCCAGATATGATCAAAGAATTATTTTCCCTATCAACTGATATATTATTTTCAAAATCATTATTGTTTCTATTTTTAAATTTTTTGCCCACAAATACCTTTATTTTGTCGCAGTCTTTGTCCAACTCATCTTCAGAACATGCGAGTGGAATATTACAACCTAAACTATTTAATCCAAAAATTGTTGCAATATTACAAGCCGCTACAAACTCCTGATTTGAGCAATCTTTAGCTAATACTATTTTTGCATTTATTTCATCGGCTAAAAAATCGTTGTCTGTATCAATTAAAAGCCCCTTTTCTAAAGAGGATATATCTTCTAAATCTTTTAACTGCATATTGTATACTTTTTCAGATAAAGCTAACTTATCCCTTTTTGCACTTTCAACAACTTTGGAACCAGATATAAAGTTTTTAGTTAAATCAGAAATATCTACTTCAGATATATTTAAATCGCTTTCGCTTAAACTTTCATTTTCTTCGGTTATTTTAACTATTGGTAAATCGAGTGCTGTACTTTTAAATCCAACTAAAGCACATAAATCTATTGCCTTTAATTTTTCTTCTAAAGTCGCATTTTTAGGAACAATTATACTGCTATTAACCCCATCAACTTCACTTGTATTTTTATCGTAGTTAAAGAAATTCTTTTCGTTTAATAATTCCTCAAGATTTTCCATTAGCAAATTTCACCACCTTTTACCTTTATATCTTCAGAGTGTAGAGTACAAGCTTCTATCGCTAATTCTAATCCCTTTACAATCTCGTCTAAAGACATATAAGGAGTGTTTTTCTTATCAATTACTTGACTAGTCGAGAACGGAATATGTATAAATCCGCCTTTTATATTTGGATATTTTTTGTCGATCAGATAAAGAACCCCATACATTACGTGATTACACACAAATGTACCTGCTGTATACGATAATGATGATGGTATACCGTTTTGTTTCATATGCTCTACTATTGCCTTAACTGGCAAACTCGTCATGTACGCAATGTTGCCATCTTCTCTAATTGTAGCATCTATTGGTTGATTTCCCTCATTGTCCTCTATTCTAAAATCATCAATATTTATAGCAACTTTTTCTGGAGTTATTTCAAATCTACCTCCTGCTTGACCTATAGATATAACTATATCAGGCTTGTTAGCTTCAATCGCATTTTCTATAACTTGAAGTGACTTCTCTCTAACAGTTGGTATTATTACCTTAACAATTTCTGCTCCATTTATATTGTTGCTAATACGCTTTACAGCTTCTTCAGCTGGGTTTGTTTTCTCTCCACCAAATGGATCAAATCCTGTTACTAATATTTTCATTCTAACCCCTCCTCTTATTAAATACTCTCAAAAATAAAATATAGATGTGTTTATTTTAATTTATCAATTTTTTTATTTTATTGCAAGAGTATTTTGATTTTTTGTTTTATTTTGTCAGTTGTTTCATCGAAATTAACTAAATATTTAACTTGTTTTTTACTTTATTCCAAACTTCGACATATCTCTTTAAATAAAGGAACTGCTGATTTATTGCCCTTTGTATTACCTTCGACAATAGCGGTTATGACATACTTTGGTCTATCCGCCGGATAATATCCAGTTGTCCAACCATGCTCTATTGGTATTTTATTAATATTTGATTGAGCAGTACCAGTCTTGACTCCCGAACCGCCTTCTAAATCTTTTAAAACTTTTGCTGTCCCAACAGTAGAAACTAATTTCATCATATCTTTAACTCTAGTGCTAACATAAGGTGATATTATCTCCTCTGATTTATTGGATTTAAAAGTTTTTATACTTCTACCCTCATTATCTACAATACTGTCAAAAAGCTTTAACGGTTTATAAGTACCGTTATTAGCTATAATTTGTGTCATTTGATTTATTTGTATTGGAGTAAATTCCATGTTTTCTTGACCTATTGCTAAATTTCTAAGGAATATTTTCTCTGGTTTTTTCCTCATATTTTCCTCATCTAATCCAATGTCTACTTTTTCAAATAAATGAAGTTTCTCCGCAGTCTTCAGAATTTTTTCGCTCCCAAGTTTAATACCAATATCTAAAAAAGCAGGATTGCATGAATTTGAAAATACATTATTTAAATTTTGAAATCCGTGGCCGTTGTGCTTATGGCATTTTAGAATTTCATTGGTGTTTCCTACCTTAGTTTGTCCAGTGCACGTATAGGTATAATTTTCATCAACTATTCCATTCTCTAATGCAGAGAATAGCACTACCATTTTAAAAACGGATCCTGGAGCATATGTCGATTTTATTACTCTGTTTTCAAATTCTCTATCTTTTCCCTGTAAGCTCTTTGTAAGATTATTCGGATCGAAGTTAGGTCTAGAACTCATAGCTAGTATCTCTCCAGTATTCACGTCTGATACAATTATCGCCGTTGGATGCTCTTCTTTATCTGCAATTTTCTCCACCTTTTTTTGGATGTTTGAATCTATTGTAAGTTTAACATGTTTGTCGTTTGCATTTTCTACTACTTTTTTTATACCACCTTTCAGGATATTTAAATCATCTTTATTTCCAATACGCCCAGCTTTAAATACACTTACATACTTCTCATTTGAGTCCTTGAGAACTTTATCAAGGCTTTTTTCAATTCCCATTTTTCCAACGTTGTCTACCTTATTTATATATCCAATTGTATGGGATAGTAAATTATCTTTTGAATACCTTGAAGTTTTCTCTTCAATCAAAATTCCATTTTTTATTAATTGAGCTGTATACTGGCTGTCTATTTTTTCACTTCTAATTCTACAAGAGTCTTGTCCATCTGTTGCTGAATAGCTTTATAAATATCTAATTCTGTAATTCCTGTAGCTTTTTCGATTAAATCTATTAGATTGTGATTGTTATTCAATTTTTCTTTTTCTACAACCAATACAGTCTTTTTAACTGTATCTGTTAGCTTCTTACCATTTCGATCGTAGATAATACCTCTTCCGCTGTTCAGTTCTACTTTCTCCACACTTTGATTTTCTGCATTTTGACTGTATTTATCGCTCTTTATAACTTGAATATCTACAATCCTATATATCAATATTCCAAAAACTACAATTAATACTATAAATAATATATATATTCTTCTGCCCATAACACCAGAAGATGAATTTTTTAATCTAGACATAGAATCACCCCTTAACAATTATAATATTGACCAATTGCAAGGGGCTAATACTCTTTTATAAAAATAATTTTTCAAGATCAATTAATTTTTCTACAATTTCTTCACATACTTCTTCAACAGATTTTTTATTTGTGTCTACATGAATATCTGCTGATGCTAAGTACTTCTCTTTTCGCGCTTCCATAAGGCTCTCTATAAATTCCACATTCATGTTTCCATTTAGTATCGGTCTTTCATCGCTCTCTTTAACTCTATCTAATGTAGTCTGTGAAGTCGCTGTGAGTAGCACGATTTTTCCTTGCGATCGCATAGCGTCGATATTACGGCGTCTAAGTGCTATTCCTCCCCCACATGAAACTATAGTTCCAGATTTTTTTTTCAAATCTTCAATTGCTTTACTTTCTATATCCCTAAAGTGATCTTCACCATACTTTTCAAATATATCAGATATAGACATCCCTTGTTCACTCTTTAAATGTTCATCCATCTCTATACAGTTCATCCCTAGCATTTTAGATAGATGTTTAGATACTGTGGTTTTACCAGCTCCCATAAAACCTATGAGCATTATATTGTAATTGAATACTTTCTTTGAATTTATCATATCTCTAATATTGTTTATATCTATCACAAAAATACCTGCTTTCATTCTTATCGTTAAAGATTAAATCACATACCTTATTAGATCTATATGTTCTAATTTTTATACTACATTTATTTTATTTAATCTCTAAATATTTTGATGATTTAAATTGTAAATTTTAGATAAACCATTTTACTTGTTATTATCATTTGTTATTATTTTGTTATTCATATTTCCCATTCTTATTTGTTATTATTTCTTTCTGTTATTTCATGTACTCTTTCTTTCTATTCTTTCTTGAATAAATATAAATAACTACTATAGTAACTACCACTTGACCTATCAAAAAATAAAGCCATGTGGGATTTCCGTGACCACTATATTCATCTACAAATACAGCTGACTTATATGTAGTAGCTACTGTAAAAGCTATGCAAAAAAACGAATTTACTATATATGCAATTATATCTTGTTGCTTCTGTAAAAAAAAGAACGAATTTGCAAATATAAGAAAAGCAGATAAATAAAAGTAAATATTAAAGTAATAATTCACATCGTAAATTGGTGGTATATAATCCATTCAAATTCCCCCTCAAATTAAATAAAAATTGTATAAATTAATTTTAAATAGTGACTATATAACGTTTTATCGCTATATTTTTGGACACATTTATCGCTTCTTTTTACTTCTTAACTAGAATCTCTGCATTAAAATTACAAAAAGGATGTAGTTATTACATAGGGATTAAATTAGATTTTGCTCCTACATAATTACTACATCCTGTGATTTAAAAGGCTTATCCTTCTACTTTTTCTTGTATTATCTTTCTTAACATATAATCCTTGTCAACTTCAACACCAAGTTTTAGTTTAACTATCTGTCTTGGATGTGGGGCTGACTCGATTGGCTCACCATCTTCATTGTACATTTCTTCAATAGTTGTATATGTAGTTTCTTTATAAGGCCCCATAACCTCTATTTCATCTCCTAAGCACATTTTGTTTCTCTGCTCAGTAATTACTAATCCGCTATCTTCAACGTCTCTAACTATACCGATAAAGTCGTAGTTTCTAACATAAGATGCAGAATCGTAATTTTGCTCAGAAGCTTCTGGCTTGTCTACATAAAAACCAGTTGTGAAATGTCTGTGGCTTCCTTTTTCTAGTTCTTTTAACCACATTGGATTAAACTCCCAAGTCTCAGGATTTTTGTAGTACTCATCAATTGCCATTCTGTATGCTCTAACAACTGATGCTACATAGTAAGCAGTCTTCATTCTTCCCTCTATTTTTAAACTGTAGATTCCAGATTGTATAATTTGAGGTATGTGCTCGATCATACATAAATCTTTTGAATTAAAGAAGAATGTCCCTCTCTCATCTTCATATATAGGGAAGTATTCACCAGGTCTTTTCTCCTCAACTAAGTGGTATTGCCATCTACATGATTGTGCGCAAGATCCTCTATTCGCATCTCTTCCTGTCATGTAGTTGCTTATCAAACATCTTCCAGAATAAGAAATACACATTGCTCCGTGAACAAATGCTTCTATATCCATATCCTTTGGAGTTTTTTCTCTTATTTCACTTATTTCGTCAAATGACATTTCTCTTGCCATAACAACTCTTTTAATTCCTTGCTTGTACCAGAAATTTGCACTCATGTAGTTTGTATTATTGGCTTGTGTACTTATATGTACCTCCATATCTGGAATAACTTCTTTAACAACGCTCAGTACACCCGGATCTGCCAATATAACCGCATCTATTCCGATTTCCTCAAGTTCTTTAAGATACTCTGGAAGTACCTTAAAGTCTTCATTATGAGGAATTATATTAACTGTTACAAATACTCTTTTTCCTCTTTCATGGGCAAAAATAACCCCTTCTCTCATATCTTCTTTACTGAAATTTTTCGCCGCAGTTCTCATTCCAAAGATTTCTCCACCTATGTAAACTGCATCAGCGCCGTAAGTTATTGCTATTTTTAATCTTTCTAAATCTCCTGCTGGAGCTAAAAGTTCTACTTTATTCAAATTCATTATTTTCCCTCTTCTTTCTCTTTATAACTCAAAGCAACTCCGTCACCAATAGGTATTAAAGATGTAGTAAGGTAATCGCAATTACAAATAAAGTCTAAATAGTTTCTCATTCTCTTAACTATAGTCCTCTTTCTTCTTACTACAAAGTCGTCGTGAGCTATCATTCCCTTGTACAGAATATTGTCGGAAATCAAAAGTCCTCCAACTTTTAGCTTATCTATAACCATATCGTAAAACAACTTATACTGTCCTTTTGCTGCATCGATAAAAATCATGTCGAATTCACCTTCAACTTCAGCGAGATTCTCTTCAGCATCTCCTTCTAGTATAGTTATTTTATTCTCGAGTTCTGCTTTTTTAAAGTTTTCTTTTGCTTTTTCTATCATCTGTTCATTTCTTTCAGCTGTAATTATCTCTACATCTCCATCTAGTGTATCTGCAAAAAATATAGATGAATATCCTATTGCACAACCTACTTCAAGTATCCTCTTTGGCCTCTGTACTTTTAAAAGTACGTTTAGCATATCAGACACTTCTTTGTGTATTATCGGTACATTATTTTCATGCGCATAATCCTCTAACTCTTTTAAAAGCCCTGTCTTATCTTTAAGCGTATTTCTTATATAATCTTCTACTTTTTCATTAACAATATTACTCATAAATAAATCTCCTAGATAAACATAAAATACTAATATTTTATTGTTGTTTTTTATCTTGTTTTACTTCACCATTCTGGTCTTTATTAGAATTTTGATCTGGTGTATTCACTTTTTTATCTTTATTTAACTTATCTCTATCATCTTTATACTCTTTAACGTACTTTAAGTGTTCTTCATAAGTTTTACTATAGTTGTTTCCACCGTCAACTTTAGCAACAAAATACAGATAATCAGTTTTTGCAGGATTTATAGCCGCTTCAATAGATCCAATTCCAGGATTTGCAATCGGTGTAGGAGGCAATCCCTTATTTTTATAGCTATTGTACGGCGAATCTATCTTAAGATCTGCATAAGTAACTATCTTCTTTCTCTCGTTGAATATATATTGAATCGTAGCATCAGACTGCAAGGGCATACCTATTTTAATTCTATTATAAAATACACTTGAAATAATAGGTCTATCCTTGTCTAAAACAGCTTCTTTTTCAATTATAGATGCCATACTCATAATATCTTTTAAACTTAGTTTAGATTTTTCCCTCTCAGGTTTAATCTTTTGAGTGTATATATTATCAAATCTAGACAGCATACTCATTATTATTTCTTTTTCAGAAATCTTACCTTCTTCAAAATAATAAGTAGCAGGATATAAGAAACCTTCAAGAGTTTTTATACCATCTTCTTTTAAGAATTTAAAATCATTAGAGAACTGCTTTGAATCTTTAACTAGAGACTCAAAAACCTCTTTTTCTCCTAAGTTCTTGTCCACTAATGTAGCAATAATCTCTTTAGAAGTTGCCCCTTCAGGAACTACAATTTTTGTGCCTACATTATGAACTTTACCCAAAATTAGTGTATCTAAAATATCTTTATTAGAATAACCTTGATTAATCAAGTAAGTACCCGCTTTAACATTTGAATATTCATTATTTGTTCTCGCTACAATTTTAAACAAAAATTCATTTTTAATCAAATTTTTTTCGGATAAAACTTTAGCTATACTAGAAATCGAGGATCCACTCGGTATTTCTACTAAGACATCAGTTTTGTTTTTTTTATTGTACGGACCTATTTGATTTACTACAGCTACTGAAGCAACTACTGCAATTACTAGCACTGACAGTAAAACTATTTTCAACATTTTGCCTTTACGTATCATAGTATTTTCTACTCCTTATGCGTATTTACACTTTCTATATTATAAATCTTACTAAGATAATTTTCAAGTTAGCTAAAAACTGATTATTACTATAGATTGCCCTAGTAATTATTGAACAATACCAATTTTTGTTATAATATTTTAAAAATGTACTTTATAATCAACTTTTTTTTACGATCTTTTTATATTTTGTCCACTATATATAATACATTAATTCACAGTATTATTTAAGTTTATTACTTTAACTGCTAACCAAAAAAATTTGTTTAATTGCAAAATAAAACTGCCAAACGGATTTTATTAACGTTTGGCTTTTATTAACGTTTGGCAGTTTTATAATTTTAATCGACCTTTATAACTCCATCTTTGGATACAACACCATAGATAAGTTTATTCTTATCTACTTTTTTGCTAGCGATTGAATAAGAGTTTTTTAATCTATTTTTAGCTACTTCAAGTTTTTGATTATTGTTGTAGTGAATATATGCAAGTACATCTCCTTTACTTATTCTGTCGCCAACTTTTTTATTTAAAATAATTCCAATAGAAAGATCTAGTTCATCATCCTTTTTCTCTCTACCAGCCCCTAAAATCATCGCACTTACACCGACTTCCTCTGCTTCTATCTTTTCTATGTAACCGTCTTGATCTGATTTTAGCTCGTAAATGTAATCTGATTTTTTAAATAGAGAGTAATCGTCAACTACATCTTTATTTCCACCTTGATTTTCGATAAACTCTTTTAATTTTTCTATTGCTGCACCAGATTTGATGACTTCTCTTATTTTTACAACCCCTTTATCAAAGCTGTAGACAACTTTTGCTAACAGTAACATATATGCTCCCAGAGTTTCACAAAGCTTAACAAAATCTTTGGGACCATTACCCTTTAATGTCTCGATTGCTTCTATTACTTCTAGTGAATTACCAACTGCAAAGCCTAAGGGTTCACTCATATCTGTTACGACACCTATTGTATCTCTTCCCATTCCATTTCCGATTTCTACCATAGATTTTGCAAGTTCAAATGAATCATCTAATGTCTTCATAAAGGCACCTTCTCCGGTCTTTACATCCAGCACTATAGCATCTGCTCCTGAAGCTAATTTCTTACACATCACACTTGATGCAATTAGCGATATATTATCTACAGTAGCTGTGACATCTCTAAGTGAATAAAGTTTCTTGTCTGCTACTGCTACCTCTGCACTCTGCCCGCAAACTGCTATTTTATGCTTGTTTACACAATCGATAAATTCATCTTCACTCATATTTATAGAAAATCCCTCAATAGATTCTAACTTGTCTAAGGTCCCACCAGTGTGCCCAAGGCCTCTTCCAGACATTTTAGCTACTGGAACTCCACACGCAGCAACTAATGGAGCTAAGGCAATAGTAGTCTTGTCACCCACTCCACCTGTGCTGTGCTTGTCGACTTTTATTCCATTTATATTAGATAGATCTATCATATCTCCTGACTTCATCATAGCTTCTGTTAGATAGATTGTTTCTTTTTCAGTCATCTTATTGATATAAATTGCCATAAGAAGTGCAGACGCTTGATAGTCCGGTATTTCATCTTTAGAATACTTCTCTACAAAATAATATATCTCTTCTTTTGTAAGTTCACGGTTGTCTCTTTTTTTCTTAATTATATCGTAAATTCTCACTGCAAAATCTCCTTTACCTAAGCTATAATTTTTGTACTATAATCCTAACTAATTTCATAAAATCCGACTTTACCTTCTGAGTTGTTTCTATTACTTCTTCATGCACAAAGGTTTATCAAGTATCCCTGCTGCCATATTTGTTATACAAGAAATTCCTATTACATCTAATTTCGAATGTGACGCTACAATTACTTCCGGCACAGTTGACATTCCAACTGCATCGGCACCCAAAATTCCGGCCATCCTAACTTCAGCAGGAGTTTCGTAGTTTGGCCCGCTAAAGAACATATAAACTCCTTCTTTTATATTTATACCTAGTTTTTTTGCAGACTCCTTAGCTAAATCTATATGTTTACCTGTATATCCACTTGACATATCCGGAAATCTATCTCCCAATCTATCGTCATTTGGACCTACTAAAGGATTATTTCCACTAAAATTAATATGATCTTTGATAATCATCAAATCCCCAGGTACAAAATCCCTATTTACTCCACCTGCAGCATTTGTAACTATCAGAATCTCTACTCCAAGTTCCTTCATAACTCTAACTGGAAAAGTAACCTCTCTCTGAGAATAACCTTCATAATAGTGAAATCTCCCTTGCATCGCCACTACATATTTACCTTCTAATTTACCTGTAACAAGCCTTCCTTCATGCCCTACAACTGTTGAAACAGGAAAATTAGGTATATCTTTGTAATTTAAATACAAAGCGCCCTCGATGCTATCTACAAGAGAACCTAGACCAGATCCGAGGATTAATCCTATTTTAGGCTCAGCATTTAACTGATCTTTTATATAATTTGAACTCTCCACAATTTTATCGTACATAGTTATCAGCCTCCAAAATATTTAGAATAATTCTTTTTTAAAACTAACTCCATGTTTAGTCTTTTCTACTCCTAAAATATCTGCAATAGTAGCCCCAATATCGCAGAAACTATTTCTTATTCCTAAGTTTACTCCTTTTTTTATCTTGTAGCCATATATTAATAGCGGAATATACTCTCTGGTATGATCAGTTCCTTTGTAAGTAGGATCGTTCCCATGATCGGCATTAATTATCAATATATCATCTACATTCATAGCATCAATTACCTCAGGCAACCTAGCGTCAAATTCCTCTATGGCATTTTTATATCCTTTTGGGTCCCTTCTGTGACCGTATTTTGAATCAAAATCTACCAAGTTAGTGTATATAAGACCACTATTGTTCAATTTGATGTATTCTATTGTTTTATCGACCCCATCCATATTGTCCTTAGTATGAACAGCCTCAGTGATTCCTTGACCATTAAAAATATCTTCAATTTTTCCAACAGCTATTACATCATGGCCAGCACTTTTGATGTTGTCTAATACGGTATTGTCAAAAGGATCTACAGAATAGTCTCTTCTATTTGAAGTTCTTTCAAAGTTTCCCTTTTTTTCTCCTATATATGGTCTGGCTATTATCCTAGCAATGGCATTATCGCCACTCATTATCTTTCTTGCAATCTTACACATACTGTAAAGTTCTTCAAGTGGAATTATTTCTTCATGCGCAGCGATTTGAAAAACACTATCTGCAGATGTATATACAATTACATCGCCAGTCTTCATCTGGTGTTCACCGTATTCATCTAATATAACAGTGCCAGACTCAGGTTTATTTCCTACAACTTTTCTGCCAGTCTGTTTTTCAAATTCCTCAATTATATCTTTAGGAAATCCATTAGGAAAAGTCTTAAATGGTTTGTCTACAATGATTCCAGCCATTTCCCAATGTCCAGTTGTAGTGTCCTTTCCTTGAGAGACCTCTGCACACTTTCCAAAAACAGCTGATGGCTTATCTATTTTTTCTAAAAAGTCAACTTCATCAATATTACCAATACCCATATCAATCATATTGGGCATAATGATATCTCCTTGAGTTTTAACAATATTTCCAATAGTATTAGAACCTACATCTCCAAACTTATTTGCATCTGGAAGCTCACCAATACCGACACTATCAATTATTATCCATATAATCCTACTCATAAAATCAACTCCTTAAAATTTCTACATATATTATATGTAAAAAAAAATTATTAAGAACACATTTAAAAATATATTAACACATAAATGAAGAAAAATACTTAATTTAAAGACATATATAAATAAACTATACAAAAATATAGGCTAGCCAAAAATAAGGCTAGCCAAAAATGTTATAAACATAAATTAGCTAGCCGTTTATTTATTATTTTCGAGGATGCTTATCTTTAAGTTCCCTGCGAATATTTTGATCAACCTGATTTATATATATCTGAAGACTAGACAAATTTGAATTTCCGAGTATCTTGCTTACAACACCGATATTTGCACCTTTGTTCAAAAGATGTATAGCGAATGAATGTCTAAGCATCGTAGGATTGATATTCTTATCTATATTTGCTAGTTTAGAATACTTCTTGATTATCTTCCAAAGTCCTTGTCTTGTAAATCTATATCCCAAAGAGCTTACAAATAGAGCCTCTTCAGATTCATATGCCAACTTTGCTCTAGATTCATTGATGTATATCTGTAGATAGTGCTTCGTAGTGTCAAATAAAGGTATCGCCCTCTTGTTTTTACAAGCATTGCAATCAATATATTCTAGATCAAAATTTACATCATCTAAATTCATATCCACAAGTTCAGATACTCTTATACCTGTTCCATATAAAAGTTCAAAAATAGCTTTATCTCTTATAAGCTTTGGAGTATCCAGTTTAGGGAAATCTAATAATGATACTATTTCTTCCTCTGTTAGTATTTCCACACTGTCTTTTTTTATTTTCGGTTTTTTCATATTTTGTGCTGGATTGTCACTACATATATGATTAATAAATAAATATTCATGAAAAGATTTAATAGAAGATATCATTCTAGCGATTGTAGCAACAGATATATTCTCCTTTTCTAATTGAATTAAAAAGCTGATTATGTCATTTTCTACAATATCATGTAATTCTATATTATTTTTTATAATGTACTCTCTATATCTCTTTATATCCATAAAATATGATGAAACTGTATTCTCTGATAGCTTTTTTTTATTTTTTATATAATCTATGTATCCCTCTATAACGTCCATAATAAACTCCTTCTATCTAGCTAGGAACTTCATAATACCAATACTAACTGTATTTAATACTAATTGTAGGCCTGTAGAAACTATTATCACAATCAGTACATTAAATACATATCTCTTTACCAGTGAAAAAATATTCCTATTGCTTACTCTATTGTATCTATAAATAATTTCTCTAAAATAATTAATAGCAAGTAATAATAATAAAATCCCCCCTGGTATAATTATTAAATTCTTAATTATAACTAGTACAACTAAACTTGTACTCTTTACTTTTAATGCTAGTATACAGCTATTAATAGCGTATCCTATTGCCATCCCCTTTAATATAAAAACTAGTCCAGCTAATGGAACTGTAATCACAAATAATCCGCAGATAGCCATTATCCCCATAAATAGCAAGTCGGCTTTGAAGTTTGCAAAAACCGTTTGCACTACACTTATCCCAGAATTATAATAATTTACAGTTGGATTTATATTATCTATCATATTCCCTGATCCAGGGATTATTTTATTTAAATAAGTACCTATTGCAACTGAAATTATAAATAATATACCAACAATCATTATACTTCTATTCAGTGAATCAAAATCATCTTTTCTTGAAGTTCTTCTCAAAATTATCCCCCTTGTCCTTTATATATTTTTATGCTTTTGGACAGGGGGTTATTCTTAAATTAAATCTTTTGTCATTAATATTCCTATAGAAGTCTTTGCATCTTCTATCTCATTTTTAATAACCATTTCAAACGCTTCTTTTACGTCAACTTCCATTACATCTAAAAATTCATCGCTCTCAAGCATTGTTTCACCAGGCGTCAATCCTGTCGCTAGATATATAAATATTTTTTCATTGGAAAACCCTGCTGACGAATAAAATTTATGAATAAGTTTTATATTGTCTGCCGTATATCCAGTTTCTTCTTGAAGTTCCCTTATTGCACACTCTTTTGGATTTTCACCTATTTCTAGTTTACCTGCAGGTATTTCAACAAGAGCATCTTCAATTGGTTTTCTGAATTGTTTTACCAAAACGATTTTATTTTCATCTGTTATAGCCACTATTCCTACAGCACCACCGTGCTCGATTATCTCTCTCTTGCTGTATCCTTTTTCTGGAATTTCAACAGTATCAACTCTTAGACTAACTATTTTTCCTGTATATATCTTATCACTTTTAATAGTTTTCTCTTCTAATACCATTTTCTACCTCCGTTATATAATATGCAGCTGTACTTGCAGCTTCAAAGAATTCTCTATCTTCCTCATAACTTCTGCCCATACTTTTAACTCTTAGATTAAAATGCTCTAAATCCTCTTTTGTATTGTTATTTTCTATAAATACTAGATTATGTTTTTTATTTAATCCATTAGTTTTTATTTGTTCTTTAACCTTACATAGTTTATCTTGCTCATATTTAGTCAGAGGTATGTGTACCTTTTCATTTACGATCTCTTTAAATACTGTAATACTATGATGAGATATTCCATAGTGTCTATCTCTCTTATCTGCAAAACTAACTCTAGGCACCGCTACAGGAAATCCACCAAGTTTAGCTACTGCATCTAATATAGGTCCTTGTTCTATGCCTGTAAATCCATATTTTGTCCCTGTTCCTACTATTCCAGGACCCATGCATACAAACACTGCATCTGCATTTAAAATATCCTTAGCTGTAATTAAAGCTGTGTAAATATTTACACACTCGTAATCTCCACCAAAGGCATTTCCTATTGTAATTGTACTATCTATCAATCCCTTATTTTTTAGGTTATCTACATTTTTACTTAAATACATTGGGAGTGCAGCTCCATCAGTCATTATATACACCAATTTTTTATCTTGATTATGTTTTTTATATGATGCTACAAATGGTGTTAACATGCTGTGTAAAGTTCCCACAACCACAGGCATATTCTCTAAACTTTTAAAATTAGAAATTTTGCCGTGGTACTCACTTTCTTGTTCTTCAACTGCATCTACTTTGATTTGAAATGGTGTATATCTAAGTTTCATGATATGTCCACCTTCTGTAAGTTGAGATTCTAAGTTATTTAAATTTGAAATTACGAAGTGATATCCACCTGTACCCAAACTTAACTCTACTGCAGTTGTGTTTAAAAGAACCTCATCGCCTTCACTTATTTCTCCAGTCATCTTTGGATAGTTGTAAGCTCTATGTTCTTCTCCGTTTACAACTACAATCAAATCGTCTAAATCACCATTTTGGCTGATTATCGATTTTACTTTTCCTAATCTTTTACTTATCATAAGCTACCTTCCCAATCTATCTAAGAAATTTAGTACTTTTACCTTTTCAATAATCTTAGTAAGCGAATACTTTTCTGTCAAAATATGAATCAGTATTAAAAATACAAGCCAACCAACTCTAATCTCAAATGAATATCCAAACACTATCATAAGCCCTATAGACATACCTAGAACATTTGATCCTGTATCTCCCATCATCGCTTTTGCTTTTAAGTCGTGATTGAAATAGGCAAGTACATTCGGCACTATTAACAGCGGCAATACTTGTACAAACCCACCTACAGTTAAAAATACCGCGACCATTATAAGTAAATATACTTTTATGGCTCTCCCAGGTCTTAAATCCAATAAATTCATCAGATTTGTAGAAAGGGCAATTACCAGCGTATTTACGATTATGTTAACAATATCTTTTGTTATTGTAACAGATATCAAAAGGCCTACTATTCCGCCAAATAACGCTTTAAATCCACCAGTTGTAAGAGTTCCTTTAAACAAACTCTTAAAATGTCCTTTAAGTCCGCTTACATTTCGGTTTCCTATAATATCATCGAGAACTCCTGCAAAGAACATTGAAATGAGCGAAAAGTCGAACATAAATATATACAACAAGCTCTCGTAGTTAATTGTCAAGAACGCCAATATAATGCTATTTATAACTAGCATGGGCAAAAATACAATTCCCATGCTAACAGGTATCATTTCTTTATTGTAATTAGGCCTTATAATATCGCCTGATATCATCATGTTTCTAAATAAAGGTATACATATATAAGTCCCGAACAAACCTGTTAAAAGCAGCATTATATACAGCAAATAAGTATCTAATACTATCATCTATACTACCTCCACTCTTTTTTCTTCTCTTTTACTATTTTCTTTATATGGTAGTATTGTTTACCTCTATGGATAAAACCTTTTAAACTTCTTCCAGTTTCATTGTGAGTCATATTTACAAGTATCTCTTTTATCTTAAATCCATGTTTAAGTATATCTATAGTCATTCCGACTTCAACACCGTATCCATATGGCATTTCCTCGAATTTTTCAAGCACTTCTCTTTTAAAGACTCTTTGACCTGATATTGTAGATGTCAAATCTTCTCCAGTCATCTCAAGTACGGAGTTTCTAGCTAAACCTTTAACTAAACCAAAACCGCCTTTTTTCTTAGCGGATGGAAATCTAGCAATAGTTACGTCTACTTCATTGTTTTTAACTGGAAGTATTAGTTTATCTACTTCAGAAGAGCAAGTTCCTAAGTCTCCATCTAGAAATCCTATTATATCCGCGTTTTGTAAAGCAATTTTTAAACCGTAGTTTAGAGCATAGCCTTTTCCTTTATTTCTATCTAGTTTATGAAATTTTACCTTATCTAAAGAGTACTCACTGACAATTTTTGCAGTATCGTCGCTAGATCCGTCATCTACGACTATTATTTCAGATACGTCATCTATATCTTTTATTCCATCTATAGTATCTTTTATAAATTTTTCTTCATTGTAAACTGGTATTATTATACTAATATACGGGTTCATAACATTCTCTCCTTAAATCTACTTAATCCTGTGTAGGAATTAAACTTTCTGCAGTTTTTGAAGAACCAAAGTTACCTATTTTATTTCCTTGTTTTAAAAGCGTTACTAGCGATATATTTCCGCTACCTTCATTTATGTTATCTATAGTTGCAACCTTCTTTTTAGAATAGAATTCTACATAAGATGTCTTTACATCCGAATTCTGCACTTCTACTATATATTTGTTTTGACCTTTAAAAGAATCTATTAAATAAGTATCCAATTTCTCAAAATCTTTTTCAGCGTTTTTAGAATCATCTCCAGCAGATAGTATTACAGAATCATAAGATAAATAATTACTGCCTAAGTAGTTAAGCTTTATTACATCTAGTTCTTGTAAATACTCCAGCTTTGTGCTTGCATCTTCAGTATTTAATGCTTCTGTAATATATTTTACTGCCCCTTCTGTAGTACTCAAATCTACACCAACTTTTTGAGATACTTCTTTTAACTTAGCTGTTTGTTTAATAGAGTCTTTAAGTACAATATTAAATCCAACTTTCGCACCTGTCTTATCAAGGGTAGTAGTTATTCCTTCGCTTAAATCATAATTTTCATTTAATGTTATTATACCTACAGTTTTGCCAGTTAATGTAGAGTCTATTAATTTATCTACATTTTTATTGATAAAAGCAACTGCCCTATTATATTTTTCAGTAGATTTGTTTAAATCAACTTTTAAAGAATCATTCTTATCCTTTAATAATTCGAATTTTTCATCTAAATCATTTATCATATTTGCTTGTTGTTCACTCAATTGTTCATTATTGTTTAGATTAAACCCTACTAGTATGCCTATTCCTAAAGCTATAAATATAGCACCTATGGTAACAATATAGTATTTCATATTAATATGCATTGTAATCCTCCTCTATCTACATCTGTAAAAGCAGTTTAAACTTTAACTGCATCAGTTGAATAAAATGTTGAACTCCCGGTGATAAATATGCGAGTATCAATACAGGGAATAAAGCTGTTGCAAGAAGTGCAATTATGTATTTAAATTTGAGCTTACTTCTGTACAGTAAGTTTACACCTTTTGCATCTATTAGCTTTGACCCTATTTTTAGTCTAACTAAAAATGTACTGGCCATACCTTTTCTACCTTTTTCTAGGAAGTCAATCATATTGGAATGAGTCCCTACTGCTACTATAAGTTCTGCTTTGTATTCATATGCTATAAGCATAGCAATATCTTCACTTGTACCTGGTGCTGGAAATACAATTGCGTCTAGCCCCAAATCTTTAACTCTTTCAAGTCCAGGTGCCCTACCATCAGGATAAGCATGTACAACTATCTCTTTTGCTTGTTTAAGAGCGAAATCACTTACACTATCCATATCTCCGACTATTACATCAGGATTGTATCCGAATTCTATTAGAGCATCCGCTCCACCATCTACTCCAACTAATACAGGTTTTACCTCTTCTATATAGGATATCATCGTGCTTAAATCTTCTTTGTAGTCTTGACCTCTTACCACTATAAGTACATGTCTATTTGCATAATCTGTATTAACCTGTGGTATTTCTACTTCACCTAATATAAAACCTTTTTCTTTCTTAGCATAGTCAATTGTATTATCTATAAATCTATCTAGCTCAAATGATAAATTTTCGTAGGCTTTCTTAATTTTTTCTCCAACAAGTACTAAATTTAAAACTTCTCCTTCTCCTAATAATTCACCTTCTCTGTATATCTTACCATCTATAACTTCGATAATTTGATCTTCCTTTAGTTCATCGAATAATTCTTCACCTATGTTATCTATGATTAATATATTGTTTTCAGTTAGTATCCCAGGGCCTTTATTGGGATATCTACCGCTTATAGAAGGAGCCGCATTTACAACAAGCTTTATTTTAGCTTCTACTAGAGAATTTGCAGCGACTTCATCAATATCAATGTGATTGATTACTGCTATATCTCCACTGACTAGTCTCTTAGCAAGCTTTTTTGTCTTCCTATCCACTTTTATTGGAGCTTCGACTCTCATTTTTAAACCTCCGCCATCAATTTTAAAATCACATTATATTATAGCATTAGTTAACAATAAAATAAATGTTTTAAGTATATTCGAGCTTATGTATACAATTATCTACGTTTTTTTTCCTTAATTATATTTATCTAAATTTTTTTTTAGTTTATTTATATAAGTTTTTACTGTATTTTATGTTTTTATATATAAAAAAGAAAGTCCTCTAAAAAAGAGGACTTTGCTATTACATTACAATTATTTAACCATACTGTGCTCTAATCTTAGTTTATCTGAAATCATAGCAATAAACTCTGAGTTTGTTGGTTTTCCTTTTGTGTTATGAACTGTGTATCCAAACAATTGATTTATAGTATCTACTTTGCCTCTGCTCCACGCAACTTCTATTGCATGTCTAATGGCTCTTTCAACTCTACTAGGAGTAGTATTAAATTTCTTTGCAATACTTGGGTATAATTCCTTAGTTACCGCGCCTAAAAGCTCTACATTCTCTATAACCATCTTAATGGCTTCTCTTAGATATAAATAGCCCTTAATATGAGCTGGAACTCCTATCTCATGTATAATGTTAGTTATTTCTGTTTCTATGTTTCCAACATTCTTCACAAAATCACTTCTAGTCATTTGAGATTCGTAATTTTGTTTTGGTTCAATTTTTACCGACTTGTTTGACACTAACTCTCTGATTCTATTTATAAATACAACAAAATCAAACGGTTTCACAATGTAATAATCAGCACCTAAACTTATAGCGTTTTGTGTTATCTTGTCTTGGCCAACTGCAGATAAAACTATAATCTTAGGAAACTTTGCAATATCCATGCTGTTAAGCTTTTCAATTACACCTAATCCGTCTAAGTGTGGCATTATAATGTCTAATACCAGCAAATCAGGTTGAGTCTTTTTAACTAAATCTAATGCCTCTATTCCATCCTTTGCGATACCTAAGACCTCGATATCATCTTCATTTGATAAATACTCATTTAATACTTGACAAAAATCCTTATTGTCATCTGCCAAAACTATCTTGATTTTTTCGTTCACTAAAAATCCCCCCATCAAAAACATTTAATTATACAGAAAAATCAAACTTCATACACTAAATTGGTTTATAATTATCATACTAGTATCTTTATTCGACATACTTAAATTATATTCCTTCAAAGAAATAAAAAATTTTATTAGATTCTCTATAATTTTATCATTTCGTTAATTAAAATACCATAGCCCTTTTTAGAATCTTCTTTAGATACGTGTGTAACCGCTCCGATTATTTTGTTATTTTGTATTATTGGAGCGCCGCTCATACCTTGTACAATACCTCCAGTGTAATCAATTAAATTTTTATCTACTACATTTATTATGATCTCTTTATGATTTCCACGGGAAGTTACAATATCCTCTATTTTTATTTCAAAAGATGTTATATTTTTATTTTTATCTTCAAATAGTATATAAGCTTTACCTTTTTTTACTTCATTTACATCTCCAACCTCCATAAGCTGCATTTCTTTATGCCCTAATTTCATATCCTTACCTTTTTTACTTACAAATTCTCCGCTTATACCAATATCTGCGTTATTTGAAAATTTTCCAACAATATTAGAGTTTTCATAGTCTCCTTTGATGTATCCAATCTTATCTTCTGTAGATTTTACAATTCCAATATTTTTAGGTCGATATATCCGTCCATTCCTTATTTTTAAAAGCTCATTTGTATCTGTATCTTTTATTGCATGTCCAATCGCTCCGATTTTGTTATTTTCTGGATTGTAAAATGTCATCGTCCCAACTCCAGAGATCTTATCTCTTACCCAAAGTCCTAATTTAAGTTTTTCTCCATCATTTTTGAGCTTAATATTTTCTTTTTTATAAATATTATTTCTTTCAAATTTAACTTCCACCATATCGGGGTTCTTGTTTAATTTATTATTTAGATTCTTTAAAATCTCGAACACATCTTGACTGTCTTTTACCCTCTCTTTGTTGATTTCTACTATATTATCCCCTATTTGTATTCCGCCAATATACTCAACATTCTCTTCTTCATAACCTATTACCAGTACACCGTCTGTATCTGCTTTGATTCCAATAATATTACCAAGTGGATACACAAATTTTTTATTCTCATTTTTAAAACTGCCGGCTTCTTTATCTTTTATTTTGTTATCTATAAAAGTTGTTAAATTGTTAAGGACAAATCCATTGTTATAATAAAAATGTCCACAAACTATCATAAGTGTAAATGTGATTATCGCTGTAAAAATTTTTATATTTACTAAAAATTTTATATTGAATTTATTTGTTTTCATAGATTTATCACTCCCTAAGTTGTATACATTTATAATTCCTATTGGGGAGTCTATTTATTCACTATAAATTTTTATTTTTATAGTATTTATTTTACATCAATATATTATTTTTATATTTTTATTTTCTGTTTATTATATTGCAACAAAAATATTGATATAATAAAATATATAAGTATCTGAAAGGTGGTTATAGTATTCTCATAAATAAAAAATATGCAAACAAAGATAATTGGCATGATTTAATAAGTTTATATGTAAAGGAAGATCAATCTCAATTCATTGAGAGCAATCTGCTCTCTATCGCTGAATCAAAATTTGAAAAATCTTGGAAACCTGTCGGAATATATGATGGAGATACTTTAATAGGATTTGCAATGTACGGTAAACTCGAGTATGAAAAAAGAGTCTGGTTAGATAGATTTATGATAGACTATAGGTTTCAAAATAAAGGCTATGGAAGGGCCTCTTTAGATTATTTAATAAACTCATTGATAAAAGAATATAATTGCACTGAGATATATTTAAGTATATATGAAGAGAACTCGCATGCTATAAAACTTTATAAATCTGTTGGATTTAATTTTAATCAAGAGGTTGATGATAATGGTGAGAAAGTTATGGTTTTGAAATTAAACGATTAACTATTTTTATTAATTCTATTAAAAGTTAGAAGACTATCGTAGCTAAAACATCCGGGGGGGGGGATAAATTAGTGAGAAAAAAGAGAAATCTAAAGCAAGAGTTGTGGTACCTTTGTTATATGGAGTTTATGAATGCAATATTATTTATTTTCTTATATTTTTGTTACACTCGTAATTTAGAAATTAAATTTCATATAGTTACTTTATACCCTTTACTTCTTATTAGTCTAATACTTGTTGAAGGGTCAATCTATTGGTTTATTTGTTTAACTAGAATAAAAAAGAGAGATAGAAATCTCTACAGAGATTCAGTGGCACCTATCTATAATATTTTAAATATATTAAATCTAGCTTTATTTGTAGTATATATTCCTGTGTTCATTATGAACATAAACCAAACTGGAATAGTAGGGAAGCTAATTGGTTTATCACTTTTCTTCTTTGCACTTATCGAGCATATAAACTATTTCTACTATAGGCTGTCATATTACACAAGAAATGGTCTTGGATTAAAATTTGTAGATCCCACGGTTAAATTATTTACTGGGAAGGCATCTAGATCTCAAATCTACAAAGAGGTTGATGAATACAAAAATAAAAAATAGTATATAAAGCATAAAAAATAACACACAGAAACTCAATGAAAATCTGTGTGTTATTGACTAATTATATCTAAATTAAAGTCTTATAAAGCGTTTTTGATATCCTTTTCTATACTTAAAGGGTCAACAGTTGGCTCGAAACGAGATATAATATTGCCATCTCTGCCTATTAAAAACTTAGTAAAGTTCCATTTTATTGAACTGTCTTTATACTCATCTTTGTATGTTTCTCTAGCAATTCCATCAAGTAATTCAGCCATTTCACCTGTTCCAAATCCTTCGAAAGTTGTATTATCAGTTAGATATTTGTAAAGTGTATCTTGGTTTTCACCTCTTACATCTATTTTTTTAGATAATGGGAATGTAACTCCATATCTTACTGAACAAAACTCTTTAACATCGCTGTTGCTTCCCGGCTCTTGTCCATTAAATTGATTACATGGGAATCCTATCACTACTAAACCTTGATCTTTGTACTCCTTGTAAAGTTTTTCTAGACCTTCATATTGAGGAGTAAACCCACACTCACTAGCTGTATTTACTATTAACACTACCTTGTCCTTAAAATCTGCAAGAGATGCTTCTTTACCTTCTATTGTTTGGTATTTAAAATTGTAAATCGACATATTCTCCACCATTCCTTTTAATTATATTTTTTATTTCTTTATTCATCATCATGTTATTTCTTATTTCCTATCAAGCCTGTAATAACTTATATACCCAGGAATTTTAATTTATAGCACATTTTTAAACTTTAATTATATTTAAGACTTCTATCACTTTTTTTAAGGTATTCATTAATAATAGGCTCCATACTTTCGGGTGTAGCAGTAGGTTCATATCTACCTATTATTTTACCCTCTCTATCTATCAAAAACTTAGTAAAATTCCATTTGATAGAATTATCGCTATATTCATCTTTGTATTTTTTCTTGAGGGCCAATCGTAAGCCTATCGCTTTTACTCCATTTCCAAAGCCTTGAAATGATGTGTTATCAGTTAAATACTCAAATATAGGATCTATATTTTCGCCTCTAACCTCTATCTTTTCAGAAATAGGAAATGAAACCCCATATCTTATCTTACAAAATTCCGCAACATCAATATTACTTCCCGGCTCTTGTTCAGCAAACTGATTACAAGGAAATCCAATTACCACTAGCCCCTGATCTTTGTACTCTTTATACAATTTCTCAAGCCCCTCATACTGAGGCGTAAAACCGCATTTGCTGGCTGTATTCACTAACAATATAACTCGCCCCTTAAAATCTGCTACTGAAACGTCTTTTCCACTTATATCTTTAAAACTGAAATCGTATATAGACATATTTATTCACTCCTATTTCAATTTTTTATAATTAGCTGTACTCAATACTTATACCCAATTAAAACAAATCAAATAATAATTTCATTAAATCAAAGAATTTTATAGTTTTACATTAATTAAAAAATAGAATATAAAATCAATCTAATTTAGAATGATTTTATATTCTATCCTTACTTTTTAGCCGTCTCTATAATCTCATTTGCATGGTCAATAGTCTTTTCAGTTATCTTACTTCCAGAAATCAACCTAGCTATTTCTTCAACTCTGCTGCTTTCATCGAGCTTTTTAATATTAGTAAACGTCCTATTGTTTTGTATATGCTTTTCTATGCAGAAATGTGTCGTAGCATTTGCTGCTATTTGTGGTAGATGGGTTATACATATTATCTGCTTTTTAAGAGAGATCTTCGAAAGCTTTTCGCCAACTATTTGAGCTGCTACTCCACTTATACCTGTATCTATCTCATCAAATACCAGAGTATCGGTTCCGTCTATATCCGCTAATATAGTCTTAAATGCCAGCATAAATCTAGACATCTCTCCTCCAGATGCAACCTTATTTATTGGCTTCATATCTTCACCTAAGTTGAATGAAACCATAAACTCAACATTATCCTTACCCTCATATGAAAATACGCCTTCTGAAAACTCAACTTTAAACGATACATGTTTCATATTCAAGCTGTCGAGTTCTACTAACAAAAGTTTCTCTAATTCAAGCGCCAACTCTTTTCTGGCAGTCGTTAAGTCTGCAGCTTTTACTGTAAGATCTTCTTCCAGAGAAGCCAGTTCGCTTTTTAGCTCCTCAACTCTCTCATCTCTATTTATTATCTCATCTAATCTACATACTATCTTGTCGTTATACTTCAGTATTTCTTCAATTGTATCTCCGTATTTACGTCTTAGATTATTTATCTCGTCTATTCGTATTTCCACTTGCTCAAGTTCATAAGGTTCAAAGTTTATATGTTCTTTATAACCTCTAAGCTCAGAAGAAATATCTTGTAATTCGTACATTATTCTCTCAACATCATTGCTGTACTCTTCTAATTTAGTATCGTATTGCGCTATATCGTGCAATTCTTTAGATACTACTCCAATTAAATCTACAATATTAATCTCTCCATTATGAAGTCCTTCATAACTGAGGTTTAATTTATTGTAAATTTTTTCACTATTTCTATATACATCTCTTTTTTTTAGAAGTTCTTGATACTCACCTTCACTTAAATTTGCAGACTCTATTTCATTGATTTGAAAATTTAGTAAGTCTATCTCCCTTTGAATCTGCATATCATCTTTATTCTCAGTTAAAATATTTAAAGATCTTCTTACTTCACTGTATTTATTGTAAATAGTTCTGTAGTTAGCTTTATACTTATCGAGATAATCGCCACCGAATAAATCTAAGAACTCAATATGAGTTTCTACATCTAGTAGGGCGTTATTTTGATGCTGTCCGTGAACATCAACCATCATCCCCGTTATATATTTAAGAGTAGATATTTTAACCGTTCTTCCATTGATTCTTGCTGAGCTTTTACCATCCGAAAAAATCACTCTTGAGACTATGATCAAATGGTCATCTTCTACATCGATTTCATTTGCTGCTAAATAATTTAAGATATTTTTGTTTTCTGTATGGAATACTATCTCAATAAGCCCTTTATCAGTTCCTTTTCTCAGAAAAGATCTATCATATTTACTTCCAAGAGATAGGTTTAGTGCGTCAATTATAATTGATTTGCCTGCACCTGTTTCTCCAGTAAGTATATTTAACATCTTATCTAGACTAAGCCTAAGTTCTTCAATTAAGGCACAATTTCTCATGTACATCTCAAGGATCAAAATATAGCCCCCTTTAATATCCTACTAATTACTTATCCATCGTATGTGACTTTTCAACAATTTCTTCTATCTTGTTTTTATATTTTTCCTCATCAAATATATTTTTTGCATCTGTGCTCTTTAAATGAATCAAATACTCTATGTTTCCCTCAGGCCCTTTAATAGGGGAGAAGTCCAACTCAAGTATCTCAAATCCGTTTTCTAATGCAAATCTCGAAACCATATCTATTACTTCAATATGCGTTGATTTCTCTCTAACTACGCCTTTTTTTCCTACTTTTTCACGACCAGCTTCAAATTGTGGCTTAATAAGAGCTACTACTTCTCCACCTTCTCTTAAAAGTTCCTTTGCTTTAGGAAGAACTAGTTTTAATGATATAAACGACACATCTATTGATGCGAAATCAGCATGCTCACCGATATCTTCCAATGTCACATATCTTATATTAGTTCTCTCCATACACACTACTCTCTCGTCTTGTCTAAGCTTCCAAGCGAGTTGTCCGTATCCAACATCTATAGAAAATACTTTTGTTGCACCATTCTGGAGCATACAGTCTGTAAAGCCTCCTGTAGATGATCCTATATCCATACATACTTTGCCCTCTAGTGTAAGATTGAAGTTTTTTAAAGCTTTTTCCAGCTTTAGTCCTCCTCTACTTACATATGGAATCGGATTTCCTTTTACTTCTATTTTAGAATCTATTTTAACTTCTGTGCCTGCCTTATCACATCTCTGATTATCGACGAATACAAGACCTGCCATAAGTGATTTTTTTGCTCTTTCTCTACTGTCGAAAAAACCTTGCTCAACTAGTAAAACATCTATTCTTTTTTTCATAAGATTACCTTTCTAAAATCTTTTCTACTTCCTCAGCGATTTTACTTGATGATATACCCACTATTTCATAGAGCTCATCTTGGCTTCCATGCTCGATAAACTCCTCAGCAATCCCCAAGTTAACTACCTTTACATCGCAGTTGTTTTGTATTATAAAATTATTTACTCTGCTTCCAAAACCGCCTACTTTTGAGTTGTCCTCAACAGTTATTATATTTTTATGGTTTGTAAATAATTTTTTTAGCAACTCTTCATCCATCGGTTTTAAAAATCTAGCATTTACAACTGTAGCCTTTATGTTTTTCTTTTTAAGTACCTCACATGCATCAAGTGCTTGTTTAACCATATTTCCTATAGCTAAAATAGCTACATCTTCACCTTGATTTAAAACCTCGTATTCTCCAAGTTTTATTTCTCCATAGTGTCCAGTATCTAGACAATAACTATTTCCTCTAGCATATCTTATAGCCACTGGTGAATCTATTTTAAGAGATAAATCCATCATAGATTCTAGCTCTTTTGTATCTTTTGGAGCCATAACCACAATATTTGGTATTGGATTTAAATAACTTAGGTCGAAAACTCCATGATGAGTTTCACCATCGTTTCCTACTAGACCTGCTCTATCAATCAAAAATGTCACTGGCTTTTTAGTAAGACAGACATCGTGAATTAATTGGTCGTAAGCCCTTTGAAGGAATGTAGAATACACTGCAAAATACGGTTTAAGTCCATTTTTAGCAAGCCCGGCTGCAAAAGTAGTAGCGTGTTGCTCAGCTATACCTACATCAAAGTATCTATCTGGATAAACTTTTTCAAATAGATTCATACCTGTTCCAGATGGCATAGCAGCGGTTATGCCGACAATTTTGTCATCACGTGATGCCATTTCTATAAGTTTTTCACCAACTGCATCTGAAATAGACTTCTTACCAGATGGAACTACGCCTTCTTTTATATCAAACTTAGAAACACCGTGATACTTATCCGGATGGTTTTCTGCGTACCTGTAACCCCTACCTTTTTTTGTTATTACATGTAGTAGCTTTGGTCCTTTTAAAAACTTAGCATATGTCATAGACTCTATAAGCTGTTTAGTATCATGACCATCTATAGGCCCTATATACTTTATACCTATTGAATCGAAGAATTCGCTCTCTTGTGGTGAAAAGCTATTTATTATTGTGTCTTTTAATTTATAAGCAGTTTTTGAAATAAACTCTCCAGTTGATGTAACACTCAAAAGTTTTTCAAATTCATCTTTAAACATATCTACACTTGAACTTTTTATAAGGCTTGAGAAGTACTTTGACATACCCCCAACATTTTTATCTATAGACATCTCATTGTCATTTAGAATAACAGTCATGTCAGTTCCTATATCACCCAAGTAATTAAGGGCTTCTAAAGCCATTCCACCTGTCATAGCACCATCCCCAATAACGGGAATTACATTGTATTTCTCTTTTTTAATATCTCTTGCACATGCTATACCAACTGCTACAGATATCGATGTACTACTGTGACCTGTATCAAATATATCATGTTCACTCTCTTCTTCTTTTGGAAACCCACTAAGTCCATTTAACTGGCGAAGTGTTGGAAACTCATTTTTTCTTCCTGTGATTATTTTATGAACGTACGCTTGGTGCCCTACATCCCAGATTATCTTATCTTTTGGACTATCGAAAACTTTATGCAAAGCCAAAGTCAATTCAACAACCCCCAGATTAGATGCAAGGTGACCACCTGTTTCCGATATTGATTTAACTAGAAATTTGCGTATATCTTTTGCTAGTAAATTAATATTTTCTATGTCCATTTTTTTAATATCTTGCGGAGAATTGACTTTATCTAAATACTCGTACATATTATTCACACCTTTTGCTTAATTTTAAAATACATTTATATATAAAAATTCACTGCCCCGAAAACAACTTTTTTCGAGACAGTTTACGCTTAAATTAATACTAAAGCAGTCAGTACCCCAAGCAGTCCACCAAACCAAACTTCCATAGGAGTGTGACCTATAAGTTCTTTTAGCTTTTTCTGCTCTATCGGCTTATTATGCTGAATATCATTTACTATTTGATTTAATATAATAGCTTGCTTACCAACAGCCCTTCTAACACCAGCGGCATCGTACATTATTATTATCGCCAAAACTGCTGTTATAGCAAAGTCTGTTGAATTAAAGCCTTTTTCAAGTCCTACAACTGTAGCTAAACTCGTTACAAATGAACTGTGAGAACTCGGCATACCACCTGATGTAAGCACTCTTGTTAGCTCTATTCTTTTGTTTTTCCCTGTGAATATCTTTATAAATTGAGCTAAAAAACAAGCTACTATACTTATACCCAAAGCACCGTTATTTAGAAGCTCTAAAAAAAATTCCATGTCGCCCTCCTAAGAATTCTACAGATTTGATTTTAACATTCTCGTGAAATAATATAATCAGCTAAACCCTTTAAAAAATCCGCGCTTTCAAATGTAGTTTCTATACTATTCTTGGCATCTGATATCAATTCTGTCGCAATATCTCTAGATTTTTCTAACCCTAATAAAGATGGATATGTTGATTTATTATTTTCTATGTCACTGTTTACCTTTTTACCCAGCTTTTCTTCATCGCCTACTATATCCAAAATATCGTCTACAATTTGGAATGAAAGACCTATATTTTTTGCATAATTAGTAACGCTCTCAAGCTCAACTTGATCAGCTCCACCAACTATTGCTCCTGCTCTCATACATCCAATTATCATAGCAGCAGTTTTATTGTTGTGTATATAGTCTAATTTTTCTTTATCTATTTTTTTATCTTCACTTTCAACATCTACTACTTGACCGCCAATCATCCCGTATATTCCAGCATGTCTAGCTATTTCATACACTGCCCTTAAATACTTTTCTGGGTTATTTTTGCCAAGAGATCCTTTTAACATAATTTCAAATGCGTAATTTAAAAGCGAATCTCCAGCTAAAATTCCCATAGCTTCACCGTATACCTTATGATTTGTAGCTCTGCCCCTTCTCAAGTCGTCGTTATCCAACGCAGGAAGATCATCGTGTATAAGTGAGTATGTATGTATCATTTCTATTGCAACTGCAAATGGAATCGCATCTTCTTCATTACCTCCGACAATTTTACAAGCCTCTAAAGTTAGGATTGGTCTTAGCCTTTTTCCACCTGCACTAAGACTGTAGTTCATAGCTTCTATTACAGATTTTTGATAGCCTTCTTCTTTTGGCATATATTCATTTAAAATATTTTCAATATAACTTGCTCTTTTTCTCAGTGAACTGTTGAATTCCATATTATTCCTCCCCTAAATCTAGCTCTTCTTCTACACCAAGTCTATTGAACTTGCTTATTTTAAGTTGTGCGTCTTCTAAAAGCTTATTGCAGTGCTTGTAAAGAGCAATACCTTCTTCATAAAGTTCTAATGACTCGTCAAGGCTAGCGTTATTAGACTCTAAATCTCTAAGTATTTCCTCAAGTCTCAAGTATGCTTCTTCATATTTTAGGTTCATTATCTATACCTCATCTACTTCTATATTATCAATTGTACAGTTTATACAGCCATCTTTTAGCACAATGTCAACTTTTTCATCAACCTTTAAATCATTTGCGCTCTTAACCACATCCCCATCCTTTTGGAGAATACTATATCCTCTATCCATAGTTGCTAAAGGACTTAAATTGTGTAAAACTGCACCTGTATTCACAAGTTTTTCGATTTTAAATTTGAGATTATTTTCTACCCCAAAGGTTATTTTATCATATATCTTATCTAGTTGTATAATTTTATCTTTAATAATATACGACTCTAAATAGCTATTTATTTTATCGAATGTAGTCATTAGCTTGTATTCATCAATATTAATCTGATTTGTTAAAGATTTTGATATTCTATTCTTTATATTTATTAGTTTATAATTTATTTCATCAATTGATGGGGTTACAAGTTCGGCTGCAGCAGATGGCGTTGGAGCCCTCATATCTGATACAAAATCACATATTGTAAAATCGGTCTCATGTCCAACTGCAGAAATTATCGGTATCTTTGATTTAAATATCTCTCTTGCTACATCTTCTTCATTAAAAGACCAAAGCTCTTCTATAGATCCTCCGCCACGTCCAACTATGATTGTGTCTACATTTTCTATATTATTAAAAAATCTTATACCTTCACAAATATCGTCTTTAGATTTACTTCCCTGTACATTTACAGGGTAAAGTTTTATATTAACTTTCGGGAATCTTCTCTTTATTACATTTATGATATCTCTAATTACAGCTCCAGTAAGTGATGTTACTACTCCTATAGAGCTTGGCATTTTCGGAATAGCCTTTTTATATTTTGGGTCAAACAGACCTTCCTTATTCAGCTTTTCCTTTAATTTATTAAACTCGATATGGAGGTTTCCTATTCCCTCTATTTCTATATCATTTATATATAGTTGATACGCTCCATCTCTTTCATATACAGAAATATATCCCTTTGCGACAATATTAGTTCCATTGTCTAGATCTAAATTTTTATTGTAGTTGTTTTTAAATATTACACAGTTTAGCTTAGATTTTTCATCTTTTAGAGATAGATAGACATTTCCACTACTGTGCACTTTAAAATTTGATATTTCGCCCTTTACTTTTAGGTTATCCAGTATGGGGTCGTTTATCAATATTCTCTTTATATATGAATTTGCCTCACTTATATCCAAAGCTCTAATTTCCATATTTATTCTCCTAAAAATTTGTTTAAACCTATTATAGCACAACCTACTGCGTTATCTGTTGAATACTTTGGCTCTGAAAAATATGCTTTAATATCATTTTTTGAAAGCTTCTCTGTTATGCTTTTTGATAGATATTTACTAGCAGAAACTCCTCCTGCAAATAATACCTCATATACTTCGTATTTTTCACATATATAAATAAGTGATTTAGAAATACTTCTAGAAAGAGTATCCATTAGTAATTTCGAAACGTAATTTTTGTCCGCACTTTCTATATTCCTATACTTTTCTTTTATAAAATTATTTATTTGATTCTCAATCCCTGAAAGATTCATATAACCGTCTTTTACAGATGTCTTTAATCCCTTTTCTATATTTAAGTCGCAATTCAAAGAATTTTCGTCAATATATTTTCCACAAGGGAATTCATATCCAAATTCTACTCCCAGCCTATCTATAAGCTGTCCAAAACTTACATCTCTAGTTCCGCCTACTATTTCTATATTATAATCTTCATTTGCTGAATCTTCACTCAACTTCTCTGATAGTAAAATCTCTGTAGTTCCTCCAGATATATGAACTGATAAAAATCTTTTTTTATTTATAATCCTAGAATTTAGCAAAACCGCTTCAATATGATTTTCTTGATGTGTTGTCTCATAAAATTTAGAACCAGATATCGTTGAATACAGCTTCGCGAAATTAAGGCCTACTGTGAAAACTGGCATATATGAGTTTTCAATTGGTCTAGGTCTTGATGAAGCACAAATCGCTACTACATTGCATTCCTCTAGTATTTTATTCAATTGCTCACTTATATATCCCAAATTATTTACATGTTGGAAAACTGCCTCGCTCTGTCTAAGCCCCTTGGAATCTTTTTTGACCTTTAACATTATCTTTTCATTTAAAATAATATCTCTATCAAAAGATATAGCTGCTATTGAAGTAGTATAGCAGCTAGTGTCAATTCCAATTACTATGTTATTTTTCGTTTTCATTTACAATACTTCCAAGTATCCCATTTATGAATTTCGGAGATTTGTCATCACAGTAAATTTTTGCAAGCTCGACTGCCTCATTTATAGAAATTTTATTAGGCATATTCATGTAAAGAATTTCACATATAGATACTCTAAGTATCGATAAATCAACTTTAGGCATTCTGTCCACTGTCCAGTTCTTAGCGTATTTATTTATCAATCGATTTATATTTAATCTATTTTCATTTATAGCTACACAAAAACTTACAACGTAGTCTTTGTCAACTGCATCTTCAAGCTCTATCACTTCATCATCTATATCAAGTTTCTTTTCATTTAAGTACTTTTCTCTAAGCTCTTTGTATCTCTCTATAATGAACTCTGTATTTGAATTTAAAAACTCTTCTACTAGCTCTAATAAGTCTTCTTCTTCCTTTTTGTTTACTTCCACCTGATACATAAACTTCATCATATACTCTCTGGTAGTTACCTTTTGTGCTCTATCATTTTTCATTAAATGTGATTCTCCTTTAAATTATAATTTATATAAAAACAAATAACCCTCTGAAATATCAGAGGGTATAGTTTAGCTTTTTTTAGACGTTTCTTCTTTCTCAACTTTTTCTTTCTTAAAGCTGATTCCTTGAACGTGAATATTAACTTGAGAAACTACTAACCCTGTCATTGTTTCAACAGTATTTTTTATGTTTTCTTGAACCTTTGCAGCTACTTCTGGTATTGGTTTGCCATGTTTTATAACGATCATTACATCCAGGCTAACATCATCATCATCAACCTGTATCTTAACGCCATTATTTTTTAACAATTTATCTGTAAAAGTTGTAGATGTCTCTATTCCATCAACCTCTAATGCTGATATTCCAGCTATCGTAGCTATTACATCATTTGATATTTTTACTTGTCCAAATTTATTCTCTTCCATTTAATATTTACCTCCCATTTTAAGGTAGTTTTTTTATAAGTATAATGATACCAAATACTACCGATATTTGCAAGGTAGGGTTGACTCAAAACTATATTAATATTTAGTTTATGTAGTTTATTGTTTTTTATAACCAAATTTATCTATACTATAAAATATTTTACAACTAAAAAAATAAGTTAAAATCCGCTCTATTTTCATGAGGTAGATAATTGTACTGTTCTTTTTTATAAGATTGATGTAGCAATTCTTTATTTTTTTATGTGTTTACTCGATACTAAGTATCTATAATTTATAAATAAAAAAAGGGGCATAATGCCCCTCAATTTTTACTTGCTATTGTTTGTAAGTTTTATATTTTCATACTCGACATTTGCCTGTTCTGCAACTAGGTCAAATATCTTTGCTGCATCAGTTTTATCTATTTTCTTTTCATTTACTACTACATTTACTTTGCCATCGCTTATATAAACTAGGGCTTCTTCATATCCCTTTGTACTGAGTATGTTCTCTATCTTCAGCTCGGTATCTTGACTCTTAACTAAACCAAGTTTCATATTTGATGCTTCTTTTCTAGATTCTTCTGTAGTAGAAGGATTATTTATCATTTCATTTAAATCCTGAACAAGTTCGTTTCTCTGTTTTTCTCTAGTCATTTTCATATCAAGTATGTAAGTGGATTTTTTCATATTCTTTTCTGATGATAATTGCTCTTTTATTTGTTTACTTGTCTCTGTTACTTTTTCATCTATTTTGCTGTTTTTGCTATCCACTACTTGTATATCTGTTTCTTCATTCTCGGCTTCTGTATTAGCTGTTTCTTTGTTCACTGCGTCTTTAGAATCCGCTTCATCAGTTTTAGCATTTTCAGTATTTTTTTCGTATTGCGCTTGTTCGTACGCCTTAAATTCTTGTGATGTTTCAAGTAGCGACTTTTTACTAAGTTTATAGTTTACTGTACCTACAGCTATAAGCATTACTGTAAGTGATAGTACAACAAATCCTCTTCCTTTATAATTAAATTTCATTTTATTCCCCCCATATATGTAATAATAATTTATTTTTTAAACAAGTTATTTTGATTATTTTACTTAAAGACTTTAAATCTATTTATTTAGAATATATTTCAACTTGATGACCCGCTATTTGTAATGAAGTCTGAACTGCGCTATAAAGAGTTTCTTTAACTTTAGTGCTACTTGCACCGCTGGCTACTACTATTACACCTTTGATTTTCGGCTCTATGGTTTTTATTACCACAGAATCACTTGATCCAGATGTAATCATAGTTTTGTTTTCACTCGATGTAGTAACAGTTCTCTCTCCTCCCTGCGCATCCTTCTCTTCTGTCGTCTCGGTAGTTTGATTTGAATTATATGCTGGTTGAATCTCTTCACTCGATTCAAAAGTAACCATTACATCTACATCTCCAGCTCCTTCAATTTTTGTTAGTATTCTTGTCAATTTATTTTCCATATCTGCTTGATCTGAGTTCTCAGAAACACTTACATTTTCATCTGTAGCTCCTTCATCAGCTTCCTCTTTAACTTTGGAACCGTTAGGAAATACCGATAACAACACCAGAGATACTACACAAATTCCTGCTACTATAACCAGTGAGTAAAGCTTTTTCTTATCCTTTTCATTCAGATTCTTAAAAAAGTTTTTAAACATCTTTTCAACTCCTATTTATCAATATGTATTGTCTCTACTGAAACATCCAGTACTTTTACTAAATCATCTTTAAGTTTGTCTTGGTTTAGTTTTAGCTCATGTACATCTTTCTTATTAAAGACTTCTTTAGAATTTTCTTTTTCACTAGATTCTATGTTTGTCTGACTTTCTTTATTACTATTTTTCTCTTTTATTTTTATATTGTTTATCTTCGATCCATCTAATTCTATGTCTTCTAAATCATATCCATACTCATCTAGTTTGAGCTTAATAACCTCTCTTAGACTTTCTTCATATCCACTTGAGAGACTAGAAGTAGTCCCGGTCTCTTTAGCTAAATAATTTGAACTATCCTCATACTTCTTATTGTATTCATTCATAGATTTTAAAATTCTATCTTCCATACTTATATTATTGCTAAAAAAATTTACTACTGGAGTTATTACTATAAATACGAATATAAAATTTAGAACTAAATTTATATAAGGCTTTATAGAAGACTTCGGTAAAAGCATATCAACTATGTTTACTATAAATGCACCTATCAAAACACTCACTATCCACAATTTAACGCTCTCAAACATAAAATACACCTCAATCTAAACTTTAACCCATACGATTATCCCCGACCAACAACACTTATTGATGTGAGAATGGCTATTGTGACGAAAAACATTACAGATATTGCAATAACAGAAGCCAACATAATTATCATAAGATTTGCGACCTCGTTTAAGAAAGTGGAAATACTCTCTTCACCTATTGGCTCAACCGCAATTGCAACTGCTTTGTACACGACTATTACAGATATAATTTTTATAACTGGCACGATACACAGACCGATAAGTATAACAAGCCCTATACCCCCAAATATATTTTTTATAAGTTGTGACGACGAAAGTATTATATCTATAGAATCTGAAACAAATCCCCCTACAACTGGTATAAAATTTCCTACAGCAAATTTAGCAGTCTTCATACTAAACTTATCAAAGCTGGTTACATAAAGCCCTTGAATAGATACTAGTCCCAAATAAACTGTAAACATAGCCCCTATAGAAACTAGATTAAATTGTTTTATAAATGAAAACATCTTCTTTAACTTTAAGTTTTTAGATAAATTATTAATTATAAGTACTCCAAAAGCAACTATCATAGATGTAAATAAGAACTTTTTAAATACCACATTTATAAATGTTACTCCCCCTATAAATATAGGATTCAAAGTAGTCGATGTAATTGGAAAACCTATCAAGAGCAAGAAACTTATAAGTATCGGCATCATTATCTGCATAAGTGAAATAGCTCTGTCGATACTGTTGTAGCATATTTCAAGCACGTCCTTAAACCCGACCAAGGTCAGAGATACCATGGTTATAAAAATTATGTACGTTGCTATCTGGCTTACTGCCCCAGATGAGAATGAGTTGTCTAAACTTTTTAGAATAGCCGATAGGAGAGCTAGTACTAATATCACCGAAACTACCTTTAAGCTCGCTTTAAACTCATCAAATAGCAACATTTTAATGCCATCTTTACTAAATAGATCAAATATATTTTTTTCTCCCTTAAAGAGATCTTTTATAAATGTCTTCAAATCAACATCATTTAATACATCATCTTCATTTAAATATTTTTGTATTTCATTGATATCTACTTTGTCCAACTGCCCATTAATATAGCTGTCAATACTCTTTTGTGTTCCATCAAATTCACTTTGTCCTTCTGCATAACCATTTAGTGACAGTGCATTTAACAACAATAGAGTGGTTATAAAAATCAACATTAACTTAAAAAAAGTTTTTTTCATAAGTTATCTACTCCTCGCATTAGCTATAAGTATTTATATTGCACTCTCATTCTTTACGATGGAATAATACTAAGTACCATCTCCACAATAGATAATAAAATTGGAAAAGACATCGACATTACAACTATCTTTCCTCCAAATTCAAGTTTTGAGGCTATATTGTTTTCCCCACAATCCTTGCAAAGTGAAATAGCGAACTCCACTAAATACGCAATTCCTATCAATTTTATAATTAAGGATATATACATTGTAGGAATATTTGCTTTGTCTGCTAATCCCTGTATTCCCTCAATAATAAAATTGAGTTTATATACTACAGACATTAGTATTATTACGCCTGCAATAATTGCTATAAAATTCGCTATTTCAGGTCTATCTTTTTTTATTACTAAGCAGAGTGTAGTTGAAACGAGTGCAACTCCGATTAATTGCATTATTTCCAAATTATCACCACCTACTAGTAAAGTTGAAACATCGTTCTAACAGTGTTAAAAAGTGTACTTATCTCTGTTATTACAAGTCCAAGAACTATTATTACGCCGGCTAAAGTTGTAAGTCCCGTCCAGTCCTTTCTATCAGTCTTTTCTAAAACCATATTTAACACTGAAATAAGAACTCCTATACCTGCTACCTTTAGAATTAAAGTTATATCCACATTATCACCCCTCAGTAGAATTTATTTTTTAAAATAAAACTATACATACACCAATACCTACAAATGTCACTAATTTTTTGTAAAGCATCCCCTTTTTTGTTATATCTTCTTTTGTCTCACTAGTATGTTTCTTTAAATTCTCAATTGTAAGGTCTATCATCCTTTGTTGAGATTCTACATCGCTTTTTCCCAAAGTCGCAATCAATTTATTCACTTCATCTACTTCCTTAGATGCTAAATACGTATCCTTATTTAAAATACCAATATTACAGGTTAATATTTCATCAAGAGTGCCTATATCATCACTCTTTAAACCGTATGACATGCTTTTAAAAAATCTAGAGTAAACAGAAGAATCTTTATCCCCAACTCTGTCAAATATCTCTTCTAATGTGTACATTCCAAAGGATAAATCCATCCTTATTATTTCGAGAATTCTTATAAGGTCGTTTATTTGCCTGTGCCTACTTACATACATTTTATAGATGTATTCACCTATCAAATAACTACTACCTATCAGAAATCCTATTAGCATTATTTTAATTTGCAAAATACCATCTCTTTTCTACTAGATCATATATTTTTTCTATTGTTCCCGCCCCATTTTTTGCGGAGAGTATTATAGCTTTTTTAAATAGCTCTTCATCAAGCAGCCTGCTTAGCTCTCTTCTATTTTTTATATCTTCAATAGAATCCCCATGTACAGTTGTTATCAGGCTTACCCCTCCATTTAGAGCCGTGTACAATGATTTTACTTCCTGCTCACTTCCTATTTCATCTGTAACTATTATATTAGGCGACATCGATCTAAGTAACATAGTTATTCCAAGTTCTTTAGGGCATGTCTCAATTATGTCTGTCCTAATTCCAACGTCCATTTGTGGAACCCCTAAATACGATCCAGCTATCTCATTACGTTCATCTATAAGCGATACTTTCATACCATGAAATCCCAGCTGTTCATTTCCATTGCTTAAATTTCTAACTATATCTCTCAAAAGAGTCGTCTTCCCACATTGAGGCGGAGATATTATTATTGTATTGTTTACTTTGTTTTTTCCTACTACTATATATCCTAATATCTTATCAGCACATCCCTTTATCTCCCTTGAAACCCTTATATTTAAAGATGATATGTGCTTGATATTCTTTACTTGTCCATTTTCAACTATTACTTTTCCAACTAATCCAACCCTATGTCCTCCGCTAAGTGTAATAAATCCTTTTTGTATATCGTCCATAAAAGAGTGTATTGAGTACTTGCAAATTATTTGAAAAGTCTGCTCCACATCCTCCTTTGTAACTATATAAGGATTTATCGGATAGATACTTAGACCCTCTGTATCTACATCGTAGAAATAGTCTGTGTTGTTTGCATTCAATATAAGCGGTTTATTAGCTCTTAATCTTATCTCTTCTATTTCAAAATTTCCTGTAATTCTTACATCTTCTCTAGATATTTTTTCTATCTTTTCTCTTATGTGTGGCGACAGTGATTTGATTATTTCTCTTGGCAATTTATTCATTCCTTGTCCTCCTCTCTTGTTTATATAATTCTATTTTTACATGTCCTAAAATATAACCAGAAATTTTAATGGAGCATAAAAAAGGTAGAAATCTCAATATCAACTACTGAATCAAAGCCTAATGACTTTATCATTCCAATTGATATAAAATTCCTACATATATTAATTTAATCGTTTTCCAAAACCTCAGGAAACACTTCAATTAATTTTTCAGAAAACGTATCTAACTTTTCAAAAAACTTTAGATAACTCGAACTATAAAAACCCCTAAATTACAATTTAATTGTAATTTAGGGGTTTTTGCTAAAATAATTTTATATAATTGGCTTTTTAGAGTTACCTCTTACATCGATATTTATTATCTCAGAAACTTCATCCCCTCTATATCCAATAACATAACTTGTCATATTTAAACAAGAACAAGAGTGGTTTGGTATTATCTCTATTTTATCGCCAATACTTAAGTCGGTGTCGCCTTCTATTTGTATTTTTCCAACTTCTTCAGATAAGCCGATTACGCTTAATTCATCGCGTCCCTTAACTCTTCCGAATCCAGTTATTAAAGCACTGCCATGAGCTCCTTTATCTAGTCCCAAACACTTACTTCCAACATCTACTATAAATAGATTTTCACTTGGCCTTGATATTATTGTCCCAAGAACAGTCAGAGAACAATCTTCTTCTTTACATACATCTAGTGACAACTGAATATTATCGTAAAACACATAATTTCCTGGTCTAAGTACACCCAAAGCTTCATCGTCTACAACATCAAAGAATGTAGGCGTACTTCCTGAAGCAACTACATCTACATCAAAATCATTTTCCAATAGTGCATTTTTAGCTGTTGACATAGCAGCAATTTCCTGTCTTGATATTTCTGCTATTTCACTACCAGAAGTGATTCCATAGACATGACCTGGGTGAGTACTTATACCAATTAACTTTAAGTTTTTAAACTCTGATAATTTCTTTGCTAACTCTACACAGTCTTCTGGAAGTACCCCTAGTCTATTAAGTCCTGAATTTATTAGAATAAAGTACTCAAAAGCAGAGTTTAATTCTACTAACATTTTATTCCATATTTTTGCACTTTCTACGTTGTCAAAACTAAGTATAACTCTTCCCTGTTTTGAAAGATCTATTACTCTTTTTATATCAACTGGATTAGCTATCGGATATGGAAAAGTTATTTCTTTTACTCCAGCATTCATAAAAGATTCAGCTTCATCCACAGTTCCTACTAAAAGACCTTTAGCTCCATACTTAATTTGCATCTTTGCTATCGCAGTTGATTTATGAGTCTTCGTCATAGGCCAAAGCTCTTTTTTGTTTTTGTCGCTCAGCTCCTGAACAGTTTTTATATTATTCTCTAGTGCATCTAAATTTAATATAAAATTCGGTGTAGACAATTCTTTGATTTTCATAGACTTTATCCCCTTTTTAAATTATATTTAAACTAAATTATCTTGGCCTGATTTAATTAACCCCTTTTTGTAAGCCAAAAGTAGTAGTTTTAAGTCGTCTATTTTCTCCTGAATAACTTCCCCATCATCTGTATCTCTGACCATTTTTCTACTGGCTTTATGCTCAACTACAGCAGTAGTTGAAAGTATATCGCTCTCATTTTCTATAGCTTCTTCTGCAGAGCTAAATGGCTCATGTGACACTAGCTGCAGTGTTCTTGAGTTGTATATAAGTGTATAACCAGCAATACCAGTCTTTCTCTGGTAAGCTCTAGAGAAACCTCCATCTATTACTAGAATTCTTCCATTGGCTTTTATTGGGCTTTCCCCTTTTTTACTTTCCACTGGAACATGACCGTTGATTATATGGGATTCCTCGTAGTCCAAGCCAAATTCATCAAATATACTTCTACAAACTTTTTCGTCTTCTCTAAGATTGTAATACGGATTTTTCTTTTCTTTATGTGATTCTTTATCATCTATAAAATATCTCTCAAATGTCGTCATATCGTCTTTTCCAAACAGTGAAGAACATTTACCAGTCCACATATACCACATCATATCCATACCGTATTGCTTGTTTGGGCATCTCTTCTGCATAAAGAATCCTTCTCTAATTGTAGACTCCATTTTTAACATTAGTTCTTTTCCCGAGAATTCTTCTCCTTTTATAGTCATAGGCATAAAACTTCCATCTTCATTTAATGGTACGCATCCATGTATTAGCAGATTTGAGTTTGCTCTTAAATATATACTTCCTTTTGTAAAGAGAAAAGAAATGTGTTTTTGGAGCTTCTCACTTCCTTTAAACGAAGTTGCTAATCTCTCCATTACCATATTTTCTTCTTCAGATAGTCTATATGGATCATTTTTATCTATTGTAGGGAAATTAGTATCGTTTAACTCGTAAGTCTTGCCCTTTAAATTTATTGTAGACAAATCGTAGTCTATCATATCCAGCAGAAGCCTATTGTCCATTTCAAACTCTGGTCTTCTTTTGATAACTTCTCCCTCGAGTTTAAACTGAATTATACTTATAGCCTTGTGCATTTTAGCCATTAAATACTTTTCCCTAGTTGTAAAGTTTTGATCGCTTATTTTCGGCATAAATTGATCACATGGATCGTCTTTATAAGTATCTAGTGAAAATGTAGCTAGAGGAAGAAGATTTATTCCGTAAATATCTTCTAGTATATCTAAGTTTGCATACCTAGCAGAAATCCTAAGGGCATTGGCTATACAAGTCTTCTCTCCAGCAGCAGCCCCCATCCAAAGTATATCGTGATTTCCCCACTGTATATCTACAGAGTGATGCTCCATAAGTTTGTCTACAATTATATCGGGTCTAGGCCCCCTGTCATATATATCACCTATAACATGTAATCTATCCACTACAAGTTTTTGTATAACTGTAGATATGTCTATTACAAATTCCTTAGCTCTATCGACTTCTATAATTGTCTCTACTATGCTTTTAAAGTATTTTTCTTTATGTTCACTCTTTATATCTTCGTGTAATAATTCTTCTATTATATATTTAAATTCATCAGGTAAAAGTTTTCTAACTTTTAGTCTCGTGTATTTACTAGAAGCGTATCTACAAAGTTCAATAAGTCTGTATATATTTAGTCTGTAGAATTCCTCCATATTAGTCTCTTGCTCTATTATAAGGTCTAGTTTTTGCTCAGGATAGTACACTAATGTAGCTAACATCTTTTTTTCTTTTTCAGATAGTGTTCCTGCAAAAAGCTCTTCTATTTTTCTTTTTATAACTCCAGATCCATTTTTTAATACGTGTACAAAAGGCTCGTATTCACCGTGTAAATCGGTTACAAAATGCTCAGTTCCTTTTGGAAGATTTAGAGTTGCTTCTAGATTTATTACTTCTGCACTAGCTTCTGAAATGCTAGGGTAAGTCTTTGATAATAATCTCAAATATTTAAGTTTGCTGTTCAAATACTCGTAAGATATATTAGACAACTTTTTCATTTTATTCCTCCAAATTATCTTAGAAATTTATTAGTTTTATGTATTGATTATATCATAAAACTCAACAACAACATAATTCTAAAATTCTTTAATTAACACAACTGCAGTGATTTAAATATTCATATTTTAAACTCATTAATATAATTAGAATAATAAATATTCTTTATTTATTATATTAAATATTGGTTTTTACGATAAATTTATACAAAAAACATCAAAAAGACTAGATATATATCTAGTCTTTTAATATCGTAATTTAGTTAATTTATTGCAAGAAAAAAATCATATATAAGACTATATGCCAAAAAGTAATGACATTCTTACTAAATTAGTGTACTTTCCACCATAAAAATTCTCTTTTTCAAGTATTGCATCTACACCAAACCCTACTTTTTTGTAAAGTTCAATTGCTTTAGTATTTTCTTCATTGGTAACAAGAGTTATTTTCTTAGTGATTCCGTTGCCCTTACACCATTCTATTAGATCTATCATAAGTTCTTTGCCAAGTCCAATTCCCCAGTACTTCTCTTTTACAACTATACCTAATACTCCAACATGCTTGCCCTTTGCCTTTTGATTAGAATCGATAGTAGCTATACTAGCTATTTCATCTCCTACAAATGCAATCAGCATTACAGAGTTTTCTGAAGACTTTGATGATTCAATACCGGACTCTGTATCAGCTAGAGACGCTTTGTATTCGCCCTTTCCAAAAGATAAAAATGGAGTCTCTCCACCCACTTCATTGTAGAAATCGATTACCGCTTGTGCATCTTCTTTTTTTCCATCTCTAATAACAACTTTAGTATCATTTTTTAAGCATATCTCTTTCATGTCAAATCCTCCTAGATTAATATGTCTCTAAAAAGATGTTATCACCAATTTCAATGGTTTACAATATAATTAATTTAGAATTTTTATTTAAAAATCAATATCAAATGCAGTTATAAACTGTATTTGATATTTTGTAAACTATATGAACAACTTTGTGCAAACGTTGTAATTTTGTATACTCAAACTTTAAAAATAATCAAATTACATAAGTCCCGATAAAGTTAAGAATAATCTCATAAGTAGCATACCTACCACTGAGTCGAATATAGGAACTAATAACAATATACCTCTATATTTTGCACTAGTATTTGCAACTAAAACTATTCTTGCATAATGTCCAACTAGTGTACCCATTAACATACACGGCATTATAAGTATTGTAGCTTGTGGAGCTGTAATAAGACCTTGAGCAAATAGATTTGCCGCCGTAGCCGCACCTGCTGCTTTTGCAAAGAATGCTGATATCAATACAACCACAGATTCTCCTGGCAGTCCAAAGATACCCATAACTGGTCCAAATACCTTACCAAATACATCGACTAGTCCTGTTAATTGTAAGAATGTAACTATCATATAACCCATTATCATGGCAGGTAGTATTTGTTCTACACCTATATAAAATCCTTTTTTTGCACCGTTCATAAATATCTCAACGACAGACTTCCTTGGTTTTTTATTCTCAACTACATTTCCTGCTTGTTGAGTCATTATGCAACACTCCCTTGCTTTTTATTTTTTATATTGATATAAAGTCTTATTAAATTCGCACCTAATAACTTACAGAATATCTCTATTAAGATTATTGGACCAACTGCCATAAGTGCTATTGGAAGTAAAGGTGCCTGTGTATTAATAGTATTAAGTATTACGGCTGAACCTGCATACTGATATGCTACGAATATTGTACGTTCATCATCTGTCAGATCTCCACTCTCAACAAGTTCTTTAGTCATTATAGAAGCTACGTCCGAACTAGTGAAAGATGATACGAAGGCTATGCCAGCAGCTCCTGGTATTCCAAGTAAAGGTCTAAGAATAGGATTAAATAGCTTTGCTGCGGCTTTCATTGCCCCCATTGTCTCAACTACATCTATAAGTCCAACTGCAAGTGATACAGTAGGAACTAATGTTAAAGCGAATAGAAATCCATCTTTAGCTCCAGTTCCGCCTTTTCCTGTAAAGTCTACTCCATCAACTATCTGTCCAAAGCTTCCTGTAAGGTTTGCGAAGTCAAATGCCTTTAAAAAACTATTTGCATCTTTGAAAACCCCAGAGAATAATACTATAAGAAAAAATAGTGACAGGTAGCCTTTCCAAGTTACGTTATTTGGCTCATTTGCTTTTTCCATATTTAATTCCCCCTACAATTTTTAGTATATAAATCTATCTAAGTTAAGTACAACTGTTGATATTATCTTTGCTCTCTCAAACATTGAATTTACAAGCGCATACTCTCTAACTGTATGATTCCATTGACCTTGAACACCAAATGCACATAGAGTGGGAACGTTTGCAATAGTCAAGTAACTTGCGTCTGAACTTCCGCCTAGTCTCTTAGATCCAAACTTCGCGAAACCGTTCTCATGGCAAACTTCATTTACAAAATCATAGAATTTCATAACATTTTCAGTAGTTTCAAAAGCCATTAATTGAGCTATGTAGCTTACTTTAGTTGTTGTACCATCTACATAAGTTTTAGCACAAATATCATTTACTTTTTGTTTTATTGAATCCATATCTTCAACTTTGTCAAATCTTATGTCTACATCTATTTTACAGTCTTTTGGTATTGCATTTGGTATTCTACCACCGCTAATAACACTTACACTCGCTGTTACACCCTCATCAAGATCTGTTAAATTTTGTATTTCTAATATCTTGTGAGCCATTTCTTCAATAGCATTTATTCCGCCTGCAAAGTCATTTCCTGCATGTGTTTCAACACCTTCTACCTCAACAACACATCCAATTCTTCCTTTTCTTCCAGTACATAAGCTGTTGTTTACTAGTGCTGTCTCCATGTTGAATGCACAGTATCCGCCTTTTGCTGCATCTAGTAATGCTTTCTCTCCTGTTGAACCTTCGTGTCCACTTTCTTCATCACCTGATAATATTACTTTTAATGGTCTTTCATCGTATCCAATTGAGTTTAAAGCCTTAATTACGTATAATGCTATTACTATTCCGCCTTTCATATCTAAAGCTCCAGGTCCATATGCCTTATCGCCTTCGATTCTAAAAGGATTTTCTCCAAAAGTTCCATTTTTGAATACAGTATCCATATGTCCTGAGAATATAACTGGTTCTTTACCTCTGTCCAATCCTAGAGTTGCAACTAATGTATTGCCGTTTGGTCCAACATCTATCAGTTCTACATCAAATCCTTCTTTTACAAATTCAGTTTTCATTCTATTGGCTACAATGTTTACACTCTGTTTGTCAGCAGTAAAACTTTCTAGGTTAACTATCTCTTCCCATAAATCAATAATTTCATTTTTTTACTGTCGATAAATCCATTAATTTCATTTAAATAATTATTCAAAATATTCACCCCTAATTGTTTAATCTTGTCTTATATTGCTATTTACTCTATTTGTCATAGTTTCATTGTCTTTTTTCTATTTTGGAAATGTTTAAAGACTAGTCTTGTATTGAGAATACCACCATTTTATTTGATTCGTCAATACTTTTTTTATTTTCTGATTTTTCGTTATTTTACATGTTCAGCTTATTAAACCACATATTTTTCTATTTATTTTCAGAAAATATTGACTCTATTTAAAGACTATTATAGAATTAATTTGGACTAGTACTTCTTGACATGTAATTAAAGGAGGAAAAAATGAAATATAGAATAGGTTTCATTACTACCGATTATTATATAAATGATTGGTTTTATAAAACTATAGATAAAATAGGCGATAAATGCGAAGTAGATCTTATTGTAGTAGATAATTTCGATTCTTACACAAAACTTATTAACATCTACAATGAAAATGTAAAGAAATATGATGCCTTTGTATGTAGTGGTGTTATAGCGTATTCAATGATTAAAGAAAGCGTTGAAAATATTGCTGTTCCAATGGATTACTTAAGGCTAGGAGATAGAGATTTCTACAAATATATATTTAAAGAATTGATTGAAGATAGGAGCTTAGATATATCTAAAATGTTCATGGATTTTTTGAGGTTGGATAACAACTACTACGATATATACTCATTGATAGACCATGAAAGGTGTCCGTATACAATTCGCGATTTTGATATTGACCAACCAGTACGCGACTTTAAAATTCTCAACGATATACTTTTGGACATTCATCTAGATTTATGGAAAAATAATAAGATAAATTTATCGATAACTAGAAACTATATACTCAGCAATATCTTAAATGACTTAGGATACAAGTGCGTATACATGTCTCCATCATCTGAATCTATACTAAATACTTTTTTAAATGTACTTAATAAATTAGAATTTGATAGATTAGATAAAAATAAACTTGCGACAGGAATTATAACAATCGACAGTGCTGAGTACAGTGATGAAAAATTTGTATTTGATAATGATGAAATTTTAGCTAGACTTTGCAGTCTAGTTTCAGATTTATTAGTTAAAAATGGTTACTACAATATGCAGGTAATTAAAAGTTCCATGAAAATTGAAATACACACTACGAAAGACACCTTGTATAAATTAACAAATGGATATAGAGATTTCTTTATCGATGATGTACTAAATAATATTTCCTACAACATAAATATCGGATGGGGAATAGGAAATACAAAGACACACTCCGAAAGCAATGCTAGAAATGCAAATATTAAATCAGCAGAACTTGGAGGTAGTTGCACTTATATCATCGATGACGCCAATCAAGTGATTGGTCCGCTTTACTCTGAAAATAAAATTATCAATGCAGCTGACAGCCTTATTGTAGATAAACTTACATCGTATATTCCACTTTCGAGTGCAAATATATCTAAAATAATGTCTGTGATTGATGAGAGAGGTACAAATGAGATTACAGCCAAAATACTGTCCGACTACTTAAATGTTACACTTAGAACTGCTAATCGCATATTAAGTATACTCCACGAGTCTGAAGTTGCAACATTAGCCAATTTAAATATTTCTAAGAAACATAGAGGTCGTCCAGAGAAAGTTTATCAAATAAACTTCTCACGTATATTAAATAAAATGAGTAATTAAATGGGATTAATTAAAAAGAGTTGCCTGAAAAGTTTGTATAAATAACTTTTTAGGCAACTCTTTTTTGATTTTTCTTAATTCTAGTTCTGCTTGAAATATGAAGAGTGTAAATATAGTTAAAATCTTTATTAACCACTTCTTTCTTCCTGTCTTTTTTTAATCCCTTTAAACCTATTTAACTAATCCTTCTTTTACTAAGAATTCATGAGCTACATCTTCTGGAGATTTTCCAAGTTCGTCTACTTGGTAATTAAGTTCTATCATAGTTTCTTGATCAACTTTATTAGACAACATGTTTAAAACTTTTTTAAGCTCTGGATATTTTTCTAAAGTTTCTTCTCTAACCATAGGTGTTGCATAGTATGGTGGGAAAAATGCCTTGTCATCCTCTAGTATTTTAAGTTTGTATTTTTTGATAAGACCCTCTGTTGAGTTAGTGTCTATTACTTGAGCCTCGTTATTTTTAATAGCTAGATATCTTAAACTTCCATCTACTGCTTTAACATCTTTAAATTTCATACCGTATAATTTTGATAATCCAATATAAGCGTCTTCTCTGTTTTCAAACTCAAGTGTACATGAAAGAATCATATCCTTACTGAATTTACTTAAGTCCGACATAGAATTTAGACCGTATTTTTCTGCGACCTCTGGTTTCATAGCAAGTGTAAATGTGTTGTTATAACCTAGAGGATCAAGCAATGTTATATTATGTTCTTTTTCCATATAATTTTTTGTTGTTTTATACGTTTTATCAGGATCTCTGATTATTTCATGATTCATTATATTCAATAATATAGTACCAGTATAATCGACATACATATCTAATTCTCCACTATCAAGAGCGTTAAATGTTACTGAAGATCCGCCTAAGTTTAACTTTCTCTCTACATTTAAATCTGTATTCTCCTCTACTAAATCAGCGTACATATTACCTAGAACTAATTGCTCTGTAAAGTTTTTTGACCCAATCGTTATCGTATCTTTTTTGCCAGATATCGCTGGAGCTATTCCCGTAACTATTATTGTTACAATAAGTATGGCGCTTACGACCTTTAAGCCTATAAAGTTCTTTTTACCCCTTTTAAGATCCAATCCTTTTGGAGTTACTGCTATTTCTATCTGCGAGAATATGTAATCTACCAAAAGGGCTAATATACATGAAGGTATTGCCCCTGCAAGTATCATACTGTTGTTTACAGTTTGAACCCCAGAGAATACTAAGTATCCAAGCCCACCTGCTCCTATAAATGCTGCAAGTGTCATTAGTCCAACTGCTGTTACAGCCGATATTCTGACCCCTCCCATTATTATTGGTAGAGCTAGTGGAAATTGTATTCTAAATAATGTCTGATTTTTTGTAAGTCCTATACCTTTTGCAGACTCCAATACTACTGGATCAATACTGCTAATACCTATATACGTATTTTTTACAATAGGAAGTAGCGAGTATATAACTACTGAAAATATAGCTGGCTTGCTTCCTATACCGAGGATAGGAACAAGTAGCCCAAGTAACGCCATAGATGGAACAGCTTGTACCAAGTTTACGAAACCTAACACTATTTTTCTAAGTTTCGGAGTCCTAGATATCAAAATACCAAGAGGAACTCCAACTATTACAGCTATTATTATCGCTGTTGCCGTTAAGCTAATATGTTGAAGAAATAACTCTATAATTTTACCTTTTTGTTGTATTAAGAAATTAAAAAAACTATCCAAGTATACTCACCTCCATCTCAAGGAATTGTTCACTCAATACTGAAATCAAACTACTTCGTGTGATTAACCCTACTAAAGTTCCCTTAGATGAGATAACAGGGATGTATCCAACTGAATTTTTATTCATGACTTCTAAGACTTCAACTAGTGTATCACTTTCATTTACATATAGAGGATCTTTTGACATTATATCTTGTAGTATAGTAGATTTATCAAAGGTAGCTTTTATATCTTTTACTGTTACTATACCAGCTAAGTGATATTCCTTGTCTACTATCAATAAACTATCTACCTTGCTAGTTCTCATTATCTCAATTCCTTGAGTAACTCTACGGTTTCCCTTAACAGATATAGGTTTTTTTATCATTATATCCTTAGCTTTTATATACTCAGGATTATCCCAAAGTCTATTTTCTCCTACAAAGTCTTTTACAAAATCATTTGCTGGCTTTCTAAGTATATTCTCAGGGGTATCAAACTGCGCTATACAACCATTTTCCATTATACAAATTTTATCTGCAATCTTTAATGCCTCATCCATATCATGAGTAACAAATATTATTGTCTTTTTTAGTTCATCTTGTAAATTGAATAATTCCTCCTGAAGTGTAGTTCTAGTTATCGGATCTAGTGCGCTAAAAGGTTCATCCATAAGTATTATATCAGCATCTGTTGCTATCGCTCTTACAACACCTATTCTCTGTTGCTGTCCACCACTTAATTCTGAAGGGTATTTGTTTAAGTACTCACTACTATCTAAATCGACCATTTTAAGTAAATCTACAGTCTTTTGCTCTATTTCCTGTATTGATTTTTCTTTCTTCAATCTTGGAATTAATTCAATATTTTCTTTAATTGTATGTGGAAACAGACCTGTATTCTGAATCACATACCCAATATTCCTTCTTAAATCGATAACATTTTGCTTTGAAATAGGTTTATCGTCAATATATATTTCTCCTGATGTTGGTTTTATTAATTTATTTATAAGCTTTAGCGTTGTTGTCTTTCCACAACCACTAGATCCTATAAGAACAACCAACATTCCCGTATCTATCGATAGTGAAATATCCTTTAATATAGTTTTTTTTCCAATTTTTTTCGTTACATTTTTTATCTCTATCATATAAAATCATCTCCTCTTGCTACTACAAACAACTTTGTTTAATAATATAAGTTGTTTAATTGATTATAACATAATGAGTTAATTATGCAAATATAAGCAAGGTAATACATCTCTAACTTTAAAGTATTTCAAGTATCATTTATTTATAAACTATTTTTTATAGCATAAAAAAACTGATTAAATCACTGTGTTTCGCGACACTTTTTGCTTACCATAATAGGCCGTGGAGCGAATCCAATAATTCAATCAGTTTTGTAAAAATTTCTCTAGTATTTTTTAAATGCTAATGTTGCATTGTGACCACCAAAACCTAATGAGTTTGATAGAGCGTATGTGACTTCTTTTTCTCTCCCTACATTAGCAACATAATCTAAATCAAGTTCTTCGTCTTGGTTATCTAGATTTATTGTAGGAGGCACATATCCTTCGTCTATACTAAGTGCACATATAACGGCTTCTATTGCCCCTGAGGCTCCTAGTAAGTGTCCAGTCATAGATTTAGTTGATGACACACATAAATCGTATGCTTTGTCCCCAAAGACAGACTTTATAGCCATTGTCTCGAACTTATCGTTATATGGAGTTGATGTACCATGCGCATTTATATAATCTACATCACCTATATCTATATTTCCATCTTTCATTGCCATCTTCATAGATCTAGCTGCCCCTTCACCATTTTCAGCAGGTGTAGTTATATGATAAGCATCTGCAGTAGATCCATATCCAACAACCTCAGCGTAAATCTTTGCTCCTCTATTCAATGCGTGATCTAATTCTTCAAGAATAAGTATCCCCGCTCCCTCTCCCATTACAAACCCATCTCTGTCTTTGTCAAATGGGCGAGATGCAGCCTTTGGATCGTCGTTTCTAACAGACATAGCCTTCATATTACAGAATCCAGAAAAAGCAAGACCTGTAACACATGCTTCTGAACCTCCAGATACCATTAAATCAGCATCGCCTCTTTGTATTATCTTAAAGGCATCTCCAATTGAATGAGTTCCTGATGAACAAGCCGTACACACATTTGTATTTGGTCCCTTTGCACCTAAGAATATCGAAACTTGGCCTGCTGCCATATTACCGATCATCATTGGAACAAAGAAGGGGCTTACTCTTTTATTCCCTTTTTCTAACATGATCTTGTGTTGTGTTTCTATTGTTTCCACTCCACCTATGCCAGATCCTATTATAACTCCAAATCTATATTGATCTATTTTTTCTAAGTCTAGTTTAGAATCTTCAACTGCCATCTTTGCAGAGGCAATTGCATATTGAGTGAATCTATCTACTCTCTTTACTTCTTTTTTGCTTATAAACTGCTCTGGATCAAAGTTCTTTACTTCTCCAGCTATTTGTGTTTGGTATGTGCTAGCATCAAATTTAGTTATTGTATCTATTCCAGATACTCCTGATTTGATGTTCTTCCAGAATTCATCTTTGTCATTTCCAACTGGTGTGACACATCCAAGCCCCGTTATAACTACTCTTCTATTGTTCATAGAATACCTCCACTATTTGTCAGCCTACTACTATTTTTGTGATTCGATATATTTAACTATATCACCGATTGACTTGAAGTTTTCAGCATCTTCATCTGGTATTTCTAATTCGAATTCGTCTTCAAGAGCCATTATTATTTCTACAGCGTCAAGTGAATCGGCCTCTAAATCTTTCATTAATGATGTTTCTGCTGTTATTACCTTATCTTCTACACCTAATTGGTCTATTATTATTTCTACAACTTTATCAAACATTATGTTTCCTCCTAATTTTCTATTTAATATATTTAATTAAAATAACTTTTTCAAGTTATCATGTTACCATTACACAATTTTATTGACTACTGCATTACCATCCCGCCGTCTACATTTATAACTTGGCCAGTTATATATTCAGACATATCACTTGCTAAGAATGCGACTAAGTTTGCAACATCTTCCGGCTTTCCGAAAGTTTTTTTAGGAATATTAGCAAGCATTGAATTTTTTATATTTTCAGATAGTACTTGAGTCATATCTGTATCGATAAATCCAGGTGCTACTGCATTAATATTTATATTTCTAGATGCAAGCTCTCTAGCAGACGCCTTAGTAAATCCTATTACCCCTGCTTTTGATGCGCAGTAGTTTGTCTGTCCTGGATTTCCCATAATTCCAACTATAGATGACATGTTTATTACTCTACCATACTTTTTCTTCATCATGTACTTAGTAGCAGCTTTTGTACAGTTGAAAACTCCTTTTAAGTTAATATCTATTACTTTATCGAAGTCCTCTTCCTTCATTCTCATAAGAAGTCCATCTCTGGTTATACCAGCATTGTTTACTAGTATATCTATTTTTCCGAATTCCTTTACTACTGAGTCCATCATTTCAGCTACTTGATCTGATTTAGATACGTCGCACTGTACAACCATGCACTTAACTCCCATACCTTCTATCTCAGATTTAGTAATATTCGCTTGTTCTTCGTTTAAAGTATAGTTGATCACTACATCGGCTCCTAAAGATGCCAGCTTTTTGGCGACTTCTTTACCTATACCACGTGATCCCCCTGTAACAACGGCTGTTCTATCTGTAAAATTTATCATTAGATTTCCCCATTTCTATATTTACTTACAAATTTATCAAAAGAATCTATCCCGTCAATATTGTGAATTTCTACTTTTGCATCTTTTTGTGAGGATATTTTCTTTATAAATGCATTAAGTGTTTTTCCTGGCCCAATTTCAATAAATGTATCGTAACCTTCATCTATAAGTTTAGATATTGAATCCTCCCAAAGCACTGATGAACTAACTTGTTTTACTAAAAGATCTTTGTATTTTCCACTGTAGTAGTCAGCATTGACATTTGATACTACTTTTATGCTAGAGTCTTTTATATTTACCTTATTCAGCTCCAAAGACAACTTCTCTCCCGCTTCTTTTAGCATAGACGAGTGAAATGGACCGCTTACACTTAGCTCGACAGCTCTCTTAGCTCCACTATCTTTACATTTTTCCATAGCTTCGCGAACTTTTTCTGTCTCACCTGAAATTACTATCTGACCCGGAGAATTGTAGTTTGCAACTTCTACAATTCCTCCCTCTATTTTATCTATTATCTTTTTTAAAGTCTCTCTATCCATACCTAATATTGCTGCCATAGTGCCTTCCCCAAGAGGTACAGTTTCTTGCATGTACTTTCCCCTCTTTTTAACAAGCTTTACAGCATCACTGAAATCTAGTACACCAGCTGTAACAAGTGCACTGTATTCACCTAAAGACAATCCCAGGCAAACATCAAATTCTAGATCTATTTCGCTTTTTAAAGCTTCATAAGCTGCTATACTGTGTATCAATATCGCAGGTTGAGTATTTTCTGTTTTTGAAAGCTCTTCATCTGGACCTTCAAACATCATATTTTTGATATCCATGTTGAGATTCTTACACGCTTTGTCCACTATTACTTTAGCTATAGTGTTGCCTTCATACAGATCCTTTGCCATTCCTGTATACTGTGCTCCTTGACCTGGAAATACTAGTGCTATTTTTGCCATAACATTCCTCCTACAAATTTATGTTAGGCATTACTTCTTTTGCCTTTTTAACTAAATCTTGAACTATTTCTTCACATGGCTTTATATCTTTAACCATTGCAGCTATTTGACCTGCCATAAATGATCCTTTGTCTTTATCGCCATATACAGTAGCCATTCTTAGTGCACCTACTCCCTTTGCTTCTAATTCTTCTGGTGTAGCACCTGCTGCTTCCATTTTAATAAAATCCTTTGATAATTTATTTTTAAGAGTTCTTACTGGATGTCCCGTTACTCTTCCAGTTACTAATGCATCTCTGTCTTTAGCTTTTATAACAAGTTGTTTGTAGTTTTCATGAGCTGTACACTCATCACTACATATAAATCTTGTTCCGATTTGAACACCTTGAGCACCTAAAGCAAATGATGCGGCTATTCCTCTACCGTCAGCTATTCCTCCAGCTGCAATAACTGGTATGCTAACGCTGTCTGTTATTTGAGGTATAAGTACCATCGTTGTAACTTCACCTATATGACCACCAGCTTCTGTTCCCTCAGCTATTACTGCTGTAGCTCCAAATCTTTCCATCCTCTGAGCTAGTGCTGTAGTCGGAACTACAGGTATTACTTTTACTCCTGCTTCATTTAATCTATCCATATGTTTTGCAGGGTTACCTGCTCCTGTTGTTATTACTTGAATCTTTTCTTCTATTACTAAGTCTATAATGTCATCTGCAAATGGAGAAAGTAGCATTACATTTACTCCAAAAGTTCTGTCAGTTAATTTTCTACAGTTATCAATCTCATTTTTTATAATTTCTTTAGGTGCATTTCCAGCGGCTATTATTCCTAACCCTCCTGCATTTGATACTGCAGCAGCAAGCGGCGCATTTGCAACCCAAGCCATTCCACCTTGTATTATAGGGTATTTAATATCCAATAATTCACATATTCTATTCATAAATAATCTCCCTTATAATGTCCATTCGATTACCGAAGATCCCCATGTAAGACCCCCACCAAATCCAACTACCACTATCTTATCACCTTTTTTTATTTTTCCTTCTCTATACGCTTCATCCAAGGCTACTGGTATAGAAGCAGCTGACATGTTTCCGTATTTATCTAAATTTACAAATACACTGTCCATGCTAAGTCCCAATCTCTTAGCTGATGCCTCTATTATCCTCGCATTTGCTTGATGAGGTACGAATAAATCTATATCTTTTGCTTCCAAATTCGCTTTTTCTATTGCAATTTGAGAAGTTTCAGCCATCTTTCTAACTGCAAATTTGAATACATCACTACCAGCCATGTGTATTGTATGCATATTGTTCTGTACAGTATCTTGACTTGCTCTATTTCTTGAACCACCTGCTGGTATTTTCAGATAGTCTTTTCCTTTACCATCTGCTCCTAAGTATGTAGAAAGTATACCGCCGTCTTCGACTCTACCAACTACAGCAGCACCTGATCCATCACCAAACAACACAGATGTAGCTCTGTCTTCATAGTTTAAAACTCTTGAACTAACTTCTGATCCAACAACAAGAATATTATTGTAAGTGTCGTTTTCCACAAACTGTTTTGCAATAGTAAGAGCGTATACAAAACCTGTGCAAGCGGCTGAAATGTCAAATGCAGCAGCATTAACTGCACCAATTCCTTCTTGAACTATACAAGCTGTCGACGGTAAGAGCATATCAGGAGTAAGAGTAGCTAAAATTATAAGGTCTATGTCTTCAGGAGCCAAATTGGCACATTCTAAAGCCTTTAATGAAGCTTTTATAGCTAAGTCAGATGTAGCTTCTTCTTCAGATGCAACTCTTCTCTCTTTTATCCCTGTTCTAGTTGTAATCCATTCATCAGATGTATCCATAATACCTTCAAAGTAAAAGTTATCAACACATTTTTCGGGTAAATAGCTTCCAACCCCTAATATTCCAGATTTTATCTTCATAACTATATTAAACCTCCAAAGAGCTTTACTCTTCATCTCTATTTTTGTTGCTGTCTTTTACATCGTGATCGTCTTTGTCGTTTTCACTTTCTTTTGAAAAATCTTTTATGAACTCTTCTATATCCTTTACTACTTCACCTTTAGTAAACTTTATTCCTTGGTTTATAGCGTTTTTTATAGCATTTGCATCTGAACTACCATGAGCTTTTATTACTCCTCCATTTAAACCTAAAAGAGGGGCTCCTCCGTACTCAGAATAATCCATAAAGCTCTTTAGTTTTTTTAGATCATCTTTTAGTAAAAATGCTCCTATCTTGCTCTTAGTACTAGATACAAAACTCTGTTTTATCAGTTCTAGCACTGAAAGAGCAACACCTTCTGCAGATTTAAGAAGCATGTTTCCTGTAAATCCATCACATACGATTATGTCTGTATAAGAATTCAGTATCTCTCTTGCTTCAACATTTCCGATAAAGTTTAGATTTAATTTTTTAATATCTTCATAAGATTTTTTAACTAACTCATTCCCTTTACCTTCTTCTAGCCCTACATTTGCAGTAGCGACTCTAGGGTTATCCACACCCAGTACCTTCTTAGAGTATATACTGCTCATAGCTGCAAACTCACAAAGGTTTTTCGGTTTACAATCTGCATTGGCACCACAGTCTGCAATTAAAGTCATTCCACCTTTTACATTCGGGATCGCCGAACAAAGACAAGGTCTATCTACTCCTTTAATTCTTCCAACTATAAACAGTCCTCCCGCAAGAAGTGCACCTGTATTACCAGCTGAAATTACCGCATCCGCTTTTCCCTCTTTTACAAGGTTCAGTGCTACTACCATAGAAGAATCTTTCTTCCTTCTTATAGCTTTAACAGGTTTATCTTCATTTTCTATAACTTCAGTAGTTCCTAATATCTCTAATTTTCTTTTATCAAATTCATATTTGGATAATTCTATTTCTAATATTTCTTTATCTCCTGTTATTACAATATCTATATTGTATTCCTTAATTGCCTCAACCGCTCCTTCAACATTTGAAGAAGGTGCATTATCTCCGCCCATTCCATCAATAACTATTTTCATATCTTTGCCTCCTATATTAACGAAATTTTATGCAAACAGTTAGACTAGTACATAACCATATTAAAATCGTATATACTAGTCTATCTCTTCAAATATAAAATCTCCTTTAAATACTTGATCGTGATTCCTACTATTTACAACGACTTTTACAAAATGCTTTCTGTCCTCTTTCTTGTGGACTTCCGCTTTTGCTATGAGTCTATCTTTATCCTCTATCATTATTATACAATTTACATTTGCAGACCTTAATATTACCTTTGGAGCGTCAACTATCGCCATTGCAAGCGAACTTGTCAGAGAAAAAACATATGTATCTCTAACTGTATTGGTCTTTGTATAAATCATATCATCCGTGATCTCTAGCATGGATATACCAAGTTGCCCAACAGATAACTCTATTATCTCTCCTATTATCTCTTGTTTTCCAAGAGTCTTGACTTTGGAGCCTTGAGTTTCTGCTATAGTTTTAAGTCTCTCCCTAAGTTCTGGGATGTTTAGACTCATCCTATCAAGCCTTATCGTTTGGATGCTGACATTAAATACACTAGATAGCTCTTCGTCAGTGTAGAAAGGATCCCCTTCTAAGATCTCAACCAGCTCTTTCTGTCTTTGGGCCTTACTCTTTTTCTTCATATAACCTCCAAATTCATAGCAGTAATTAGTACCAGCTACTAATAGTAGTATATAATATCAAATAAAGTTTTTCAATACTAAATTACTTATTTTATATTATTTAATTTGAATTTATATTATCAAAATTTATTTATTTTCTGCTAATTACTATAATACCTTAAATTAAAACTATATATTCAGTCTCTTTTTTTCTGATTCATGCTCAAAAAAGGTTGTTTCAAAAGCGATTTAATAATCGCTCTTAAAACAACCTTTTTATAATCATAAAAATACTAAATATTTTTACTTTAAGCCTTTTCCCATAAGATTGAATCCATCAAAACTGATTGACCAATCACTTGTAAAATCAGTCAAATTAGAAGCAATTAATTTTGCTTTATAAACACAAGCAGTCGGTCAATCAGTTTTGAGGCAACCTCTTTAAATACTATTTAGATACTACTTCTTTACCTTTATAATATCCACAATCTGGGCACACTCTGTGTGATAATTTTGGCTCATGACACTGTGGGCAACTTACGAAACTAGTTGCTTCCATTTTTGAGTTAGCTGCTCTTCTCATATCTCTTTTTGATTTAGATGTTTTACGCTTTGGTACTGCCATTTACGCCACCTCCTTAGTCATTTTTAAATAAGTCTTTTAATTTAGCAAAACGCGGGTCAATATTGCCCTCGTCATTTGTATCTCCATTGCAAGAACATTCTTTTATATTTAAATCAGCTCCGCATTTGTAACATAGGCCTTTACACTGTTCATCACAAAGAGCCTTGCTCGGTAAATTAAAATCCAAGGTCTGTTCTACTATAGTTAATAGATCCATTTCAGATCCATCGTAGAAAAACGCATCGAAATTTTCGAAATCGTCTTCTACATAGTTTTCCTCTTTTACAAGGAAACCTTGTATATTGTAATTTAAAGGCACTTTAACATCTTTTAGACATCTTGAACAATTTTCAACAATAGTGAAATCAACATCAACATCTATGTATAATCCAGATTTCGACTTTGTTATCGTACCTTGAAGATTTAAAGGCGATGCTAAATTAAAAACATCTCCACGATAACTAATAGTACCAATATTTTCACTAAAATTCAAGACTGTCTTTTCAGTTTCTTTTCTGTTAAGTTTTTCAACACTGATTATCATTAAAATTCACCTCAAAACTTTACCAAACTTATTATACAAATCCAGCATTTATTTGTCAAGTATTTTTACTTGATAGATGGTTTTCGAAAAATTCAATAAACGCTAAAACATTTGTCATAATTATTATGACAAATGTTCCAACTTTTTATTAATAAATTTCTATAATTATTTTACTAGTCTTAATGTATCTCTAGCTATCATTAATTCTTCATTAGTTGGAATTAATAAAATCTTAACTTTTGAATCAGCTGTTGATATTACAGTTTCTTTACCTCTAACGTCATTAGCTTCTTTATCTAATTTTAATCCTAAAAATTCCATATTAGATGCCATTTCCGCTCTTAAAGCTTTTCCGTTTTCACCAACACCAGCAGTGAATACTACTACATCTAATCCGTTCATTTCTGCTGCATATGAACCTATATATTTTTGTACTCTCTTAACGTAAGTCTCTAGAGCTACTTGAGATCTTTTATCTCCTTTTGCTGCTGCATCTTCTATATCTCTAAAGTCTGCAGATACTCCTGACATTCCATAAACTCCTGATTGTTTATTCATAAGGTTGTCTATTCCGTCAGCGTCTAAGTTTTCTTTTCTTATTAAGAATGGTATTATAGCTGGATCTATATCTCCACATCTAGTTCCCATTATTAATCCTTCAAGAGGAGTGAATCCCATTGATGTATCAACACATTTTCCTCCGTCTATAGCTGCTATAGACGCACCATTACCTAAATGACAAGTTACTATTTTAAGATCTTTTCTATCTTTTCCTAGCATTTCTGCTGCTTTCTGAGATACGTAATCATGAGAAGTTCCATGGAATCCATATCTTCTTACACCGTATTTAGTGTATAACTCATAAGGTAATCCGTATAAGTATGAAGATTCTGGCATAGTTTGATGGAATGCAGTATCGAATACTCCTACCATTGGTACACCTGGAAGTATAGCTTTACAAGCATCTATTCCCATTATATTTGCTGGGTTGTGAAGTGGCGCTAAGTCTATACACTCTTTAAGAGCTTCTTCTACTTCTGGAGTTATAACTACAGATGATGCAAATTTCTCACCAGCGTGAACAACTCTGTGTCCAACTGCATCTATTTCTTTCATGTCTTTAACTGCACCGAATTTTGCATCTACTACAGCGTCAAGTACAAGCTTTATCGCATCTTTATGATCTTTCATAGGTTGTTCTATAACAAGTTTATCGTCTTTACCTTGTTTTTCATGTTTAAGAATTGATCCATCTATCCCAATTCTTTCTACTAATCCTATACATAATACTTCTTCACCGTTTGTATCTATTAATTGATACTTTAGTGAAGAGCTTCCGCAGTTTAATACTAATACTTTCATTTTCATCCTCCTAAATTTTATAACAGTTATGTATACAACTCTATATTAGACAAATAATTAAGTTATATTCATTAATATAGCTATTTCACTATATTATTAACGATTTTAACATAAACAATATACCACTTTTTTATATAAAAGTATATACCTTTCACTCATTATTTTCAGAATCATGCAACTATATGGCTTTTTTTATACGAAAAATATAAAAACATTATAACAATAATTTTATGTGTGTATAGTTTTGCTATAATAAAAATGTAACCATACTTTATCTACAAATTATAATCAATAAGTATAGTTACATTATACAAATACTTTTGGTAAAATTTATATATAATGATAGATATTTAATGATAGATATTAGAAGGAGAATCTTATGAATATATTAGGACTTATAGTTGAATACAATCCATTTCACAATGGTCATCTGTTTCATTTAAATGAATCTAAGAAAAAAACTAATTCCACCCATACTATAGCAGTAATGAGCGGAAATTTTCTACAAAGAGGGGAACCCGCGATTTTAGACAAGCATACTCGAGCAGAAATGGCTGTCAGAGCTGGAGTAGATCTAGTCGTAGAGTTACCTACTCTTTATGCTTGTCAAAGCGCTGAGCTGTTCTCACAAGGCGCCATAACTACATTAGATTCATTGAACTGCGTAAATTCCATTTGTTTTGGTAGCGAAGTTGGAGATATAGGCGTTCTATATACAATCGCTGAAATTTTATCATCTGAACCTTTAGAGTTTAAAACTTTTCTAAAAAGTTATCTAGACCTTGGAATGCTTTTTCCAGTTGCTAGAAGTAAAGCCCTTATAGATTATATAGAAAAAATTAAACACGATGACAACAATACGGGCGAAGAAGCTGCTTATTTTTCTAAATACAGCACATTCTTAGATGATGTTGATGATATTGAAAAAGTTTTAAACAATCCAAATAACATACTCGGTATAGAATACATTAAAAGACTTATAAAATTAAACAGTTCTATTCAGCCTCAAACTATAAAAAGAATTCAGTCGGAATACAATTCAACAGATATAACGGGAAATATATCATCTGCAACTGCAATAAGAAATAAATTAAAAAACATTTGTATATTTGATTCTAACAACAGAAGTACTGTCGACTCTGGCAATAGCAGTGCTATCTATTACAATGACATTTTGGATTCATTAATCGATACAATGCCATATACTTCCTACAAAATACTAAAAGATAAATTAAAAGAAAATATTCCACTTATGTATGACGAAATGTTTTTTGACTCTTTAAAAACTTCCGTATTTAGAGATAAAGATAAACTCTCTGATTTTTTCGAGGTAAATGAAGGTATTGAAAATAAGATATATACAGAAGCTTTTTCAGCAAACAATACTTATGATCTCGTAAATTCAGTTAAAAGCAAAAGGTATACCATGACTAAAGTAAAAAGAATTCTAAATAACATCCTTCTTGGCATCACAAAAGATGAAATAAAAATAGCAAAGGAAATAGATAAGATGCCTTATATTAGAATTCTGGCCTTTAATAACAAAGGCCGAGAGATTATTAAAGAAATTAAAAATAACTCTAATATCAATATAATAAACAAATTCTCAAATATAGAGTTCTTCTTAAATGATCCAACGTTTAAAACTTTTATCGAAAGTGATATAAAAGCTTCAAATATATACAATGCAGTATATTTTAAAAAAATCGGGAATAAATTTAAGGGCCCTTACGACTACTATGTGCAACCATTTTATCTAAATGATTAATTTACTTATTCATAAAAATAACGCCTTACTAATATACATTCTGTATAGAAATAAAATATTATAATTAGGTGATCTATGTATATGAATAATAAAAAAATCTTTATATTCTTGGCTCCAGCTTTAGTTGTTTTAATACTCATAATTGGAATAGTGATATTTCCAGTTGAAGCTATAACTGCTGCCAAAGAAGGAATTGATATTTGGATCGATATATTAGTTCCTTCCCTCCTTCCTTTTATAGTAGGGGCAAGCTTGATTGTAGATTTAAAAGTTATAGATATTATAGGTTTTATTATAAATCCTATAACAAAGTTCGTATTTAATGTATCTGGAAAAGGCGCTTTAGTCTTTGCAATTTCAACTATATCTGGGTACCCTGTCGGAGCCAAACTTGCTTCTGAACTTAGAATTAAAGAACAAATATCACAAACCGAGGCCCAAAGGCTGGTATCCTTTTGCTCTACTTCTGGGCCTTTATTTATCATCGGATCTGTAGGAACAGGAATGTTCAAAGATTCTGCTCTAGGTTATTTAATGATTATTTGCCACTACCTAGGCACAATTACGGTAGGGCTTCTATTTAGAAACTACGGGTGGGAATCTCTTCCTAAAAATAAAAAATCTTTAAAAGCAAATATCAAAAATGTTGTAGAAACTAAAAATTCAAATAGCAATTTTTTTGTTATGTTTGGAAATGCAGTTTATAACGGGGTAAATACGCTACTCACAATAGGTGGATTTGTAATTATATTTTCTGTAGTATTTAGAGTTTTGACTCTATTTAATATAATACATATTATTTCATTTATAATACATATCCCTCTATCTTTGTTCGGCATTACCGAAGAACTCTGCAACGCATTTATAAGTGGAATCTTTGAAATAACGATCGGGTGTAACAAGATCTCACAGATTATGGGTAGCTCTGAGCAAATTAAGGCTACACTTGCCAGTTTTTTAATTGGATTTAGTGGACTTTCAATACTATCACAGTGCTGTACTTTCCTCGCTAAAACAGATATCAATATAAGACTCTACATATCGAGTAAACTATTGCACGGCTTATTTGCCGCAGTATTTTTATTTTTACTTTACCCTATTTTTAAAACTTCAGTTGTTACATCGACTTTTAATCTGTCTAACAATATAATATTCGACAATGTCTTATGGATATCCTACATGAACTACTACAGAATCATTATTTACATAACAATTTCGACTTATGTAGTATCTGCTACATTAAAGATGAACAAGTTTAGATATTTTTCTAAATATTTACACAAAAAGTTTAATAAAATTAACTAATCAGATGTGAAATATAGTATAATTAATCTTATCAGAGAATCATTATATAAACATAGATTATCAAACTGATTGGAGTGATTAATTATGTTAACAAGGGCTGTCGAAATTGATGAATACAGGAAAATAATGAAACTATTACACAAGGGATTTAAATATCTTGAAAATGGCCAAGAAAAGATTTTTAGAAAAAACGAAAGAATTGCATTGGCTCTGATGCTCGAAACAAACTTGGGTCTTAAGATAACAGATATCCTTAAACTTAAGGTCTCAAATTTTAAAGGCAATACTTTAGAAACAGAGAATAAAAAAACTGGCCAACTTCAAAGTCGTCCTATAAACAGAAATATCGTTGAAGTAGTTCAAGAATATGTAGAAAACAGAACTTTACTAGAAGATGATTACTTAATTGACATAAAGGTTAAAACAATACAAAAACAGCTAAGAATTATTTGCAAATATCTGGGACTACAAAATATCAGTACAAATAGTTTTAGAAAATTGTTTGCTACTACTCAATTCAAAAACAATAATTACAACCTTGAAATAGTAAAAGAGTTATTGAATCACAGCTCTATAGAAACTACTCAAAAATATATCGGCGCTTCAAAACAACCGGTGAACGAAGCAAGTGAAAATTTTTTTATCGAATAGCCTATGTTTGATAGCTAAAAAGACTTAGAAGTTAACAATCTTCTAAGTCTTTTAAATTTACTTTTTTGGTCTTAATTCTTTTCTATTTTCCTCTATTTCTTCTAATATATTCTTTAAATTGTACTCTACACTAGATAGTACATCTTCTGCGTACTCAATAGCTCCAACCCTAATTTCATTTGCAATATTTTCTGATTTTTCCACAAGGTCTCTAGCTTGTACTTCCGCTTTTCTCATAGGCTCACTAGACTCTACATAAGCTTTAACAGCTTCTTCAGAATTCTTCTTCATGCTCTCAACTTCATCTGAATAATCTCTTCTAATTCTTTCAGCTTCCTTATTAGCTTGTTCAACTATGTTTGACGCCTCTTGTTTAGCTTCACTTATAAGTTTATGTCTCTCTTTATTGATCCACACAGCTTGATTGATTTCTTCTGGAATTAAGGTCTTTATATCGTTTACCACAGCTAAAATTTCTTCTCGATCTATAGTACATTTTTGAGAAAAAGGAAGAGTTGATGCATTTTTAACTATCCCCTCTAATTCTGCAAATAAATCTAATAATTCTAAATCTATCTTCATAACTAATCCCCCTTTTGGTTCTTTTTCTTTAATTCTTTTAAAACAATCTCTGGAACCAAGTTTTTGATGTCTGCATCAAATATCAATACCTCTTTTATAAGGGAAGAGCTTATAAAAGAATAATTGGTACTACTTGGCAACATTATAGTTTCTATATTAGGACTTAGCTCTTTGTTCATTCGAGCCATTTGAAGTTCATATTCTACATCAGTTCCAGTCCTAATCCCTCTAACTAAGGTATCTACTCCATTTTCTTCACAGTACTTTACAAGAAGTCCATTAAAAGAAACTACCTTTACATTATCTAAATGGCAAATACACGAATCGATTAAATTCACTCTCTCATCAAATGTAAATAGTCCTTGTTTATTTGGATTATTTAGAACACCTATCTGAAGTTCATCAAATATATGAGACGCTCTATTAATTATATCTAGATGTCCATTTGTTATTGGATCAAAACTACCAGCAAACATCGCTTTCCTTACTTGCTTATTCATTTTTATCCTCCAGTTTATAAAAAGTTAGTGTTGTATTTCCGTATTTTTTATTTCTATGTTTTTTTAATCTTCCCAAAGTATCGGGAAATTTATCAACGCTGTCGTGCTCTACTACTATTATTGAATCTTCATATATTAAATCAAAGTTATCAATTTTTTTTATCGCCTCTATAAACATATTCTCGTAATATGGAGGATCTAAAAATACGATATCAAACTTTCTATTTTTTAGTTTTAGTGAGTTTAGAGCATTATTAAACTCATAATTTATAACTTGGCTTTCATTTACAAAGTTTGCTTTTTTTATGTTTGAATTTAAGACCTTAATACTCTCCTTGCTAGAATCGACAAATACGCATTCTTTTGCCCCTCTTGAAAGACATTCAAGTCCAAGTGAACCTGTGCCTGCAAATAGGTCTAAAATCTCGCTATCGAGTACATACGGATTGATAATATTAAATAAAGATTCTTTAATTCTATCCGTTGTAGGGCGTATATCTTTATTCTTCGGAGCATTGAGTTTTAGTCCTCTTGCTCTACCAGATATTATCCTCATCTTTTGTTCTCCTTCTTATTACAAAATTCAGCTCAAAATATATTTTAACATAAATTTTGACTAATTAAGAGCTACTTCTTCTAATATATCCGTAAATTTTTCTAAAATTTCTTTTTTAAGCAATTGATTCTCTCTATGTTGAAGTTTTCTATCTTCTCCAAGCATGTATCTTGCTTCTTTTTGAGCTAGTTTTAGAATCTTGATATGTTGGAATAGATTTGCAACTTTTAATTCAGGTAAACCGTGTTGTCTAGTTCCAAAAAACTCACCAGTACCTCTAATTTCTAAGTCCTTTTCAGAAATTTTAAATCCGTCGTTGGTCTCTTCCATTATTGCCATTCTTTGTCTACATACTTCGTTTTTTGGGTTGTAAATCAGTATACAGTAAGACTTATGACTTCCCCTACCCACTCGACCTCTAAGCTGGTGAAGTTGAGCTAGTCCAAATCTTTCTGCGTTTTCTATTATCATAAGAGTCGCATTTGGCACATTCACTCCAACTTCTATAACTGTTGTGGATACAAGTATATCTATTTTACCTTCTTTAAAATCACTCATTACACTATCTTTTTCACTTGCCTTCATTTTTCCATGAATAAGACCTAATCTTAAATCATCAAAGTAGTTTATCCTCAGATCTTCTACTAGTTCAACTGCAGACTGAGCTTCTATAGCCTCACTCTCTTCCACTAACGGGCAAACTATATACACCTGTCTCCCCTTTATTACCTCTTCTCTTACCAATGTATTGTACGCAGAATCTCTTTTTTTCTGTTCTATTGCAATGGTCTCTATAGGTTTTCTTCCGGGAGGCAATTCATCTATAATCGATATATCCAAATCTCCGTAAAGAATAAGTGCTAATGTTCTTGGAATTGGAGTCGCAGTCATAACTAGTATATCTGGATTGTCTCCCTTTAGAGATAACTTTCCTCTCTGCATAACTCCAAAGCGGTGTTGCTCATCGGTTACAACTAATCCAATATTATGGAATTCCACCTTATCTTCAATCAAAGCATGAGTACCTATTAATATATCTATTTCTTTATTTTTTACTCTTTCAAGTATATTTTCTTTTTGCTTCTTAGTTAAACTGCCAACTAGAAGTTCACTAGTAATACCAAAGCCCCCTAATACTTCGTTGAACGATTCATAGTGCTGATGTGCTAGGATCTCTGTAGGAGCCATTATAGCCCCTTGATAACCGTTCAGAACGCAGTTTGCAAGTGCTAGCATAGCTACTATAGTCTTACCGCTACCGACATCCCCTTGAACTAATCTGTTCATTACTTTATTTGACCCCATATCTTCAATTATCTCATTAAGAGAATTAGATTGTGCCTTAGTAAGTTTAAATGCCAATGAATCCAGAATTTTATCGAGTCCATCGTCTCTTGTGAACTCTATTCCCTTTGACTCACTTCTACCGCTTTTAAACATAAACAGACCTAGTTGGAGGATTAAAAGTTCTTCAAAAATAATTCTATAAAGAGCTACTTTCAAATTTTCTTTACTGGCAGGCGTATGTATATTTTTTATTGCGTATTTGATATCGCACAAATTGTACTTGTCTATTATAGCTTTGGGCATGTATTCTTCTATCTCAATTTCCTCTGATTCGATAGCTGCCTTCACCATATTCATAACATCTTTATTTGTAACACCATATGTAAGAGGATACACTGGCATAAGTCTTCCAGTCTGCTTTGGAGCATTTGTAAGGTATTCTATTTCACAGGAATTCAATTCGATCTTATCATTTCTTATTTTCACTTTTCCAAATACTAAGATACTGTCTCCTGATTTATAAGTATTTTTAATGTATCCTCTATTGAAAAACGATAGCCTAGCATAACCTGTTTCATCTTTTACATTTATATTGGTTACCGTCATGCCCTTTCTCGGGCTAAAAGTATTTACGTTTGTAATAATCGCTTTTATCGTTACTTTTTCTTCATCTTCTAACTGTGCAATTTTTTTAATGTTGTTTCTATCTTCAAAGGTTCTTGGAAAATAATATAGTAAATCCTTAAGAGTGAATACTCCTAGTTTTTCAAGTTTTGCAGCTCTCTGTGGCCCGATACCTTTGATAAATTGCACATCTTTATTTAAATTATTCACACTATCACCTACTATACAAAAGTCCTGTATAATCCTACTTAAAAAAGTAATCTGATTATACAGGACTATTAATATCATTATTCAACTGAAATTAAATAGTAATAAAGAGGTTGTCCTCCATAATATAGTTCAATATCAATATCTTCGTATTTAGCTTCTAGTATATTTCCTAAATCAGAAGCTTGACTTTCTGTAACATCTTCTCCATAGAATAAAGTTATTATTGCAGTGTCCTTATCTACTAGGTCTTCTACCAATCTAACAGTAGTCTCTTCTACATCTTCACCTGCTGCAAGTAAATTTCCTTCAGCTATACCTATTATATTGCCTTCTTTAACGTCTATCTCATTCATAACTGTATCTCTTACAGCAAATGTAACTTGGCCTGATTTAACAGCTTTAAGAGCCTCTAACATAGCTTCTTCGTTTTCCTCTGCACTTGCTTCTCCGTTAAAGCTTACTAAAGCAGAGAAACCTTGTGGAGTGTTTTTAGTGGGAAGTACGATTATGTTTCTATCACTCAATTCTTTTGCTTGATTAGCGGCCATAATTATATTTCCATTGTTTGGAAGCAGGAAAATATTTTTGGCACTTATTTTATCTATAGCCTTCATAAAATCTTCCGTAGAAGGGTTCATCGTTTGACCGCCTTCAATAACATGATCCACTCCGAAGTCTTTAAATATCTTTGCAAGACCTTCACCCATAGATGTAGCTATAAATCCGAAGTCTTTCTCTTCTACTGTAGCACTTACTTGTTCTGATTCTTTACCTATCTCTAATAAAGTATTTTCATGTTGTAGTTTCATGTTTTCTATCTTTGTAGTAATAAGTTGACCATACTGAAGAGCTTCTTGTAATACACTTCCTGGATCATTAGTGTGAACGTGTACTTTTATAACTCCATCATCGCCAACTACAGCTAAACTATCACCGTAGTTTAACATTATATCTCTTATAGTCGTGTCTTCTACTTTATCGCTCTCTAGTATAAATTCTGTACAGTACTGGAACTTAATATCTTCACTCGATATATTTGCATTATGTTGTACTTGTACACTTGAAACTGAGCTTGCTGATCTATCATTTTTAACTATTGAATTTCCAAGTAAAGTCTCGTACATTCCTTCGTAAATACATACTAGACCTTTACCTCCAGAATCTACGACTCCAGCATCTTTTAGATTTTTTAGAAGGTCTGGCGTTCTCTTTAGAGATGCGTTTGATTCTTTAACAAGCAAAGACATAAATCTAACTATGTCCTTTTCTCTAGCTGCTAACTTTACAGCATAATCTCCACTCTCTCTTACTACTGTAAGAATTGTTCCTTCTATTGGTTTGATTACTGCCTTGTATGCAGTATCTGATCCATTTTTTAATGCTTTAGCTAAATCTTGTGTAGAAAGTTTTTCTTTTCCTTCTATTGATTTAGCTATACCTCTTATAATCTGAGATAGAATTACCCCAGAGTTTCCTCTAGCTCCCATAAGAGAACCTTTAGAAAGAGCCTTCCCTATATCTGTAATATCATCATTTGCTACTTTAGACAGTTCTTGTATGGCATAAGATATTGTAAGAGACATATTAGTACCTGTATCACCATCTGGAACTGGGAAAACATTCAGCTTGTCAACTAAATCCTTGTGATTTTGAAGATTGTTTGCACCTGATACAAACATCTCTCTAAGCTTTTTTCCATCTATATATTGAATCATATTCTTCCTCCCGAGAAATTACTTAACTCTGATACCTTGTACATTAATATCTATTCTGCCTACTTTTAAGCTAGTCATAGTTTCAACAACATACTTAACTCTCTCAATTATGTTGTTGGCAACTGTAGATATATTTGTACCGTATTGTATTATAACATAAAGCTCTATTGCAATGGTATCTTCTTCTAATTCCTCTACTCTTACACCTTTAGTAGCATTCTCGCCTTTTAAAAGTTCTACTATTCCTTTAGATTTAAAAGCCAGTCCAACAAGACCGTAGCTCTCCATAGCCGCTCTATAAGCTATTTGAGCAATGACTTGATTATCTATTCTTATATATCCATATTGGTTAGTTATAGCATTCATACTTTAACCCCCTTAAATTTTTATTATATTCTTTATTCTTCCTATTGTATTATAAAATATAATCATATCATACTATAAATAAAGAATAATTTAAACCTTCTCTTCTCGTTTAAACGTGTTTAGCTAAAATATAGCAAATAATTTAAATATTTTATTAAATTTTTTACGCCAAACGTATTTACTTTAAAAGAAAATATATATATAATTTTATATGATAATCGGAATTTCTTCAATATATGTTAAGTAAATATATATATTTCTATTGAAAGTCTTTGATATTTATGATAATATAAATATGTTTTTAGTCTCTAAATAGTTATCATTTAAGGAGGTGTACAGAAATGGCAAAAATATGTAGTGTATGTGGAAAAGGTAGAGTATCAGGAAACCAAGTAACACATTCAAATAAACACAATAAAAGAACATGGTCAGCTAACTTAAGAAATGTAAGAGCTCTAATAGATGGAACTCCTAGAAGAGTAAAAGTTTGTACTAGATGTCTACGTTCTGGTAAAGTTGAAAGACCATAAGTCAAATTTGACTTATACTATAAAAGCCTACTTCCGAAAGTAGGCTTTTTTACTTTTTATTTTCTTTTAAATTTTCTCATAAATCTAAGTATTATATTAGATATCCATCTCGGCAATCTAATTGTAACTATTTTCACCGACAATCACCCCAGACTATATAGTAAAATCACCTAACAAAAAAATAATAGCGCTCCACATCCAATAAGTATCAATGCAGTAAGTGTGGACCAAATCCAACCAGGTAGTATTATTGATAAAATTGTAGCTACACCTATAGATAAACAAAGCATACCTATTAAAACTTTAGATTTGTTGTTGTTTCTCATAGCACACCTCCACATATCCTTAGTACATAAACCTTTCTATATATTAAACTTATTCGAATTCAATTCTCTTTATACCATAATGAAAAAAATTTAAAATATTTTTAGCTAACTCTTGACACTTACCTTACGTAAAGGTATATATTAAAAATTAACATCGGTAAACAATACAAAATAATTAGAATAGAGGCGCTTTATGGAGTACACAGTATACAAATTATCTAAATTAGCCGGCATTAGTTCAAGAACTTTAAGATTTTACGATGAAATCGAACTTTTAAAACCAAGTAGAATTAATTCTTCAGGTTACAGAATATATGGAGAGAAAGAAGTCAATAAACTTCAGCAAATTCTCTTTTATAGAGAACTTGGACTAAAATTAGATAGTATTAAACACATTGTAAACTCAATTGAATTCGATGAATTAGGTGCACTTAAAGATCACCATAAAAATCTGATAGAGAAAAAACAACAGATAGAACTTTTGCTTGCCAATGTTGAAAAAACTATAAAATTAAAAGAAGGTGAAGTAAAAATGAGTGATAAAGAAAAATTTGAAGGCTTTAAAGATAAGCTTATTAGCGAAAACGATAAAAAGTATGGCGATGAAATAAGAGAAAAGTACGGTAAGGAAAGTATAGATGAGTCGTATAAAAAGTTTAAAGGCATGACAGAGGATGATTACCAAGCGATGGATGAAATGAGTAAAGAAATTCTTAAAAAACTCAATGAAGCTTATAAAATAGGAGATCCTAAATCTCATTTGGCACATGAAGTTGCAGATTTACACAGAAGATGGTTAGGCTACACTTGGAGTAGCTATTCTAAAGAAGCTCATAGGGTCTTAGCGCAGATGTATGTGGATGATGAGAGATTTACTGCCTATTATGATAGAGATCAACCTGGGCTTACTGAGTTTCTTAGAGATGCTATCTATGCTTATACTGAGTAGATTTAGTAGGGATTTGTCATGTCAACATAAAATTACAAATTTTATATTGATAAGTGACCCCTATCCTCTTAACTTCTAACTAGAGTTAACTTAGAAATTCATAAATAAACAACAATTTAATATGATATCGATCGGAGCGAAATAACGTCTGAAAGGTGAGCTAATGAGTGAAATATGACTTGTCTGTGTCTCTCGTTCTGGAGTGAACTCAATGATAATATCATTATATTATTTTTTGTTCCTTTGATTTAAGTTTTAAAAAATGATATAATTATTAAATCAATTTACAGTAAAAAAGCAAGGCCATCTGAATTTGGCCTTGCTTTTTTATGTAGTATTAAAGTATCTGTGATAGACATCTACCATTTGAAAAAATAATTTGGAGATGATAAATATGTGTGAAGAAACAAGATTACCTAGGAACGAGAAGTAAAATTTTTAAAATTATTTATTTCTAATTACAAATACGCATCCTTTTTCAACCTTTATTCTACAGGTATCCTTTAACATAACATTCGATATACCAATAGGCTTTGAGAACTTCATAAAATACCTGTCAAGGGGATATTCCAAGTCTAGTAGTGTAACACCCTCAGCATCGCCCTTAGTGGCTACTACAGAGATTGTATCACCTTTGTTCCCATGTAATACCATCTCACTATCTTCTATTAAGTACATATCTTCCTTAGTCGATAAAATTCTAGAATAAATTCCTTCTTCTTTAGTATAGTAAAGCAACTTAACATTTGCTAATGTATGATCTATTCTACCCCCAAGAGCGCCATAAAAATCTACCTGATCCGCTCCAAGGGTCTTGGCTAAGTATATACATAACTCCGTGTCTGTTTCATCCTTCTTAGATGGAAACTTCTTAAATGATACTCCTGCCTCTTTATAATAATCAATTCTATCTGGATCGATTGAGTCCAAATCCCCAAGTATATAGTTTGGAGTTATATCCATTTCATACGTGTGATTTGCCCCACCATCTGAGCAAATAATACAGTCGTATTTTTCATCCAGCATAATTTTTTTGGTGTTTTTGTAATCGTCTATTTCTCCGTTAAGTATTATACCTATTTTCATACTAGTTTCGCCTGGTTCATTGAAGCATTTTCTCTCAACGATTTAACAGATCCTACGATACTGTCACTGTTAAATATCGCTGATCCAGCAACTATTATATTCGCCCCAGCAGCTACTACATCTGCAATATTTGAACTTTTAACTCCACCGTCAACTTCTATATCTACATTTAGACCTTTTTCATCGATCATACTCTTAACTTCTTTAATCTTATCCAGTACACACGGTATAAATGATTGACCTCCGAATCCAGGGTTAACAGACATTAAAAGAACCATATCTACATCTTCGAGTACATGTTTAATACTATCCACTGGTGTAGCTGGATTCAATGATACTCCTGCCTTGATTCCATGGGATTTTATATTTTGTATCGTTCTGTGAAGATGTACACAAGCTTCTTGGTGAACTGTTATAATATCGCATCCTGCATTCACAAAATCCTTTATGTACATATCTGGATTTTCGATCATAAGGTGTGCATCAAATACCATATCTACATCTTTTCTTAAACTCTTTACTATTGCCGGTCCCAAAGTTATATTTGGTACAAAATGACCATCCATTACATCTATGTGTAAATACTCACAACCTGCAGTCTCAACCTTTTTTACATCCTCAAGTAATCTTGCAAAATCAGCCGATAATATCGACGGCGCTAACTTTATCATATTAATACCTCCTACTGTTGAATTCTCTAATTTCACCTAAAAGCTGTAAATAGCTGTCGTATCTTTCTTTTGAAATATATCCATTTTCTACAGCTTCTTTTACACCACATTTCGGTTCATTTTCGTGTATACATTTGTTTCCAAATTTACATTTTCCGTACTCCGCAAACTCGATAAAGTAATCTTTTAATTCGTCTTCTTCTATATCATCTACAGAAAGAGAACTAAATCCCGGTGTATCTGCTACCATTCCACCGAATTCAAGTTTAAATAGCTCTGCATGTCTTGTAGTATGCTTTCCTCTTTTTATCTTATCACTTACTTCTCCGGTTTGAAGTTTAAAGTCTTCATCTATTTCATTTAGCAAGCTCGACTTACCAACTCCAGATGGTCCAGCAAAAACAGTTATACTATCCTTCAACTCATCTTTTACTTTATCTACATTTAAATTGTCCACATTGCTTACAGGTATTACATTGTATCCACAACTTTCATAAACATTTTTAATACTTTCTAAAGTCGCCTCTGAATCCAAATCTATCTTTGTAAATACAATTACAGTTTCCAATCCTTCTCTCTCAGAAAGAACCAAAAATCTATCTAAAAGGGATAAATTTAAGTTTGGGTTTTTTATTGCAAATACAATTAGTGCCTTATCTACGTTTGCTATAGGAGGTCTTATAAGTTCAGAATCTCTGCCCTCAATTTCTTCTACTATTCCCTTTTTCTCCACTTCATCTAGCACATTCATCTTTACTCGGTCGCCAACTAGTGGTGTAATTTTATCTTTTCTAAGTATTCCCCTAGCTTTGCATTCGTAAAGTCCATTTTCTGTATCTACGTAATAAAAACCACTTATTCCTTTCACAATTTGTCCCTTTAACATTAAATACCTCCTCTATTTATAGTTGCGCTTTTATAAAAAATATTATTTACCAAAATAATACTTTTATCTATCTTATCTATAATTTTAATATATTTTTACCTAAATAACAATTCCACCATTTGGACTTAATACTTGTCCTGTAAAGAAATCAGCCTTATCCGATGCTAAAAATAGTGCACAATTAGATATATCTTCAGGTTTTCCTAACTTCATCAAAGGAGTCTCCTGTCTAAATAGCTCTAGGTCATCTCCATCTATTTGCTCCAACATATCCGTAACTATAGCACCGGGAGCTATGCAATTTACCTGTATATTAGAAGGTCCAACTTCTTTTGCAAGTGCCTTTGTAAGACCTATGATTCCCGCCTTTGATGCAGAATAGTGAACTTCACATGATCCACCAGTTATTCCCCATATAGAAGATATATTTATTATTTTACCCTTTTTTCAGAAATCATATGTCTAAGTGCAGTTTGTGCGCAATGGAACACTCCTTTTAGATTTACATTCATAAGATTGTCCCAGTCCTCATCAGAAATATCAGTAAATAGAATTCCCTTAGCTACACCCGCATTATTTACAAGAACATCTAAATCTCCAAACTCTTTTAAACAGTACTCAAACATAGCCTCAACTTCATCTCTCTTGCTTACATCAGCCTTGAATGTTTTAACAGAAAGACCTTCACCTTGTAATCTAGCCTGTAGTTCCTCAGCCTTACCCTTAGACTTATTGTAGTTTATTAAAACATTATAGCCTTCCCTAGCAAACTTCTCAGCCATATTGCCTCCAATGCCCCTAGAAGAACCTGTAATTAAAACAGTTTTCTTTTGTATCATCAATCTCACCTCAAAAATTTATTTATATAAATATATTTTTATTACATAAAATCAGGGCTGTCTCAAAATTTTGAGACAGCCCTATAAAATACATTGTATTTTTATTAAATCCAACAATCGATAAATTATGTGGCATCCCTATTTACTCAGTATCTGTACTGCCAGATCCTCCAGTTCCACCTGATCCATTTCCTGATCCTGACCCTGAACCACCTGGTTCTGATCCAGTTCCTGATTCTGATCCATTCCCATTTCCTGGATTTGTTCCACTTCCATTTCCATTTCCTGGGTTTGTTCCACTTCCATTTCCTGGGTTTGTTCCACTTCCATTTCCTGGATTTGTTCCACTTCCATTTCCATTTCCTGGATTTGTTCCACTTCCATTTCCTGGATTTGTTCCTGTTCCTGGTTCATTTCCAGTTCCTAAATCCGGCGGCTGAGTAGTATCTTCATCATTTTTATTTTCATCTGGATCTATAACATCAGATTCATCTGATTTTTTACTTACAACAAGGTTTATTCTATCTCCCTCTTTTACGTTTGTAGATCCTGCTCTAGGACTTTGACTTAGCACTGTTCCTTCTTTTTCACTGCTGCTATACTCGTACTTGACCGTTCCCAGTTTAAGATTTGCATCCTTGAGAGCTTCTTTTGCATCACTTAGCGTAAGTCCTACAACCTCTGGAGCCGATATAGTATCTGCCCCCTTACTTAATACTACAGCTACTACATCTCCTTTATCCAACTTTGTACCTTCGGGGGGAGTCTGTGAAATTATACAGTCTTCTTCTACGTCTTCACTGTATTCACTGCTTTTTACTTTGATGCTAACTCCCATTTTATCTAACTCAGACCTAGCTTCTTCTAATGTCATATTTACAAGATTTGGAGCAACAGAGTCCCCTCCAAGTGCCGGTTTTATAAACATTTTATATGCAAATGCGAATTGAGCCATTAATATAATTATAAGTATTACAGCCGCAATTCTTAATCTCTTTTTAGTCTTTGGACTATCTTTCTTTTTCTTCTTCTTTCTTCTCTCTCGCCTTTTTGATCTTCTATTTTCTTCTTCATAGTCATCATCCTCGTACTCATCTTCATCTTCGTACTCGTCTTCAAGGTAACTATCATCTTCTTCCAGATCTGGAATTGACATCGGATTTAACTTCTCTGATACCGACTGATTTTCTAAGTTTAATTTTTTAGGATCTATCTTTTTAGTTTCAAAGTCATTGTACTCTTTGATAAAATCTAGATCAATATTTTTCTCAATGTAATCAATATCTTCAATCAATTCTTCAGCAGTTTGGTATCTATCTGAAGCAGATTTCTCAGTTAATTTTTTTATTAATGTTCTTACGCTCTGTGGTATACTAACTTTTTCATCAGATGTAAACTCGATATCATCGTTAATATGTTGAAGAGCTATTGAAATAGGGCTGTCCCCTCTAAAAGGAACTTTTCCTAATAGCATCTCATATAAAACTATACCTAATGAGTATAAATCTGCACTATTAGTCACAAACTTACCTTTAGCTTGCTCCGGTGAAAAATAGTGAACAGAACCTATAACACTCCCTATATTAGTTACAGTTGTATTCGATACTGCTTTCGCAATACCAAAATCAGCTACCTTAACTACTCTACCTTCATTTGAGATAAGTATGTTATGAGGTTTTATATCTCTATGTATTATGCCCTTTTTATGGGCAGCACCAAGAGCTAATGAAATCTGCTTGGTTATATCTAAAGCAGTGTATTCATCTAAAGTTCCCTCGTTTTGAATAATCTCCTTTAAGTTTTGCCCATCTATAAACTCCATTACTATATAGTGAACTTTGCCATCTTCGCCTACATCGTACACATTAACTATATTTGGATGAGATAAACTCGCTACCGCTTCAGCTTCTCTCTTAAATTTTGTTAAAAATTCTTCGTCATCAACAAACTCTGGTCTAAGGACCTTTAGAGCTACGGTTCTATTTAGCAACTTGTCTTTAGCCTCGTAAACAAAGGCCATACCCCCATCGCCAATCTTTCTTATGATCTCATATCTATTTCCTAAAATTGTTTCTCCCACATTATCACCGTCCTAATTATACTCTTATTAAGATAACCGAAACATTATCTTTACCAGAAACATCATTTGCCATATTTATCAATTTAGCGCTTATTTCATCTATATCTTCTTCTTTAAATTCAATTATTGTTTGTCTTATTTCATTATCATTTACAAATCCAGTAAGCCCATCTGTAGCCATGAGAATAAAATCTCCATCTCTCAGCTTCTTTTTAAATATATCTACAACAACCATATCGTCTGTGCCTACAGCACGAGTTATATGGTTTCTTTGAGGATGAGTCTTTGCTTCTTCTTCTGTAATAACTTTTGCCATTATAAGTTCTTCAACTACAGAATGGTCTATTGTTATTTTATCAAATTTTCTGTCGTGTAACAAATAGCATCTACTATCGCCTACGTTTGCAACATAAATGTTGTTGTTGTAGATTATTGCAGTTACTAGCGTTGTACCCATACCATCAAATTCCAAAGCTTCTTTAGATTTATTGTGTATTATCGTATTTACATTGTTATAAGCTTGTTTTAGAACGTCATCTATATAGTCAATTTTAATACTTTCTCTCTGCAATAGATTTTCTTTTAGAAATTTAATTATGTTGGAAACTGCCAATTTACTCGCAACTTCGCCTTTATTATGGCCACCCATACCGTCAGCTATTGCAAATATGCCCATAGGCCCAAATTCTGTTTCTATAATTTCTCCCTCACAGTAATCTTCATTGTTCTTTCTTATTTTTCCTATATGGGAGGCACAACTATAATCCATACGATTTCCTCCTTGTTATCACTTATATTTTCTTCTCAACTGACCACAAGCTCCACTTATATCAGAACCTCTTGATATTCTAACTGTAGCAGGTATATTGTGTTTTTCTAGATTGTCTCTAAATTTGTAAATATATACTTTATCAGGTTTTTCGTATTCCCTCTCATCTACTTTATTTATAGGAATAAGATTAACATGACATAACATACCTTTAAGTAGCTTAGCCAGTGCATTTGCTTCTTTTTCAGAGTCATTTACACCTTTTATCAATGAGTACTCAAAAGTGATTCTTCTATTTGTCTTTTTTATATAATAACGACAAGCCTTTATGATTTCATCGATAGTGTAAGATTTTGCAACAGGCATTATCTCTTTTCTAATACTATCATATGGCGAATGGAGAGATATTGCAAGATTTATCGGTATTTCTAAATCTGCAAGCTCGTAAATCTTAGGTACAATACCACAAGTAGATAGTGTTATATGCCTGTATCCTAAGTTCAAGCCATTCTCTTCATTGACAATCTCCAAGAATTTTTTAGAGTTTTCAAAGTTATCTAGTGGCTCTCCACTTCCCATCATTACTACGTTTGATACTCTCTTGCCAGTGTCCTTTTGGACCTGCATAATCTGATCTAAAATTTCCCACGGCTCCAGATTTCTGACTAGACCATCGATTGTAGATGCACAGAAGTTACATCCCATTCTGCATCCTACCTGATTAGTAACACATACTGTCGTTCTATCTCCATAGTCCATCATCACTGTTTCTATTATATTTCCGTCGGCCAATAAAAACAAATATTTTTTTGTTCCATCTATCTTAGACTCTAATTTTAATTCCTGTTCTAAAGTTCCTATATAAGTGTTTTGCTCTAATTTTTCTCTTAAAGATTTGGGAATATTTTTCATATCATCAAAGTTTTCTGCGCCTTTATATATCCATGAAAAAATCTGACTTCCTCTAAAAGCTTTTTCTCCAATTTCCTTCATGTATTCCTTTATCTCATCTTCGGTAAAATTTTTTAGCGCTACTTTTTTATCTTCCACTTTATCACTACCTAACTCTCACTAATTTTGCTATAAAAAATCCATCCATACCGTGCACATTAGGATAAATCTTCAGCACTCCGCTGTTTTGTTCTTCTAAATCTATTTCTACTGAATCTATAGGATCTAGTTTAAATCCTTCATTATCTTTTAAAAATGCTTTGACAACATTCATATTTTCTTCGTCTTGAATGGTACATGTACTGTACACAAGTGTGCCACCTATCTTTACATATTTAGACGCATTACCTATAATTTGACTCTGAATTGCAGGTAATTCTTTTAAATCTTCTTTTTCTTTAAACTTTATTTCTGGCTTTCTCTTAACTATTCCAAGCCCTGAACAAGGCACATCTGTAAGTACATAATCAAACCTGTCTACACTTCTCTCATCGAATTTTAGTGCATCATATTCTTCCACATCTACATTGTTTAGTCCTAATCTAGTTACAGAAGATTTAATAAGCTTCAACTTGTGATTAAAAATATCTCTAGCTACAACTTTTCCTGTATTATTCATAATTGTAGCAACATGCGTAGTCTTTCCACCAGGTGCACTACAGACATCCAAAACTAAAGAATTTTCTTTTGGATTAATAGTTTTCCCTACTATCATAGAACTTATATCTTGAATTGTAAATAATCCCTGATTAAATAATTCATTATTTTCAATATTTTTTAAATTTTTAACTTCTACTGCCTCTTCTATAAAACTTACCTTACTACACTCAACTCCCATTTTAGTTAACTTTTCTATAAGCTCATCTCTAGTAGTTTTTGTAGTGTTTACACGTATATAAAGATTTGGTTTTTTACTGTTTTCTTCCAATAAATCTCTAGTAAAATCTATGCCGAACTTTTCTATCCAATTTTGCACCATCCATGGATTATACGAATACTCTATCGAAAGAGCCTTCACTTCATCCTTTTCATCAATATTTTTAATAGTCTCTTTGCTTCTTATTTCATTTCTTAGGATCGCATTTACAAATCCTGATGATCTCTTATCGTACTTTTTAGCAAGCTTTACGGACTCATCCACAGCCGCGTAGTCAGAGATACTATCTAAAAACAGTATTTGATACGTTCCCATTCTAAGTATAGTCTTAACAAATGTAGACATCTTCTTTACTTTTATCTTTGAAAGCTTATTGATTATATAGTCTATGTAGTATTTATTTTCTACTACACCGTAGATTAGTTCTGTTGCAAAACCACGTTCTGCATTTTTAATTTCGATATTTTTAAAATGCTTATTAATTGAGATATTTGAATAGTTCTTGTTCGTCTCTATATCACATATTACTTTAAATGCAAACTCTCTTGCGTTCATAATTTTTCTCTCCTCAAGCTAGTAAAAGTAAATTAGGCTAAAAATATCTAATAACTGACATTACGAGTTTATCTACTCGTTGGAAGTAAATCGATATTTTCAGCCTAAAATTATTGTTTATTTTCTTATTAATCGTTTCTTCTTTGAGCTATCAAAACTAACCTAAGTAGTTGAAGTGCTGCTGTTAGAGCTGCTGCAACGTAAGTAAGCGCTGCTGCTGTAAGAACTTTTCTACTTTGTCTCTTTTCACCCTCATCGACAATCCCTAGACTAGCAAGCTGAGTCACTGCTCTACTAGATGCGTTAAATTCAACTGGTAGTGTAACTATTTGGAATAAAACTGTAAGTGAAAATAAAATTATCCCAAATTTCAAAAATGGACCACTCATTATAAATCCTAGTATAATAAGTATCCACGAAGCGCTTGATGCGAAGCTTACAACTGGAACTAACGAACTTCTTATGCTTAGAGGCACATATCCATGAGCGTGTTGTATAGCATGCCCACACTCGTGTGCTGCAACCGAAATAGAAGTTATCGAAGTTCCCGAGTACACATCTTGAGATAATCTTACAGTTTTCTTTCTAGGATCGTAGTGATCGCTCAGATGCCCTCCTATAGGCTCTACTCTAACATCGTTTAATCCATTTACACTAAGTATCCTTTTAGCTACCTGTTCTCCTGTATATCCACTGTAAGCACGTACTTTTAAGTATTTATTAGTAGTTGAACTAACTTTAAACTGAGCATACATAGTGAATAATAAAGCTGGTATTAATATAATCATAGTTGGGTCAAATCCCCAGTATCCGTAATTCATTTATATAACACTCTCCTAATTATTTGTAAATTAATATTCACTGTGCTTAAAACCAATGTTTCCCCTCAAAAAATCTATTGCTTCTTCCACATCCTCTATATCCACACCAGTGTTAAAGCAAGGTCCATTTGGCCTTTTATTAAAAACTCCTAGCACTGGTATTTTGCTTACATCCTGAACTCCTGATGTAAGGTCTCTTTCGCAAGCTACTGCTATGACCGCTTTTGGTTTATTATCTATAATTATCTTTCTAGCCAAAGTTCCGCCTGTAGCTACAAATACTTTTACATTGTGTTTATACTTTAGATCAACTAAATCTTTTACACTGCAAAGACCACATTTATTGCAGTTATCTATATCATTAGTGATTTTCAATTTACATAAGTTATTTTGAACACAGTGAGGTATAAGTATTATTATATCCTCTGGTTCAAAATTATATTTACCACTGTATATATATTCATTGTTTAGCTTAATATATACCCTTCTCATATCATCTTTTGATATCTTAAGTACAGAGGATATATATGTAACAATAGGAAATAGTATATTTACTATGTTAAAGTTAAATCTCATAATAGTTGAATTAACTTTTTTTCGTTTACAACTAAATACGTTACGAAAGTCGAAAAAATAATAATTGTCACAACTATAAAAAATAAAGCTATAATTAATTTTGAAAATATATCGTTATAGCTAGTCACAAATAAATCTACCGCTCCTACTAAAACTCCAAGCACTAAAATCAAAATACATATACTCACTGAGTACTTCTTTATCTCAGTCATATCCTCACCTAGTTTAACACTACCCCAGTTTTTATTGTGTTACCTTTTATATATTCACTTACCAATACTCTTTTTTTGTTTGGCATCTGAATCTCCTCTAAAAGAATAACTTTATCTTTTGTACAGACTCCTATACCTTCTTTATTCACATCGACAATAGTTCCTGGTTTGTCCTCGCTATCTTTATCAGTTACTTTAGTCTTCCAAACCTTCATTGTATCGTCTTCATAAGTTGTATAAGAGCTAGGCCAAGGATTTACACCTCTAACTAAGTTATGAATTTCTTTAGCTGATTTAGAAAAATCTATTTTCCCAAGGCTTTTATTCATTATCGCAGCATAAGACGACTCCTCATTAATTTGAACTGTTCTAGGAGCAGTGCCTTCAGCTATCATTTCAACTGTCTCTTTAAGTAAATCAGCCCCGATATACATTATCTTATCGCGAAGCTCTCCTGCCGTAATTTCATTGTTCAAGTCTATCTCATGCTGTAGTATAATATCACCAGTGTCCAATCCTTCATCCATGTACATTGTTGATACTCCTGTTTTTTCTTCGCCATTTATTATAACCCAGTTAATAGGCGCTGCACCTCTATACTTAGGTAGCAGTGAAACGTGTACATTCACGCAACCGTATTTAGGTATTTCTAGTATCTCTTTTGGAAGTATCTGACCGAAAGCTACAACTATTATCAAATCTGGAGATATATTTTTATCTCATTGATAAATTCTTCATCCCTAGCTCTCTTTGGTTGATATACATCTATATCATGCTTAACTGCAAGCTCCTTTACAGGTGACATTGCAAGTTTTTTGCCTCTACCCTTTGGTTTATCTGGCTGAGTTACCACACCTAAAATTTCGTGTTTTTCATCTATCATTTTCTCTAAACATGGGACTGCTATTTCTGGTGTTCCCATAAAAACAATCTTCATAAATATCAGCTCCTATTACTTCTCGATTTTATCTACATATAATACGCCATCTAAATGATCTGTCTCATGGCAAAACGCTCTAGCTAGTAATCCTTCAGCTTCGTATTCAATCTCTAAACCTTCTCTATTAAGACCTCTTACCTTAACATACATCGGTCTTTTTACTTTTCCCGATTTTCCTTGCACACTTAAACAAGATTCCGGTCCAATTTGTTCACCTGAAGACTCTATTATCTCAGGATTTATAAGTTCGATTAATCCTTCTCCTAGATCTATTACTATTATTCTTTTAAGTATTCCAACTTGAGGTGCAGCAAGTCCACCACCGTATTCAGCTCCATACATTGTTTCTGCCATATCATCTAGCAACTGTAGTATTCTATCATCTATTTTTTCTACTTTTCTTGATTTCTTTCTTAATACTGCTTCTCCAATTTGTGCAATTCTTCTAAGTGCCATTTTTCGCCCCCCTTTAACTCATTAAAGTCACTACTTTTATTTGTTAAACTTATAAGCCAGAACGCCTAAAACAACTTCTTTACTTTTCTGTCTTATCTACAAACAGTACACCTTCTAAGTGTCTGTCTCATGGCAGAATGCTCTAGCCAAAAATTCTTCAGCTTCGTATTCTACCTTTACGCCTTCTCTATTAAGCCCTCTTACCTTAACGTTCATTGGTCTTCTTACTTCTGCTGATTCTCCTTCAACACTTAGGCAACCTTCAGAGTCGATTTGCTCACCAGAAGATTCTACTATCTCAGGATTTATAAGTTCAATTAAACCATCTCCTATATCTATCACTATTACTCTCTTTAGTATTCCAACTTGAGGTGCTGCAAGCCCTACACCTTCAGCTTCATACATTGTTTCCGCCATATCATCAAGTAACTGTAGTATTCTATCATCTATTTTTTCTACTTTTCTCGATTTTTTCCTAAGTACCTCTTCTCCGATTTGTGCAATTCTTCTAAGTGCCATTTTGATCCTCCTCTTAACTTGTACATATAATCTCTATATTTATTTACAAACTCCACTTTTCTATTTTATTTAACCACAAAATTATTTTACTATAAAATTGTGTTTGGATTTATATCAATTGAAACATTTACATTTTTATTAAAGACAAAATCTCTCTTTGTTATACATATATATTTTATTATACCCTTTAAAAGATTAATTTCAATATTGTCGTCTTTAAATAATATTTGCCATCTATAGTTTTGCTTTATTTTAGTTATAGAACATGGATTTGGTCCTAATATAAAATCGAAATTGTCTATTCCTCTTTCTTTTAATAAGTATACTAATGAACTGTGTAAGTTGTCGATACTCTTTTTAACATCTACTTCGTCTTCACCGCTTACCACAACCCTCATCATATTGCTGAAAGGTGTGTAACCAAAAGCCTTTCTTATTTTCACTTCATCCTCGTAAAAGCTTTCATAATCGTAATTAATTGCATGTCTAATAGCGTAATGATCAGTATCATATGTCTGAAGTACTACCTCTCCCTCTTTATCTGACCTTCCTGCTCTCCCAGAAACTTGAGTTATAAGCTGAAAAGTCGTCTCAAAACTTCTAAAATCAGGGAAATTTAAAATCATATCTGCAGACAAAATTCCGACAAGCGTTACATTTTCAAAATCTAGACCTTTACTTAGCATTTGAGTTCCGATCAGTATATCCGCTTCTTTATCCTTAAATTTATTTAGAATCTTTTCTAGAGAACCTTTTTTAGATGTAGTGTCTTTATCCATCCTAAGTGTCTTTACATCTGGAAGAATAGTCTTTAATTCCTCTTCAATCTTTTGAGTTCCAGTACCAAAAGGTTTTATATGTTCACTTCCACATTCTGGGCAAGTCCTGGGAATTGTAGTCTCGTAACCACAGTAGTGGCATATTCCAGAATTATTGTACTTGTGATAAGTAAGCGATATATCACAGTCGTTACACTTAAATACATACCCACATTTTCTACAAGATACAAAATTTGCATAGCCTCTTCTATTTAAGAATAGTATCGCTTGACTACCACTTACTATTGTCCTTTTAATCTCTTTGATGAGTTCACTGCTAAAAATACTTGTATTCCCTACATCAAGTTCTTTCTTCATATCTACTATTTTTATCTTTGGAAGCGGCTTGTTGTTTGCTCTCTTATTTATTTCAATTAAGTTGTACTCTCCTGTTTTTGCTCTGTAGTACTCCTCAACTGAAGGAGTAGCCGATCCAAATACTAATGTAATATTATTTTTTATAGACATATATCTAGCGACTTCTATTGCACTAAATTTAGGGTTATTTTCGGCTTTATACGATGTCTCGTGAAATTCGTCTATAATAATCGCCCCTAAGTTATCAAAAGGCGCAAATAAAGCTGATCTTGCTCCTATAAGTATTCTTACTTTACCAGCTTTTATAGCTTTATATACATCGTGTCTCTCACCTTCTGAAAGTTTGCTGTGGTAAACTCCAACTATAGGTCCAAATCTATTTTTAAGTCTAGATATTGTCTGAGGTGTAAGAGAGATCTCTGGAACTAATAAAATACTGCTAAGCCCTTGACTAAGCGCATGATCTATAATCTCCATGTACACTTCTGTTTTACCGCTTCCAGTTATTCCATGTATCAAATAAGGCTTTTTATCTTCTTCAAACATCTGAGAAGTCACTGTATTTACAGCACTTATCTGCTCTTCATTCAGATTCACTTTTTTATTTTCTGATTTAAAGTTAAACTCCGGTTCTCTATAGTAAGGTTTGAAATCCAACTCTATCACACCTTTTGACGACAGTGCATTTATACTCTGTCTAGATACTCCTAGTATTTCCATTAAATCATTTATCTCTACATCATCATTGTCATTTAAAAAATCAATCGCTTTTTTCTGGCTTTTTCCTATTCTAAGCTTATTGTCTTTAATGTATTTTTCGAGTTCTTCACCCTTAAAGCAAAGTGATACATAACATATCATCTTTTCATTTTCTCTATCGTCGTACTCCCAGCCTAGTTTTATAAATTCTTTTTTCTCAAGCCTATATATCACATTATTTACATTCTTTATATAGTTTAACTTATCAACCTTTACTTTTCCTTTACTAAAAAGAAGTTTTTCTATTACATCTTTTTCATCTTCTTTTAAATCATCCAAAAGTTCTTGAGTTAAATCCACGCCAATGTCTTTAATTTTATCTCCATGAGAGATAACTTTATAATTATCCAACTTGTAGCCTTTTGGATATATAAGATTTATACAGTCTATATAAGTACACAAATATCTATTTTTCATCCAAGATACCAACTCTATATCTTCTTCTCTAAAAATCGGATTTTCATCTAGTATCTCAACTATATTCTTAATTTTAAAAGCCTCATCAAATTTATTAATCAATTTGAACACAAAAGCTTCAACTGGTTTATTTCCTCTCCCAAAAGGTACGAGTACTCTGTGACCGACTTCTATTTTGCCCTCAAAATAATCAGGGATTTGATATGTAAATAGGTTATCGGTATACGTAGAATTGCTTCTTACAACAACCTCAGCGTAACTTGCCATTTCTAATCCCTCTCCCTACCTTTTTTATCTCTATCCTTTATTTTACACCAAATAAAATAATCTATCTATGTATAGGCCCAATTATTTTGCCAACACAGACAGATTATTTATTTTCTATAAAATATTTTTTACTTTATCTAATATTATATTTGCTACTTCTTCTTTTTTCATAATCGGGTATTCTTCAATACTGCCTTCTCTATCTATTATTTTAACTATATTAGTATCAGCTTTAAATCCCGCGCCCTCTTGTGTCAAATCATTTGCCACGATAAAATCTAAGTTCTTCTTTGCGATCTTACCTTTAGCGTGTTTGACTAGGTCATTTGTTTCAGCCGCAAATGCTACTAAAACTTTATCTTTTTTATTTTTTCCGATTTCATAAGCGATATCTTTATTTCTACCTAAATTTATAACTAGGTCATCATTGCTCTTTTTAATCTTTTTATCAGAATACTCATTCGGTTTATAATCAGCCACAGCGGCGCTCTGTATAAACACCTTATTATCGTCAAAATTATCTACCATTGCATTAAATAGATCCTCAGCAGATTCAATCTGTATGTATCTTGATAGACCAATTGGGGCTTTTAGATTTGTCGGTCCAGAAATTAGAGTTACTTCAGCGCCTCTTTTAGCTGCTTCTGATGCTATTGAATAACCCATTTTTCCAGTAGATCTATTGGATAAGTATCTCACTGGATCTATTCTCTCTACAGTTGGTCCCGCAGTTACAACTATCTTTTGACCTTTAAGATCTTGTTCGACATTTAGCATATCTACAACTCTACTCACTATAATATCTACATTTGCAAGTTTCCCTGCCCCTATATCTCCACATGCAAGTCTTCCGCTATCTGGATCTACAAATTTGTACCCAAGATCTTCTAAAAACTCTATATTTTTTTGAACTATAACATTTTCGTACATATTTGTATTCATGGCTGGAGCTATTAATATTGGTGCTTTTGTTGCCATAACTGTAGTTGTAAGCATATTATCAGCTATACCATTTGCAATTTTTCCTATTACATTAGCTGAAGCAGGTACTATCAAAAATAAATCGGCTTTTTTTGCTAAAGAAATATGCTCTACATCCCAAGTTTTCGGTTCAGCAAACATATCTGAAACTACATAGTTTTGGCTTAACGACTGAAATGTCAACGGTGAAACAAACTCTGTAGCTGCTTCGGTCATTATTACGTGAACATTTAGCCCTAATTTTTTTAGTTTACTTACTAGATCACATGATTTGTATACTGCAATACCACCGCTTACTCCCAAAATAACTGTCTTACCATTTAACATTTTAGTCTTCTTCTCTCAAATGTTGATGTTGTTCTTCATAATGTCTAGCTTCTTCTATTTCTATTTCTTCTTCAGTAAGCAATCTGTAAGTTAAAATACCGTCTGCAACCTCTCTAGTAGCTATGCTAACAGGCTTTTCTTTATCTTTAGTCGGTACAAGCGGCTCTGCACCGTCGATTAAATTTCTAGATCTCTTTGCTACTGTTCCTACTAAGAAATATCTATTGTCAATCCTCTCAAGAACTTCATTTATAGATGGTTTTAACATAATTATAATTCCTCCTTAAATTTATCTAAAATAATATCTTTGTATCTTTTAACTCTATTTTTTTCACATGCTATTATATTTTGTATCTCTTTAACAGATGTGTCAATATCTTTATTAAATATAAAGTAGTCATAATCCTCTATTAGTTTAATTTCTTCATAGGCACATCCAAATCTTTTATCTATTTCTTCCATTGTTTCTGTGCCTCTTCCTACAATTCTGTTTTTTAGTTCTTCAAGTGAAGGCGGAAGAGCAAATATAAATACTCCTTCAGGATATACATTTTTTATCTGCATAGCACCCTGCATTTCTATCTCTAATAATATATCTTGTCCATTATTTAAACTTTCTATAATAGACGACTTAGGTGTTCCGTAAAAATTATCATAAATCTGAGCATACTCCAAAAATTCATTGTGAGAAATCATATCCTGAAATTTTTCTTTATTTACAAAATGATAATTAATTCCATCTATTTCTCCAACTCTAGGTTTTCTAGTAGTAGCGGATACTGAAAGCTTTATATCTTCATTTGCTTTAAGCAACGCCTTACAAATTGTTCCTTTACCAGCACCTGATGGCCCTGATACAACTAGCAAAAGTCCCTTTCTCTTAAACATCTACTTAATTCCCTTCTAAATTAAAACATTATGATATTAAATTATATCATTATTTTACTCTATATTTTGTATCTGTTCTCTAATTTTTTCTAGTTCACTCTTTACTTCTACTACTAAGTTAGTAATATTTAAGTCTGATGATTTAGATCCAATAGTGTTTGTCTCTCTATTCATCTCCTGAATTAAAAAGTCTATCTTTCTACCTATCGACTCATTTTTTACAACAGTCTTTTTAAGTTGATCAATATGACTCTTAAATCTAACTATCTCCTCAGTTATACTGCTCTTGTCAGCAAATATAGCAACTTCTTGAGCTAGTCTACTTTCATCTATTACGCTAGGATCATCTACCAAGTCATTGATTCTTGCATTGAGTTTTTCTTTGTAATCCTCAACAACTCTATCTGAAAATCCTTCTATATCTTCGATGTATTTACTTAAGAAATCACATCTCATAGATATATCTTCAGCTAATTTACTTCCTTCTTCAGATCTCATTTCTTTTAACTTTATAAATGTCTCTTCTAGAGCTTCATTTAATTTTGTCCAAATAAGATCTTCATCCTCTTCTTTCTCCTCAGTTGATACTACATCTGGAAACTTCGCTACACTCATTACACTGATATCGTCGGCTAAGTCAAATTTATCCTTTAATTTCTTTAGTATGTCCACATATTGAGCAGCCAAATTTTCATCGAGTTTTAAATTTACATCTTCATTACCCAATATTTCAAATTTGATGTATATATCTGCTCTACCTCTTCGTATATAGTTCTTAGCAATATTTCTAACTTTTTCTTCTAAAAATAATATTTTTCTCGGCATTCTTATATTAATATCCGAATACTTATGATTGATAGTTTTACATTCAACTAAAAAGTAGTAGTTGTCGTCTTTATACTCACCCCTACCAAAGCCAGTCATACTTATAGCCATACTAAACCTCCAAAAATCCTTCACATATTTTTACTGCAGGACCAGTCATATACATTGAGTCCTCTATATCAATTCTAACCGTTCCACCTTCAGAAGTTACATTTACACTCTTTTCAACTTTACCTAGATAATCACATACCATCGCTGAAGCTGTCATACCCGTTCCGCAACCTAACGTATAGCCACAACCTCTCTCCCATGTTCTTACAGATATGTTGTACTTGTCATCTACCTTTACAAAGTTAACATTTGTCTTTCTAGGAAAAAGATCGCTTTTCTCAATTTCTCTTCCGTATTTCTTTGTGAAATTTACATTTAGATCGTCTACTAATATTACAGTGTGAGGTACCCCCATAAGAATAGAAGTCGCTTTTAGTTTTTTATCTAAAATTTCGATCTCCTCATCTATAAACATTTCCTTGTCCGTAACTACAGGAACATCTTTTGAACAGAAACTTCCTTTTCCCATATTTACCTTTATAGAATTTAGATTTCCACTGTCTGTGCTTAAAACTACATTTTTAATTCCATCAAGCGTATCCACGCTGATTGTCTCTTTTCTAACTATACTGTTGTCGTACACATATTTACAGAAACATCTAAGACCGTTCCCGCACATCTCTCCACGCGATCCATCAGAATTGTAGTAAACCATTTCAGTGTCAGCCTTATCCGTATCTTTTACAACTAGAAAACCGTCTGCTCCGACAGAAAATTTTCTATTGCACACTTTTTTAGCAAGTGCAGAATAGTCTACTGGATCAATTCCATCAAACCTTCCATCTATAGCAATAAAATCATTCCCAATTCCATGTAACTTCCAGAATTTCATAATATCGCTCCTTATTTAGTTTATCCTAATACTATATTATACCTCTTGTATGGTGATATTAACAGTAATAATTGCAAAATAATACATATAGCTAATTTAAATATAAGTTTCTATTTCGGGGTGTTTTTAGTATAATTAGTTTATTGGCACTAAGTGCCTATGAAAGGAGTGAGTTTTATGGCTTTAGATGGCTTAGTTATACATTCTATAGTGGACGAATTATCATCAAAACTAGTCGGCGGAAAGGTCGATAAAATATCTCAACCAGAAAACGATGAAATTGTTTTAAATATAAGAAATAATCCAAATAACTATAAATTAGTACTCAGTGCGAGTGCATCTAACCCGAGAGTTTATATTGCTAACAATTATAAAAAAGAAAATCCTAAAAAAGCACCAGTGTTTTGTATGCTTTTTAGAAAGCATATACAGGGCGGTATTATTACAGGAGTTTCTCAGATAGGGTTTGAGAGAATCATAAAAATAAGCGTAGAATCGTATGATGAGTTAAAAGAAAAAACTACTAAAGATATTATTGTAGAAATAATGGGCAGACACAGCAATATTATTCTTGCTCGATCAGAGAGCGGTAAAATCTTTGATTCTGCAAAGAGAGTTCCAGTAAGTATAAGTAGAGTTCGTCAAATTCTACCTGGACTTACATATGAGCTTCCTCCTGCACAGGATAAACTCAATCCTCTAGATAAAGTAAATAAAGATGAATTTATCGAATCAATAAAAGCTTATGAAGGTCCTGTATTTAAAGCTATCTATTCTAAATATTTAGGTATTAGTCCAATTATTGCCAAGGAAATTTGTTTTAGAGCAGATGTCGATCCTAAAAAGGACGTAACAGAAGTTTCAGATAGCGATTTAGCTGATTTATATCTTGAATTTGATAGACTATTTGAAGATATATCCAACAATAAATATCTTCCATCAATAATAGTGGATAAAAGCATCGATAAGTATATAGATTTCAGTTGTTTAAACTTAACTCTTTATAATAATTTAGAATCTATATCGAGAGAAAGTATGTGTGAAATCCTAGAAAACTACTATTTAACTAGAGATGTAAAGGATAGGATTCATCAGCGTGCATCTGACCTTAGAAAAAGCATCTCAATAAAGCTTGATAGGCTTTACAACAAACAGAAAAAGCAGAATGATGAGCTTTTAGATTCTGAACACGCAGATGAATTCAAATTAAAAGGCGAACTTTTAACAGCCAATATTTATATGGTAGAAAAAGGTATGAAGGAGATCGAAGTTCAAAACTTCTACTCTCCAGACTATTCAAATATAAAAATCCCGTTGAATGAAAATCTTACGCCTTCTGAAAATAGCCAAAAGTACTTCAAAAAGTACAATAAACTAAAAACTGCTAAAAAAGAGATAACACATCAAATGGCTATAAATGAAGAAGAGATAAACTATCTAGAAAACATTGTTCTAAGTATAGATAACTGCGAAAATATGGATGAACTACAGGATATAAGAGAAGAATTAATCAAACTTGGATATGCAAAATCACAAGGTAAAGCCAAACCCAAAAAGGAAACAGCTCTTACAACTTCACCACATAAATTTATATCATCAGATGGAACTACAATTCTCGTAGGTAAGAACAACAAGCAAAATGATCATTTGACACTTAGAATTGCTGATTACGATGATATTTGGATGCACACTAAAAATATCCCGGGATCACACGTAATTATAAAATGTGCAGGCAAAGAAGTTAGCGATGATACAATTTTTGAAGGAGCTATGCTAGCTGCATACTTTAGTAAATCAAAAATGTCTTCAAAAGTTCCTGTAGACTACACTAAAAAGAAAAATGTTAAGAAACCTAGTGGCTCTAAGCCCGGAATGGTAATCTACGAAACAAACAGTACTCTTTATGTAACTCCAACTGAAGAAATGGTAGCTAAATTAAAACCAAAAGACAAATAAATGTACTAACCATAACATAAATAAAAAGAGTTAGCCAACGACAGGTCTACCTGCCGATTGACTAACTCTAATTTATTTTATAAACAAACTATAAACTTCTCAAATCCTTTATATTTTCAAGTAAAGAATTATACTCTTCTTCAAGTTTGTCTTTTTTCTTTTCATCATTTTCTATAGACATTTTAGATATTAAAAAACTCAATTTATTTTGAAGAATTAATATCTCATCGCTTTTCAGGTCCTTGTTTTCCTTACAGCTCTTTTTACCACTTTCTTCAAAAATAAGGTGATCTTCATAACCTGAATTATACTCTTCAACCTTTTTATCCTTTATTTCTAGTACAGTATCACAAGTGTTCGAAATAAAATCCCTATCATGAGATACTATCAATACGGTTTTATTAGTACTTTTTATAGCCTGCTCTAAAGCTTCAATAGATACAATATCTAAGTAGTTCGTCGGCTCATCCAAAACGAGCAGATTGTTATCTTCAAGTATAATCTTGCAAAGAGATACCTTAACCTTCTCTCCACCACTTAAAACACCTACTTTTTTATAGATATCGTCCTGAGAAAATCCAAATAGATTTAGATTGATCCTTATGAAAGTTTCGTCAAATGAGGACTTCGATTTTATATTATCTATAATACTTCTATCGTCATTTAAAATTTTTTGTTCTTGATCAAAATAACCTATTACAACCCTTGGATTTAACCTCAAGTTCTCGTTATCATTCTTTACTATCTCCTTAAGTAAAGTTGTCTTTCCTGTGCCATTTTCACCGATAAGAGCCACTTTACTGTCTCTTTTTACCTTAAATGAGGTTTCATCTAATAAAAGTTTATCATCAACTTTTAAACTAAGTTTTTTTGCCTCAAGAACATTCTTACCTACTACCTCTAGACCTTCTTTTATAATTATTTTTACTTCTTTATCTGCTTTAGGTTTATGTTTAACTTCTAGGTGGTCAATTCTACTCTGAATTGATTTTACAGTATTATCAATTTTTTTCTTTTGTTGCTGTCCACCCATTTTATGAAGTCTGGCTTCAGAATTCCCCATTCTCTTTGGAGTTTTTCTAATATTCTTGCTCATCTTCTTCTGACCTAACATTGTCTTTTCAAGTCTCTTCTTCTCATTTATATAACTTTGGTATTCAAAGTCTTCTCTATCTGTTTCAAGCTTCTTTTGGTTTAAGTAATCTGAATAGTTGCCTGGATAAATCTTTAGCTCTCCACCTTTTAATTCCGCTATGCTATTGCACATCTTATTTAAAAACTCTCTATCATGAGATACTATAATCATAGATCCTCTAAAGCTTCTAAACATATCTTCCAGTATTTCTACACTCTTTGTGTCAATATTAGCAGTCGGCTCATCTGCTATAATAAGTTTTATATCATCTTTTAAAGCCTGTGCAATTTTGAGTTTTGTCTTTTCTCCTCCTGATAGAGTGTCTCTAAAATCTCCAGGTGCATTTAACAGACTTTTTGCTTTACTATCTTCACAAGCATCGAAATTATTGTCTAGCTGAGAGATATATGAGTAACTGTCGTCTAAAAATATACTCCCTTCATCAATATCTACTTCGCCTATTATAGCCTTCAATAAAGTGCTTTTTCCCTCTCCATTTCCTCCGACTAATCCAATTCTATCACCTTCAAACACATTGAAAGTATCTATATTCAAAATTGTTCTATCACCGTAAACTTTCTTTAATTTATTTACACTTAATAACAAAAAAATCCCTCCTCATAGATACTTAAATATAAAGAGAGACACCAAAAAAGGGTATGCAAACTAAGCTATTATGAAATAACTTACTCTCCTTAATTTAAGCATCATAAAATCAAATCTATATAAATAGATTTTTTAATTTCTGTGCTTTAAATTAATTCAAATAAATTACATTCTCATATTCTTAGTTCCTTACCCTTTCTTTACACGTATTTGATTTCAAGGTCATTATATCAAAATATTCAATATTAGTCTAATACTTTTAAAATATATTTATAATTACTCGTTAATAGTAACTGAATCTTCTCCATCTGCTTCAATCAATTTTACAGATATTATTTCCTGTGTAGAAGTTGGCACATTTTTACCGACATAGTCAGCTCTTATCGGTAGCTCTCTATGTCCCCTATCTACTAAAACGGCTAACTGAATAGCATTAGGTCTTCCTATATCAACCAATGCGTCCAAAGCAGCTCTAACAGTTCTTCCAGTATAAAGTACATCATCTACCAACACAACTGTTTTACCATTTATGTCGAAATCAAGATAAGAACCATTTACAATAGGCTCAGTATCTATTTTTTCAAGGTCATCCCTGTAAAGTGTTATATCTATAAATCCTGTCTTAACTTCGGCACCTTCTATTTGCCCTATCTTTTTAGCTATTCTTTTTGCTATTGGTACCCCTCTAGTCCTAACTCCTACTAATACTACATCTTCTACGCCTTTGTTTTTTTCAATTATCTCATGGCTTATTCTAGTTATTGCCCTCGCCATAGCTTTTTCATCCATCAATAATGCTTTTTCAACCATAGTTTTAGTATTGTCAAAATAATTATTAGATTTAAAAAAATAATTATTAGATCTGAAATTCTACTTTGACAAAGCTCCTCCCCTTTAATTAATATTTAACTGATTTTTTTTAGTATCTTATTGCAAAATTCTTTTATGTAAATAAAAAAACCTCTTATCATAAGACAAGAAGTTATAATCTCCTAAATATCGAAAAAATAAAGTATTCTTCCTCTGGCTTATGACATCTCTGTATCATTTAAAGACTTCTAAAATTCGCTACTAGTATATTTAAGTATACAATTTTTGTTAAGATCTTTCAACATCTTTTATTGCTGTGTAAATCTACATAGACTTTAACTTTATTAAAAGTTCTCTAAAGTACTCTGGGAGCTCTGAATCAAACTCCATATATTCTCTAGTAGTCGGATGCACAAATCCAAGTTTTTTAGCATGTAAAACCTGACCATTTAATTTAATTTTTTCTTTTTTATGACCATACACGTTATCACCTAAAAGTGGATGTTTTATATAGTTGGCATGAACTCTGATCTGATGTGTTCTTCCTGTTTCTAACCTAGCCTTCATATGTGTAAACTTATCAAATCTATCAATAACTTCAAAATGGGTTATTGCATTTTTTCCGCCCTCTACCACTGCCATCTTCAGCCTATCTTTTGGATTCCTTCCGATTGGTCTATCTACAGTTATATGGTCTTCATCTACAACACCATAGCATATAAATTGGTATTCTCTTTTTATAGAGTGCTCTTTTAACTGATCTGCTAAAAAAATATGAGATTTGTCATTTTTAGCTACCATCAATAACCCAGATGTATTCTTATCTATTCTGTGAACTATTCCAGGTCTTGTATCATCTTCATTAATAGTTGATAATTTACCATCTGTATGAAATAAAAGTGCATTTACCAATGTATTTTCATAATTACCTGCTCCTGGATGAACGACCATTCCCTGCTCTTTATTTACGATTAATAGATCCTCATCCTCATATATTATGTTGAGTGGTATATCTTGAGGTACTATCTCTATTTTAGAAGACTTTGGAATTTCAACTTCAAGACGGTCTCCTAGTTTTACTGTATACCTAGGTTTCTCTATCTTTCCATTTACTTTAACCTTTTGATTTTTTATTATTTTCTGTACAGCACTTCTTGAAAAATCTTGAAATTTTTCCGATATGTATACATCTAATCTCTCTCCATAAAAATCTTCAACTGTAAAAATCTTAATTTCTTCCATTACTTCACCTTCTCTTTACTTTCAAAAAATAAAATGAAAATGCACAGAAGGATCGTTCCAACAACAACAAATACATCAGCTATATTAAATACGTACTGCCATACTATTCTAAAATCTAAGAAATCTACAACAAATCCAAGTCTTATTCTATCTATAAGATTTCCTAATGCTCCTGATATCAAAAGCATTATTCCTATTTTACCCACTATGTGAATTTTTTTAGTACATAAATAGTACATTCCAAAAATCGATGCTATTAAAGCTATTACAACAAATATAATTTGATTGTTTTGCAACATCCCAAATGCAGCACCTCTATTTTCCACATAAGTAAAGTGGAATATATTGTTTATAATCGGTATCGTCGATACATCTTGTAAATGTTTTAGTGCCAATAACTTTGATATCTGATCTATCCCTAAAAGTACTACTATTATTAACGCATATATCAATACTCGTTCCTCCTACTAATTAATTATCCAAATATTATTATATTATAAAAAAAGCCATTGCGACATGCTATTTTCACATGTACAAATAAAATGCATATGTACATATTATACTGCATAACACCATGACTGTCATTATTGACTCTTAATTTTTCTAATCGGTATTCTAATACTTACCAATCCCCCACCTGTAGTTTTTGAATTAGATACGTATAAATCCCCGCCGTGTTTGATTGAAATCGACTTTGCGATATATAACCCCATTCCATAGTGCATTTTTGAATTTCTGCTGCTATCACCCATATAGAATTGTTTAGTTACATGTGCTATGTTCTTCTCAGGAAATCCACTGCCACTATCTTCTACCGTAAACTCTATAAAATCTTCTCTACTACCTTCATTACTTCCCTTTTTAGCATATTCTTTTCCGACTTTTTTGCGGCCTTTATTTCCTTGTCTATTCTCTTCACTTCCGACTTTTTTGCTATCTTCTTCATCCTCAGATACCATTTTTCTAACTGAAAATGTTAATATACTGCTTTGTGATGAATAATCTACCGCATTTGATACAAGATTCATAATAGCTCTACTTAACAAATCGTGGTCTAAATACAGCTCTTCTGGAACATCTTTTTCTTTTAGGTGTAATTGTAAATTTTTAGCATTGCACATCGCCATTATTTGATCGTTGATATCTTTTAAAAACTCTGAGCTCTTAACCCTTACAATATTTATTTCTTCGCCTTTTACCTCTTGTGATATCTCAATTAATTTCTTTAAATACGCCTCAATTTGATTTGAATTTTTTAATATATATTTAAGATAAAGCTGCTGATATTCTTCTAATTCAGATTCCAACAAGAGTTCTGAGTTTCCTTTTATTATAGTAATCGGTGTCTTTATATCGTGAGCAAGAGAAGATACCTGTTCTTTTTTACTCTCTTCTACTCTCCATTGCTCTTCTAGTGATTTCTTAAGCTCTACTTTTAGTTCATCTAATGAGCAAATAACATCGTTGAATTCCTCAATTTTAGTTTTTTCTATTTCAAACTCTAGATCTTGTTCTCTTATTTTATCAGTCGCTCTTATTAAGGGTTCTAGATTTCTTTTTAATCTATTTGCAAAGTAAAATGCTACAGCAATAACCGTAACTGCTTCTAATATAACCCACACAGCTAGAATAACGTTATCGCTTTTTGGAAGTACTCGATTGAGAGTCTCTGACTTATATCTAGATTCCAATGTGTATTTAAGTACTAAATAACCGTCTTTTCTATCTATCTGATACAAAAAATCATTGTGATTTATACTGTTATCTTGTTTATCATCTGATTTAACATACTCGAGTACATTATTTAGTAATTTGGGGTCTATATCTGAGTCTACTATTCTATAGTTTTTATCAATTAAAGCATATTCACTTCCTTCAGGTATTTTATCAGGAGTTATTTTACTCGATTTAGACAATGTATCTTTCGATAACATGGCTAGCTTTTCACTGTAATTAGCCGGTAAAATAAAACCCGAAATATCGATATATCTCATAGATACTATAAGAATAGCAGCAACTATACATACTGCGATACCTGCCGAAGCAATAAATTTTAAAAATGTCATTCTCAAAGAATCAGCTCTCACCTTTACTTCCACCTATAACCAACTCCCCAAACAGTCTCTATTGGAGATAATCCAGCTGAATCAAACTTCGACCTTATATTTTTTATATGTTCAGCAATCGCTGAGCTATTTCCTTCACCATCGTAACCATAAACGGCTTCATAAATTCTGTCTTTTGAAAATACCTGCCCATTATTTTTTGCTAAATATTCACATATTGTGTACTCGCTCTTTGTAAAATTTACACGTTCATCGTTTACAAATACCTCTTTGCCTGCCAAGCTGAACTTTACATCTGAAATCACTAGATAACTGTGCTTTTCTCGCTGTTCTCTTCTTAAATGAGCATTTACTCTAGCTCGCAATTCTCCAACACCAAAAGGTTTGGTGATATAGTCGTCAGCTCCAAGACCTAAACCGTACATTATGTCGTTTTCCATAGTCTTGGCAGTCAAAAATATTATTGGACAATCTACTGTAGTTCTAATTTCTTCACACAGAGTAAATCCATCTATATTTGGCATCATTACATCTAAAAGTATTAGATCGTAATCTACAAATCTATCTAATGACATATCTGACACGGTTAAATCACTTATAGTTAAAACAGTATGCCCATCTTTATTTAGTATATTTTTAATTAAAATTAATATATCTTCTTCATCATCAATTGCTAGTATCTTCCCCATAATAAACTCCTTTGTATAACTGCATCATATAAGTATATATAACCGTATTTCATAACCCCTTTAAAATACTTTAAATCAATCTGATTCAATTATTTCATTTAAATACTTCTATTAATTATTAATAATAACATATTTTAATTTAGCTATTTGTATTTATTTAAAATACATCAAATTATTCGTAAACTTTTCTTCCTTCCCAACCTTTAAACCATAAAGTTGAAAATATTAAAATCAATACGGTTAAAACACACATTGGAATTAAACCTCTTTTAATCTCAGCGCTAACTATAGAGACTAAATTTCGATCGACCTCTTGTAAAACAATATAGTCGGAAAATCTGCCTCCCCAAGCCCATGGAGTGCATGACCAAATTTTTTGACCAAGACCTGTTAACATTAGTGCAGATGTTAATGTTCCAACTAAACCTACTCCTATCGATGCCCCTTTTCCAAACTTTAAGCTTAAAATTAAATGTAGTATGTATATAAAAATATTACTTACTACTAAATATAAAACTGATTTTATATAAAAATAAATACTCATTCCTTTTATACCAATCCCAAATATACCAACAGAAATTACAACAGATATAATTGCTAAACATATAAGTAAAGTTAACTTGCTTAAAAATGTCACTGACTTTTTCTTAGTACTTGCAAGGAGTACTTGAAATTGACCCGCTCCCTCTTCTTGATCTACTACTAAACTAGTCATTATAGATATAATAAGCGGGAATCCTACAGCCACTACTTCTAGATAAGCGCTTACCATAGTGCTTATCTTGTAATTTGTAGTCTTAAAGTACATTAAAAATATAAAACTTATAGCCACTGGTATAACAATGTGCAACTTTAATACTGAAGTATGTCTTAGCTTATAAAAATCTGATTTTAAACATCTATATAATTCATCCATATTATTTCACCTCTTGTCCTCTAAACCATCCTGTAGTAATAAATGTGACTAATGTAAAAATTATCAATGAAGATAAAAAAACAGTCGGAACCGTACTTGTATCTATCATAGGATTTGAAGGTTCTGCCAATAATCCATTTGGAAGAATTTTTACAATTGTAGTCATTATACGTGGTGTCCAGGCATAAGGATATAACCACCACAATGATTCCACTGCTGTGATCGTACCAAAAATTGAAAGCACTACATTAAATAGTAAAGTCAACATAAAACCAAATCTCTTAGCTATAAATAAACATAAAGGAATCTGCCACATCGTTGTTACTGCCATAGCTACAAATGCAAGTAAAATCTGTGATGTAGTGTAATCTACTAGTTTTGGTAAAAATAATCCACCTACAAATACTCCTAATACTATAAATGCTGATGCTACTGATATACTTAATAGTATTAATATTATCTTAGAAATCCAAACTTTATGCATATCCACTGGAAGTGATAAAACAGCTCTGTAAGAGAGTTTTTTATCTTCTTTTTGATTTACCATAGCTGAATATAAAGCTATTAATCCCGGCAACAGCGTAGTGTACCACCAATTCAAAGAATTAACTTGAAAGTACATAGCACCTAGTGATAAAGTCAACGCTAATAGAGCTAAAGGTAGTATAAATATTAACTTTTTTCCAAATGTCCTTTTCATTTTTAAGTGCTCTGATTTTAAGTAATTTAACATATTATACCCCTTCTCTCCTAGTTTTTTTAACAACATCAGTAAATAGCTTCTCTAAATCTTGCCCTCTATCCATTTCACCCTCATAACCAAGTACCCCATCACTTATTATACCGATGTGGTCTGCTATCATTTCAACTTCTGAGAGTATATGGCTAGATACTATAACAGTAATTCCTTTTTGTGGTAAACTGTGGATAAGCTCTCTTAAATCTTGTATACCTATAGGATCTAACCCATTTGTAGGTTCATCTAATATAAGCAATTTTGGATTATTTAAAAGCGCTATTGCAATTCCAAGTCTTTGCTTCATCCCCATTGAAAATTGACCAGCTCTTTTCTTGCCAGTGTTTTTTAAATCCACTATTTCTAAAGCTTCGTCTATTTTAGAATCTGGAATACCTAAAAGCAATGTTCTAGCCTTTAAATTTTCTGTAGCTGTCAAGTTATCGTAAAGTGGTGGCGACTCAATTAAGCATCCAATATTATTTAAATCATCTCTGCTCCACTTTCCTCCATCGAAAAATATTTCTCCTGAAGTTGGTTTAATCATTCCAGTAATCATCTTTAGCAGTGTAGATTTGCCTGCACCATTTGGTCCTAAAAGACCATAGACTGAATTTTTCTTTATATTTATAGAAACATTTTTAACTGCTTCTTGCTCTTTATAAGTTTTACTTAAATTTGTAGTTTGTAGTATATAATTGTTCATATTTAATACCTCCCTCATTTGTAATTTCATTATAAAAAACAATTTTAAGGAATTTATAAGGATTAAAAAAGATTATAATTTTTAATGTATGTAAAACTAAATAGATTTAAAGTAAGTTATCCGACTTAAGTATCGATATTAAACATAAATAAATAATTCAAATAAGTTTTAACGGCTATTTTGATAGTATGATAAATTTTTATGTATGCTAACAGCATGAACTCTTTAGCGTAAAAGTTGGAAGTTATGATATATACTTAGAGAATTAACTGCAATATAAGTTACAAAAGCTTTTATTTATATATTTCTAGGATAAGGGTGATTTTATGAATAAATGTAAGGAACTAGATGTAAAGTCATGGAGAGATTTTGTTGAATACGTAAAGTCGATAAGACAGTAAAGAAAAAAGTAGATTCTTGGGTAAGGTGTAAAAAATATAATGTTAATTACATGGATGGCAGTGGTCTTGATAAATATAAAATTCCTGTAGAAATTAAGCTAAAGGAGAATATCGAATTAGTATCTGCGGCGCAGTCGATAATAGACAGTATATATAAAACTATATCCGGTTCAGGTTTTGCCTACTGACAAAGAAGGATATATATTAAAGATTATTGGCGATGATAGTATTTTAGATAAGGCTGATAATTGAGATTTACTAAAGCAGCTTTATGGTCAGAAAAGACAGTAGGCACTAATGCAATTGAAACTTGTCTGTATTTAAACGAACTCATTCAAACTATAGGCGCTGAACACTATGGAACGCATATATCAATACTCGTTCCTCCTACTAATTAATTATCCAAATATTATTATATTATACAAAAAGCCATGGCGACATGCAATTTTCACATGTACAAGCTAATTGCGTATGTACATATTATACACATAACACCATGACTGTCATTATTGACTCTTAATTTTCCTAATCGGTATTCTAATACTTACCAGTCCCCCACCTGTAGTTTTTGAATTAGATATATATAAATCCCCGCCGTATTTAACTGAAATCGACTTTGCGATATATAACCCCATTTCATAGTGCATTTTTGAATTTCTGCTGCTGTCGTCCAATCTATTTGTTTTTTATTTTACAAATAGTTTGTGTCATTGTTCCCATAGGGCAGTATACGCACCAAGACCTAGGTTTAAATAAAAACATTGTGATTAAACCCAAAAGTGTTGAGGTTAACATCATACTATAAAATCCATATGCAAATTGTGTGATCCAAGCAGGAACGTTTAAACTACCAAATACGCTCTCCCATGGAACTTTCCATGTCCAAAATAAAGTTATTACTTCTTTATGATTGGAAGCGTGTATAAATACTTGAACAGTAATGAATAACATATTTATGAACATTAACAGAAAGAATACTAGAAAAGAGTATCGGAACCATTTGCTTTTCATAAAGTGAGGAATATCTTTATCTTTCAACAACTTGAATTTATTTCCTAACAGCTGAAATAATTGCCCTCTTCCGCAATACTTATTACAATAAGCCTTGTTTCCTTTAAATATTGAAATTATTAATGGTATGAAAAAGCAAAGAAGTCCTAACCAAGCAAACAGAATATTAAATAATCCTAATATCAAATATAAAGCTGAAATTATCCATAAATAATCATACCAATTTTTTTTATTTTTCATTTTAACCTATACCTCCTGTAAACTTATAACTGAAGCTGGACATTCTTTTACACATCTTCCACAACCAACACATTTAGTTTTATCTATTTCTGCATATATACCTTTGACTATTTCAATAGCTTTGACTGGGCATACCTTGAAACAACTACCACACGAAACACAAAGTTTTTTGTCTACTACTGCTTTTTTCTTCATTCTATTTCCTCCTATCCGTTTTCATTGTGCTATATATATATATCATTTATAATAAATCTTGTATGTGATATTGTTACGAAATGATAAGGGGGTAATTATGAATATTAATGAATATTTACCATTTTGGAATAAACTATCTTCCAAAGAAAAGCAACTCATTCAAAAAAATTGTTTTGAAAAAAAATATCTTTCTAAAAGTCTAATCACTGAAAAAGAAAAATGTGAATTTATTATAATCAAGAGCGGAAAACTGAGAGTTTACACAATATCTGATAGCGGAAAAGAAATAACATTATTTAAGCTTTTCAACTATGATATGTGTTTATTTTCATCATCTTGTATTTTTAAGGACATAACATTTGATATTATGCTAGAAACAGAAGAGGATACAACTGTTTTCGTAATACCAGCACATATATATGAAAACCTAATGAAAACCTCTTTATCTGTTTCAAATTATACTAATGAACTTATGTCTTCCCGCTTTTCTGATATAATGTGGCTTTTAGACCAGATTTTAAATAAAAATATGATTAGTCGTATCTCCTTATTTTTGTATGAAGAATACCTATATCATAACACGGTAGATTTAAGTATAACCCACGAAGAAATTTCAAAACACCTTGGAACTGCTCGAGAGGTAATTAGCCGTCTTTTGAATTATATGCAAAAAGATGGCATTCTAAAAACAAAACGCGGAATAATCTCCATTGTAGATGAGGAGAAATTAAAAAATTTGTATGATGAAAATTAATCACTATGTTATGTTGAAAGAATGATAAATTTTATGTATGCTAAGAGCATGAGCTCTTGAGCGTAAAAGTTGGAAGTTACGATATATACTTGGAGAATTAACTGCAATATAAGTTACAAAAGCTTTTATTTATATATTTCTAGGATAAGGGTGATTTTATGAATAAATGTAAGGAACTAGATGTAAAGTCATGGAGAGATTTTGTTGAATACGGTAAAGTCGATAAGACAGTAAAGAAAAATATAGTAGATTCTTGGGTAAGGTGTAAAAAATATAATGTTGATTACATGGATGGTAGTGGTATCAATAAATATAAAATTCCTGTAGAAATTAAGATAAAGGAGAATATCGAATTAGTATCGGCGGCGCAGTCGATAATGGACAGTATATATAAAACTATATCCGGTTCAGGTTTTGCCTTGTTCCTTACTGATAAAGAAGGATATATATTAGAGGTTATTGGCGATGATAGTATTTTAAATAAGGCTGAAGAATTGAGGTTTACTAAAGGATCTTTATGGTCAGAAAAGACAGTAGGCACTAATGCAATAGGAACTTGTCTGTATTTAAACGAGCCTATTCAAACTATAGGCGCTGAACACTATGGAATAAAACAGCATTCGTGGACATGTTCATCAGCACCAATTCACGATAATGATGGTAATATCTTGGGATGTATTAATATGTCCGGTATTTATAAAGATGCACATTTGCATACTTTAGGAATAGTTATTGCTGCTGCAAAATCTATAGAGAAACAATTAGAACTTGTTATGTCCTATAACTTATTAAATATAACCTTTGATTCCATAGTAGAAGGTATGATAGTTATAGATGAAAAATTCAATATTAAAAGAGCTAATAATATAGCAGAAGTATTCTAGATCTCGATCGAGATAAAATTCTTAAATTAGATATTAAAAAGTTATTAAAAAATTTAAACTTTGACTATATTACCAAAAATAGCAACGAACATTTCAACAGTATAGAATGTGATTTTTATATTAAAAACAATATAATTAAATGTATCTCAAACGTAGTACCAATGAATGTAAATGGTAAGTTTATGGGCTTAGTTATAACTTTTAGAGAAAGTAAATCTGTACATAAGTTTGTAAGTAAAGTGGTAGGCTATAACGCTACTTACAATTTCAAAGACATAATTACCAATAATAATAATATGAAGGACATGATAAATTTTGCTAAGAAAGCAGCTTCGAGTGATTGTAATATATTAATCGAGGGTGATAGCGGTACTGGTAAAGAGCTAATTGCTCAATCTATACACAACTATAGTGAAAGATGTAATGGTCCTTTTGTAGCTATAAACTGTGCTTCTATACCAAGAGATTTAATGGAAAGCGAACTTTTTGGTTATAACAGAGGAGCTTTCACTGGGGCTGCTAAAGAAGGACATCCTGGTAAGTTTGAGCTTGCAGATGGTGGAACTATTTTTTTAGATGAATTAGGCGAGCTACCATTAGACATGCAATCAAAACTGTTGAGGGTCTTAGATAATAATACCATTGTCAGAGTCGGCGGAAATTATGAGAAGAAATTAGATGTTAGAATAATAGGAGCGACAAATAAAAAGTTAAAAGAAGAAATTTCAAATAAAACTTTTAGAGAAGATCTGTATTATAGATTAAATGTAATGAACATCAAAACAATTCCATTAAAGGATAGAAAAGAAGATATAGAACTTCTAGCAAAGTACTTTATAGATAATCTTAATTTGAAAAATAAGTCTAGATACAAGATTATAAAAAATGATTATATAAATCATCTAAAAAAATACGATTGGCCGGGAAATGTTAGAGAATTAAGAAATGTTATCGAGAGAGATTTTTATTCCAGTGAAAATAATATAATTTCTATATCATCTACAGATAAAGTACAAATAAAAAAAGATATCCTAGAAGATGTATTAGATAATACCGATAAAATAGTTCCTCTTGATATTTTGGAAAAAGAAAATATAATCAAAGCTATTAATCTCTGTGATGGAAATATATTAAAATCTGCAGAATTATTAGGTATAAGCAGGGCTACTATATATAGGAAGTTCAAAAAATACAATATAAAAGAAATAAATATAGAATAAACATAGTAATTATAATGTATCAAAATGAGATTACATTATAATTAGTCTCAAAATGAATCACATCGTAATGTATCAAAGTGAGATTACTCGTTAATTTATAAATATGTTTTTATGAATTAGAATTTATATTTTTATTAAATTTCCACAAAATCCGTAATATAATTAGCTGATTATAAACGTTTATATAGAAATAAATAAATAAATAATAATATTTATTAAGAAAATTATACAAAATTGAACTTTGGTATAAAATTTGCTCTAATTATATGTTAGAAATTTAACTATATATTCAATCATTATAATTAGGAGGTAATTTTTACTATGAAGGCAGCGCTTTGGTACAATAAAAACGATATTAGGGTCGAAGAAATCGATGAACCTAAAGTTAGTAAGGGCAATGTAAAAATCAAGGTTAAATGGTGTGGAATTTGCGGTTCAGACTTACATGAGTATCTAGGAGGCCCTATTTTTATACCAGTTGACCAACCACATGCATTAAGTAAGAATCAAGCTCCAGTAGTTCTTGGACATGAGTTTTCAGGAGAAGTAGTCGAAATAGGAGAAGGTGTAACTAACTTTAAAACTGGCGACAGAGTTGTTGTAGAACCCATGGTTGTTTGTGGAGAATGTCCTGCTTGTTTAGAAGGCAAATATAATTTATGTTCATCATTAGGATTTCATGGTCTATGCGGTAGCGGTGGCGGACTTGCAGAGTACACTGTATTCCCAGAAGAATATATACATAAATTACCGGACAGTATGACTTATGAACAAGGGGCATTAATAGAGCCGATGGCTGTCGCTCTGCACTCTATAAGAATTGCCAATTTCAATGTAGGAGACACTGCTATAGTACTTGGTTCGGGTCCAATTGGTCTTGCAACTATAGAATGCTTAAAAGCTGCTGGAGCAAAATTAGTGGTGGTTTTACAAAGGAAATCTATAAGACAAGAGTATGCAAAAAGAGCAGGTGCAGATGTTGTACTCGATCCTAATGTTGTTGATATCGCTGAAGAAGTTAAAAAGCTTACTGGTGGCGTTGGTGTAGATTTTGCATTTGAAACTACAGGAGCTAAAATTGGATTTGATACAGGTCTTAATAGTTTGAAATATAATGGGACTATGGTAATAACAAGTATTTGGGAAGGCGATGTAAGTTTTAACCCTAATCAATTAGTATTTACAGAAAAGAAAATAGTGGGTACTTTAGCGTATAGACATGAATTCCCTGCAACAGTTGCATTAATGGATGATGGCAGAATCAAAGCCGATGGATATATAACTAAAAAAGTATATCTTGACGATATCGTTGAAGAAGGATTTGGCACACTAACGGGTCCTGAGAAGAAAAAACAAGTTAAGATAATTGTTACACCAGATAAATCATTATTAAATGAATAATTTAAATATATACTAGATATATA
>NZ_AXUS01000004.1 GCF_000498755.1 Clostridioides mangenotii TR | reverse complement strand
TTTAGTTGTTACAGTCTATATATTGCTTACCCTTTTTCTATTAAATCTTCTATTTTTAAGTATTTTTCTGAATTAATTAAAATACACCTTCTATATAATTACATTGATACTATTTTACCATCACTAATATTTATAATATTATCTGCACTATTAGCTATTTCATCATCATGAGTTATCATTACTAACGTCTGTTTATACTCATCTACACAAAACTTTAGAAGCCTCATGACTTCATCAGTTGTTTTACTATCTAGGTTTCCAGTAGGCTCATCTGCAAATATTATTGAAGGTTTATTTGCAAGTGCTCTAGCAATTGCTACCCTCTGTTGCTGCCCTCCTGATAATTCATTAGGAAATTTATTAATTTGAGATTCTATTCCTAACTTGACTATTAAATCGTCTATATACTCTTTATCTATCTTTCCTCCGCTTATTGAGGCAGGAAGAACTATATTGTCATAAACATTTATAACTGGTATTAAATTATAGCTCTGAAATATAAACCCAAACTCTTCCCTTCTTATCTTTGATAGCTTGTCATCATTTAGAGTATATAAATCTAAAGCATCTATCATTACTTTTCCAGAAGTAGGTTTATCAAGTCCTGCCATGCAGTGAAGTAATGTACTTTTACCACTGCCACTTGCCCCTATTATTGCTGTAAATTTATTAGGATCTATTTCTAAAGTTATTTCATTAATAGCCCTAACCTCATTATCATTTTTTCCATATAATTTATTTAAACTTAATGCTCTTAATTTTTTCATAATAGCCTCCTTATATATCATCTGTCTGTTTAGATATATTTATATTTTATAGAATTCCATATTGTTAATCATTTCGTGAAATTCCCTCAGTTATTGATGTACCTTCTATTTTATCTTTAGATAAATACACTGCAATAAGTCCTATGATACTAAAAATTACAAAGAGTATAACTATTTGTTCTAAAGGAATATTATGCTTTATAGTCCTTTCAAATCCTCCTGCTAAAAGAGTTTTATTCGCTCTTGAAATCCCCCAGTTATGATAAACTGTTGCAATTATAGCTCCTATTGTAGACGCTACCAGTCCATAAAACTCACTTTCAATTATTAGTATCTTTTTTATATCTTTTATACTCATTCCAACTGCCCTTAGTGTTGCTATTTCTTTTCTTCTTGCAATAATATTGCTTCTCATAATAAAAATGCTATTTACAGAAAGTATAAGTATAAGTAAACACTGATATATTCCTGCAAGTCTGTCCTCAGAACTTTGTTGTGCTCCAATAAATTTCATGTCTTCACCTTTTCCACCAATTGATGAAAAGGCATAATCCTTTGTCAGTTTCTCTAATCTTTTTTCAACTGGGTATAACTCACCTTTTTGAGTCATTACATAAATCTTGTTATAATCCTTTTGACCTGTTAATTCTCTATAGTCATCCTCTCTAAATATTACCTGTGCACCTGCTGCATCAACATTTCCATCTTGAGCTGCTGCATAAACTTCTTTCATAATAGCACTAACCTCAACCTTAAATGTTTCATACTTTTTAACACCTTCTTTATATACAGGTAATTTTATATCTATAACATCTCCAACCTTTACATCATCAATCACCTCTGCTTCAAATGAGTGCGTAACTTGTGAATTCGTGTTATTTACTAGTATAACTTTTTTGTATTGTCCTTCTTTAGTATTTATCAAGTTTTGTCCTTCTTCAATAAATGACTCTCTACGCTTTAACATCTCGTCTCTATATCCCCTTATAATAAGTGGGTATTCTTTATTATGTTCCTCTTGAAATAGTGAATTTCTTCTTTTTAATTCCTCTTGATAAGCCTTAGATATTTTATCTTTAGGAGCTAAAATATATCCATTAGGATTGTAAAAGTTTGGCTCTATACTTTTTACACCTTTTATATTTTTCACATTTTCTATCATATTTTTATCAACTTTATAAAATAAACTATCTGTACCATTGTAACTACCATTTACAGTTTTATCTACACTTCCATATGACATTCCAAAGCCTCCACCAGTTATTCCTGCTTCTATATTGGTGTTTAATGTGCTTTTTACTGCAAAGCTAAATATAAACATGGTTCCAACCATGGTAATTGCAAGCATTGTTATAATAGTTCTGGATTTATTTCTCCATACATTTCTAATCGCAATACTTAGAATTATACTTCCCTGTGTTCTATTTGTTTTTATTTTTTTATATTTTAATTTTCTTTCATACTTCTCACTGCTTCTTATTGAATCAATTATAGAAATCTTCATAGCTTTTCTAACTACTATAAAACTACTTATAGATACAGATAATGTTGAAACTATAAAAGAATAAATTATACTTTGCATATTTATAGTCAGCATAGAACTATATCCATATACTACTCTAACTCCCACGTATGATAAAATAATTCCAATTAATATACCTATTACCGTACCTAAAACTATATAAATAAGGCCTAATACTACAAACATGCTTTTTATTTTATTTTTGGACATACCAATTGCTCTCATAAGCCCTATTTCTATTGTCATATCTTGTAGTATAATATTAAAAATATTGTATATTACAAGAACAGATACAAAAACTAAAAGAACCATATTTTGAAGATTTTCTTTATTATTAGTAGATATATACTTTAATAGATTAGCTGCTCTAACTTCCGTATTTTCATGTAAATAGTCCCAACTAAGATTTAGCTTCTTTTCCATTTTACTTAGAAACTTAAATGTATTTTTTTCTGACTTAAGGTATATTGTTCCTTTGTAGGTATCTTCAGTTTTTAATGAAAGCTTTGAGTCTTTATATATAAAGGCTTGAGTCTCAGTTCCTCCAATTGCACCAGATATAGAACTATAATATCTATCTGGCTTTTCAATAACACCAACAATTTTAAATGTGTTATTAACACTCTCTATTTTATTTCCTTCATTATCATCAACGTACTTATTCATCAACATTAAATCAATATTCTTATTTAATGGATTATTTATTCCCATCTGATCTGCCGTTTCTTTTTCTATAACTATTTCTCCATCTCTTATTGGACTTCTTCCCACCATCTTATAGTTAAGAGAATCTATAAAATCTTTATCAAATGAATTCAAATCAAATTTAACACCACTTGATTTATTGACTGCTTCACAAAAGTATTTAACTCTGCTTGATTTTTTAACTTCATTATCATTTTCTAGTTCTCTTGCTTTATCTATATCAATTCCCTCAGACCATACTTGATAGTCCCCATGCAAATTTTTTGCTTCTTGTATTTGAGAATCATATCCTGAGTCCCTAATTACAATCATTGAGAAAATAAGCATCACTGAAAGTGCAATACTTGATAATAGAGCTACTGTTTTTCCTCTTTGTTTTTTCATATACGATATTGCTAGTTTAAATGTAATCAAAACTTTATCTCCCTTTCTTGTATTAAATCTTCGCATAAAAAATGCTACCTTCTTTGTATAAAAGGTAACATTTCTAAAATTTTGCTTCAATATAAGTCCGACAAGTGGTATTTTTTCACCGACAACTAGCATACTAAACCAAACTTGCAACTTTATTAAATGAATAATAATATTAAATTTTTATTCAACAGGTATGTGAACAGTGACTATAAACTTATGCTCGCTATCCTTAATTTTTAATTCTCCATTGTATTTTTTTATTGAAGATTTTATACTTTCAAGACCTATCCCATGAAGAAATTTATCTTTTTTAGAAGTAAAAATCTTATTACTTTTAATTATTACTTTATTTATCTTACTGTTTTCACACCTGACTACATAATACCCTTTTATAAAAGTGCTTTTTATAGTTATGTATTTTTCTATATTATCATCATCTATTTTATTGCATGCTTCTATTGCATTATTTATTAAATTTGAAAATATGCAACTTATATCAATCATTTCTATAAATTCACATTTACTAAAATCTATGCCTACGTTAAAATCTATATTATTTTCCATACAGACTTTTCTTTTTTCATGAAAGATAATATCTAGTAGTACATTTCCTGTGTTATAAATATTTTTACTTCCTTTTACTTCATCTTCTATATTGTTAATATATTTATTTACATCTTCATAACTATTTTTTAATGATTTTATATTTTCCATATGGCTATTCATATCATGATATACTCGTTTCATTTTTTCTTGTGAGTCCTTAACCATTAGATAGTATTTATACTGCATATCTAATTTTTCGTTTACAAACTCTGCTTTAGCTTTAGCTTTTTCTGATTTTATAGAATTTAAAAATATAGATATTAATAATATATTTACTATAACTAATAGATAAGGAAATGTCTCCTTAATAGTAGCTGAAAATTTAAGCATGTCTGAAACATCATAAAAATGAACATTATTTTTAAGTGCCAGATCATATAAATTAACTATATCTGTATATGACTTATTTATAAATACTATTATTAATAAATTAATTGTAGTAGTTAATATGACATATAAATAATATTTCTTATTTTTATAAATATTTTGGAGCATCTTAAAAAAAGATATACTTACAAAAAAAATAATAAAATTAATTACAAGAATCATTTCAAGTATATAATCTAGTCTATTCAATGAAAAATGTAAAAACCAAAAAATACTACTCTCTACCAAAATATAAATTAAACTATATATTACTGAGATAATAGTAGATTTTCTTGTATTAATTTTATAAAAAATTTTACAAATTAAATATATCATTAAAAACATCCGTAATATCAATTGTAAAGATATTGTTCCAAAGCCTAATCCCATTATAATTGTAAAAAATAAGAATATACTTGTAAGTATAAATAGACTCTCAAATTTATATTGATAGACATAACCTTTCTTATTCATTAGCATAAAAAATAAAACTACAAACATTACCATGTTTAAAACAGCTAAAAAATAGATACTTACACTTACTAACATAATCTATCCTCTATTAAGTCAAAAAATTTATCTTTTGTCTCCTTAAACCTATACCTGCTAACAGGTACTTCCTCACTATTTTCAAGTATTGAAGCATACTGTTTTATAGATTTTACATGCTCTAAATTAACTAAAAAGCTCTTGTGGCACCTACAAAATCTACTACAGTTTATCTCCTTCTCAATATTACTTATAGTTCCTTTTATTTTATAAATCTGGTTTAAAGTATGTATCGTTAAATTTTCTTTTTGTACTTCTATGTAAGTTATTTCATTTATATCTATCTTAATTCTACAGCCTTGTTCTTTTATCATAATATATTTATTTTTTATATCTACTTCTTTTATACAATTTATAATATACTCTTTTAAATCATCATATTTTACTGGTTTTATTAAATATCTGTAAGCTCTTACCTCATAACCTTCTAGCGCATACTCTATCAAAGATGTAATAAAAAGAATTTCTACTTTATTATCTGAAATCCTAATTTTTCTAGCAGTATCCATTCCATTAATTTCATTTAATTGTATATCTAGAAAGACTATATCAATATCTTTATGATAATTTTCGAGTAATTCTTCTCCTGAGTTAAATACATCTAGACTATATTTGACAGACAACTCTTTAAATATTTGCTCAATATGAGCTTTTAATAATACTTGTTGATATTTTTCATCCTCACAAATTGCTATTTTAATCATCAATTCCCCTCCCCCTTTGTGCAGTTTTTACAAATAATATTCTCTATTAGATTATTATACCTACGAAATGATCTACTTCATGCTGGAAGTAAATCCCGTAAATATTTGTTTAAACTTCTTGAAGTTTTATCTAGATATTCCACCTCTACTGTTTCATATCTTGTTGTTTTTCTAGAACCAGTTTAGCCTCATAAGGATTCTCTTTTTTTAGTATAACGTGTTTGCCATAGGATCTATCATATTACCTACACTAAATACCAATACGTTTTTTTACTCCTATCATATTAGCTCCATTCCTACACAATGATCTAAATTTGCTTTTAACCACATTTGAAACTTCATTTAAAATACTTCTCCATCTACTATCTGAATAACTCTATCAGCTTTTTTAGCTATGTTGCTATCATGTGTTATCATAATAAGTGTTTGGTTGTACTTCTTACTAGACATTTTCAAGAGATTCAGTACTTCTTCAGTAGTTTTGCTATCTAGATTTCCAGTCGGTTCATCTGCTAAAATTATACTTGGCTTAGTAGCTAAAGCTCGTCCTATTGCAACCCTCTTTTTTTAAATTCCACATTTGCAAATAATACATCATTATTTTTTATATCTGGTTTTATAAATAAATTCCTTCTACCGTTAAGTTTATTTACAGCCATATCGTTTAATATTCCTGCTAATTTAAAAGTCTTAACACTATAACCCTTATTTCCATTTTCAACTTTTAATGTAATTTCCTGATATGGCTTCAATTCAATTCCTAAAAGATTTAAAACCCATTCTTCTGCCACAATTTCATTTTTATTTTCTGGAAGTCTTCCTTCTTTTACTTTTGAACTACTTAGTATATAGTCATTATTAGCACCCATTATATCAATATTTTGTCTTTCTTCTTTTGCTGTTGATTTATATAGGTACTGTACTCCTAAATGCTCTATATTCTTATTTGAACTTATTTTTTCAAGTTGTTTATTATTAATTCCATTAAATAAAACTTGATATGGACCTGTCTTATACTTCATAGATTGTAATTCTACATTATTATTTGTATCTCTAAGTGTTCCAACACCTACAATTAGACTTATAGAAAATATCATACTTATCATAATTGCTATAGAACTTGACTTATATGATTTTAAATATTTTAAAACTAGTTTCAAGTTTTTCATCTGCACCCTCCTTATATAGTTTACGACCTTTACATTCTTCATTTATCTTGCTAGAATAACCTAATATGTAATCTCTTTTTGTTTCCTTTGTTCCATCTGAACTCACATAGATATTTAAATGCATAGTCTATACACTTATCTACAATATCTTTAGACATATATTGTTTTTCCTTTTCTAACCCCTCATAGCAATACTTACAATTTAGATTGCAGCAATCTGATGTTACCCAAAGTGTACTGCATCCGAAAACTTTCATTATTCACAATTCTGTAATTGGCTCTGGTTCTACGACTACTCGCTTAACAATACCAATTAGTTGGATTAAAGAAATGGGTATCAATGAAGATAGTCGTGAGGTTGAGGTGACTTTTGAAGATAATAAAATAACTATACAAAAGAAAAGCCTAGATTAATTAACTAGGCTTTTTTTATTCTCTACACTCATTCGTCAACTTATCTTCTCTAATACCTTTTAATACTGGTTGCCTTAATGCCCCTCTATCGTTTAGCATGTACTCTACTGTGCATACAAGTAGGTTCTATCCAAACCGAATCTTCATTTCCAGTAGGAACTTCTTTTATAGGTGGTATTTCAGTCTTTTTATATTTATATTAATAAGTTTTGGCTTACATCTAAAGTATATCTTTAAAATAACAGAATCCAATCCAAATTACTATGAGAATTATTAAAATAATGAAAATGTAAATAAAACATGCTAAAGCACATAATGCCCAAGTTGTTATTTTTGAAAAAATGCTGTAATGATAAGTCTCTAATAAATATTTTAATACTTTTTTTATACAAAAATTTATAAACATAAAAATAGCCATAAATATAAAAAAATAAATCACACCAGTAATAAGTGTCTTTTTAAAATTCAAATTATCTTCAATTATAGATATAATAATAGAAGCTGGTATGAAAGTTAGTGCAAATTCTATTGAATCATTTTTATTACAGAAAAAAGAATATATTGTTTTTCTTTTTTTTGAAAAAGTTAACTTATTTCTCATTAAAATTCGGTACTCAGTTTTCTAAATAATTTAAATGAAGCACCTTGCCCCCCTAACTGACTGTATTTCTGGTAAAATCCTTAATTCAACTAATATTATATCAATTTAGTAAATAACTATTTTATTATATCAATGTATTAAAAAAATAGCTTAAAAAATGTGTCGAAAAGAGTTTTTATTTTTAAATTAAAAATAAAATAGCAACTAATTTATATTAATTCGCAGCCTCTTGCACATCCGCTATATTAACATTGGTTTATTTCTATTTGTAAATTTCCAGTTATGTCTTTTAAATGACCAGTAAGATAAATATTGTTAACATACCTACAAATTTAGTTACTTTTATCAAAAACATAAATTGTAAAGAACTCTTGACATTAAGTGACACAATATATACAAAAATGTAAAGAGTATTTTACATTTTATTGGAGGTATAATTATGGATGGCTTTAAAAAAATGGATGAATTAGAAATGCAAATTTCACTTAAAAGTATTAAAATTGCTTGGATCTATACAATCATGTTTTTGTTTATACGGACTTGTTATGATTATTTCACTGAAGGGGAATGGGGGTTAACCTTCTTTATATTCATAACTCAAAATCTTGTTTTGCTCGGATCACAATATTTTTTTAAAAGGAAGTATAAATAGAATGAAAAACAATATTAAAAATTATAGAAAGAATTTAAATCTTATCCAGGAGGATGTTGCAAAGAAACTAAATGTTACTAGACAAACGATAAATGCAATAGAGAATAAAAAATATAACCCCTCTTTAGAATTAGCAATTAAACTATCTATATTATTAGATGTTACAGTAGAAGAATCACACCCCAACACAATATATCTTGCATTATTAACGTAATATTGAACCCGACCAAGAATATACTAAATATATTCCTATAGCTAATAGATAATAGGTATATATCCATCATCTAAATAAGGTGTACTCTTACATGCAAGTCCTAGAACGTATAACGTTACTACTATTGTCATTAACTGATTGGTATAAAACTCATAATATCCATAAATCACCCTTTCTATCTAATTAATCCTGATTGCACTATATATATAAAGAACCCTATAAGCGATGTTATCATTTCGCCTATTAACCATTTAAGTACGCCTGTTTAATCCCTTTAAATCACTACATAATGTTTCTATTTGTATAGCAAAAGCAGCTTGTTGCTGATCTAGCTTATCTAATCTTTCTGAGTGGTTATCGATTCTACATTTATGAGTATCGATTTGATGTTTAATCAGTTCCCCATTCATTTATTCATCTCCGAATCTTTATAATTTATATAAGGGATAAACTAATCTACCCCAAAATTTGCAATAAAAAAACACCACATAAAGAGGTGCTTTTTCATGAATATATATTACATTCAAAATGTTAGGAGAAATACGATTAAGTGAACCCATTATCCTGTGTATATATTGTATACAATTATTTTTATCTTAAGTTAATATTATCTACAAATTTAAATTTATTTATTGTCGATTGGAGTAATAACGGGTTTTCCGTCTCTATCTAGCAGAGGAGTCAATCCCCCAGAATAACCATCTACGTGATATAAATAATTCACGCCTGTTTCTCTATCAACCCAAATTTCTGTCAAAGCGGCAAGTTTTCCTTCTTTATAAATTTTTTCAAATCTTACATTTGATTTCCCCATAAAAATCCCCTTTCCAAATTACTTTTATCTATATATTATCATATATACAATATTATTATGCTTTTATTTATTGTTTTATTTCATAAAAAAAAGAACTCTACTTAGTTGTCCCTCCCACCGAGGTGGTCATATGGTGGTCATAAACAATAAATTCAATAAACTTTGGTGGAGACGTTTTAGTTCTCCACCAAAGTTTTATATTCCTAACAACTCTTTTTTCTTAGTATTAAATTCGTCCTCTGTTATTGCTCCTATGTCTAGCTAATAACTTTTATAATTTAAATAAATGCCAATAAAACGAAAATGGAATTATATAATAAATGCAAAATAATATTATATTTAATATCCATCGTTTTAAAATAAACATATATTAAAGAAATTGATATTAACAATCTTGGAAACACTGCTATAAATAAGTAAAAAATAGAGCTGAAATCAGCAAAACCATGATTGATATAATGAATGCTTCCAAATAACATAATATTAGTTATAATTGCAATTTTTTATAACTTTATCCTCCATATCCAACAAATTAAAGGTAATGTTAAAAAAAATACCTCTAAAAATTAATTCTTCTATAAAGGGTGTAATTAAAGCGGCTTCTATAAAATAAAAAAAATTATGTTTTATATTTGCAAAAATTTAAAAAGTACTTTTTCATATCTGAAATATTCATAAAAACCCCCTAATGAAATCTTTTTTTATTCCCTAAATAAAGGCATAAAAACTATATCCTCTACATAATACCGTGGCTTCATTATATCAATAAGAAAGGAAATTAATTGCAATAATATGTCGAAGTTGCAATAAGTCTTATTAATACAGATTCTTATTTAAAGGCAGAACTCAATTTATGAGAGTTTGGATTTTATAAAACGATTTATATTTGACAATAACACTTGTCAATTTTTCTTGACAATAAAACTTGGCATGTTATAATACTTATAACAAGTATACTTGTCATCTGATGGGAGGTTTTTGTATGGATAAACAAGAAATCTTAAATAAGAGCCGTAATTCGAGTAGTGATGAAGGGTTTGAATATTTCGATAATAAGGGACGAAAAATAGGATATATTATTTTCTGGTGTGTAGCTGCTTTCATGGTTCTATTTAATAAATTTAATGGTAAAGAAAGCCATTCTATATTTACATTATTATGGGTTTTTTCAACGGTTAGTTTTTTTACACTATTTAGGTTTAATCATAAAAAAAGTTATCTATTTCTTTCTGTAATTACTTTTATGGCTATGGTTGATAATTTTATTAGATTCATTATAGAATCATTAGGATAGGCATATGAATGAAGAATTAGTATTAAAAAATCATTTAAAATAAGTCCGAGCAGAAAATAAATTATCCCAAACTCAATTGGCAGAAATGGTAGGTGTGTCAAGAAATACTATTAGTTCAATAGAAACAGGACAATTTAATCCAACAGCAAAGTTAGCTCTTATTTTGTGTATAGCATTGGATAAAAAATTTGAAGAATTGTTCTATTTTGAGGAATAGTAAAATAATTAGTTAAGAGAATTAAAATAAACAAAGAAGACCTGGATTAGTTTTCGGGTCTTGTTATTCTCTACATTCTGTTGGTAACTTATCTTCTCTAATACCTTTTAAAACTGGTTGTCTTAATGAACCTCTATCTACTTTTATATATATAATATCCATTTCATTTGAATAATGATTTCTCTTCCACTTAGCTTCTATAATTAAAAGCTTATTTCTTTATTATTGTACTTCCTCTCCACCTTTGGACTCTTAGGCATCTTCTTCATTTCCTTGCTTATCTAACTTAATTTCTTATTAGACAAATCTATAGTCATACCAATAAGTCCTGCATCAACCCAAACTTTCTTTTTACTCATTATCCTCTCCTTTATTGCATAAAAAAAACCCTATTCTTAGAGTTCTTTTAATTTTATTATTTATATAAATGTTCTTTGTATTATTTTATGTCAGCAAAAATTTCGTGTATATTGCCATCTGGATCTGCAAATAAAGCTGTTCTTTGATTCCATGGCATATTTTGAGGTTCACTAATAGGTCTTGCTCCAAGAGTAACTAAACGAGCAAATGATTCATCAACATCATCTTGATCTTCGCATGGAAAAGCTAACTCGAATGCTTGACCAGATATTTTTTCCTTAAAATCATTGCTATAAATATCCATAACGCTTCGTTCACTGATCGCAAATCTTACTTCTTTGTTTTTAAATTCAACATAACCTCCAAGATCTTCTATAATCTCGAAACCAAGTACTTCCTTATAAAATATCTTCATTTGATCTATATTATTTGTCCATATTGTAATAAGATTAATTTGCGACTTCATGCAAGTGTTCCTCCATATGAATTATTATAGTAAATTTTATTTATTCCATTATATCATCTTTTTCACAATACAATTGTCTTATTTGTTTATATATAAAATTAAAATAAATTATTATATAATTTTGAAACTTTTAATTAAATTTGGCTAGGAAAAATGAAATTATAAATTCATTTCTATTAGTACTTAAAAATTTAATTTAGAAGGTAGTTGTGATAAGTATGAAATTAACCGTTCTGTCATTTGTCGTATTAAAATTACTTAATATAATTTTTTTTCTATATTAATAAATTATTAAGAAATAGTCTTCTCTAAAGTAATATATACACTTTAAATTATAATAAAAAAGACCTAGAAATAAATCTAAGTCTTTCTTCAACTATATATAATCAAAGGAGGAAAACAGGTAGTAAGATGTAGGAGCCTAACCTACTTTACCATTACCTATTTAGTGAGGCACCACCCTCACCCCATTAACTAGATATTCTCTTTAAATATAAAAATCCCTGCTTTTTATGTATATTTACTATTTTCGTCATCAAAATAAAAGAGTACATTGAATATTATTTCAATGTACTCTCTATATACTATTATCCCAGTGTCTTTCAATGATAGAGACTAATCATAGGAATAATACCCACGATTATAATAGTATCTCCAAATTAATTCTTAAACATATTTACTAACTTATTAAATGCATTTTCATTTCCATTTCCACCAACCTGAGTTATCCCCTTAGGCTGTTTTTTAGATAATAAGCTTTCTTGCTTATCATTTAAATCATTTCCTACTATAACTACTGGTGACTTTTCTTTAGCTGCTAATACACCTACTGCCAATGCATCTATTAATTCATTTGGATTCTTCATTCCATCTTTAGCAACAAAAATATTATTTAATTCTTCGTTTGTATAAAACTTTTCTAATATAGCTGCATTAGTCTCATTTCTATTTATCCCACCTAATCTTTCTAGATTTGGTAGTTTATTTGCTATTTCATTTGATATAGATGTTTCTCTTCCTATAACATAAGATTTTGATACCCTGTTATCTTTTATATATTGGTCAAATATCTTAGTTCCTTCTTTTGGTGATGCTAATACTATTGCCATTCTATTTTCAGCTGCAACTGGAGCAATACTTACTGCATCAGAAAGCCCTGTTTCCCCATTTACAACTGCTATTTCTTGTATAGGTGATGACCTTTCATTTAATTTTTTAGCCATCGCTAAAGATGTCTCATATCTATCTTTTCCACTTATCCTCTCTACACTAAGATTCATAGACTTTAATTCATTTATAACTGAATTTGATACAACACTTTCTCCACCTATTACGTAAATATTTTTAGCTTGAAGTCTTGATATTTCTTTTTTAGTTTCACTATTTAATTTATCTGATCCTGTTAGAAGTATTGGTGCACCTTCAAGTCTTGCAAATGGTGTTGCACTAAGTGCATCTGCTATTGAATTTGAGTTTACTATTACTACCCCACGTGCGCTATCCCATCCTTCATTACTTACTTTTACAGCAGTTTTATATCTATCCTCTCCAACTAGCTTATTTTCATATACAATAGACTCTGGTTCATTTCCTTCTCTATTTTTCGTACTATAATACGCATGTGACCATTTATCAAGTACTTTTTTTATTTTACTCTCATCATAATATACTTTTGTATATGTACCTTCTTTTTCTGCTTTTACTGAGTATGTATCTCCTTTTTGCTTTATATCTCCATCTATATATAGCTCTACTGGATTCTCTGTACTACTATTATCGCCTTTCTTCAAAACTATTGCGTCTTTTTTTGCACCATCTATCTCTAATGTTCCTTTTACTCTTATCTTACTCCCTGATTTTTTGCTTCTCTCTGCATATATTGCATGGTCTCCTGGATTTGTTATTTTTATATTTTCTAATTCAATACTTCCTCCATCTAAACGTATTGGTGCACCATAGTAATCACCATTTATTTCAGTATTGATTACCTTCGCTATTCCACCTTTATCTTTATCATCTGATATTGAAATATAACTATTTTTTAATTTGCATGAATTTACAAGTAAATTCCCATTACCATTTACTGCTGCGTTATTCATTTTTACATTTTCTAATGATACATTTCCTTCCGGAGTTATGGATAAACCGTTAATTTCGCTGTTATTTACTATATCTAAGTTTTTTCCTTCTACAGTGTATATAGTTCCGCCACTTAGCTTTAAATTATCTATTTTTGTATTTGCATATGTCTCGAACCAATTTGCTCCTGTACTATTACTTACTGTGTATCCATTTCCTTTTATTTCTTTTTCATTACCTTTTATATCTATACTGAACGGTTCACCTTCACTTGATTTAATGTCTATATCATTCATTAGTTCTATTGCTTTTATACTAGGGTCTTTTAATATTTTTAGTAACTGATCTCTATCAAATACTTGTACAAATTGATTTTCATGGTTAGGAAGTGCTGGCTTATTTCCTTCTCTATTTTTTGTATTGTAATATGCATTTGACCATACGTCAGTTCCTTTTTCTATTTTTCTATTATCATAATATACCTTAGTATATGTACCTTCATTTTCTGCCTTTACTGTATATGTATCCCCTTTTTGCTTTATATCCCCGTCTATATGTAGCTCTAATGGCTTCTTTTTATTACTACCATACTCCATCTTCAACAATATTGCTTCTTTTTCTGCACCATCTATCTCTAATATTCCTTTTATTCTTATCTTTTGTTCTACTTCATATGTTGAGTATTCTCCTGCTACATATATTGCGTGACTACCTGGATTTGTTATTCTTACATTCTCTAATTCTATATTACCTCCTCTTGAATATATTGGTGTTTTACCGATTTTAATACCTGTTTCAATCGTCTCCTTGCTACCATTTATTTCAGTATTAATTATCTTTGCCATTGTACCGTTGGATCCATAATATCTAATTGAGCTATCTTTCATTTTACTTGAATTTATAACTAAGTTTTTGTTAGTACGTATTACTGTATTATTTACTTTTACATTTGCTAATGTTGCATTCCCGTAAAAATCTGCGCTTCCATTGTTTATTTCACTGTTGTTTACTATATCTAAATTAATTCCATTGTGATTATATATTCTTAGTTGATTTAGTTTTAAATTATCTATTTTTGTATTTGTATATATGCTCATTGATGTGTCTGTTTTGATACTACTTACTGTGTGTCCATTTCCTTTTATTTCTTTTTCATTTCCTTTTACTTCTATAAAGAATGCATAATTTGGGTTTCCCTTTATGACTATATCATTCTTTATCTCTACTGTTTTTATATTTTCATTTTCTAATGCTGCTATTAATTCTTTTTCGTTTTTTACTGCTACAACCTCTGATTTTGTATAATTAGAAGTCTGTGAAACGTTTTCTTCTATATTTTTTTCTAGTGTAGTTTGGATTGTATTAGGTTCTAATGCATGTGACAGCGTTGTGATTTGTGTACTCGTAGCTATTACTACCCCTGATAAAATAATTCCTATTTTTTTATTATATTTTCTCATATTAATATCCCCCTATTTGTAATAAATGCAATTAAGATTAATTATACCCTTTTTGTTAGAAATTTTATATGTTAAAATCCACGAAAATACATTAACAGAGTTATCAATGTCTTTTCGTGGATTTTAATGGTGGAGACGAATCGTAGAAGTATTACCCACGATTATAATATAATCCCCAAATTATTTCTTAAACATACTTACCAATTTATTGAATGCATTTTCATTTCCGTTTCCACCAACTTTAGTTATCTCTAAAGGCTGCTTTTTAGATAATGAACTCGCTTGCTTATCATTCAAATCATTTCCAACTATCACTACTGGTGACTTTTCTTTAGCTGCTAATACACCTACTGCCAATGCGTCTATTAAATCATCAGTTTTCTTCATTCCATCTTTTGCAACATATATGTTCTCTAATTCTTCGCTTGTATAGAACTTGTCTAATATAGCTGCATTGGTCTCATTTCTATTTATTCCGCCTACTCTTTCTGAGCTCGGTAACTTATTAGCTATTTCATTTGATATAGATCCTTCTCTTCCTATAACGTAAGATTTTGTTATATTGTTATCTTTTATATATTGGTCAAATACCTTAGTTCCTTCGTTTGGTGATGCTAATACTATTGGCATTGTTTTATCTGCTGCAACTGGTGCAATACTTACTGCATCAGGAAGACCTTTTATGCCATTTACAACTGCTATTTCTGATACATCTCCTAGTACTTTAGCTATTTTTAAAGATGTTTCGTATCTATCATTTCCGCCTATTCTATTTACATTTCTAGTTATATCAAATAAGTCTATTATAACTGAATATGAAACAGATGATTCTCCACCTATTACATAAATGTGTGTAGGTTTAAGCCTTAATAGTTCTTTTCTAGTTTCACTATTTAATCCATTGCTTTCTGTTAGAAGTATTGGTGCGTCATTAGACTTAGCAAATGGTGTTGCACTAAGTGCATCTACCATTGAATCTGAGTTTACTATTACAACATTATCCGCTTTATCCCAGCCTTCATTACTGATATTTACAGCGGTTTGATATCTATCCTTTCCAGTTAATTCATTTATAGTAAACGTTGGTTTATTTCCTTCTCTATTTTTTGTACTATAATACGCATCTAACTTTTTATTAGTTATTTTTTCTAATTTAGTATCATTATAATATACCTTGGAATATGTACCTTCTTTTTCTGCTTTTATTGTATATGTATCACCTTTTTGCTTTATATCCCCATCTATATATAGCTCTAATGGATTCTCTTTATTACTTTTTTCAGTTTTTTTCAAAACAATTGCTTCTTTTTCTGCGGCATCTATTTCTAATAGTCCTTTTACTATTATATTTCTGCTTTCTTCATTATTTCCTTCTGCATATATTGCATACTCTCCTGGATTTACTATTTTTACATTCTCTAATTCCATATTACCTGAACAAAAAATTATCGGTGAATTATATTTTTGACTTTTGTCTATAATATCTGTACCTTTATTACTATATATTTCTGTATTTGAGATCCTTACTGTCCCATTTTTACCATTATAACTTTCAATTTGAATTGTGCTGTTGTTAAATTTACTTGAATTCACAACCAAATTTCCGTTACCATATATTACTGAATTATTTATATTTGCATTTTCTAAAAAAACATTCCCGTTATATTCCCTAGAATATGTATATATTATTGAGTCTTTCAATTCGCTTTTATTTATTAACTCTACATTTATCGACTCAGCATTATCAGTTCTCCTATAATCTATACGCATTCCATCAAGTTTTAAATTATCTATTTTTGTATTTGTATATATATATAACGCTCCACCATAAAGCCCCATTTTACCACTTATTGTATACCCATTTCCCCTTATTTCTTTTCCGTTTCCATTTATGAATATCTCATAATAGTTTTCGTTTGGAGTGGTTAATACTATATCTCTCTTTATATCTATTAATTTTATATTTATGTCTTTTGCTGCTAGTGATAGTTCCTTCGCTGTCTTTACTTCTGCAATTTCATCTACTGCATAATTAGAAACCTTATGCACATTTCCTTCAATATTTGTATCCAGTTTAGTTTGATTCGCATTATCTTCTAATGCATGTGTTGGTGTCACAATTTGTGAATTAGTAGCTATTAATACCCCAACTAATATAACTACTAAATTTTTAACATATTTTCTCATATTACTCTCCTCCCAAATTGATTTCTTCTAGCTTTTCATTGATATTATCATAATTCACCTTTAACTCATTCCAGAATTCTCTTATATTAGTACTATTAATATATCTTTGATTAAATAATATATTTCACCCTAAATATAATATTTTAAAAAAATATTATATATTATAAGTATAAACATATGATAAAGGAGGTAATTTAGTTGGAAATAAAAAAAGCAGTTCCTGAAAATATAGAATGGTAATGGAAAATAAAAAATTAATGATAAATGAACACAATGCGCTGTGGGATGATAAATATCCGATGAAGGAGAGTTTTGAAGAGGATATAAAAAATGGGGAACTATATAAAATTTGTGTAGGCGAAGATGAAATGTTAGGTGTAATTTGCTTAAATGAAGTTGAGGCTAAAGAGTACATAGATGTTAATACATTACACAAATAAGTCATGAAACATCTGTTTCATGACTTATTAAAAGCTATAAATTGTTATTCTAAAGTCTAATTAAAGGATTAGGTTGCCTAGAAAATTTATAAACCTAATCTTTTTTCTTTATGTAGCCTCTTTTTTCAAGTTTAGCTATATGCTCTTTTCTTATTTCTTCTATATTTATCCCGTATTGTTCTTCAAGTTTAAACATCATTGTGATACAAGTTTGAGCTACATCCATTAATTCTTTTGCTGTTTTTTCTATTATTTCTATTTCATCTAGAGAGTTATTTTCTCCGCTTAAATTCCTGTATTTACCTATACATTCAGCTAATTCACCTTGTTCTTCACCCATTTTTATAAATGTAGATTCTAAAGTTGGGCTTAGGTTGTTTAGCTCTGGCAGGGAAATCGTCTTTAATTTCATAATTATCTCCTTTCAGTGGATTAATTTATACTATCAAAATCCTTTAGACATTATACTAAAGATGTATAATAATATCAAATATTAATCTAGTTTGATTCTAGAACTGCCTTATATAATATCTCTCCAATTGGTTCATTGATTACGACACTAGCATTTCCGTCGTATCCAGTTTTACTTTTGTTTATAAGTACTATATCTTTTCCCTTATAATAGGATATAAAGCTTGCAGCGGGATATACAACAAGAGAGGTTCCCCCTATGATCAAAAGATCGGCTTTTTGTATATCTCTTATAGCATTGTTTATTACGGTATTGTCTAGTCCTTCTCCATATAGAACAACATCTGGCTTTACTATAGATCCACATTCATCACAGTGCGGTACACTTCCTTCTAAATTTAACATCTCGTTTAAATCGAAAAATTTATTACAGTTTATACAGTAGTTTCTATGGACACAACCGTGTAATTCGTACACAGTTTTACTTCCGGCCATTTGATGTAATCCATCTATATTTTGAGTGATCACAGATTTTAATTTTCCTAATTCTTCTAGTTTTGCAAGAGCTTTGTGTGCATTATTTGGTTTGGCATCTTTGTATATTAGTTTGTCTTTATAAAATTTGTAGAACTCATCAGGATACATAACAAAGAAAGAGTGTGATACCAATTCTTCTGGAGAAAAGTTTTTATTTAGCTTATCATTAAAAAGCCCTGAGGCACTTCTAAAATCAGGGATATATGATTCTGTAGATACTCCAGCTCCTCCAAAAAACACTATATTATTCGATATATCTATAAGTTCTTTTAATTTATCTATACACATATTGATCTCCCTTCTGTAACAAATACTTAATTCTTATTAGCTAGCATATAACTAGCTTATTATTACATTATATCAAACTAGTAAAGTTATTGAAATCACTGTATTTTTCAAAGTAATATACATGGACAACGTGTGTTCTGTATTTACCTTTTAAAATAATTGTCGTATAATATAAAAGAAATAGTTACAAAATTATTACAAAACAAGAAAAAGGTGGGGGATAGAGTGAATAAAAAGACTTTTATAACTACGCTGATAGTTTTACAGATGACAGCTCTTAGTGTCAATGCAACAGGTAATCAGACGGCTTTAGATAATAATGCTAATAAGACAGCTCAAAGCACATCGAAATCAAAATGGGATTCTGTTTATACAAATATGGTTGAGGCTGGAAAAATAGGGGATAGAATTTTAAATTCTGGCAACGGCAATACAGGAGAAGGCAATTCAGGGGAAGATGACGGTAAGGTAATAGATATGGATGGAGCAGTGGTAAACCACAATCCTCTTAACTATTCATTATCAAATCATGTTGATAGACAATTATCTCAAGGAAATAATTTAGTGAATAAAAATGCTTCTAAAAGTAGCAATTTGTTGACTACTTATATGATGAAACAATTATCTAGATCTTATGTAAATGCAGAGAAGACTGATTTGGAGTATTACCTAAATCCTTATAACTTTACAGATACAGAAAAAGGTATGATGCAGTTTTTAAAGACTAACTCATACAGAGAAGTATCTGTTGATAGATTAAATACATACTTAAATTCAAAGACAACAGATATATTTCACAATAAAGGACAAGCCTTTAAAGATGCAGCTAAGAAGTACAATATAGATCCAGTTTATTTTGTGGCTCACTCAATGTGGGAGACTGGATACGGAAAATCTACATTAGCACAAGGTCAGCTTTTAACAACGTTCAAAGGAGAAAAATTAGAAAAACCAGTGATGGTTTACAATTTCTTTGGTATAGGAGCAGTAGATGGTACAGCCAATCTATCTGGAGCAGAAGCTGCATATGCAAATGGATGGACTACTATAGATGCAACTATAGATGGATCAGCTAAGTGGATATCTGATAGTTACTCAAATAGCACTAAATTCAATCAAAATAGTGTTTATAAGATGAGATGGAATTACGATATAACTTGGCATCAATATGCTACAGATGTAAACTGGGCTAACGGAATTTCAGGTGTTATGTACGGATTAATAAATATTTACGACCCTAACGCTGTTTTAGAATTTGAAATACCACAGTATTGTAAATAAAATTAATTAATATAGATAATTTTACATAGATTATATAAAAGTTAATATAGTGATATTAGTATTTAGGTACTGAGATGTAAATTGGGTATAAGGTTATAGAGATTACATAAATTTCTATAGCCTTTATTTATTTTGAATCAAATTTATATGATATAATTTACGTTGAGTCAAGTTAAATATATAAATAATAATCTAAATTTATTGGTTTATATTATTTATAAATCACATAAACAAATGACGCAATATCTCTTTGGAAAGGAATGATTAAATGGATAGTGTTAAAGAATATTTGGACAAACTTGAAATAAACAACAGTATTCTCGATAGGCAGTTGAAAGAAGTGTATATTCAGCGTGTAGTCTACTTTAAGGAAGATAAAATTGTATACTTTCACCTTACATCTAAGGATATAGTCCTTCACGACTTTTTAGACATGCTTAGTAAAGAGCTATCTAACAAGCTTGGCTATTTTCGAAAGATTAAGATAAAAATTAAATTTACAGGTTTAGACAGAGCGAAGAATAAAGATATAGTGAAGAAATATTGGAGCAATATTCTCTATATACTAAAGAGCATGTGTCCAGCCATTGCAGGTTGCAAAAACAGGTTGAGTACATGTGTCTAGGCAATAACTTAAAAATAAAACTTCCAAAGAATATTTTTTACGATAGACTTATGAGTAAAAATGCTATTCATGTATTAAACAATGTTTTTATAGAAGAATTAGGTATGGATTTAAATATAACACTTGAAAAAGCGGTTGATTCAGAGATTGATATAGATAGCATTATTAAAAACAGCGACAGTGAGCTTGAGGAAAGAATAAAGGCACTCGAGCTTAAGGAGTCTGAAATAGATCAAGAAACTGAACAAGGTTGTGCAGTTTTAAACGATGAAGTCGATGAAAATATGATTTTTGGCGACAATGTAAATGCACCGGTGGATTCTATCGATAGTTTAAAGGAGTCTTCAGGTACAGTCGGTATAATGGGCGATATTTTCGATGTTGAGATAAAAGAACTTAGAAACGGGAAGATATTAATGATAGCGCTTATAACAGACTATACGAGTTCTATAGCGTGTAAGTTGTTTTTAACTGATACTAATAAAGATGGTGTACTTGATCGTGTTAAAAAGGGAACTTATCTAAAAATTAAAGGGGATGTAATTTTCGATACTTACCAAAGAGAGATAAGTATGACTATAAGTGGTATTAGATTAGAAGAGAGACCTCAGAGATTTGATAAATCAGAGGAAAAAAGAGTTGAATTACATGCACATACTCAGATGTCTTCTATGGATGCTATATGTTCAGTTAAAGAGCTTGTTAATAGAGCCGCATCCTGGGGTCATAAAGCTATTGCAATAACCGATCATGGTGTAGTTCAAGGTTTTCCTGATGCGATGTCTGCTGCTAAGGCAAATGATATAAAAGTTCTTTATGGAGTTGAGGGATATTTAGTAGAAGATGATTTTAAGATAATAGAAGGTGCAAATGACAAAGAACTTTCCCAGTCATTTGTAGTATTTGATATTGAGACAACAGGTTTTTCTAATACAAATGATAAAATAACTGAGATAGGTGCAGTTAAAATACAGGACTTTAAAGTTGTAGATAGATTTAGTCAACTAGTAAATCCAGAAAAAGATATATCCTATAAAATACAAGAACTTACTGGGATAACCAATGATCTAGTAAAGGACAAACCGACTATTGATGAAGTACTTCCTAGGTTTATGGAGTTTATAGGGGATAGCGTATTAGTTGCACATAATGCAGAATTTGATACTGGATTTATATCAGAAAAGTGCAGACAGATGGGCTTAGATTACAAGAGCAAAAGCGTAGATACATTGATGCTTGCAAGAGTACTTCTTCCTGAATTAAAAAGGCATAGACTAAATGTTGTAGCAAAAGCTTTGGGGATTCAACTTTTAAATCACCATAGAGCTGTAGATGATGCTGATGCCACTGCACTTATTTTTATTAAGTTTTTAGAAATGTTAAAAGAGATGGGAGCAAATACTTTAAGCGAGGTTAATGATGTACTCGGAAAGATAGACTACACTAAGTTAAACACTAATCACATAACGCTTATAGCTCAAAATCAAACAGGGATTAAAAATCTTTACAAAATAGTTTCTGATGCACATATAAATCACTTTTACAGAGCTCCAAGGATATTAAGAAGCGTTTTAAATGAATATAGAGAAGGATTAATTATCGGGTCAGCTTGTGAGGCTGGTGTAGTGTATCAAGCAGTAAAGAAAAATACACCTGATGAAGAGTTAGAAAAAATACTTGAACTCTACGATTACATTGAGGTTATGCCAACTGATAACAATCAATTTATGATAGATAAAGGTGAAGTAAGATGCAAAGAAGAGTTAAGGGATATCAACAGAAAACTTGTAGAAGTAGCAAAAAAATTTGGCAAAATACCAGTTGCAACTGGAGATGTCCACTTTTTAGATAAACATGAAGCAATTCTTAGAACAGTATTGAAGTATTCACAAGGATTTAAAAATGATGAAGAGGAAACTTACCTTCATTTTAGAACCACTGATGAGATGCTTGAGGAGTTCAGCTATTTGGGAGAAGAGTTGGCATATGAAGTAGTGGTTGAAAATACCAATAAAATTGCAGATATGGTCGAAGATGTAAAACCTATACCTGATTCTACATATCCTCCAATTATTGAGGGATCAGATATTGAACTTAGGGAGATCTGTTATAAAAATGCGATTAGGATTTATGGTAATCCTCTTCCTGATATTGTTAAAAAGAGATTGGATAGAGAGTTGAACTCTATAATAAGCAACGGTTATGCAGTTATGTATATAATTGCCCAAAAACTAGTTGCAAAATCTATGGAGGACGGTTATCTAGTTGGATCTAGGGGATCTGTTGGGTCTTCTTTTGCGGCGACAATGAGTGACATAACAGAGGTTAATCCACTTCCCGCACATTATATTTGTGAAAATGAGAACTGTAAGTATTCGTATTTTTACGATGTCGGTGAGTGGGGATCTGGTATAGATTTGCCTGCTAAAGACTGTCCTAAATGCGGAAGACCTCTTGCTAAGAATGGTCAGGATATACCGTTTGAAGTTTTCTTGGGATTTGAGGGAGATAAGGAGCCAGATATAGATCTTAACTTTTCAGGAAACTATCAACCTACTATACATAAATACACTGAGGAGCTTTTCGGTGAAGGGTATGTATATAGAGCGGGGACTATAGGTACAGTTGCAGATAAAACTGCCTTTGGATACGCAAGAAAGTATATAGAAGAAAACAATATTACTGTACCAAATGCAGAAGTATTAAGACTTTCAAGTGGATGTACAGGAGTTAAACGTACATCTGGACAGCATCCTGGTGGCGTTATGGTCATACCGGATTATAAGGATGTTTACGACTTTACACCAATTCAGTATCCAGCTAACGATAGGGAATCAGGAGTTATAACTACCCACTTTGATTATCATTCTATAAGTGGTAGAATTCTTAAACTAGATATACTTGGACACGACGGTCCGACACTTATAAAAATGATAGAAGATATTACTGGAATAAATATATTAGATATACCACTGGACGATCAAAGGACAATGTCTTTGTTTACGTCGACAGAAGCTTTAGGGATAACTCCAGAAGAGATAGGTTGCCCTATTGGTTGTTTAGCTATACCAGAGTTTGGGACTAAGTTCGTTAGACAGATGCTATTAGATACCAAACCGACAACATTTGCTGAGCTGGCTAGGATTTCTGGGCTTTCACATGGTACCGATGTTTGGGTAAATAACGCTCAAGATTTGGTTAGAGATGATATAGTAGGGCTTAAAGACGTTATATCAACACGTGATGATATAATGAACTACCTTATATTCCAAGGGCTTCCACCAAAGATGAGTTTTACTATAATGGAGAATGTTAGAAAGGGTAAAGGTCTAAAACCAGAGCATGTTGAAGAAATGATTAAAAATAATGTACCAGATTGGTATATTCAGTCGTGTAAAAAGATTAAGTACATGTTCCCAAAAGCACATGCGGTTGCTTATGTTATGACATCATTTAGACTTGCATATTGCAAGGTAAATTATCCTGAAGCTTTTTATGCTACATACTTTACAACCAAAGTAGAGGACTTTGACGCCGATTTGGTTGTGAAAGGAATGGACGCAATTAAAGGAAAGATGCATGAAATAGAAGCTTTAGGTAATGATGCGACAACTAAAGAAAAAGGAATGTACACGGTTTTAGAGGTTGCACTAGAGATGTATGCAAGAGGTATAAATATTTTACCAGTAGATATATATAATTCTGACGCTAAAGAATTCAAAGTACTGGGAGAAAAAACTTACTTCCTCCAATGACTTCTCTACAGGGGCTTGGTGAAAATGCTGCTATAAATATACAAAATGAACGCGAAAAAGGAGAATTCATTTCGAAAGAAGACCTTAGAAAGAGAGCCAAAGTTTCAAAACCAGTTATAGAAGTTCTTACAAACCACGGATCGCTAGAGCGAATGAGCGATAGAAATCAGCTTTCTTTATTTTAAAAATTTGCAAATCCAGTAAATGTGTGATATTATGTAATTAAAATATCATACTTGGTCAAAAATAAGAGTGGGGCGTCGGTTCTCACTCTTTTGTTTTATGATATGATGGATTTATTACAATTGAATAAGGAGGTTTAAAATGAAAAAGAATTTAGAAGCTATAGTAGAAAGCATAGTAATGGAAGTTACAGACAGTCATGGATTTGAATTAGTAGACGTAGAGTACGTAAAGGAGTCAGGGGAGTTCTACCTGAGAATATATATAGATAAACCAGAGGGAATATCACTTGCTGAATGTGAAACAATAAGCAGAGAGCTTAGTCCCATACTTGATGAAAAAGACCCAATACAAGAGAACTACTTCTTAGAGGTTTCTTCGCCAGGTCTAGACAGACCTCTTAAAAAAGAAAAAGATTTTATTAGATATAAAGGTAGAGAGGTTGAACTTAAACTTTATAAACCTTTAAATGGCAGTAAGCAATTCGAAGGGACACTTTTAGAATTGACACCAGAGAATATAATAAAATTAGAGATAGATGGAAGTACAGTTGAATTTGATAAAAAAGATGTCGCTATAATAAGATTAGCGATTAAGTTTTAAAGTTATAATAAAACTATGGAGGAAGATGGGAAAATGAATCACGAGTTTATGGAAGCATTGGATGAATTAGTAGTTGATAGAGGAGTAGACAGAGACATATTAATTGACACTATTGAGCAAGCGGTTTTAACTGCATACAAAAAGAACTTTGGATCAGCTCAAAATGTTAGAGTAGAGTTTGACAAAGAAAATGGAATAAGAGTTTTTTCTCAGAGAACTATAGTGGATGAATCTGACTTATACGATGCTTTTCTAGAAATCGATATAGAAGATGCAAGAAAGATAAATCCTAACTATGAACTAGGGGATATAATAGAAAATGAAGTTACTCCTAGAGACTTTGGAAGAATAGCAGCTCAGACAGCTAAGCAAGTAGTAGTTCAAAGAATAAGAGAAGCTGAAAGAGAAATAGTATACAATGAATTTATAGAAAAAGAAAATGAAATAGTAACAGGAGAAGTTGCAAGAGCAAACAAAAACGTTGTTCATGTAAACTTAGGAAGAATAGAAGGTGTTATGACTCAAAGTGAGCAAATACCTCAAGAGTTCTATAAAGCAGGACAAAAAATGAAGTTCTTTATATTAGAAGTTAAGAAAACTAATAAAGGGCCACAAATTGTTGTGTCTAGAAGTCATCCAGGACTTGTTAAGAGATTATTTGAAGAAGAAGTACCTGAAATATACGAAGGAATTGTTCAAATAAAATCAGTAGCTAGGGAAGCTGGATCTAGAACTAAGATGGCTGTTAGATCTATTGATGAAAAGATAGATCCAATTGGAGCATGTGTTGGTCCAAAAGGACTTAGAGTAAAAAACATAGTAGACGAACTTGGCGATGAGAAAATAGATATAATCAAGTACGACGAAGATCCAGCATCATTTATATCAGCATCACTTAGTCCATCTAAAGTAGTTAAAGTTGTTGTAAACGAGGCAGAGAAATCAGCTCTAGTAATTGTTCCAGACTATCAATTATCATTAGCCATAGGTAAAGAGGGACAAAATGCGAGACTTGCAGCTAAACTTACTAACTGGAAGATAGATATAAAGAGTGAATCTCAATCTGAAGAGGAGATGCTGGCAGCAGCAACTAAAAAAGAAGAAGTTTTATCTGAAAATGTTGAAGATGAGGACAAATTAGATGAAGCAATGATTTTTGAAGATGCAAACGAAGCAGTAGATACTGATGAGCTATATAAAGTTCAAGAGAATGAGATAGATGAAGTTCAAGAAAATGAAATAGATGATGATAATTTAGACGATTAGAGATAATAAGGAGGGGTTATTTTTGAAAAAGGTAAAGAAAGTGCCTCAAAGAAAATGTATCTCATGTCAAGATAGAGATTCTAAAAAAGAGCTTATGAGAATAGTTAAAAACAAAGATGGAGAAATCTTTGTGGATAAAACTTTGAAGGCTAATGGAAGAGGAGCTTATATTTGTAAAAGTGAAGAATGTATAAAAAAAGCTATTAAAAGCAAAGCTTTAAACAAGGCTTTCAAAATGGAGATTCCAGACGAAGTTTATGACAGTATATTATCGGAGTTAGACAGCGATGATAAATAATGTAGATAAATCAAAAAAAGTCTGTTCATTTATAGGGCTTGCTATGAGAGCAGGAAAAGTTGTATCAGGAGATGATTCAACTCTGTTAGAATTAAAGAAAGGCAGAGTTAAATTGGTCTTAATAGCTGAAGATGCTTCAAAAAACACTCAAAAACTATTCAAAGATAAGTCATCATATAGAAATATACCATATGTAATCTGTTTAACTAAAAACGATATGGGATTATCTATGGGAAAATCTCCTAGAGCCGTAGTTGGAATAAAGGATGAAGGTTTTGCAGATAGTATTAAGCGATTAATGGAAGTTTAAAATATAATAGGGGGTGATCTTGTGTCAAAAACAAGAGTATACCAGGTAGCAGAGAATTTAAATGTATCTACGGAGGATTTAATAAAAAAACTCGCTGAAATAGATATAAACGTAGTAAAAGATGATGTTCTAGAAGATGAAAACCTAGAGCTTGCTATGGAATTATTTGGGTCAGAAGACGAAGATAATGGAAATAAAATAGTAGTAGAAGGTGTAATAACAGTTAAGGACTTAACTGAGAAATTAAATAAACCAGCTTCAGAAATAATAATGAAACTCATGAAAATGGGAACAATGGCAACAATAAACCAAGAGATTAGTTTTGAGATGGCTTCTTTAATAGTAAATGAGTATGGATTTGAATTAATTCAGTCAGAAAACGATGAGAAAGAAGTTCAAGAAATAGAAGAATTAATGCAAATAGAAGAAGATAAAGAGGAAGATTTAAAACCTAGACCACCAGTAGTTACAGTTATGGGTCATGTTGACCACGGTAAGACTTCTCTACTTGATGCTATAAGAGAATCGAATTTTATATCGGCAGAAGCAGGTGGAATAACTCAACATATAGGTGCCTCTGAAGTAATGGTAAATGGTCAAAAGATAGTATTCTTAGATACACCTGGACATGAGGCCTTCACTTCAATGAGAGCTAGAGGGGCTCAGGTTACAGATATAGCGATACTAGTAGTTGCTGCAGATGATGGTATAATGCCTCAAACTGTTGAAGCAATAAACCATACTAAGGCTGCTGGAGTTCCGCTAATAGTAGCAATAAACAAAATAGATAAACCAGAAGCAAACCCTGACAAAGTGAAACAAGAGCTTGCTGACCAAGGTTTACTAGTTGAAGACTGGGGTGGAGAAGTTATATCAGTACCAGTTTCAGCTAAAAAGAGAGAAGGAATAGACACTCTACTTGAGATGGTTCTTTTAGTTGCAGAAGTTGAAGAATTGAGAGCAAACCCTGATAAGAGAGCTGTTGGAACAGTAATAGAGGCAGAGTTAGATAAAGGTAGAGGACCAGTTGCAACTGTACTTGTTCAAGGAGGTACTCTTGAAGTAGGAGATCCAATAGTTGCAGGAGCTGCAAGTGGTAAAGTAAGAGCTATGATAAACTCAAAAGGTAAGAGAGTAAAAGTGGCTGGACCATCTACAGCAGTTGAAATATTAGGACTTTCTGAAGTTCCACAAGGTGGAGATCAATTCGTTGAGGTTCCAACTGATAAAATAGCTAGAAGCGTCGCTGATAGAAGAAGACAAATGCAAAGAGACGAGCAAATGAAATCTTCTCAAAGATTATCTCTAGATGCACTATTTGAACAAATGAACGAAGGAAATGTAAAAGACCTTAACATAGTTATAAAAGCAGACGTACAAGGTTCTGTACAAGCTGTTAAGCAATCACTAGAAAAACTTTCAAATGAAGAAGTCCAAGTTCAAGTTATTCACGGTGGAGCAGGAGCTGTAACAGAGTCAGATGTACTACTTGCAGCTGCATCTAATGCGATAATCATAGGATTTAACGTAAGACCAGTTCCAGGGGCTGAATCATTAGCACAAAAAGAAAAAGTAGATGTGAGAACTTACACTATAATCTATAAAGCTATTGAGGATATACAACAAGCAATGACTGGTATGTTAGACCCAGAGTACGTTGATGAAGAAACTGGTAAAGTTGAAATCAGAGAAATATACAAAATATCTGGAATCGGTACAGTTTGCGGATGTTATGTAACTTCTGGTAAGATATTTAGAAATTGTAAGGTTAGAATAGTAAGAGATAGTATTATAATTCATGAAGGTGAAATCGCTGCACTTAAGAGATTTAAAGATGATGTTAAAGAAGTTAATACTGGGTATGAATGTGGTATTAGTATTGTCAACTATAATGATCTTAAAGAAGGCGATATTATAGAGGCGTATATAACTAAAGAAGTACAGAGAAAATTATAAGATATTAAATACCTAAAATATCATCGGATAATTTAAGGTTAGAGAAGTAATTTTAAAAATTATACAATCAGTATTAATAGTTATAGGCCAAATTTTGTATAAAGAAGGTTGATAGCATGGCATCATACAATAGAACAGCTAGAATAGCTGAAGAAATAAGAAAAGTTGTAAGCACAATGTTGATAAGTGGAGTAAAAGATCCACGTATAAATTCTATGGTAAGTGTAACAGATGTAGAGGTTACAAACGACCTTAGATACGCTTATGTTTATGTAAGTATACTTGGAGGAGATCAACATTCGACTCTTTTGGGACTTAAAAGTGCAGGCGGATATTTAAGAAGAGAATTAGGTAAAAGTATAAAACTTAGATACATTCCAGAGATAATATTTAAGTTTGACGACTCTTTAGAGAGAGGAATGTACATGGAAAAACTTATAAATAGTGTAAATAAAAAAAGCTCAGATAAAGAAGAGGTAGAAGACGATGACAAATAGTATAGACAATATACTAAAGTGTATAAAAGAAAATGAAACTTTTCTTGTAACATCACATGTCAGCCCAGATGGAGACAATCTGGGGTCTACACTGGCTACTTTCTATGCTTTAAAAAAACTAGGTAAAAAAGTATTTTATGTGCTTGATGATACTATTCCTCTAAATATGAATTTTTTAGTTGATGGAGTAGAAAAACTTAGTTCACAGGACTTTAGTCAAACTGACTATGTAGTAATTACATTAGACTGTGGAGACAAAAATAGAATATGTATAGATAAAACTTTAATTGACGGTACGAAAGTACTTGTTACTATTGACCATCATGCAAGCAACAATGGATATGGCGATATAAACTTTATAGATACTGAGGCTTCATCTACATGTGAGCTTGTATATAGACTTTTAAGTAGATATAAAAAACTAAACGGAGTCAATCTTATAGATGAGAAAATTGCTACAGCACTCTATACAGGTATAGTTACAGATACAGGTAACTTCTCCTATACAAATGCAGATGAAGAGAGCTTTGAAGTGGCTAGAAACCTTCTAATGATGGGTGCGAAAAAAGAAGATATAATAATCAATGTATTTCAAAGTAATTCATTTAACTACTATAAGTTGTTAGGTGAAGCTCTAAATACATTAGAAGTGTACGGTTCAGAAGTTGCATGTATAACCTTGACTAAGGATATGCTGGATAAAAATGATATCAGTTACAATGATGTCGATGGAATAACTACTTACACTAGAGATATTAAAGGTATAAATATAGGTATTTTATTTAAGCAGAGAAATGAAAATGAAGTTAAAGTAAGTTTGAGATCTAAAAACAATACAGACGTTAGCAAAATTGCACAAGTATTTGGAGGCGGAGGTCATACAAGAGCTGCCGGATGTACTATAGCAGACTCTGTAGATGTTGCTAAAAAGAAAGTATTAGATGTAGTTTTAAATATATTACAAGGTGAGATTAATGAATAAAGTTATTAATATTCTAAAACCAACTGGTATGACATCTCATGATGTTGTAAGTGCAGTTAGAAAGATTTTGAACACTAAAAAAGTTGGTCATACAGGAACACTTGATCCAGATGCATCAGGAGTACTTCCTATATGTGTAGGGAAAGCAACAAAGATAAGTGAATTTATACTAAGTAAAGATAAAGAATACTTTTGTGAGATGACTTTAGGAATAAGTACAGACACTTATGATTCATCTGGAGCTATTTTAAATAGATCAGATAATATAAAATATGATATAGAAGATATAGAAAAAGCCTTTGATAAACAGAGGGGTGAAATAGAACAATTTCCCCCAGTTTATTCGGCTTTAAAGATAAATGGAAAGAGAATGTGCGATTTAGTCAGAAGTGGTAGAGAAGATGAGATCGTACTAAAATCTAGAAAAGTAAATATAAAAAATATAGAAATTCTTAGATTTATAAGTAATAAAGTTGTGTTTAAAGTAGAGTGTTCAAAGGGTACATACGTTAGAAGTATATGCCATGATGTAGGTGAAGAGCTGGGGTGTGGAGCCCATATGTCTCTGCTTATAAGGACTTCTTCAGGAATGTTCAAGTTAGAAGATTCAATTACACTTGAAGAATTAGATTCCAAATTTAAAGATGGATCCCTTGAGGATTTTCTTAAAGATGGAGATGTAGACTTTGTACTTAGAGAGTATAAATATATTTTGTTAAACGACAATGCCTTAAAATACTATACAAATGGCGGCGCTATTGATGAGAGAAGATTTTTAAAATCAGACTACAGAGATAATGATGAATTTGTAAGGGTTTATAGCAAAGATGAGTTTATAGGAATTGGGAAATTGACTAAAAGTAATAACATAACTACAGTTAAAAGTGTTAAAATGTTTGTGTAGACTATATTTTGACGAGGATATTTATATGGAAATTATTAAATCATTAGATAAAATTAAAGATATTTCACACAGTGCTGTAACCATAGGGAATTTCGATGGAGTACATAAAGGGCATCAAGTTTTGATAAATAAGACTGTAAAAGCCGCCAAAGAAAACGGCGTAAAGAGTGTTGTTTTTACTTTTAAAAATCACCCAGTAAACTTTTTTAAGCCAGATGCTGTAAAAAATATAATTAGCAACGAGGATAAACTCAAAATTTTTGAGTCTATGGGCGTAGATGTAGCTGTAATTGTTCCATTTGACAATTATATGACTACTGTAGATCCGACTGCATTTGTAGAGGATATTTTAGTAGACAAGCTGCATGCTAAGTTTATTATTATAGGCCATGACTTTAGTTTTGCAAAAGAAAAAATGGGAAACTCTAAGTTTTTACAGAGTGTACAGGATAAATACAAATTCGATGTAGAAATTGTAGAGCCAATTATGATAAGGGGCAAAAGGATAAGTAGTACATATATCAGAGAGCTAGTATCAAGTGGCAGAGTAGAAGAAATAAAAGAATACCTTGGCAGAAACTATAAAATGAGTGGGGAAGTAATCCATTCAAAAAAGTTAGGAAGAACCATCGGATTTCCAACTGCAAATATAAGCAAGGACAAAGGTATGCTTACGCCAGACATTGGAATATACGCATCAATAGTAAATATAGATAAAGAGTTGTATTTTGGAGCGACTAATGTGGGATATAATCCTACTGTAAATGGAAAGAGCTTATCTCTAGAGACCAATATAATAGACTTTGATAAAGATATATATGGAAAAGTTATAGAAGTTGAATTTTTGGAAAAGATAAGAGATGAAATAAAATTTGACGGTTTAGAAGGTCTTAAAAATCAACTTGCTAAGGACGTAGATTACGTTAAGAGAAACTATGTTTGCAAAATAAAATAATTTATGTTAAAATAGTTTAGGAAAATAACCATTACTCGGCATTTGAATACTCCAATCAATGCTTAGTATTTGGCGATTATTAAATATAATGGAGGTTTTACAAATGAACAAAGAAGTAATCATAAATGAATATGCAAGAAAAGAAGGAGACACAGGTTCTCCAGAAGTACAAATAGCTTTATTAACTACTAGAATCAATGAATTAAACGAGCATTTAAAGATTCATAAAAAAGATCACCACTCAAGAAGAGGACTTCTTAAAATGGTTGGTAGAAGAAGAAATTTATTAGCTTACCTAAAAGAAAAAGATCTTGAAGGATACAGAGCATTAATAGCAAAATTAGGATTAAGAAAGTAATTTATTTCTATATTAAAGCAGGTATTTAAGATACCTGCTTTTTTGTAATTTTTATCGAAATCCAAAATATCTACATATTTTAAGTAATTTCCGATTTTTAAGAGGTATAGTGTATAAGTCGTATACAATATTTAAATTATTTAGTATTTATTAATAGAAATTCGTACATATTGAACTTATAGAGGAATAACATAACTTATATAGAAATTTTATTATATGAAGGAGGAGATTATTTTGAAGATAAAATTAGTTTGTGATAGTCTGTGTGATATACCAAAAGAAATAATGGAGAAAGAATACATTGAAATAGTTCCGCTTACTATAATGGTTGATGATAAGGAATTTAGAGAAGGCGTTGATATAAATAAACAAGAGTTTTACGACTTGGTAAAAAAAATAAATGTTATACCAAAAACGTCTCAAGCCACATATATGGAATTTAAAGAGGTTTTTGATAAGTATATCGCAGAGGGTTATGAAATTATTTGCCTGACAGGTGCAGCGAATACCTCTGGAACATTTCAAAGCGCAACATTAGCTAAAAATGATACAGATCAAGATAAGATACATGTGTTTGACACACGCAATTTATCTCTAGGAAGTGGACAGTATGTAATTAAAGCATGTGAACTGCTTGAGAGCGGAATGGATGTACATGAGATAGTTGAAGAATTAGAGACAATTTATAGCAGTGTTAGACTAATATTTATGCCTTACACTCTAAATTTTTTAAAGAAAAGCGGTAGAGTACCAATTACAACAGCTTTAGTAGGAAATATGTTAAACATTAAACCTATATTTTTCTTTGATGATGGAGAAGCTAAGCTTGTAAATAAAGTAAGAGGTACAAAGCAAGTTGCAACTAAACTAGTGGATATGATCTTAGAGCTTTGCGAAGGAAAAAATATAGAAAATATGATATTTACTATTGGTTGTGGAGATAATATAGAGGATATAGACAAATTAGAAGAAGAAGTTAAGAAGAGAATAAATTGTAGAAGGCTTTTATTTACAAGAGGTGGAGTTGCAATTTGTTCTCATACAGGTCCGGATATACTTGCTATAAGTTGCTCAAATTAAGTGTTTTATTGATATACAAGTATATTTATATTGTTTAATTATACTATTTTTGATAATATATTACTTAGGACTATGAACGTGTTTTTATATAAGAGGAGGACAAGCATTAATGTTTGAACATAAAATTTATAAAATGGATTTCGCAGGAAGAGAGCTTTCTGTTGAAATAGGCAAGATTTGTGAACTATCAAGCGGTAGTTGTATAGTAAGATACGGTGACAGTATGGTAATGGTGAATGCAAGTAAATCATCTAAACCAAGAGCTGGGATAGATTTCTTCCCACTAAGTGTGGATTTTGAAGAAAAGTTATATTCTGTAGGTAAAATACCTGGAGGATTTTTAAAGAGAGAGGGAAAACCTTCTGAAAAGGCTGTACTTACTTCTAGATTAATTGATAGACCTATAAGACCATTATTCCCAAATGGGTTTAGAAATGATGTGCAGGTTGTTGCTACAGTTTTATCTGTAGACCAAGATTGTACACCTGACATTATGGCTATGATAGGATCATCAATATCATTATCAATATCTGAGATACCTTTCAACGGACCAACAGGATCAGTTTGTGTAGGGCTTGTTGATGGAGCTTTTGTTGTAAATCCTAACGTAGAGCAAAGAGAAAAGAGCAGTATGCATCTAGTTGTCTCTGGTACTAAAGATGCGATAATGATGGTTGAAGCTGGTGCTGATGAAGTTCCAGACGATGTTATGTTACAAGCTATACTATTTGCTCATACTGAAATCAAAAAAGTTGTTGAGTTTATAGAAGGTATAGTAGCAGAAGTAGGTAAAGAAAAATTAGATATAGAATTACACTGTGTAAATGAAGACATAGATAAAGCTGTTAGAGACTTTGCAACTGACAAGATGAGTGCAGCAGTAAAAACAGTTGAAAAGATGGAAAGACAAGAGAAGATGGACTTAGTTAAAGAAGAAACTCTAGGTCATTTTGCAGAGAAAATAGAAGACTTCGAAGATTTCCAAAGCGATATAGAAGAAGTTCTACAAAGCATAATAAAAGAAGAAGTAAGAAAGTCTATAGTACACGATAACCTTAGACCAGATAACAGAAAACCAGAAGAGATAAGACCTATATGGTCAGAAATTGGAATGGTTCCAAGAACTCATGGTTCAGCTATATTTACAAGAGGTCAAACTCAAGTATTAAATATTGCAACACTAGGTGCGTTAGGTGATGTTCAAAAACTTGATGGACTAGATGAAGAAGAAAACAAAAGATACATGCACCATTACAACTTCCCAGCTTACAGTGTTGGTGAAGCAAGACCTTCTAGAGGTCCAGGTAGAAGAGAGATTGGTCACGGTGCTTTAGCAGAAAGAGCATTAGTTCCAGTTATACCTTCAAAAGAAGATTTCCCATATGCAATAAGATTAGTATCAGAAGTACTTAGTTCAAATGGATCTACATCTCAAGCGAGTGTTTGTGGATCTACACTATCACTTCTTGATGCCGGTGTACCTATAAAAGATATGGTTGCAGGTATAGCTATGGGTCTTATCAAACAAGATGGTAAAGTAGCAGTACTTTCTGATATACAAGGTATGGAAGACCACCTAGGAGATATGGACTTCAAGGTTGCGGGTACAGAGCATGGAGTTACAGCTATACAAATGGACATAAAAATCGCTGGTATAGATGAAGAAGTTCTTAGAAGAGCTTTAGCTCAAGCTAAAGAAGGTAGAATTCATATACTAAACGAAATGAGAAAGACGATATCAGCTCCAAAATCAGAATTATCTCCATACGCTCCTAAGATCGTTAAGATGATGATAGATCCAGACAAAATCAGAGACGTAATAGGACCAGGTGGAAAAGTTATAACTAAGATAATAGACGAAACTGGAGTTAAAATAGACATAGAGCAAACAGGTGAAGTATTCATCTCAGGAATAGATGCTGAAATGATAGCTAAAGCCCAAGAGTTAATAAACAATATAGTTGTGGAGCCAGAAGTTGGACAGGTTTATAAAGGTAAAGTAAGTAGAATAATGAACTTCGGTGCCTTTATAGAGATACTTCCAGGAAAAGAAGGGTTACTTCATATTTCTCATATAGCTCATGAGAGAGTTGCTAAAGTTGAAGATGTTTTAAATATTGGAGATGAAGTAGAAGTTAAAGTAACTGAGATAGATGAAAAAGGTAGAGTAAACTTATCTAGAAAAGTTTTACTTCCAAAGCCTCAAAAATAAACACTTTTGTATTGAAAAGAGTGGTTTAATTAAAAGGACAATAAGCTGATTAGTTGTTTCAACTGACTAGAATGTATTTGATTTTAGTCAGTTAAAAAACGCTATTCAGCTATTTTTATGTATTTTTTTAATTTATTTTCTAAGTGAGGATTTTGATAGATAATATTTATTTTAAAATCTTAATAATTGTTTAATGAGACTGTTGTTTAATATGAGCAGTTTTTTTTATATTGTAAATTATATATTATGTTTGAAAGTAAAATAATTTGTTTAATATGACAATAAAAATACAAATGAGATCAAACAATACAAAACATAACAAAACAATACAAAAAGCTTAGACATCGTTTTCACATTATGATATACTAAAAAAGGAATTTGAATTTAAAGTTAGATAAGAAAATTTAAATTATAAAAATAAGGGAGAAAGATTATGATAAAAAAGATTTCAGTAATTGCTTTAGCGCTATTTATATCAATAGGAGCTACTGCATGTAATTCAAAAGGTGAAGATTCAAACGATAAGGCTAAGACAGAAAATTCTACTAATAAAGAAGCAAATACAAAAGATAAAGAGAAACAAGAGACACTTTTTGTTTACTCAGGTGCAGGGCTTAAAAAGCCAATGGATGAAATAGCACAAAAGTTTGGTGATGAAAATAATGTGAAAATCGAGTACAGCTATGCTGGATCGGCTCAACTTATAGCTCAACTTGAGACAAGCCAAAAAGGAGACGCATTTGTAGTTGGATCTGAGCCTCTTTACAAAAAAGCAGTGGAAAAAGAACTAGTTGGCGATCATAAAGTAGTAGCTCACCATACACCAGCGATAGTTGTTCCAAAAGGAAACCCAGCTAAAATTGAAAAATTAGAAGACCTTGCTAAAGATAGAGTGAAACTTGTACTAGGAGATAAAGAAGCGAATGCTATTGGAAAAACTACTCAAAAAATACTTGAAAAGAACGATTTAAAATCAGTAAACGACAATGTAGTATCTACAGCAGCAACTGTAAACGAAATGGTTATGCAGCTGACAGCGGGTGATGCCGATGCTACTATAGCTACTAAAGATTCAGTATTTGGAAATGATGACGTCGAAGTAGTTGAGATAGATCCAGACAAAAATATAGATCAAATTATATCTGGTGGAACTGTTGAATACAGTGATAAAAAAGATATGGCACAAAAATTCATAGATTTTATAGCGTCAAATGAAGGAAAAAAAATATTTAAAAAATATGGTTTTGAACCAGTTAAGTAGTGGTGTAAAGTTTGAAAAATAAAATTTTTGATATATTATTGACAGTATTTTTTGTATTAGTTTTATTATTTATTGTATCTCCGCTTGGAGTGCTCATAATAAGAGGTCTTAGCTATGTGCCTGTATGTCTAGGATCTGAAGAAGTGAAATTTGCTATAGTTTTAAGCATGAAAACGTCATCTATATCTACAGTTATATGTTTAATATTGGCATTGCCGACTTCATATTTTTTACATACTAAAAATATTCCATTTAAAAAATTAGTAGTTCAGGTTATAAATTTACCTATGTCTTTGCCTCATTTAGTTTCGGGGATAGCACTCCTTCTTTTATTTGGAAAATTGGGAATAGGAAATGATCTTCAGCAAATATTTAATCTGGATTTTGTATTTACAAAACAAGGAATTGTTCTCGCTCAGGTATTTGTTAACTTACCACTCACAATAAAGATTTTAAATACTGCTTTGAGTGAGAGCAATGAGAAGATGGTATTTGTCGCAAGGACTCTTGGATGTAATAGCTGGCAGGCATTTAGGTATATAACACTTCCAAACTTGAAAAGGGGAATTATATCAGCTACTGTAATGACTTGGTCGAGAGCATTAGGTGAATTTGGTGCAGTTGCTATGATTGCTGGGTCGACACGCATGAAAACTGAAATTATTCCAACGTCGATATATTTAAATATGTCAACTGGAGATATAGATATAGCAGTTGGAATAGCTGTAATATTAATAATAATATCTATTACATGTATGACAATTTTTGAAGTATTATTTAATAGGGAGGTCGGGGAAAGATAATGTTAAAAATAAAAAATTTATCACTCGAACTCCCTTCTTTTGGTCTTAGAGAGAATAGTTTGAGTATTGATGATTGTAAATATTTTGTATTGTTGGGATCTAGTGGATCTGGAAAAACACTATTTTTAGAAACTCTAGCTGGAAGGTATAAAGATGCAAAAGGTAAGATAATCTACAATGATTTAGTTATTTCTGATTTACCGCCAGAGAAAAGAGATATAGGTTTTGTATATCAAAATTTTGAGCTATTTCCAAATATGAATGTAGAAGAAAATATAAAGTTTCCTTTAAAATTAAAAAAAGTAAACTTAGATATACAGAATGAAAAAGTAGATAAATTAATCGACATGCTTCAAATTAAAGATCTAAAAAATAGGTATCCGAAGCATTTGAGTGGTGGAGAAAAACAACGTGTAGCTTTTGCGAGAGCTTTAGTTGCAGAACCATCTATACTTTTGTTAGATGAGCCAATGAGTTCACTAGACTATATTACCAAAAAACGTGTGAGTAGGATTCTTAAAGATGTATATACAGAGTATAAACCTACTGTTATTCATGTCACACACGATATATCAGAGGCAATGTTCTTTGCCCACAATATAGGTATAATGAACTACGGTAAAATAGAGCATATTTTTAAAATAGATGATGAAATAAAGCAGAAGGGGGAGTCCTTTTTTTATGAATATATTTGATACATTGAGGAATTATTTTATTAAAGAAGCGCAAAAAAATAATTTAGATTTAGATATGGTAAGTATAGTATCGAAATCATTAACGCCATATGAGGCAATAGGAGATACAACTCGTAAAGATTTTCCAATATTAATAGGAAAAGAGATAATGCTTGAAGCAGACTTTAAAGGTTCAAAAGGTCAGGCATTTACATCAACGCCATCTATGTTTGAGGGGACTTTAAAAAAAATACTAACACTAGATTTAAATGACAATCCGTACAATAGGAGTTTATTTATAGCATCGCTAAATGCAGTAATGAGATATTTAAATCAAACAGATAGAACTATTCACTGTAAAAACAACGAACCTGAGAAATGTGCGAAGAATTTCCCAGGATTTATCAAAAGTAGATTAGATACTCCAAAGGTAGCGATAGTAGGATATCAGCCTGCAATTATAGACAATATTAAGGATTTTTATGAGACTAGAGTTTTAGATTTAAATCCGGATTTCGTAGGATCTGTACAGTACAATGTTAAAATAGAAGATGGAATAAAAGATTACAAAGATGTAGTAGAGTGGGCAGACGTTGTAATCTGTACAGGAAGTACGCTATGTAATAATTCTATTGTAGATTTTATGTATTTAGATAAACCGGTTTATTACTATGGAACTACAATAGCTGGTGCAGCAGAGATACTAGGATTAGAGAGATTATGCTTTTGCAGTCAGTAAGGGTTATGCCCGCTAAATTATCGATAAGTTTAGCGGGGTCAAGCTTTGGGGGTGTGCTTTAGGAAGGAAAAATAGATATTTTTCGATTTTAGTAAAGGCGTAGTAACTTTGTTAAGTAATATTAGGTTAGTTAAATTGCATTATATTAATTGAAATTAAATAATGATTTTTACAAAGTAATTTATATATAGTATAATAATCGATAAAAAATTTAGAAGATTTTTAGTGTGGTGCCTTAGAGGCTATTTTTTAATAGCTTCTAAGGTATCGTTTTTTATCTAAAAAATATCTTTTTCATTAGTAACCTTATCTTACTAAATTATGTTTATTTTTTACCACCTTAAACCTACCCCAAGGATATACCTAGAGATAGAGATTGAGTTGTCAGGTGTAGGTACGATTTGCTGGATAAATATCCAGATGTTCAATTAAGGTTAAACGGTATAGGTTTAAAAGAAAAGTGTATAGGAACTTTTAAAGTAAATGGATATGGAAAATCAGAACTATATCTTACCGAAGATAATTTACCGATTCTTCATCTAAAGACTGAAGATAGAAGTTACTTTGTAAATTCTTCTAAAAAAGTAAATGTAATAGATATATACAATAAGTTAAAATCGTTCGATAAATAAGCTGATTATAAACAACTGCAATGAGATATTTGAAATACTGCTTAACTATTTTAGCTCATTTTTTATACGTTAGCTTATCGTACTTTATATTGATATATCTTATTATTAAACTATAAAACAGGTTATTATATACCATATTACCCCCCAGTTAGTTTTATATTTATAAAATCTCATTATTTGTATTAATTGTAGCGATCATCATGAAATTTCAAGAATCATGGTTTTATTTTACACTGCCTATAAAAATAAAGGAAGTTACATCCTGGTCAGATAATAGATTTAACTTTATATACAAGGAGTAAATACACTAAATAATATCATAAAAACACTTGTCTATTAATAGTATTAAATAGGAAATAAATTTGTCCATAGATTGGGGGAGTATTTATGATGATGGTGGTTCTCACTAAAAAAAAGCTGAAAAAATTATTGCAATTATCTTAGCTTTAGTTTTGGCCATTGCAGGCGGTGTATTCTTGTTAAATAAAGACAGTAAAACCGTTTTTAGATTTTTAGATTTAAACGCACCATATGAAAGGGGGAACAAGAAAGATAGTGGTTATGTTGCACTTACATGCAATATAGATTTAGGTTGGGAGACAGAGTACATAGAAGGTATACTAGAAGTTCTTAAAAAAGAAGATGTAAAGATCACTTTTAATGTTACAGGTAAGTGGGCGGAAAAAAATAAAGAAGAGCTTCTGAAGATCAAAAAGGCTGGTCATGAGATAGGAAATCACGGATATGAACACTTGAACTATTCAACATTATCTTATGAGGATAACTTGAAACAGATAAGCACTTCTAAAAAGATAATCGAGGGTATTATAGGTGAAGAGACTAAATTTTTCCAAGCTCCTGCAGGTTCATTTGGGGATGAGACAGTAAAAGCTGCAAAGAAGTTGAATTATATTCCTTTTAAGTGGGATGCTGACACAATTGACTGGAAGTATAGGGAACAACCAGATATAATAGTAGATAGAATTAAAGGTAAGGATCTAAAAGATGGAAGTATAATATTAATGCATCCAACTAAAGCGACTACTCAGTGCATTGATGATATAATTAAAATAGTTAAAGACAAAGGACTTAAGCCTGGAAGACTTGGTGATGTTTTTAAAACTGAGGTGTAATCGATGAAAAACTTAGCAAATTTACAGTGAAGTCATTAATTATAAAACTTTATGTATTTTTCAGCTAGAAAATAAATTTTTGGAGGAATATAATGTATAAAGTAAAGACATTAGAAAATGGGTTAACCATTATAGGAGAAGAGATACCGTATTTGAGATCGGTTAGTATGGGGGTATGGGTTAATGTTGGTTCTCGCATGGAAAATACTTCAACTAGCGGGACATCACATTTTATAGAGCATCTACTGTTTAAGGGAACCAAAAATAGAACAGCTAAAGAACTAGTTAGTGAAATTGACAATATAGGTGGACAAATAAACGCATTCACGAGTAAAGAATGTACATGTTTTTATGTAAAGCTATTAGATGAGCATATAGATGTAGGTCTAGATATTTTGAGCGATATGGTATTAAACTCTGATTTCGATGAAGAAGAGATAAAAAAAGAGAGATCTATAATAATTGAAGAGCTTAAAATGTATGAGGATTCACCTGATGATTTGTCATACGATCTATTGATTGAGAATATATATAAAGGTCATAGTTTAGGCATGAATATAATAGGTACAGAGGAATCACTTGAAGCTATGACTAGAGATTCAATATTCGATTTTTTCAACGAATACTATGTACCAAATAATACTGTTATTTCTATATCCGGCAATTTTGATTTTGATAAAATAGTTTTAGATATTAGTGATAAGTTTAAAGATTGGAAGAAAAAAGAAGTATGTATAGAATTCACAGAGGCTGAATTTAAGCCATGCTTTGTAACAAAGAATAAAGACACTGAGCAAGTGAATCTTTCATTGTGTTTGAAGGGAATTCCGATGGAAGACGAGAAAGAGAGTTATGCGATATCAGTTATAAACAACATATTTGGTGCGAGTATCAGCTCTAGATTATTTCAAAAGATAAGAGAAGAACAAGGTTTAGTTTATTCTATATATTCAAGTCAGACTCTTTATAGAAAGTGTGGAGAGTTAGGTATATTTTCGAGTATGAGCAACGAAAATGTAAAAGAAGTATACAAATTGATTTTAGAGGAAATAGAAGATTTAAAGAACAATTATATAACTGAAGAGGAACTTGAGTTTAGTAAAGAGCAATTAAAAGGAAGCTATATTTTGGACTTAGAGAGTACAAGCAGCAGAATGATGATGATTGGGAGATCAATGCTTCTAAATAAAAGAGTAAAAACTACAGATGAAATACTAGATTGTATAAATAAGGTCGACTTAACTACAGTTAAAAACGTTATAGATAAAGTTTTTGATGTAACCAACAAAGGAATTTGTTTGGTTGGAAGAGATGTAGAAGAGATAGGCTGCTTAGATTAAATTTAAAGTAAATCTGTGGAGGGGTATTTATGAATTTATCTGAAATAGCGGGTAAAGAAATAGTTAACTTGGTAACTGGCGAGAGATTAGGTATAATAGGAGAGTGCGATCTGATTTTAGACGAGACAACTGGGAGTATTTTAGCTCTTTTAATACCTCAAGAAAGAGGATTTTTTAGTAGAAGAAGAAATGATTTATTTCTTGAAGTTCCGTGGAGAAATGTTAAGAAAATCGGAAACGACATGATAATTATAGAACACGATGGTCATATATAGGAGGACATTATGGAGATTTTGGTGCAGAAATATGGTGGTACATCAGTTGAATCATATGATAAAATGGCAAAAATTTGCCAAATAGTAAAAACTCAAAAAGACAAAGGTTTGGATTTGGTACTGGTTGTATCAGCTATGGGGAGAAAAGGTGCTCCATACGCAACTGATACACTAATAAATCTCTGCAGTGATATAAATCCAAATCCATCAAAGAGAGAGATGGATATTATAATGTCTTGTGGAGAGATGATATCTGGAACAATTCTTGTAAATATGCTTATTGAAAATGGAATAGAAGCTGAATTTCTAACAGGTCAGCAGGCAGGGATTTTAACTACAGATACTTATTCAGATGCTAGAATAAAATACATAAATCCTAGTAGAATAAAACAAGCTCTTAAACAAGATAAGGTTGTAGTTATTGCAGGATTCCAAGGAGTTACAGATGAAGGTGAGATTACTACACTTGGAAGAGGTGGAAGCGACACTTCGGCTGTTGCTATAGGAAAGGCACTTGAATGTGATACTGTAGAAATCTACACAGATGTAGATGGTATAATGACTGCAGATCCGAGGATAGAGCCTGAGGCTAAGATATTAGACTTTATAGATTATGAAGAAGTTTTCCAAATGGCAGATAAAGGAGCGAAAGTTATACATCCAAGAGCAGTTCAACTTGCTAAGAGTGGAAATATAACGCTAGCCATTAAAAATGCCATGAATCCAACTTACAAAGGAACTAAGATTGGATATATGAATAGCTACACTTTAAATGATGATGCGTACGAAGAAGAAAATGAACTTAAAGTAGCAGTAGCTCATAAAGATAATATTGCACAGGTTAGAATTAAAACTGAGGAAGACAAGTTTACAGAGATACTAGATGAGATAGTAAATAAACATATAAGTATAGATATGATAAACTTCTTTATAAAGGAAAAGACTTTTGTAATAGATGAAGTAAATATCGAGGAATTAAAGGTTGTGCTTGATAGTTTTGACCTTGATTATGAGATAATAAGAGACTGTGCTAAGGTAACGCTTATAGGTTCTAAGATAGTTGCAGTTCCTGGAATAATGTCTAAAATAGTGAGAGGTTTATCTAAAGATGGAATTTCTCTACTTCAGACATCTGATTCTCATATGACTATTTCGTGCTTAGTAAACAGAGAAGATATGAAAAAAGCAGTTCATGCAATTCACCATGAGTTTTATATAAAATAAAATACTTTTAGAAAGAATATAAAAATGGATTGAGTATTCGATTATTTATAATATATTAAAGTTGTAGATTTAATATATGTATTATATAGTCGATTACTCAATCCATTTTGTATAAGCTCTTTATTTATTCTGAGCTATAAAATTTGAAACTATTGTAGATACACCCGCTATACAGCTACCAGAGCCCAATAATGCCTTACCCTTAACTATTTCGATAGCTCCAACCACGATCATGATAACACCAAGAGTTTTACCCACATTACAGCCTATTCTATTGATCTGATCTGTTGGAGAAGTTAAAATATTAACCTTGTTAAAAGATTTTTCTAATGCCTTTTGAGATATGTCTTTTGTTTTATCTATTAAGTTTTTGTTATAATTTTTCATTTTGCCTCCGTTGTATATTTATTATACCAACCGTTGGTATGTATAAAAGAAAAATATATTCTTTTCATAAAATTATAGTTTTACAAAAAGAATAATTGAAAATTGATTAATTTTTAAAAAGCATTCATATTTTTATAGGCATTAACGAATATATCGATTATTTCATCAGTTATTATATCAGCACCAAGTTGTTTCATTAGGTTTTGTAGTACGATTAACCTCTGTTTTGTTTCTACAATGGATCGTTTATATATAATTGGATTTATCCAAATATTAATAAGAAGCATAAAAACTTCACTACATTCAAGAGGATACTCGGTTTTAATTGAGCCATCTTCTGTCCCTTCTATAAATAACTTAGAAATAATCTGAGCGTCATCAATAACAGAAGCTTGAATACCAGCAACTACAAATTGAGGATTTTTTATTTGAGATGATAAAATGCTATCAATTGAATGGTTCTCCTTATCTTTTGAAATTTCTAGTATGATCTTTTTTAACTTTTCTTTTGCATTTTCTGCTTTTGTATTTACAATCAATCTATTTAGAAGTTCTTTCGCGTAACTAGAACGCCTCTCTATAATCGCATTTAATATATCTTCTTTTGATTTAAAGTGATGATATATAGCGCCTTTTGACATCTTTAACTCATTTAAAATATCTTGTATAGTAGTTTTTTCGTAGCCGTTTTTATTAAATAGAGAAGTAGATATAGACAATATCTGCTCTACAGTTTGCTCTGGATATTTATTTCTTGCCATAGCTTTATAATGCCTCCTTTATACCAACCGTTGGTATGTTTAATTTAACATTCTAATTAAATAATGTCAATAGATATATTTTTTAGTAGATATATTTAGCGATTTTGGTAAAACTAAGTTAAATATATTTATTGATAGGAGCATTTATTATGGAGAATTATAAGAATAATTTTAATGAAGATGAATCCGAGGATACTTTCGGAGATGAAGATTTGGAGAATATAAAGGAACTTGGTAGGCCAAATGGAATCCCAGAAACAAGTAGAGATATAGAGTGCATTACTATAATCGGAGAAATAGAGGGGCATTATATGAACAACCCTCAAAAAAAAGCTACAAAATATGAACATCTAATCCCACTTCTGTATGCAGTTGAAGAGAGTGATGAAACAAAGGGGGTTCTTGTTATATTAAATACCATGGGTGGAGATATCGAAGCTGGACTTGCGATTGCAGAGTTAATAAACAGTTTATCAAAAAAAGTTGTATCGCTCGTACTAGGAGGAAGCCACAGCATAGGTGTCCCGTTAGCTACAGCTGGGGATTACTCTTTTATTGCGCCAACAGCAACTATGGTAATTCATCCAGTTAGGACAACAGGTCTAGTAATAGGTGTAAATGAGACCTTTGAGTATTTTAAAAAGATGCAGGAGAGAATCACACAATTTATCACAAGAACTTCAAATATAAAGAAAGAGGATATAGAAGGACTTATGCATTCTAGAGATGAACTCGTTAGCGATGTAGGAAGTGTACTAATTGGAAAAGAAGCAGTAGAGTATGGATTAATTGATGAGGTCGGTGGGCTTAAAGACGCAATAAATAAACTAAGAGAATTAATAAATGAAGAAGAGGTTTAAAGATTACTAATTTGTAACGAAATCAAATAAGTTTGTTTATTTTAGATACTTTATGCTATAATTATGTAAGCAAAACTGAGGTGTTAGTGTTTAAACATTAGCACTTTTTGTTTTTAAGTCTTAAACATGTAAAAATGGGGAGTGATTTTTTATGGCCACTAACACTAAGAAGAAAAAGAAAAAAAAGAAAGGCAGTAAGTTAGGCTTTAATTCTGAATACCATAATCTGATTACAATATTTATAGGAATTTTTCTTTTATATAGTTTAAATTCTAATACGAACGGATGGCTGCCATCAGTGATGCAGAGTCTATTTAAAGGTCTATTTGGTGGGCTTTCTATAGTAATTCCTCTTTTATTTATCCTTACAGGGATATTGGGATTTTTCGATGGCAACGAATACATATACAGATTTAGAAAGACTAAACTATACTATGTAGCAATATTGTTTATATTCGTATTTTATGGTTTATTAAATGTGCGAAGTCTTCCAGTGGATAGTCCACTTAAGGCTAGCATGATAAGCGATGTTATGGATATGGGTGTAAAGGGCACAGGTTGTGGACTTATTTCAAGTACAATTTCATTTTATATGACTAAAGTATTTGGCATATTTGGTGCATGGCTTATAAGTTTATTTATGCTTATATTAGCAGTTTTATTTATCTTCAATATATCTATAAAAGATATGATAAATGGACTTAAATTTATGTCAAACAATCCAGAAACTAGTAAGATTAGCTTTAAAGAAAAAATGGCTAGTATGAAAAAGTCAGCCGTAAATATTATGACAGATGAAGTTGATGATGCTACTGTTCCTCAAAAGACAGGTTTTTTCAAGAAGAAGTTTTCTAAAAACAAAGATAAAGAAGGAACAACTGTAGATGATAGTGATGTAGTAGATGATGATTTAGAAGACAATGTAGATGATAAAACTATTAAGATTGTTGGATTTAATAAGGCAGAAGATGAATACCTTGAAATATTAGAGGGAACAGCAAGTATGCCAGAATTAGATGTACTCAAAGAATTGCAAAAAGCTGGGGATAAACCAGCCAAAGTTGAAGAGAAAAATAATGCAACAGCTGCTGATTTAAATAAAACAAGAAAAAGTAACAGTACTGATGATATTAAGATCTTTGATGCAACTCAACCTATGGGAGTTGAAAAAACAAATTATGATGATTACAAAAAGCCTAGCGTAGATCTTTTAAACAAGGCTCCTAAAAAAGCAGATGAAAACGGCAAGAAGAAAGTATTAAAAAATGCTGCCCTGCTTGAAAAGACGCTTGCTGATTTCGGAGTAGAAGCCAAAATCAATCAAGTAACTGTTGGACCTACAATAACTAGATACGAAATACAGCCAAGTCCTGGTGTAAAAGTTAGCAAGATAGTTAACCTGACAGATGATATAGCTCTTAGCTTAGCTGCAAAGAGTATAAGAATAGAAGCTCCTATACCTGGAAAAAGCGCAATAGGAATAGAAGTTCCAAATGAAGAGGCTCAAATGGTAACTGCTAGAGAGATACTAGAGAGTGATGAATTTAATAACTTCAATTCTCCATTAGCAATGGGTCTTGGTAAAGATGTTGCAGGAAATATAATAATTGGAGATATAGGAAAGATGCCTCACCTTCTTATAGCTGGTTCTACTGGATCAGGTAAGAGTGTGTGCGTAAATACGCTAATAAGTAGTATACTTTACAAGGCAAATCCTGATGAAGTAAAACTTCTTTTAATAGATCCAAAAGTTGTTGAACTTGCAAACTACAACGGTATACCACATTTACTCATACCAGTTGTAACTGATCCAAAGAAAGCTGCAAATGCTCTTAACTGGGCGGTAGTAGAGATGAATAGAAGATACAAGCTATTTGCAGAAAACCAAGTTAAAGATATAGGCGGATACAATGAGAAGGTAGTAGATGATAAACTACCTAAGATAGTAATAATAATTGATGAGCTTGCAGATTTAATGATGGCGAGTGCAAATGATGTTGAGGATTATATATGTAGATTAGCTCAGATGGCAAGAGCCGCTGGAATGCATTTAATTGTAGCTACTCAAAGACCATCAGTAGATGTAATCACAGGTGTAATCAAAGCAAATATACCATCTAGAATAGCTTTTGCTGTTTCATCGCAGACAGATTCAAGAACTATACTAGATACAGGTGGAGCTGAAAAACTTCTAGGAAAGGGAGATATGCTATTCTACCCGTTAGGTGCAGCAAAACCGGTAAGACTTCAAGGTGCATTTATATCTGAAGGCGAATCTGAGAGAGTTATAGATTTCGTTAAAGATCAAGTTAAAGACGAAGTACAGTATGAAGAAGACATAATTGAGACAATTTCTAAGGTCACTACTTCTAAAATAGATGATGAAGATGAGTTTCTACATGAGGCTATAGAACTTGTAGTAGATAGCGGTCAAGCATCAGCGTCTATGTTACAGAGAAGGTTTAAAATAGGATTCAACAGAGCTGCTAGACTTATAGACTCAATGGAAGAAAGAGGAATAGTCGGTCAAAGTGAAGGAAGCAAACCTAGAAAAGTATTAATAAGTAAAGAGGATTTAGAAGGTGAAAATTAGATGACAGTAGAGATCGAAGAAGCTCTAAACTTAGAAAAAGTAATTTTTGTAGATGTAAGAACGGAAAGCGAGTATGAGGAAGACCATATATTAAATGCTATAAACATGCCTCTATTTATGGACAATGAGCACAAAGAAGTAGGTACTATATACAAGATGCTTGGGAAACATGAAGCTATACAGAAAGGCTTTGATTACGTATCATATAAACTTAAAGATATGTACTTAGAGCTTTCTAAGCTTGCAAATGAATACGATAATATGGTTGTTTACTGTGCAAGAGGTGGAATGAGGAGCGGAAGTATTACCAATGTCATATCATCTCTAGGCGTAAATGTCTACCAACTAGAAGGTGGATACAAGTCTTACAGAAACCTCGTTTTAGATTATTTTAAGACTGCTATGGAGAAAAAGAAACTTGTATCAGTACATGGACTTACAGGTGTAGGTAAAACGGATTTACTTCATATGTTGGAAGAAAAAAATATAGACGTACTAGATCTTGAAGGAATAGCTAGAAATAGCGGATCTATTTTTGGATTTATAACGTTTGATGAGAAATCTCCATCCCAAAAGTTATTTGAGACAGAGATATTTGAAAAACTATATTTTTCAAAAAAAGATTTTATTTTTGTTGAAAGTGAAAGTAAGCGTGTAGGTCATAACTCTGTACCAAACGAGGTATATGAGTCTATGATAGGCGATTGTCAACATATAATACTTGAAGTCAGCCTAAAAAACAGGGTAGATAGGTTGTGTAGAGATTATATTTATTCTAAAAATGAGGATAATATAGATGATCTTAAAGAGTGCATAAACAAATTTAGAAAAAGACTAAGCAATAAAGTAGTAGATGAGTACATTGAACTTTTAGAGACTAAAAAATATGAAGAAGTAGTAGAGAGGTATTTACTTGAATACTACGATCCGCTTTACACGCACTCTATAGAAAAGTATGAATACGACGAAGTTATAAATTTTGATGATGAATCTAAAGCTTTAGATAAAGTATTAGATTACTACAATCGATTAATTGTTAAAGATAATTAGAATTTAAGATATTATTGTAAATTTGAGGAGATGTTTATATGAACTTACCCAATAAGTTGACCTTATTTAGAATCTTATTGATACCAGTATTAGTATTATTAATTCTATTAGAAGTTCCAAATAGATTCCTTATATCATGTGTTATATTTATAATTGCATCTATTACAGATGCTCTAGACGGTTATATAGCCAGAAGAGATAACTTAATAACCGATTTTGGAAAATTTATGGACCCACTTGCTGATAAGCTGTTGGTTATTTCGGTTCTTATATGTATGGTTGAAGTAGATCTTGTAAGCAGCTGGATGGTCATTATAATAGTTGCAAGAGAGCTTACAGTAAGTATACTAAGAGCTATTGCTGCTGCTGATGGAAAAGTTATAGCAGCTGGAGGAAGTGGGAAGCTGAAGACGATAACGCAGATGGTTTCTATAGTGGTATTATTTTTAGGAGCGCATTTTTACAATGCCTATTTGCTTAATTTTGGTACAGGTCTAATACTTATAGCTACACTTCTTACTCTTTATTCTGGATGGGAGTATCTACACAAGAATAAAGAACTATTTATGGAGAGCAAATAGTAGTTTTAAAAATAGAAATTAAAAATATTTAGATACAATAGTTAAGAATTGATAGGTATGTAATTGGATACAATATATTAAGTGTATGGTTAAGCAGTAGCTAGAGCCAATGCTTGGGATATTTACATTCGATTTCATGCCTATTTTCTATTTATATATTGATTGTGTTGTACTAAGATTTTTATTTTCTGGAAAGAATTTTTATGTTTAATGAAGGGCAAAAATGTTAATAAATAAGATAGGGAAAATAAAAAATAAAAAATTAGGAGTAATGTGTTTTTTAAATTGACTCTATTAATATTATGATATATAATTAATGTACAACAAAGAACAAATGTTTGATTTTATATATATGAAGGGATGGTATTGAGATGAGCGTTGATCAAGAAAAATTAAAAGCCTTAAACGAGGCACTGGGGAAAATTGAAAAAGACTTTGGAAAAGGATCTGTAATGAAACTTGGAGAAGCTACTTCTATGTCTATAGATGTAATATCAACAGGAGCATTAGGACTTGATATAGCTGTAGGTATTGGTGGACTTCCAAGGGGAAGAATAGTTGAGATATACGGACCAGAATCATCAGGTAAAACAACTGTTGCACTTCACTGTGTTGCAGAGGCTCAAAGAGCAGGTGGAATTGCAGCATTCATAGATGCAGAGCATGCGCTTGACCCTGTTTATGCAAAGGCGCTTGGCGTTGATGTAGACAACCTTATAATTTCACAACCTGACACTGGAGAGCAGGCACTAGAGATAGCTGAGGCACTTATAAGAAGTGGTGCTATAGATATAATCGTAGTCGATTCAGTTGCAGCTCTTGTTCCAAAAGCAGAGATAGATGGAGACATGGGAGATTCTCACGTAGGTCTACAGGCTAGACTTATGTCACAAGCTCTTAGAAAATTAACTGGATCTATCAAAAAATCTAACTGTGTAGCTATATTTATAAATCAACTTAGAGAAAAAGTTGGAATCATGTTTGGTAACCCCGAGACTACAACAGGTGGTCGTGCTCTTAAGTTCTATTCATCAGTGAGACTTGATGTAAGAAGAATAGACAGTATCAAACAAGGTGATAAAATTGTAGGTAATAGAACTAGAGTAAAAGTTGTTAAAAATAAGGTTGCACCTCCATTTAAACAATCAGAGTTCGACATAATGTATGGAGAAGGTATATCTAAGTCAGGAGATTTACTTGATATAGCTGCAAATGTAGATATAGTTAAGAAATCTGGTTCTTGGTACAATTATGAAGATACAAAACTTGGACAAGGTAGAGAAAATGTTAAAAAATTTTTAGAAGATAATCCAGATTTAACTGAAGAAATAAACAAAAAAGTTAGAGTGTATTATGAGCTAGATGCCACTGATGAAGCAGATGGCGAAGATAAAAAGAAAAAAGCAGAAGTAGAACAAGTTAAAATTGATCAATAGACTTAAGAAGATTATATATAATTAATAAGTAATAAAAGGCATTCCACACTCCTGATTAGCTTGACACAATATAGAAAAGATTATAAAATTAAAAGAGGGTAAAATATATAAATTTAATTAGATAGAACTGTTTGACTATAATTAATGAGGATATTTTTATCATATTTACGACGTTTTGGTATACTAAATGACGTTTTAGTTTAATAACTAATGAAAAGGAGGTGGATGTCATAGAGATTGTAATAGGTATTATATGTGCAATTATTGGTATTTTAGCAGGATATATTGTTAGAAAAAACGTATCTGAAGCAAAAGTTGGCCAAGCTGAAAACTTAGCTATAGAAATAATAGATAAAGCACATCGAGACTCCGAAACGGTACAAAAGGAAAAATTATTAGAAGCAAAAGAAGAGATCCACAAATGGAGATCTGAAGCTGAAAGAGAGAATAAAGAAAGAAGAAGCGAAGTACAAAGATATGAAAAAAGAGTTATACAAAAAGAAGAAGTTTTAGATAAGAAAATACAAGGATTAGAAAACAAAGAATCTAATTTAGCAGAAAAGGTTAAATTAGCAGAGGCAAAAGAAACAGAAATAGAAGAGATTAAAGCACAACAACTATCTAAATTAGAAGGTATTTCAGGTATAACATCTGACAGAGCAAAAGAGATAATCTTGAGCAATGCTGAAAGAGATGTTAGACGTGAAATGTCTATGATGATTAAAGAAGTTGAAACACAAGCAAAAGAAGATGCAGAGAAAAAATCTCGAGAGATTATTGGATATGCAATTCAAAAATGTGCTGCTGATCATGTAGCAGAGACTACAGTTACAGTAGTAAATCTTCCTAATGATGAAATGAAAGGTAGAATAATTGGTAGAGAAGGTAGAAATATAAGAACCTTAGAAACTCTAACTGGTATAGATCTTATAATAGACGATACTCCAGAAGCAGTAATTTTATCAGGATTTGATCCAATAAGAAGAGAAATTGCAAGAATTGCCCTTGAAAAACTTATAGCAGATGGTAGAATCCACCCTGCTAGAATAGAAGAAATGGTAGAAAAAGCTAAAAAAGAAGTCGACAATATCATCAAAGAGTACGGTGAGCAAGCTGCATTTGAGACAGGTGTTCACGGACTTCACCCAGAGCTTATCAGACTTCTTGGTAGACTTAACTACAGAACAAGTTATGGACAAAATGTACTTAAACACTCTATAGAAGTAGCTCATTTAGCTGGTATCATGGCTGCAGAAATAGGTGCAGATGTTAGATTAGCTAAAAGAGCAGGATTAGTTCACGATATAGGTAAGGCTGTTGACCACGAGATGGAGGGTACACACGTAGAAATAGGAATGGATTTACTTAGAAGATATAAAGAATCTAAGGATGTAATTCACGCTATGAGTACACATCACGGTGATTACGAGCCTCAATCAGTTGAAGCTGTTTTAGTAACAGCAGCAGATGCTATATCAGCAGCTAGACCTGGAGCTAGAAGAGAAACTCTAGAAGCTTATATTAAGAGACTAGAAAAACTTGAAGAAATAGCTAGTTCTTACGATGGTGTAGAGAAGTCATATGCAATACAAGCTGGTAGAGAAATAAGAATCATGGTTAAACCAGAAGATGTAAACGATGAGGAATTACACTTACTAGCGAGAGATATGACTAAGAAAATTGAAGAGGAACTTGAGTATCCTGGACAAATAAAAGTAAGCATAATAAGGGAAACTAGAGCAATAGAATATGCTAAATAATTAGAAGTAAAGGCCACAATTAATAGATATCATTCTATTTATTGTGGTTTTTTATATAAAAGCTTGGTTTTAAATGTTATAATTATTTATAACATAAGGAGGTAGTTATAAGTGATTCAATATGTAGATATAAGATCCCAACTAGATGCCCTAAAAATAAAAGAGATTGAAAGAACTTTCTATGAAAAGTTAGACAAAAATACTAAGATTATTCCAAAGGTTACTCCTTTTAAAGGAATAAATACAGACTTGCTGTATATAAAAGACAATAAGCCGTTATTTATAAAATTTGTGGATACTACTGAAGATTTATTTTCAATACTAGAAGAAGAGCTAATAGAAGTAATGGATGAAGAGTTTGGTCTTTTAAAAAATAAAATGAACCTTAACTTTAGAAATATAAGTTACAACTACATTTTCATCATGCCTTATGTAGAGATTGATGATAGTTTTGGTTTTGATGAATTTATAAAAAATCACGTTATAGATAAAAATAAACTTTCAGATATAGTCGGTGGAAAAATATATTTAGATGAATATTTACAAAATGAGAACGATGAAGTGAGTCTAAATTTATATCTGCTAGATGTTTGTTCGGAGTATTATTTGATAAATGATTCTCTGCATCTAAATGAAAACTTTAAAAAAATTTCTTTTTTCAATGATGACTATGAATATACAGCGACAATGATGGAGGAATCTCAGATAAAAGAGGTTATATCTATAAATTATGGAAACTCTTTAATCGAAGGAGCTTCAGGTACTGGTAAGACATCAATAATGCTTTCTAGAGCAATAAAATTGGCGAAAGTATACCCACATCATAATTTTCTGATCTTTACCCACAATAAACAGTCATGCAATGAATTAAGAGAGCTACTTGAGATACTATATAAAGACAATAATAATTTAGAAGTGCATACATTTGGGTCGTTTATTTTTAAACTAGCTAAAAAATACAGTCTGATACTTGACTACGCTATGTTAAAAAATGATTATGAGAAGACATTTAAAAATCTGGTTAAACAAGCAGAAAATATTATAAAAAATAAAAATATGTTCAAAGGTATATTTATAGATGAAGCTGAGTGTTTTGCAGACGATGATATAAGATTTATACAAGAGTTTTTGTACAAGGCTAAATATATCTTCAACATTTACTCGTGTGGATCTTTAAATATTTCGAACAACCTAAATATATTTAAGACTCCGTATGAATATATAGAGTTTGACGAAAATCTTTTTCTTAATTGCAACTACAGACAGACTAAAGAACTTGCGGCGTTTGTAAATAAGTTTGCAGAGAACTCAAACAAATTTATAAGAAATCTAAAGAGCAATGTAGAACACGATATTTTCTACAAAATGGATGCTATAAGGAGTTTGGATAGCTCAGTGGATATAATTAAGGTAAGCGACCTAGATGATCAAATAAGCTCCGTTATTTGGGAAATAGAGTATCTTACAAGCAAATTAGGAATAAAGCATGAAGAAATAGCTGTAATATATCCGTATAACAAGAAAAGACTGAAAAATGGAAATACAATTTACTTTCAGTACATGTTGAAAAAAGCATTTGAATCATCAAGTATACCATATATATATGCTGACGAAAACTTGACTAACCTAAGCAAGAAGATGGGAGTTACGCTATCTAATATATACACAATAAAGAGCTTGGAGTACAAGGCTGTTATTGTATGTGAATTGGAGATGTTGTACAACCAAACTATAGCTGATACGGATCAGGACTATCAAGTTAATGATTTTGTTGGAGATTTAAATAAGATTTATCTTTCTTTGAGCAGGGCTTCCAATTGCCTTAAAATCGTTACGACTTTTAATGAGGATGGTAGTGACCTTGTGAAACTTATAGTGGATTCTAAATAAGGGGAGGTTGAGAAAAGGGATGTTAATGGAGACAGATTTTATATAGGTTCTGAGGTCGGCTGGCTAAGAAGTCTCGCCAGACAACTCCCTCATTACCTATATAAAATCTATCTCCATCAACATCCCTTTTCGCTTCCTTTTGGTATGAGCGAAGTGCGGAAGATCAGGACCAAGATCAAGATCAAGGTGCAAGATTTTATAGAAACTCATTTGTAGGATTCTCTTTCTCTTGAAGATCTTGCTGATGTTGCAGGTTTTTCTAAGTTTCATTTTCATAGAGTTTTCAAGGGAATTGTAAATGAAACACTTGGGATTTTATGTACGGTGAATGGTTATCAAATAGCGGATATCAACCATCTTTGAAGGTCGTTATCAAAAGGGCGAAAATTTAATAAAATCTCGTTTACGACACCTCACTTTATACAGAGAAATGACAACTTTGAGTGGTGGGGAAATATGGAGATGTCCAGCACAGTTACAGACTTTTTCCCAATCTGCGGTGCTAGACATCTGCAAACTTTATATTTTGCCTTATTTACAATTCTTTTACCTCATTATTTTAAAACAAAGAAATAAGCCAAAACAATTATACCTAATACTATACGGTAGTAACCGAATGGTTTGAAGTCGTGTTTTTTGATATAATCCATAAATAATTTTATAACTACTACAGAAACTAGGAATGCAACTACTGATCCGATAAGTAGTACAAGCCATTCAAAGCCTGAAAATGCAAATCCTGCTTTTAAAAGTTTTAATGCACTGGCACCTAACATTGTAGGGATCGCCATAAAGAATGAAAACTCAGCAGCCACAAATCTTGATGTTCCAAGTAAAACAGCACCGATAATTGTAGAACCAGATCTAGATGTTCCTGGTATAAGAGCTAAACATTGAAATATCCCTATCGCAAAAGCTAATTTATATGTAACGTCTTTGAAGCTGTTAAACTTAGGTTTTTTATTTCTGTTTTCTAACATTATCATTATTATACCGTATACTATAAGAGCTATAGCAACTACGGTAGAGTTGAAGAACAATTCATCTATTTTGTCTTCGAATAATACTCCTATTACTCCTGATGGAATTATAGCTATTATTACTTTTATCCATAAATCGATAGTTTCATTTTTCTGTATAGAAGTTTTATCTTTGTCAAATGGATTTAACTTCTTAAAGAATATCAATAATACTGCAAGAATTGAACCGAATTGTATTACAACTAAAAATGTATTTATAAAACTCGCAGAGAAGTTTAGTTTAATAAACTCATCGACTAATATCATATGCCCTGTACTACTTACTGGTAACCACTCTGTTATTCCCTGAACAATACCTAAAACGACAGCTTTAAGTATTTCAATTAAACTGAATCCTTCCAAATTTTACTACCTCCAATACTAATTTTAATCTCTTTTTTAATAGTTATTATATGCTAAGTTTACTAATTTATAATATCATAGGGTTGATAAGTAGACAATAGTAAGTAATTTTCATTTTAAGTATATTTAAGATATGATATAGTAATGTTATACATGAAAGTAATGGTAGGGGTGATTAGATGAACAATGTGAAAATATTAGAAGATTTTGAGTATGAGGTTTTTAATAATTTTTCTGTAAAGATGAGTCCCAATACAAAGTACGATTATTTTTCAAAGCTTGTGCAATTTAAAAAATTTATAGGTGGTAAAAATTTTGTAGATGTAGATAAATACGATTGCGAGAAGTTTATGGAGTTTGTAAAGAAAACTTATGCTAAATCTACTTCAGAAAAAGTATACAGTTATTTACATAGCTATTTCAATTACTTAAATAAAGAGAAGTATATTAAGATTAATCCTTTTAGAAGTATTGAAAAACCGACTGTTACTAGGATTAAAAATAAAGATGATGTATTAAATATAGAGGAAATAAATAATCTTTTAAGTATAGTTCCAAAATTAAAAGTAAGAGATGGCGCTATTATAGTTTGCTTAATAACAACTGGATGCTTGTTAAATGAGCTTGTAAATCTGAAATGGAAAGATATCTATAAAGATCCAGATGGAGAGGTATATATTAAATTAGGAAAGGGAAGAAAAGAGAGATCGATGTTAATTCATCCATATCTTTTATTTACATTAGAAGAGTATAGAGCTTCTTTGGGTCTTGGAGAAAATATAGATAACTGTGATAGTTTTATTTTTACAACTCAAAAGAGCGATTTTATAACTGATAGAAATGTCAGAATTATTGTAAGAAAAGCTCTCGATATGGCTGAATTACCACAGTACTCAGCTAGAGATTTTAGGCATTCATATGCTGCTATAAATTTGATGTTTGGGCTTGATGAAGAGGTCCTAAAAAATAAACTCGGATGGAGCGATAAACACTATGCTCAGAGATACAAGTATGTTTTAAACTTTATGTCTAATGGAAAGGTCGATAACATTATAGAGTTTAGATAGCGATAATTAAAAGAAAAAGTTATAAAATATGAATAAAAGCTTTATAATACTTGTTATTGTTCGTGAAATTTCATATAATTATTATGTTGATATAATTATTTAAATATATTAGGAGGACTTATTAATGGTAGACAATAAATATATTACGTACACAAACCCGTTGACAGATAGATATTGCAGTAAAGATATGAGTTATATATTTTCACCGCAATTTAAATTCTCAACATGGAGAAAATTATGGGTTGCATTATCTGAAGGAGAACATGATTTAGGTTTAAATATAACTGAAGAGCAGCTTGATGAGCTTAGAGAAAATATAGATAATATAAATTTTGATGAAGCTAGAAAAATAGAGAAGGAAGTCAGACACGACGTTATGTCTCACGTTAAAGCTTATGGGTTACAGTGCCCAAAAGCGAAGGGGATAATCCATCTTGGGGCTACTTCAGCTTATGTTGGAGACAATACCGATGTTATTCAGATGACAGAAGGTCTAAGACTTTTAAGAATAAAATTGGCTAATTTAATAAATAACTTAAAGAAATTCTCTTTGAAATATAAAGATGTTCCAACTCTTGGATTTACACATTTCCAAGCGGCACAGTTGACTACTGTAGGAAAGAGAGCTTGTCTTTGGGCACAAGATTTATTGCTTGATTTAGAGGATTTAAACTATAGACTTGATAATATGAAGCTTAGAGGAGTTAAGGGTACTACTGGAACTCAAGCAAGCTTTTTAAGTTTATTCGATGGTGACCACGATAAAGTTAAAGAATTAGATAAAATAGTTTGCGCTAAGATGGGATTTGAATCATCATACGCTGTAAGTGGACAAACTTATACTAGAAAACTTGACTACCAAGTTATAAGTATACTTTCAGGAATTGCACAAAGTATGCACAAGATGACTAATGATATAAGACTTTTACAACATTTAAAAGAATTAGAAGAGCCATTTGAAAAAAATCAAATAGGATCATCAGCTATGGCATATAAGAGAAATCCAATGAGAAGTGAAAGAATATCTTCGCTGAGCAAGTTTATTATATCTGAATCTCTAAGCCCTGCTATGGTTCAATCAACTCAGTGGCTAGAAAGAACACTAGATGATTCTGCAAATAAGAGACTTTCTATACCTCAAGCGTTTATGGCAGCAGATGCAATCTTAGATATAGGTATCAATGTAACTGATGGTATGGTTGTTTATGAAAATATGATAAACAAACATGTAAATGAAGAATTACCTTTTATGGCTACTGAAACAATTCTTATGGAAGCTGTAAAAAGAGGTGGAGATAGACAAGAACTTCATGAAATTATAAGAGAGTACTCAATGAAAGCGGCATATAGAGTTAAGCATGAAGGATTAGATAATAACCTTATTTCTCTAATAGTTGAAGATGATTCATTTAAAATGAGCAAAGAAGAGATATTATCTATAATGGATCCAAAGAACTTTACAGGAAGATCTAGTGAACAAGTAGATGACTTTGTTAAAGATGTAATAGATCCTGCTCTGAAAGACTATGAAGATGAACTTGATAAGGTAGATGTTGATTTACGTGTATAGAAGAGGTCTTACAAAAAGCGGACTTTCAAAGTTCGCTCCATGGCAAAATAATCGGACGATTTTGAAAGTGTTTCAATTGCAGGGACTTCAGTGATTATGGGGAAAGGTCAGTTATATTTATAAGTTTGGTTATTTATCATAATCAATATTAGCTCGTATAAATTGGCGTATATGTAAAAAAAGAACAGCTCTTAAAACATATTTTAGTTTTAAGAGCTGCTCTTTTTATTTTAATTAATTTATCTTTATATATTAAGCTTTAGCTTTTAATGCAACGTATTGCTCTAAACCTTCTTTAAGTAGAGTAGCTGCATTTTGAAGATCTGTTTGGTTAAGGATGTAAGCAAGTCTTATCTCATTTCTTCCTAAACCTGGAGTTGCATAGAATCCTTCAGCTGGAGTAAACATTACTGTAGAATCATTTTTACAGAATTCATTTAACATCCATATAGCGAAATCTTCTGCATTGTCAACTGGAAGTTTTGCAACTATGTAGAATGCACCAGTTGGTTTTTCACAGATTACTCCGTTAACTTTGATTAATTCGTTGTATAAAACATCTCTTCTTTTTCTGTACTCTTCGTTAACTTCTTTGAAGTATGAAGTTGGAGTTTTGTAAAGTGCAACAGCACCTACTTGATCTAGTGTTGGGACACAAAGTCTTCCTTGGCATAATTTAAGTATTTCAGCTATAAGTCCTTTATTTTTAGATGCTACAGAACCAATTCTAGCTCCACAAGCACTGTATCTCTTAGAAACACTGTCTATTATTATAACTCTATCTTTAATATCTTTTAAGTTTCCGCAACTTGTATACTCAAGCCCATCGTAAACGAACTCTCTGTACACTTCGTCAGCTATTAACCAAAGATTGTTTTCTTTAGCTATATCAGCCAACATATGAAGTTCATCTGTTGTATATATAGCTCCAGTTGGATTACCTGGATTAGATATTAATATAGCTCTAGTTTTATCGTTCAATTTAGAAACTATCTCTTCTTTAGGTGGTAAGTGGAATCCGTTTTCTGCTGTTGTAGTAACAGGGTTCATTTCTACGTTAACTGCCTGACCAAATCCATTGTAGTTAGTGTAGAATGGCTCTGGAACTAGGATATTTTCGCCTGGATCACAAACAGCCATCATAGTGAACATTAATGCCTCACTACCTCCGTTTGTTACTAGTATTTCATCTTTATCAAAATCAATATTATATGTCTTGTAGTAATTTTGTAGTGCTTCTATTAATTCGGGAATACCTTCTGAACCAGCATACTCTAGAACTTCGCTTTTAAAATCTTTTACTGCATCAAAAAATCCTTGAGGAGTTTTGATATCAGGTTGACCTATATTAAGGTGATAAACTTTTGTTCCTCTTTCCTTAGCAGCTGTAGCGTAAGGTGCAAGTCTTCTAATTGGTGAAGATTGCATAGATGTTAATCTTTTAGAATATTTCATAATAAATACCTCCCAATAAAAATATTAAAATGTAATAAAGTTTTCTATGTAACGAACATAAAAATATTTAAATACAACTTTATGATATCACAGAATAATTTAAAAATCAGCATAAATTAAAATATTATTTTAAATTTTTCAGATTATTTATACAAATTAGTGCGAAATTTACAGAACATTGGGAATTGTCGTTATTGTAAAATAGAACAAATCTATTTAACCAATATCCTAAATAACATATAATAGAGATATATGTAAAAACAATTATATTGGCGAGGTGTATTTATGAAAGAATTAAGGAGAGATAAAATTACTGATGATTTAATAATTTTTGCAGCCGATCGAATTAAAAGACCGCACGACAAAAGTTCACATCAAATAGAAGAGACAGAAGAAATGGGAATTCACAATGAATGGTGCCCATTTTGTAGGGGAAATGAGAAGTATACTACTGAGCCTACTTTCGAAATAAGCAGAGATTTGGAGTGGTATGTAAAATCAGTGTACAACAAGTTTCCTATAATAGATGAATCATCATCTCAGATATTTGGAAAGCATGAGGTTATGGTCGATACATATAGACATAATGGGAGCTTTTACGACATGACAGAAGAAGAGTTTGAAGATATGTTTATCATGTTTAAAAATAGGTATAAATCATTAATACAGGAAGAAAAAGTAGAGTATGTAAATATATTTAAAAACTTCTTAAGAAAAGCTGGAGCATCACTTATGCATCCACATTCTCAGATAATGTCGATGTCTTTAGTGCCGCCAGAAGTGCAAAATGAATTAAATATAGCGCTTAAATACTATAAAGAAAATGCAAGATCTCTTTACAGCGATATTATAAAAGAGGAGTTAGAGCTTGAGAATAGGGTTGTATATAACGGAAATTCATTTTTGGTAATAGTTCCATATGCTACTAAATACAGTGGAGAGGTTAGAGTTATATTTAAAGATAATATTAAATTTGAAAACTTGACTGATGGAGATATAAAAGAGCTTTCTGATACATTTAAAAAATTATTTGTAAATATATATGAGATGAATGGATATATGCCGTTTAATTTATGCTTTCATACTCATCCTAAAAATATAGATACAGAAGCTTACTTCAATGCACACATTCATATCATACCAAGAAGGTTTAATTTCGGAGGATTTGAGTTGGGCGCAGATGTGCATGTATCATCGATAGACGCTGAAGAACTAACACTTGCTTTAAGAATTTAGTAATAAAACTTAGTGCTAAAATAAATTTAAGATAAAGTAAACAATAAATAATTGTATGATGAGAATTATAAGATATAAATAAAATTTAATTAATTAAATAAACTAGTTGGTTATAATTAATGTGGTTATAACTAAAGCAATCAGGAGGATAAAATGAAATTAATATCGTGGAATGTTAATGGTATAAGAGCGTGTGTCGGTAAAGGATTTGTAGATTTTTTTAATGAGGTAGACGCAGATATATTTTGTATACAAGAAAGTAAACTTCAAGAAGGTCAGATAGATTTAGAGTTAGAGGGTTACCATCAGTACTGGAATTACGCTGAAAAAAAGGGATATTCAGGGACTGCTATATTCACTAAACAAGAGCCTCTAAATGTTACTTACGGACTGGAGGTTGAAGAACATGATAAAGAGGGTAGAGTTATTACTTTAGAATTTGAAGATTTTTATATGGTTACAGTTTACACTCCAAACTCTCAAAATGAATTAAAAAGACTTGATTACAGAATGAAGTGGGAGGATGACTTTACAGACTATCTTATTAGATTGGACAATAAAAAACCAGTAATAGTTTGTGGAGATTTAAATGTAGCCCATCAAGATATAGATTTAAAAAATCCAAAAAATAACAGAAAAAATCCTGGATTTACAGATGAAGAAAGAGCAAAGCTTACAAATTTACTAGATAGAGGTTTTATAGATAGTTTTAGATACTTCAATCCAGAGCTTGAAGGTGCGTATTCTTGGTGGTCTTATAGATTCAATGCTAGAAAGAACAACGCAGGATGGAGAATTGACTATTTCTGCGTATCTAAAAAGTTAGAGGATAGACTTGAAGGTGCAAGTATTCATACAGATGTATTAGGTTCAGACCATTGTCCTGTAGAACTTGTTCTCAAATAATGCAATTTTTGATAGTGTTCTTTTAATAATAAAAATATTGAGAATTTGGCCAAACTATTATATAATAATTAATAACAAAGAAACAAAACACGAATATTGTTAAGAAAAAAATGTTCAATGTTTGTTAATATAGGTGATATTGTATATATAGCTAAGTGAATAAATTCATAAAAATGGGAGAGAGAATGAATGAAGGAATTACTGTATTTTATTGAAAAAGAAAACTACACTGACGATGAGCTTAAAACTGTATTAAGTGAGAATTCAAATATTAAGTTTGTATCACTTATGGGTGTCGATCTTGGGGGCAATGCAACAGATGTAAAAATACCAATAAACTTATTTTTAAAAGATATTAAAAAGTTTTTATCTTCTGCTATTCAGACTGATGGATCTAGCGTTGAGCTATATGAAATAGCTACTTTAAACAATGCAAAAGTTGATCTAATGCCAGACTCCGAAGCAAGATGGTATATTGATTACAACAAAGAGAATATCGATGAAAATACTGGGCTTCCAGTTGGAACGTTGATAATACCAGCATATTTAATTCATGATAATGAAAAAGTTTGTTCTAGAGGAATTATTGAGAAGGCTGATGAGTATTTTAAAGAATCTCTACTAAAAATCTTTAGGGAGCATCCTCATATGATTAATAATTTGGGAATAGACTCTGTAGAAGACATTGTAGACATATCGCTTACTACAGCAACAGAATTAGAGTTTTGGGTAAATACTCCAGAAGATAAGGCAAACTTAGAAAAACTTTATGTTTCGCAAAGTTTAAAAGAGCAATATTGGAAGAGAACACATGGAGTAATTAGAACTTGTCTTGAAAAGACTCTTACGGAGCTTAAAAAATTGGGAATAGAGCCGGAGTTGGCACATAAAGAAGTTGGAGGAATTCCAAGTTCAATAAGTATAGATGGTAAAATAAATCACGCTATGGAGCAATTAGAAATTTCTTGGAAGTTTGCTCGACCATTGCAAGCATGTGACAACGAACTTTTAGTTAGAAATGTAATTGATGATGTATTTTCTTCACATGGACTAGAAGTTACATTCAAAGCTAAGCCAATTGAAAAGGTTGCAGGCAGCGGAGGACATACACATATAGGAGTAAGTGCGAATCTAAAAGACGGTAGAGGTATAAACTTACTTGCGCCTACAAAACTAGAAGATGATTACCTTAGTGAAATAGGATATGGAGCACTAATGGGAATACTTAAAAACTATGAGGTATTAAGCCCTATAGTTACATCTACTAGCGATGAGTTCAATAGATTAGTTCCGGGGTTTGAAGCTCCAGTTTGTACTGTTGCTACACTAGGGCACGCATATGAGATTCCTTCTAGAAATAGATCAGTATTAATAGGGGTAATTAGAGATTTAAAGAGCCCTAGAAATATGAGATTTGAGCTTAGATCTCCAAGTCCACTTTCAAATACATACCTTGTAGCTGCTGGATGCTACCAAATGATGCTTGAAGGGATTAAAGTTGTTGCAAAGAGCGGATTAGATACTAAGGCTCTCGAAAAAGAAATATCTAAAGATGTAGGAGAAGAGAGTTTCTACTTAGAAAAAGACAGAGCGTATAGAGATGAGAATAATATATTTAATTACTATACAGAAGAAGAGAGAGTAAAAAGATTTGGAGTTCCGCCTAGAACTGTATTTGAAAATATGAAAAATTTAGATATACATAAAGATAAGCTAGAATCTTTAAAGCAAGGTGGAGTTTTTACAGATATAATAATAAACTCTTTTAAAGTTGGAGCATTAGATAAATGGCAAAAGCAACTTACTTCTAGAATAATAAGAAATGATGTAAAGATAATCAGAGGCATAGAAAAGAGACATACAAATGACAATATGGATGCACTCGATGAAGTAAACTGGAATGCAATATCTGATCTTAAATACGATATAATGAAGGATACTTTAACAAAAAAATCTCTTTTTACGAGAATTAAGGATGCAATAAACGAAAAGGATTACGAAGCAGCTTCTAATTTACAATTAGAGCTTAAAGATAAGATAGATGAAATACAAGAGCTTTACTTAGTTTATAAGAAAAATATATTCTAGTAAATGTATTTCAGAATATATATTTAAGTGTAATAAAAAATACAGTGAAAATTAAACACTTGAAATAATATGCTGAAAATTTTAACTTTACCATATAAAGCTACGGTATAGCTTAATAATAAAATTAAGATCGATTGATGAATAGAAATATTAGTTTATAAATAATATTCTAGCCAACAATCGATCTTTTTATTTTAGTAATTCACCTAAGTAATCGGGAATTTTATCTGGATGTATTAATTGCATAAAATCATCTAGGTTTCCTTTTGCATAGTCTATAAAAGAATCTAATTCACCTTTTACAAGTTTTTCTAGGAGTACTTGAAGATCTTTATCAGTTTTATATACAGAACCTATCCCCTTATCAATAATAAATTTAGCGTTTTCAATTTCCTGACCGACCTTTGGATACTTTAAAATAACAGGTGTTTTAGAATTGATAGCTTCAAATAAAGTTGCACCTCCAGGTTTAGTCAACATAAGGTCATGATTAAGTATCAATTCATACATATTTTCAACAAACCCAAGTACCTCTATATTTTTTAGAGGATATTTCTCTGTAAGAGTCTTGTACAATTTATGGTTTTTACCAGTTACTATTGTGATCTTCATAAGGTATTTGTATCTAGAGACAAAACTGTCCATCCAGTATATAAAGTCTTCATCAAATTCAAAGAGACCCCTTCCACCTCCGAGAAGTAGAAGTCTATATCTATATTGTGATTCGGTTTTTTCCTTTGAGCTAAATCTCTTACCTACAGGAACTCCAGTGACCTTTATAGAGTCAGGAGATATACCTTTGTGAACAAATCTATTCTTTATTTCATTTGTTGGGACAAAGTACATATCTGTTTTTTCATAGATCCATTCATTACTGTCTACAACATCCGTTACAACTGTTACACTTGGAATATCTGCGTCTGGATTTTTGAGCTTAAACTCATTAACACAGCCACATGCAACTGGAAATGTAGAGACTATAATATCGGGTTTAATTTTTGATATGTACTCTGAAACCTTTGGAGCATACAGCATGTGTGATATATCGTGTTTTGTATCAACTGATTTCCTAAAATAGTAATATGAATTGTATAAAACAGGAGTATACTTGGTATTGTTTTCGTAAAGTGTGACCATAGGCTTATTCATTTGAGGTATGCTGATTGTTATAAAGTTTCTAATGATAATATTGTAATCTGGATTTTCATCAAGTAAATAATCTTTAATTGCATTAGCAGCACTCGTGTGTCCAGCACCAAATTGGGCAGTAAGAATTAGTATGGTTTTGTTGTTATCTTTCAATTTTAGGCACCTCCGTAAATTAAAGATGTTAGTGTAATTATACATTTCAGAGAGTTTTTATTCAACATTTATACAAAAATATATCAATCTCTATTGTGCGTTACACAGTACTATGTTATTATAAAAACATAAACAAGTAGGCATACTGATTAAATGTGTAAAAATTTTTAATATACTACTGTGTATTGCATACTACTATGTATGATAAATTTTATAGCAAGGAGGAAACGTATGAATACACAATTCAAAAAGGGAGTACTTGAGATTTGCGTACTGGCGTTGATTGACAACAGAGATATGTATGGATATGAAATTGTGCAAAACATTTCTAAGGTCATAGATGTAAATGAAGGTACAATTTACCCGATACTTAGAAGGCTTACAAAAGATTCATACTTTGATACATACATTTTAGAATCTTCAGAAGGTCCTGCACGAAAGTACTACAGGATAACAGAGATTGGAAAAAATAATTTAAAAGAAATGTTACACGAATGGAGAGCATTTGTAAAAGCAGTTGATGTGCTTATTAGCAATGATGAAGGGGGTAGTGGCTTTGAGTAAAGAAGAATTTCTAGAAATTTTACGAGATTATTTAAAGAAAGATTTTTCCTATGATGAAGTAAACGATATTATAAGGGACTATGAAGAATATTTTGTCGACGGGATAATTGAAGGAAAAAGCGATATGGAGATAATATCTCAGCTTGGATCTCCAAAGACCATTTCCGAGGAATTTGTATCTCAAATTAAAGGAGATAAAATTTCAGAAGATAATGATCAGATAGTAAACAAAAGAGTATTAAATTGCAAGATTAACGAAGCTAAGCATAAGACAGGTAAAGGTATAAAACAAGTTGGTACAAAGATAAGTGATTTTCTAAAAAAATCACAGAAATGGTTCACAGAACTGTTGACTTTAAATATTGAAAAAGAAAGGAAAAGAAATTCTGGAGGCATAAGCAGAGCTTTAGTTTTTAGTGCTTTAATAATACTTACTATGTTTATGTTACTACCTTTTGGTAGTTTAATATTATTTATACTATCGACGTTAGCTGGTTTAGCAGCATCTGCAATAACTTCTATTATTATGATTCCATTTGTATTTAAATTTATTAGCATAATTCCAGATACATGGCTAGTATTTGTATTTGTATATGTAGCCTTTATAGGGTTTCAAATATTGGCATGGCAAATCATACTATATGTAGTGAAATTTAGTAAAGGGCTAGTTAGAAAATATATCCATTGGATTAAGACAAGAGGAATATATATAAGAGCCTCAAAGAAAAAAGATATACAATACAAGTCTGTTGATTTAAGCAAAGGAGATGGAGAGCGTGAATAAAAAAATATCGATAGTAGCAATAGTTATGTTAGTTGTAGGTATAATTGGAACTGTTTGGTCTTTTCTATATGCTACTCCAAGTATATCTGATTTTAGAGCTGAAAAAGAGTACCAGGCGAATCAAGAGTACAATATTTATGAGGAAAAAGAAGATATAAATAAGTTGGCAATTAACTCATACTCAACAAATATAACTATAAAACACCACAATAAAGATAGCGTGCTAGTTACTAAAAAAGGTGTTACTAATAATTTAAATTACAGTATTTCAAACAAAGATAAGACTTTGATCGTAGAAGAAGATAAAAATAGAATTTACGGTAAAAAATAACAGATATAGATTCAATGGTAAGAACTTTCATAGATGAAATATTTGTTTATGAGGATATCTCTATAATAATATATTTACCAAATAAAGTTGACTTAAATCTAGCTATAGGTAGTGGCGATTTAAATATAAAAGATGATATCTTTTTAAATGAGTTTAAATTAACTTCTGATGGTACCTTTAGAGGAGATTCGATGCCTAAAGAAATTCAGAATTTAAAAACTTTAGATATAAAGTCATATAATGATATATCAATGCCTGTAACAAGTATAATTGGAATAAAAGACATAATACTTACATCAAATTCAGTTGATATCTACTCAAATGATGATGAAAACATAATAGAGGATATAGAATCTAAATTGCCAGAGAATATAACTATACTAGAGCAAGATATTGGCGAAAATCTAACAGGGTCAGTCGGAATAGAATCACAAGTGCCAGTTGCCAAGAATTTAAATATTGAAGCTCCAAACTCAGTATTAACTTTAAATCTACCTACTAATAAATATAAATTTAATTACAATGTCCACTCAGAGCAAAGAAATGATCTCAACCATGAAGATCTTAAATATGATGAAGATGGTAATGAAATAAAAGAAGATATAATAGATATAAACGGACTTGTAGATAAAGCGTTAGAAAAATTAGAGACTCAGTATAACGTAAAAGCAAATGTAGGGTATCTTAAGAAAAAATAAAATTGAATACCATTATTTTAAGATAAAGAAGACAATTAAAGTAAACACGAAGATAATATATTATAATAATCATTAAATAAAACAAGTAGAGAATGGGATGTAATTAAAGTGGACGGAGATCACTTTAATTACATCCCATTTAGCTTTTTAGGAACCTACAAAGATGCGAGATCACTTAAAAAATTCTCAAACATAACTCCTTCGTTTCGGTCAGTGTCGAATTTAGAAGTATATGTAATAGTTTTATATATAAACTCATTTGCAGTATTTACTGCTAATTCAAAATTGAAATCATTGGTTAACATACCGCATAAGATAGATGCAAATATATCGCCAGTTCCACTGTAAGACTTATCATTATACTTAGAAGTTGTAAAAAATGTCATATCAGTGCTTCTATCGTAAGCAAAATTAAGAACATTTCCATTTCTTACAATTCCAGTAATAACTACCTTTTCTGGACCTAGATCTGATACTTCATGAGCAATTTTCATAATTTCCTCATTTGTATAATCGAGTTTTGAATAATCTTCACCAGCTAAATAACACGCTTCAGTTAGATTTGGAGTTGTTAAATGTGAATGACAGACTAATTTTCTTAGCTCAATTCTCATATCTTCACTAAAACAAGAATACATTTCTCCATTATCTCCCATAACTGGATCCACAACCACAAAAGAATTTGGATGCTTTACTATAAAATCTGAAACAATATCGACCTGCTGTATTGAACCTAGAAATCCAGTGTATATAGAGTTGAACTCAAACCCTAATTTATCCCAGACTTTTGTGTATTTTGGCATCTCATCAGTTAAATCTAAAAAAGAGTATTCTGGATAACCTACTTGATTAGATAATACTGCTGTTGGAAAAGGACAACATTGTACCTTTAGTGCTGAAAGAACAGGTAAAGCTACTGTCAATGAACATTTCCCTACACCCGAAATATCGTGTATAGCAGCAACCTTTTTTTGCATAATATTCCCTCCATTGCTATAAATTAATCAGTGTGCCTAAAATTTTATGCACAAATACTAATATAACTATATTACTACTAATAGAATAAAAAAAGTAGTTTATTAATTAAAATTATCTAAAAAATAAAGTGTTTTGATACAATTTATTGTTAAAACTGGACATAATAGAATATATGAACGTCAAAAATAAGAAAAGATGTACTGTTTGGAGGTGTAGTTTTGAAAAAGCTTAATTTAAAAAATAAGTACATCAAAGGAGTAGTTGGACTTGTACTTTTAGTAGTTTTCTTTGGAGCAGGATTTTATACATTAAGCAATACTTATTTAACTGAGGAAAGTTTAGAATCAAGTAAACTTATCGATACAAAGGATGATAAAGAAAAAGATGTAGAGGGAGATAACAAAAATAAACTAAAGGAAACTAAAGAAGAGAGAAAGGCTAGAGAAGAAAGAGAAGAATATAAAATTTTACTCGAAGATTTATTTGATTTTAGAAATAAGGCTATTTTGAATAAGAATGAAGATATACTAAAAGGTATATTTGATACAGATAAAAAATTCGGACTTTGGGCATATGAACATGAAATCAAAAAAATGAAGTATCTAGAAAACTGGTCTAGTAAGCAAGGTGTTAAATTTAAGAATATAAAGACTAAAGTAAATGTTAGAAAAGTTAGGGAAAGAGAGAAGAATCTCTACGGCGTAATTTGCTCTGTATCTACAGAGTATAAATACACATATGCAAATCAAAAAGATAAAGTAAATACGTTTAGAATTGGGACAGAGCACTATCTACATGTAAAGAAAGTAAAAAATAAATATATTATTACTAAAGAGTGGTATACGGACCCTTTTGCGGATTCTTTAAATTTAGAGAATATAAAATCTGATGACATTAGAAACTTTATAGACTCTAAAAAAGAAATCAAACTAAACTTAACACCCGAACAGAAAAAATGTGTTTCTTATGCTCACAAATACGCTGGATCAGCAGCTGATGAAGAAGATGGACTTAAGTTCAATGATAACTACAGAAATTACAACCCTGAAGGTGGGGATTGTGCAAATTTTGCCTCACAAATAATGTTTGAGAGTGGACGTTTTGAAAAAAATGCGACTTGGAATTACAGTGAAAGTGCAGGCACAAAAGCATGGGTAAATGCACAGGCGTTCAAAAATTATTTGCTTTATAGTGGAAGAGGATCGCTTTTAACAAAGGGAACTTTTGAAGAAGTCTACAAAGAAGCATATTTTTTAAGACCTGGTGATATTGTGGGATATGAAAAAGGTGGAAGGATAACACATGTATCGACTGTTACCGGTCTTGACTCAAAGGGATATCCTTTGGTGACATGTCATAATACAGACAGACTTTTAGTTCCGTGGGATTTAGGATGGAGCGATAAAGACATTAAATTTCATATTATTAAAGTAAATTATTAAATTATTAAAAAAATAAAGATTTTAACAAAGTATAGTTTAATATTAATTGACAAAGGTAAGTCAATGTGATAAAGTAATACTAAGGTTACAGATAAAGTAGCTAAATTTGTTTGTTTTTAGGAGGATTTATTAATGAAAACTGGTGTAGTTAAATGGTTTAACAATGAAAAAGGTTTTGGATTCATATCTGTAGAAGGTGAAGACGATGTATTCGTACACTTCTCAGCAATACAAGGTGACGGATACAAGTCATTAGAAGAAGGACAAAGCGTAGAATTCGAAGTAGTTGATGGTGCTAAAGGACCTCAAGCTGCTAATGTTGTTAGATTATAATTAAAAATTCATATATATTAGTATTCTAGTAATATGAGAGATTAACCGCTTTTTAGCGGTTTTTTCTATTTTTTTGGAAAAATCAAACAAATCAATCAAAAATTTAATTAATAGTACATTACCAAAAAAATCATAAAAAATAACAATAAAAGCGTTAATTAACCTATAAATGTGTTAAAATTAAGTGAAGTAGTAAGAAACTTAGGTTTAGAATAATAAATTTAAGTATTTTAATAAGTTTGGGGGTGTATAGTGTAATGAATATATTGTTTTTTCTTACTCCAAAGAGTGAGGTAGCATATATATATGAAGACTACACTATAAAACAAGCTATAGAGACGATGGAGCACTATAGATATTCTTCAATTCCGATAATTAATAGAGATGGCGAGTATATAGGAACTATTACAGAAGGAGACTTCTTATGGTCATTAAAAAACAAATATACTCTTAATCTGAAAGAATTAGAAAAAATGCCTGTTACTGAAATTAAAAGAAAAAAAGATAATGCACCAGTAGCGATAGATGCTAAGATCGAGGATTTAGTAATAAAATCTCTAAATCAGAATTTTGTACCTGTAATCGATGATCAAAATATATTTATTGGGATCATTAAAAGAAGAGAAATAATAGGTTATTGTTTTGAGCGTATGAGCCTTCAAGAAGAAATTGTACTAGATAGATAGTTAATATAAAATTGATTAAAGAAGTATCAAAGTAAAAAGTAGGAATATTATTATATAAGTACATCATTAAAGATGTGCACTATAATAATGTTCCTTTTTTGTTATAAGCTTTTTAATGTGGATAATAGTTTGAGTATAGTTATATAAATTGAGATTAATTAAGTAGGAATGAATTGTATTTAAACGCTAATCTTAAGCATATTAAAATATAAAAAAAGGCGATAGCATTGCTATCACCTCTTATTTTATATTAACATATTATTCTTTGTGACTTACAAGATTTTCGTATTTAGCTTTTAAAGAAGCAATTTTTTCACCGTAAACTTGGTTTTGTTTTTGGTACATTAAGTTCTTTTCGATTTCTCCTTCAACTTCTTCAAAAGTTGATTCTCCACCAGGTTGAACATCATCTAATTTTATTATATGGTATCCAAATTGAGTTTTAACAGGTTCGCTTACTTCACCTTTATTCATGCTGAATACAACTTCTTCAAATTCTGGAACCATTTGTCCTCTAGAGAAAGTTCCTAAATCCCCACCAGCTTCGTTAGAAGGACAAGTAGAGTGTTGTTTAGCAGCATCTTCGAAAGTTACATCTTCAGCTTTTATTTGAGAAAGTATTTCTTTAGCTTTATCTTCTGATTCTACTAATATATGTTTAGCTGAAGCGTTTTCAGGTTTTGCAAAATTAGCTTTATTTTCTTCAAAGAAAGCTAATTTCTCTTCTTGAGTTAAGCTTACTCCTGATAACACTTTGCTTATTGCAACTTGCTTTAATAAGTTTGCTTTAACTTTTTCAAGTTCAACTAAGAAAGCTTCTTCTTTATCTAATCCATTTTCTACTGATTCTAAATAGAATAGTTCTTGGTTTATTAAGTCATCTAGTAATTGTTTTTTACCTTCATCAGTTCCAAAATGCATCGCTTGGTATTGATCCATTGTTCTAAGCGCACTGTCGATATCTAAATTAGTAATTTCTTTTTCTCCAACTGTTGCAAGTACTTTTATTTCCATAATTATTTACTCCTTTTTATTCTTGTATTGTGTCAAACCACTAATTAAAATGATATCAGAAAAGTCTCCTTATGTCTAACATAAAAATCCAGTAATTAATTTGATTTTTAATAAAATACTGTAATCACGGCAAGAAGTAGCGATCCCATTATCCCTACAATTCCTTCTTCTCTTTTGTATCTAATTGCTTTCAATACTGAAAAGTAGAAGTAAGCACAAATTAAAGCTATTTTTAAGTATAAAAAGGTTAAGTTTTTTGGAAAAATTAAAAAACTGTATAAGGTGCTAATAAATGCAAGTATAGTGCTAAAATTGTAGTAAACTTCTATTTTATCGATTTCATAATTACACTTAGTTTTTAAATATATAAAGTGAAATGTATATATAACACAAAGAATAGAGTAGATTGTAACTAGCGATATTTCGATAATCTCATTTGAAATAACTATCCATTTGTACCATATTATCGGCCAAAACGCTAGGGATAATATTTTGAAATAGTTATCAATGTATTTTGTATCTTTCATTGTAATTCCCTTTCTATGTAGTATTATAATAATATTTGTTTTATGTAATTAATATCATTATAACAAAATATTTAAGATATCGATAAAAAATAAGTTTACAAGATTCTCTTAAATTCACTAAAATGTGTAAATATTAAAGTATTAAGGAATATTGAAGAATCAAAAAAGGTACCATTAAAATACGATTCCTTTAGATTTAGTAGTTAAATTTTATATTTATAAACTAAAACTTCTTAGCAATTTCAGAAGCCTTACCCTTAGCAACACCCATAATCTCATCTTTCTTATCAGGTGCAGCATCAATCCCATCAATATGAATAGCTTCGTAATCGAATATACCGAAGAATCCCATCATATGTTTTAAATAAGCGTCGCCAAAATCAACAATAGGAGCACCTTCAGAACGGTCGTAAACTCCACCACTAGATTGTATGTGAAGAACTTTCTTGTCCTTTAAAAGCCCAACTGGACCTTCAGCAGTGTACGCAAATGTCTTTCTAGCAACACATAAAATATCTATATAAGCTTTTAAAACTGGAGGGAAGAATAGGTTCCACATAGGATTTACAAATACTATTTTATCAGCCTCCATAAATTGGTTTAATAATTCATCATTTCTTCTAACTTTTTCTCGATCTTTTTTTGGCAAAGTATATATTGATTCTCCACTTTTTAATACTGACCAAGCATCAAATATATCTTGGCTTAAAAATGGGATATCGCCGTTAAATAAATCTAATGTTTCTACAGTATCATTAGGATGATTAGCTTTCCATTCTTTTATGAAATGATCTCCAACATTCATTGATTTTGATTTTTCGCCTGATAGCGGACTTACAGTTACATATAATAATTTTGACATATTATTTACTTCCTCTCGTTTAATTAAGTTTAATATCTTTCAGCTAAATCTTCAAATAATTTGTATATAAACTCAAGTTCTTCTTCCGTATATTTATCAAAGAGTTGAGTCTTGTGACGAACCTCATCTTCATGTCTTTTTGCGGCAAGCTCGAAAAGGTTTTTACCTCTACAAGTTAATGTTAATTCAAATTCTTTAAGATTGTCTCGTTTACAGTTTAGAGCGATCAGATCTTTTGATTGTAGCTTTTTGCAAATCTTTGATGTAGCACCTCTAGTCATAAGCATTAGATGTGATAATTCACTTTGATTGATTCCATTATTTGCACCTATATGGTAAACAGATTGAATTTCAGATAAAGTTAAGTTGTTCTCCAAGTCAATTCTCTTTGAAATTTCTTGTATAACTTTTTTCGTTTCTTCCTTAGTTTTCTCTCTTCTTCTAAGAAATTTAAATAGACTGGCTAAAACTCTTTCAGTATTGATATTAATCACCTCAAATATTGTTTCCTGGAAACTATTTTACTATTCAAATGAACGAAAGTCAATATTAAATGATAAAAATTATCAACTAATGTATTTTCGCTTAAACCACAATAAAAAACATTGAAATTTCAAGCTTTACTTACAATGGAATAAATTTGTATCAAAAAAATCTATACAATTGACCTGAGTGGGTATAAAATAATTAATAGTAAAAGTGATAAATTAAAGAAAAATGACAGGAGTGATAGTAGTGGCTAATTTATATACAAAAACAGGAGATAAAGGTCAGACAAGTTTGTTTGGTGGAAATAGGGTTAAAAAAGATAGTTTAAAGGTTGAGAGTTATGGAACTTTAGATGAGGCAAATTCAATGTTAGGTCTTGCGTACTCACAAATTACAGATGAAAAAATTAAAGAATATATAGATAAAATTCAAAGAAAAATATTTAGCGTTGGTGCAGAGCTTGCAAGTGATGATAGGGGATTTAAGATGCTAAAGGATAGCGACAAAGTAACAGAAGAAGATGTTACAGCTTTGGAAAAAATAGTTGATGAATGTACTGAAATAGTTGGAGTACAGACTTATTTCGTAATTCCAGGAGTTAACTTATCTTCGTCTGCTTTGCACGTAGCTAGAACTGTAGTTAGAAGAGCTGAAAGATGTGTAGTTAAACTAAAGAGGACTGAAGATGTAAGACCGGAAGTTGTGAAGTATATAAATAGATTATCAGATACAATATACGCATTAGCGAGATTAGAAGAGTATAGAAGTTCTAATACAGAAGACAATAGAAAACTTTAAGGCCTTGTATACAACCAAAATACTGTAGTTAATTTAAAGTTATAATACAATTTAAAATTGTTGTTAACTTAAACAAATAAAATAAACTTTAATTAAATAAAATAAGCTTGAATCAAATAAAAAGAGCTGTATCAAAATCGATTACTATCGCTTGATTACAGCTCTTAAATTACATTTTATTAACTAAAATAGCTATTTTAGCTTCTGGGTTGTAGCTAATCTGAACGATTTGATTCTTCTTAAGATTTTGAAGATCCTCACCGCCGTAAGATATTTGTAGCTTAATAGGTTGTTTACCTTGTTTAATTATCGCGACAAAATCTTTCTTTCCTTTTTTATCAAGACTTATCAGATTGCCTGCGTAAGGTTTGAAGTTTTGGTACTTCTTGCTAGAACTTCTTATGTAGAAGAATGCTCCAACAGCCACTAAGATATTTACCCCAAGTAAAATCCATCCGTTAATCTTTAGGAAATTACCTCCTAAGAGCACTATAAACATTAAAACAATAGGGATAATAGCTTTTTTCATAAGTAATTTCCCGATAATTTCGTTAGCCTTTTTTTCAGGGCCGCTCATAGTCTTAGATCTAGCAAATGACTGTGCGAATTTGTCCTTAAAGCCCATGTAAATCCTCCTAATCCAATTAAAAAATAATTTAGTTATAATGACGATATTTATTCTCTTAACGCATGTACTATTTTTTTTAACATGCACTTAAAATTATATCGATGTAAAGCAAAACATAATAGATATTTTAACATATATTTGCAGAAAAGAAAATGATCGAAGAACAAATATATAATTTAAAGTATTTATTGATAGAATAAATACTGTTATATTAGCTGAATATGCAATTTTAATATGATTTAAGTAAATATTACAACTAAATTTATATTTAAAATAACTGATATAGTAATTTTATGTAGTTTGTATTTGAGGTGAAATCGTGTCATATAAGGCGAAAAATAGGATTGAAACTTTATAATTCATCGATCTCACAAGTATTTTCATTATCACATATATCCTCGGTGATAGTATTTTCTAATTCTTGGCTTTCAAAAATTTTTAGCTCAATCATACCTTCGATTTTTATTTGATCCTTTTCGCTAAGTTGTCTATATAGTTTTAAAAGATTTTCCTCATCATGATTAATTTTTATTGATGGATATTCTTCATTATCCTCTCTCACAAAGCTAACTCTCTTTGGTTCTGAATCTAAACACAACAGGTAGTCAGTAGTTACATCGAAATACTTAGCAATAGATTTCAGAATTGTGAAATTAGGTTCTCTTAAATCCTTTTCATATTTACTTAGATTGTCAAAATCTAGAATCTTCATTAATTTATCCTGAGTTAGGTTATTGTCTTTTCTCAGTTTAGCAATTCTTTTTCCTAATGTATCCATAGTAACCCCTTTCTTCTAATAGTCAATTTGACTTTAATATAATTTCTGAATATAGTATTTTTTACAAAATAAAGTCTAAATGACTAAAAAAGTATTGACTTAAAGTCGATTTGACATTATAATGTAGTTATTGATACGAATTCATATCATAATTTTAGCATATATCTGCATCAAATAGGGAAAGTTTTATTTTGATGTTTTTTATAATATTTACTAAAGCATATATTAATATTCAGTTGGCAGAATTATGCACGGAAGGGCTTTATTTAAATACTATAAAAAATTTACACTAGTTTTTATATGAATTGTATTTTAGGAGGTCTTGTTATTGGCGGCTAGAAAAAAAGATATCCCTATGTTTGGGATAAACGTGAAAAAAAGACTTATCGAATTGAGAATGACACAGCGCGAACTTGCGAAAGATATAGGAGTGAGCGAAAACTATTTGACGGACATACTTAGTGGCAGAAGATCTGGTAAGAAGTACAGACATTTAATTTACAAAAAAATAGGACTAGAAGATCCTGATTTGCTATAAATAGACAATTACATACAGAATATATTTTATTCCCCCTTAAAAAAGTATTAATAAGAGGAAACTTTTTAGAGGGGGAATTTAATGTATAAAAAATAGTACTATGTTTTTACAGTGAAAAGTATGTAGAAAATTACAGATGTTCTTCGTACCTATATGGAAATAGATTGATTTGGAGTATTTGTCGGAATATTAAGAAAAATAGTTCTATCTATGTAAAATTAATTGAGCTATAATATATTTATAGTTCATTAAAAAAAGCTGGTTACTAATATTGTAAGCAGCTTTTTTATAAAAAGATACAAAGATGTCAAAACGACATCTTCAGTCTTAGCATATCAATATTCAAATAATGTATTTACATCGTATAAAGCTATAGAATAGTTAGTTTTATATAAATTATTAAATTCGTAAATTAGAAGGAGAAGTGATGTATTGTTAAGAAAAGGGGATATTATATGGTTAAGCGTTTTACTTGTATTTATAGCTATATTAGCAATTCCTAGCAGTAGAGAAGGATTTATTAATGTAACAGAAGCACATCCGTATATTGGTGGATTTTTTAAGTTTGCTGTTCTAGCTACAATGGGAGACTTATTGGGAGCTAGGGTTTCGTCAGGTTATTATAAAAAGCCAGTTGGGTTTGTACAAAGAGCAATAGTCTGGGGATTTATAGGGGTAGTGACAACTTTGGCGCTTTCAATATTTCCAGCGGGTGTTGCATTTGCACAAGGTAAGGGAATGTTGCCTCTAGAGGGAAGTATATTCTTTAAGGCTCTGTTTACAAGCATGGTGATGAATATAATACTATCACCAGTAATATTTATGTTCCACAAATTTACAGATAAATATATAGATACTAAATATACAACTGAAGTCCATAAAATAACTTTAAGGGAGATTGTTGATAGGATAGATTGGTTTACTTATGTAAACTTTAGTTTGTTCAAAACTATTCCGTTTTTCTGGATTCCATGTCATACAATAGTATTTTTATTCCCAGCAGAGTACAGGGTAATAGCCTCTGCATTTGCTTCAATTGCACTTGGGCTTATCTTAGCACTTGCAAATAGCTCTAAGGTTACTGCAGAGTAAGGTTAATAGAATCTAAGCATGAGAAATAAAAATCGCGTAAACAAATAAAATGAATGAAAAAATTACAAATAATTTTTAATACATTACGAATAAATAAATGAATGAATGAAAAATTATCTTAAGTAGAAAATTACTATCTTAAGATAATTTTTGTTTTTACTATAAATTAGTGTAAAATAAACATAGATAAACTTTATTCTTAAGATAAAATCAAAGGAGAGTTGTTATGGAAAAAAACTATATCATGCTCTTGACCAAGGAACTACGAGCTCTAGAGCCATAATTTTTAATAGAGAAGGCGAAATAGTAAGAGTAGCGCAGAAAGAATTCTCTCAAATATTTTCCAAGCCAGGTTGGGTCGAGCACGATGCAATGGAGATCTGGGGATCACAGAGTGGTGTTCTAAGAGAGGTAATAGAGACTGCAGGCATTAGACCTGATGAAATAGCTTCTATTGGAATTACAAATCAAAGGGAGACTACTGTAGTGTGGGATAAGCACACTGGGAAACCTGTGTACAACGCTATTGTATGGCAGTGTAGAAGGACTTCTAAGATATGTGATGATTTAAAAAATAGAGGTCTAGAAGATAAAATAAAAGAAAAAACAGGACTTTTAATAGATGCTTATTTTTCTGCTACTAAATTAAAGTGGATATTAGATAAAGTAGATGGAGCTAGAGAAAGAGCGAAAAAGGGTGATTTGTTATTTGGAACTATAGACACTTGGCTTATATGGAATTTGACGCGTGGCAAGGTGCACGTAACTGATTATTCAAACGCATCCAGAACTATGATGTTTAATATAAATACTTTAGAGTGGGATGAAGAAATTTTAGATGAGCTAGACATACCTGAGTGTATGCTGCCTGTAGTAAAGCCATCGAGTTATCTTTATGGGTATACTGATGATCATATGCTTGCAGGTGCAGAAATACCTATATCGGCATGTGCTGGGGATCAACAAGCAGCTCTATTTGGGCAGACTTGCTTTGAAGAAGGAACAGCTAAAAATACCTATGGCACAGGATGTTTCTTACTAATGAACACTGGAGAAAAACCAGTTAGATCTAAAAATGGACTTCTAACTACTATAGCATGGGGAATTAACGGAAAAATTAACTACGCACTTGAGGGAAGTATTTTTGTTGCTGGGGCATCAATTCAGTGGCTTAGAGATGAATTAAATCTTATTAATACTGCTGAAGAGAGCGAAGAGTATGCAAGTAGAGTAGAGGATACAAATGGAGTGTATGTGGTGCCAGCTTTTACTGGGCTTGGTGCACCATATTGGGATATGTACGCTAGGGGAACTATCAGTGGATTAACTAGAGGGGCTAAGAAAGAACATCTTATAAGGGCTACTTTAGAGTCTATAGCTTATCAAACTAAGGATGTACTTCAAGCTATGCAGGATGACTCAGGTATAGATCTTAAAGCTTTAAAAGTAGATGGTGGAGCTAGTAATAATAATTTTTTAATGCAGTTTCAATCAGATATCTTGGATGTAAAAATATTTAGGCCTGAAATTGTAGAGACGACGGCTTTGGGGGCAGCGTATCTTGCTGGTCTTGCTGTAGGTTTTTACAATGATAAAGATGAGATAAGCTCTAATTGGAGGATTAAGAGAGAATTTAACCCTCAGATGAATGACTGTGTAAGAGATGAAAAGTATGAGGGATGGAAGAAGGCTATCTCGAGATCGTTGGGATAAGACTTACTTTAAATATAAAAAGCTGGAGAGCATACGAACAGATTGAATGATATATAGACTTATGTCTAATTATCAATAAACTCGTACACCCTCCAGCGTATGACTATTTTTTGTCATATAAAAACATAGGAACTGAATTGTATATGTGTTGGTCTCCAACGGCAAGAACTATATCACCCTCCAAGAACTCTATGTAAGGTCCTGGTGAAATTATAAGCTCTTCACCTCTTTTAATTGCTACTATAGTAGCGCCTGTATTCTGCCAGAAATTTGTGTTTGCCGCAGTGTCGCCTATATATTTGCAATCACTCTTAATTTCAAATTGAATAGGGACTAGAGGGTTAATTATTTCGAGTCTATTAGAATAGTCTATGATTTTTCCAATAGTATCAATAATTTTCACATCTATGTCAGCTTTACTATCAATTAAATTTCTAAGAGTAGACTTATACGAAGAAATATTAGTTATATCTTGGTATTTCTTTATAAATGAGTAAGCCTTTTCAGAAGATAAAACTATAACACCCTTACCTTTCACACTTTTAACGACATCAATATCTTCTAATATTTTTACTGCCCTTCTGATAGTTTCAGGAGAGACGTTGTATTTTCCAGCAAGTATAGAACGACCATATAAAATCGTATCTTCTTTAATCTCACCAGTATAAATCTTGTTTGCAACATCCAAAGCTATTTTTTGGTATATTGGCATGGTATAATTGTTGTCCATAACATCCTCCTTGCATTATAATCTAACACTTAAATTTGGCTTAATTTAAATGTCCTTATTTCCATTGTATAATGTAATATTTTATATGTCTAGTTTTATGATTGTTAATTTTATAAAGATATATATTAATATTTTTATAATTTAAAGAAAGTATAGATGCTTTTGAAATAAAGTAATGTATTTTAATGAAAATCGTATTATTATGTTAGAATAAAAAAAGACCAAGATGCAACTCAGTCTCTTATATTTATTGAAAACTATCTTTCTTTTGTTTTTTTTCTTGCCATCTTTATTGAAGTATTGACTACACTCTGATAATAGATGAGATAGTATGGCGAATAATACTTCAGTTCTAAATGGAATACTTATTGAAGTCATTATTTCATCCAATATATTCATAGTTAAAAATGTAAGTGTGAAATCCAATACGAAATCGCTAAGTTTATAAAGCCAGTAAGGAAGTCTATTTGCATATCTAAATACATCTAAGAAAGTAGTACAAGCAAAATCGATAGGTCCTGTGATACAGAAGTATATTAAAAAGAAAATAATTACAGAAAAAATTGATTCATACTCAAAACCAAGGAATGATAAAAATCCTATACCTACAAATGTGAATACAATAAAGGACAGTCCGAAGAAAATGGCAAATACCATAATTAAGTAAAGAAACTCTGAAAAAGGAATTTTTCTCTTGTTGCCTATTTTAATCACCCCATTACAATAAGATTTGTATTTGATTATACAAACAATAGCATTCTAAGTACCTCATAGTAATCATCAGTTTCAAATAGTACAGTATAAGCATCTATTTTTTCATATTTGGATAAAATGATGCCTTAAATGCTTTGTAGTGCTCTTTATATCTAAGTTCAACTTTAAAGTGTTTAGGTAGTTCTATTAAATGTCTTGATAAATCACCTTGAAGAGATTCTTTGACTCCGTTTTTAATTTGTTCTACAGCTAAGTTAGGATGAATTGATATCGATCCATTTCCATATCCCTTTAGTACAGGTATTGTAATTATATTTGGATTTAATTCTTTTGCAGTTTTGCAAAGTTCTTCATCGCCACTTAAAAAGGCCACAGGTACTTTGTGGTAAGCGCAAGCATAAGCGTTAAAAGTGAATTCTGAAGCGATTTTATCGTTTATTTTTATGAAGCTGAAATCAATATCCATTGTATGCGCCAAAGGATTTCCATCGGTAAATGCAGCAGAGTGATATCCTGTAAATAGGCAGGCATCAAAACTACTATCAAGACCAGACACCATAACTTGTGGATCCTTTGACCAACCTCTAAATATTTTTGAACATTCAGGAAGCATAGCAGGATCTATATTTCTTGCACTGTCATGTGCATCTTTTACAAGTACCTCTTTAGCTCCAGCTTCGTTGGCACCAGTACAAGCTGATGATACTTCTTTACTCATTTGATTTCTACATTGACTTGAGAATTCGTTTTCTAGAATTGTTTCTGACCAGTCGACAATACCGCATGTGCCTTCAATATCAGCACTTAAGTATATTTTCATATAATAGCCCCCTATTCATTAGTGTAAGATAAGACATTTTTAACATGTATCATGACTCCGTATTTTAAACAATCTTCGTCTATATTGAAAGTAGAAGAGTGTAGAGGAGCCCCTATATTTTTATCAGTGTTTTTGCAACCAATATGATAAAATGCACCATCGCATCTTTCCAAATAATAAGAAAAGTCTTCTGCTCCAAGACAACCACTTTCTCTAATTATTATTCTATCATGTTCAAACAGTTCTGTAGCGTTTTTTTTAACATAATCAATAATTTTACTAGTGTTTTTTAGGACAGGGTAACCTTTCTCTATATTTATATAAGCATTTCCGCCCAAACTCTTTGAGGATAGTTGTGCTATCTCAATGATTCTTTTCTTTGCTAAACATCTAACATCTTCGTTTAAAGTTCTAAGAGTTCCTCTAATATTTACTTTGTCACATAAGATATTTTCCTTTATACCTCCATTAATTATACCAGAGAAAGGGCTACTGAATCTAGTGGATCCACATTTCTACTTGATATAGTCTGCAAAGATGTGATTACATTTGCTGCAATCACTATTGCATCAGTTCCTAAATGAGGGTAGGCTGCATGGCATTTTTCTCCTATAACTGTTATATCAATTGTATCTGTAGAAGCATTGAGTGTATTATACTTTAGCTCTAGCAAACCTGTATCAAGTCTTGGATCTACATGTAGACCAAAAATACAGTCGACTTTTGGGTTATCCATACATCCATTATTTATCATAAGTTGAGCTCCACCTACCGTTTCTTCTGCTGGTTGAAAAAAGAACTTTACGTTTACATTTAACTGATCTCTTAAGTTGTGTAAAATCTTGCATGTTCCCAGTAGGATTGCAGTATGAGCATCGTGTCCACAAGCGTGCATTTTTCCTGAATTTGTGGAACTATATGAAAGATTTAGATTCTCGTTTATTGGAAGCGCATCTATATCTGCTCTTATGGCTACAGTTTTTTCCTTACCTGAATCTATATATGCAGTTACACCAGTATGATCATCGTAAATTTCGTAATCGATACCTATCTCATCTAGATACTTTATTATTTTTTCTTTTGTAACAAATTCTTCTAAGCCAAGCTCTGGAGTTTTGTGTATATCTCTTCTAGCATCTATAATCCACTTTTCAATTTTAGTACATATATCTTTGATATTTAACATAACATTTCCTCTCTATGAGTATATTTTTTTATCTACCTATACTAAACTATATTATATAAAGATAAAATATTGACCAGATATGCATGAGTATTGGTTAAATATATTATAAGAATGCTCTAAGTATCATATCTTGTAACTAGAGATATACATATGAATAATTATGAGGTGATAATAATGATAGGAATAGTTGCTCCATCAGGCCCTTTAAGGGATGGAGACTTAGAAGATATAAAGAAATGTATAGAAAGCTATGGACATAAAGTAAAATTTAGTAGAAGCTGTTATCTAAATTACAAAGGATACTTAGCGGGCGATGACTTCACTAGATGTAGAGATTTAGAGGCGATGTTTCTGGATGATGAAGTGGATGTTGTTATGTGTCTCAGAGGTGGATATGGTGCAATGAGGATTCTCGACATGATCAATTACGATATAATTAGATCTAATCCTAAGATATTTATAGGCTTTTCAGATATTACAGCTCTTCACTTAGCATTTTATAAAAAGTGTGGTCTTAAGACCTTTCATGGAATAATGGGAGCAAGTTCTCCGAGATGGGATAAGTTTTCTTATAAGTCATTGGTAGATGCTATTAATTTCAAAAATGAGCTGGTTTTAAAAAATCCTAAACATCAAAAAATACATAAGATTTTTGGTGGAGTTGCTGAAGGTGAAATTATAGGAGGAAATTTGGCACTAATTGTATCTACACTTGGAACAGAATATGAAATAGATACAAAGGGCAAAATACTTTTTATTGAGGACATTGGAGAACCACTTTATAAACTGGATAGAATGATGACCCAACTTAAAATGTGTAAAAAATTAGATGATTGTAATGGAATCATTTTCGGGGACTTTAAAGATTGTGCTGATGATAAGGATATATACAATCTTATAAAAGAGACATTAAAAGATTGTAAGAAGCCATCAATATTTAATTTGAAATCTGGGCACTGTATGCCTATGCTTACAATTCCGCTAGGTGAAAGATGTGCTTTAGATGCAAACGAAAAAATTATCAAGATTTCAAGAAAAATTTAAATAATTAAAAAATTATTTTATGATAATATATATCCTAAAAAGTCAATGTTTTTCAAATTATGATGATAAAATATGTTATAATCTTTACAAAGTAGATTTTTATGGCAAGGAGGAATAAATATGTCTGATGACAGAATTATAGATTTTAATGAATTAAAGAATAAAGTTAAAGATAGCGATGTAGATAAATTTGAACAATATATATATAACCTTTATTTCTCAGTAATGGATGGAAATATTACTATGTCGGAGTTTTCAAATAAGATAGTTGATTATATGAAAGACAACAATATTTCTGAGAAGAAGTTTATGAATATCCAAAAGCAGTTTATGGAGAGATATGGCATGGACACCAATGAAATAGAGAGTCAGCTTAAGGGTTTTGGTATAGATCCAGCAAACTTAGGTCTTAGTAATGATGGAAATAATTTTACTGAAGAAAATATAGATGCTTTAAATAATAGCATTGGGTTTTACGAAATATACGGGAGCAAAATAGAACCTAAGAGTTGTATATTTACTACTATAAAGAATGACACAAACGACATAGAAGTTATAATAGATCAAGAAAAAATTATGTTATGTAGTGATAAAAAAATAAATCTTATGGATTCTGAGTTAAACGAGTTTTTATTGGCATATAAAAAGATGTTTGATAAAAAAATTAGAGTAGTTATGTGTGAGACAACGAATAAATACGATTACTAAAATATTATAAAAGTAGATTATACAAGACGGTAGTTTGATTTTTATCAGCTATCGTCTTATATAAATATACTGGAAATTTATTTAAAATTTTATATCAAATTATACATAGCTTTTACTAAATAAAGAAATCGTTATCTCAGAGTAACTTTGTGTGTATAAATAAAATATATGTAAACAATATGGAGTATAGCGAATATACATAGAGATTAAGCAGCTTATTACATAAAAGCGTAATTTTGATTTTGAAGAGAGGAGGGGACGAAAGTGAGTGAATTTAAATTAAATTTAGAGACGAAGTATTGGAGTGATTTATTAGACAGTTACACAAATGTAGCAAAAATACCTAACGATTATTTTAATAAAGAGTCTGATGAAGAGCTATTGTTTAAATCGATTATATTAGAAGAAAATATATATAAAAAGCTTATTGATTTTTCGAGCAGAAATGGAATTTCAATAGAGATCATAATTGAAACTATATACGGTTTAATACTTCAAAAATATACTTACGAAGAAGATGTCGTCTTTGGAAAGACACTAGATTTTGTCCCTTTAAGAATATACTATAAAAATAATTGCAGTTTTATGAAATTGTTAAAGAAGGTACAGCATCAGTGGATTAGATCACTTGAATACGCAAATAATCCATTTATATATATAGAAAATGAAAGCCTTTTAAAAGACAAACTTATTAATACAGTCTTTTTTTATAAGGAGATGGATATACAAGATTGTATCGAGAGGTTTGATAAACTATACGAATTTTTTGTGATATTGTCTGCAAGAGATTGTCTAGAAATCCAGATAGGATACAATAGTGCAGTATACAAATCAGATACAGTAAATAGAGTACTTGGGGAATTTAGAGATATAATTAAACAAATTCTAACAGATGAAAATATATTAGTTGATGATATAGAATTTATATCAAAATCTGAAAAAGATGTTGTTTTATATAATTTTAACAACACTCTAAGAGATATCCCTCTAGATAGAGACTACATATCTATCTTTAGAGAGTGTGTAGACAAGTATCCCGAAAATATAGCAGTAAGAGATGAATACAAATGTATCAATTATAAAGAATTAGATAAATTAACTGATAAACTCGGAGGATACTTAAATCATATAGGAATTCATGCTGAAGATATAGTAGCTGTTATGTTGCCTAGAAATTTAAATATAGTGGTTGCAGCAATTTCAATAATGAAGGCTGGAGGAATATTTTTTCCTATAGATATAAATAACCCAAAAGAGAGAATAGAATACTTACTTGAAGATAGCAATGCAAAGGTTGTAATAACATCTGATGAGCTTAAATACAAGGTTAAATCCATAGATACAACGATAATAGATATAGATAGCAACTGTTACTTAGATATGGTTTACAAACTTACAGAGACTATAACTCCGGATAATGGAGTGTACACAATATCCACTTCAGGATCTACAGGAAGACCAAAGACTATGACAATCGAACACAAAAGCCTAATAAATATGTGTTTCCATAGTATAGAATCTATTGAAATAACAGAAGAAGACATATGCGGCGTATATTTGAGCTTTAGTTTTGATGCAGTTATGAAACAGATATTCCCTTACTTATTAGTAGGGGCATCGGTAGATATAATGCCCGAAGAATCAAAATTCAACGAATACACAGTAAATGAATACTGTGAGGAAGAAGATATAACAGTCTTGGCTCTACCTACAGCCATTGCAAAACTTTTTATAAAGAACTGTAACAATTTCTCTATAAGAGTTCTACAAACAGGAGGAGAGCGTCTAAAGGGATACAAACACAGGAACTATAAACTCTACAACGAATATGGACCGGCAGAATTCACAGTTATATCGACTTCATTTCTAGTAGATAGGGAATACGATAGAGTTCCAATTGGAAAGCCAATATATAACACTTACGCATATGTATTAGATAAAACAGAAAAAGTCTGTCCGATAGGTGTACCAGGAGAACTATGTTTATCAGGAATTCAAATTTCAAGGGGATACCTAAGAGACGAAGAACTTACAAAGAAAAGTTTTGTACCAAATCCATTTAAAAAAGATGAGTATACAGAAAAGATGTACAGAACAGGAGATCTTGTAAGATGGCTTGAAGATGGGAGCCTAGATTACATTGGAAGACTAGACAACCAAGTTAGAATAGGCGAGTTTAGAATAGACTTGTACGAAATAGAAAATACAATAAACAGAATTAAAGAAATAAAGAGTTCAGTATGTGTATCTAGAGAAGATGAAGAAGGTGAAATGTATTTAATAGCTTACTATGTAGTTGACGATCATGACTACGACGAGGTGAACTCAAGGTCTATAAGGTATTATTTGGAAAGACAATTACCGAGTTATATGATTCCTAAGATAATTGTTAGGATTGATAAAATTCCGGTTACTCCTATCGGTAAGGTCAATAAAAGGGCACTTCCTATGTAGTATGGTTGGCTATTTAAATCCGGGAAATGCAATCAAAGAGGATATCTTGCACAACAGATTGGGAAAAAGTCTGTAACTGTGCAAGATATCCTCTTTGTTTACATTTCCCGGATTTAAATAGCCTTCCTTATAATAGATGCGTTAAGAGCGGAAGGGCTAAAAGTCACAGTATATAGAAATGTAAGAGTATGCGGCTTTGTCTGAAATTCTATTTATTTGGGTAGTGTAAATTGTGAAGGTTGGAGATATCTCACAATTACAGAACTTTCCAATTTGAGGAGCTGAATATATTAATCGTTTAATATTCAGTATTATTAAGTATAGATATTTATTTTAAATAGGGCTAAATCGCCCTTAAAGCAATGCTTTCAGATCTTAGGTTTGAACTTTTTTCCACCAAAATGGGAGGAAAATAATAAAAAATAGCGATAAATGTGAAGGATGGAGATGTCCAGCACAGTTACAGACTTTTTCCCAATCTGTGGTGCTGGACATCTCCATCCTTTATATTTATCGCTATTTTTTATTATCTTCCTTCATTTATCTCTTCTACAAGATTATTCAGATATTCCCATCTTTCATACTTATGTTCAAGTTCGCCCTCCAATTCAGCTTTCTCATCTAGTATTTCCTGTAGCTTTGTAAAATCTGTAGCAAATTCTGATGTGCTGTTTTCAAGAGCTTCTATTTTTTTCTCAAGAGTTTCTATGTCTTGATCTATGTTGTCGTACTCTCGCTGTTCATTGTATGAAAGCTTTACTTTTTTCTTTTCTTTTGGTTTTTCTGAGCTTTGTTTTTCAGTATTTTTTTCAAGGGTTGAGCTTGATTTAATATCTTCTTCAAATTCGATATTTTGTATTTCCCTGTAAATAATGTAGTCAGAGTAGTTTCCTGTGTATATATAGATTTTTCCATTTCCTTCGTAAGCGAATATTTTACTACAAACTCTGTTTAAGAAGTATCTATCGTGTGAAACAGTTATTATAACACCGTCAAAACCATCTAAATAGTCCTCTAAGATATTTAGAGTAGCTATGTCTAAGTCATTGGTAGGCTCATCGAGTAGAAGCACATTAGGAGCCATCATAAGGACTCTGAGAAGGTGAAGTCTTCTTCTTTCACCACCAGATAGTCTGTTTATTTGAGTGTACTGCATTGTGGAGCTAAATAAGAATTTTTCACACATTTGAGATGCTGTGATTCTGGTTCCGTCAGCTGTTTCTATATAGTCACTGGCTTCTTTTACATAATCGATTGCTCTCTGATCTGGGTTCATATGACTGTCATCTTGTGAGAAGAATCCAATTCTTACGGTTTCTCCAATTTCTATTGTTCCGCTGTCTGGTTCGATTGTTCTGTTTATTAAGTTAATAAGAGTAGATTTACCTAATCCATTTTTTCCGATTATTCCAATTCTGTCATTACGGGCAATTGTGTAGTCTAAATTATCTATTACTTTTTTATATCCAAATGATTTTGAAATATTGTTTATTTCAATTATCTTTTTGCCAAGTCTACTTGAAGATACTGAAATATCTATGTTTTCATCTTTCTTTGAAGCTTCATTATTAACTAGATCGTCAAATCTTTGAAGTCTGGCCTTTTGCTTTGTACTACGTGCTAGTGCACCTCTTCTTACCCATTTTAATTCTGTTCTTATTAGGTTTTGTCTTTTGTCTTCTATACTTGCTTCCATTGCAAGTCTCTCTGATTTACGCTCTAAGTAAATAGAGTAGTTGCCATCATAGCTAAATAGTCTACCTTTATCTAACTCTATTATCCTATTTGTTACTGCATCTAGGAAATATCTATCGTGAGTTATCATTAGTAAAGAGCCTTTTCTAGTGTTAAGATACTCTTCGAGCCAATCTATAGTGTCGTTATCAAGATGGTTGGTAGGCTCATCTAATACCAACAAATCACACGGAGTAATTAATGCAGATGCTAGAGAAATTCTCTTTTTCTGACCTCCTGATAATTCTTGTATTTTTTGAGAGAAATCATTTATTCCAAGTTTTGTAAGTATTGATTTCGCTTCACTTTCTAAATCCCATAGGTTTAAATCGTCGATACTTTCCTGTACTTTTAATATTTTTTTGTTGAGTTCATCGCTCTGTTTTTTACTGGATTTTTCAAGTAAGTCATTGTATTCACCTATTATTTTAAGTTCTTTTGAAGAACTGTTAAATACTTGCTCTAGTACACTTGAATTTTCGTCGTAGTCTGGGTTTTGAGGTAGGTACTTGATTCGAAGTCCGTTAGTTTTGATTATTGAACCAGAATCGCTAATTTCTGTTCCTACTATTATTTTAAGTAGGGTAGATTTACCAGTACCGTTAACTCCGATCATACCAATTTTCTCACCTGAATTTATTCCAAGTGAGATGTTGTTAAGTAACGGTTTTTCTGAATAATTCTTGCTTATATTTTCTAAAGTCATTAAATTCATAAATTTCACCTTTAAGTTTTATTTTCATTCAATATACAATATAATAAATTTATTTTTAGATTTTAATATAATATCTTATAAACTTACTAAATCGATTATTTATTTTTCGAAATGCTGATAGTCTGGATTTTTCCAGTGGCCACCCCAGCCCCAACCCCTCTTAGTGAAAGCTTTATAACACAGGTCGTATTTTTTTATCATTCCTCTTTTAATATCATCTCTATTTGCAAATGATTCAGAACCCTGTGGTAGCACAGCAGTTTCTGTTACATGAGGATTTTGTTTGGGATTGATGTCTATTGCAAGTCCTTTAGCATGGTTTGAAAGAGTATCAGTTCCAGAAATTACTCTGTAACAAAATGCAGAGGTATTGTTATCTTCCATAGAAGCCTCATCATCTCCGTCGTATTCGTCGATTAACTTCATTTTTTCTATAGGATATTTTTTTTCGTAAAGTTCTTTAAATATACTCACAGCTTCTGGTGCGACTTCTTTACTTACAACCATTTCTCCGTTATGTATCTTGTTGTCAAATCCGTAGTAAGTTAATTTTAAATATGAAAGATCGCTAAATTTTATTAAACTATCTTCCTTAGGCATAGATTTACCTACCATTCTGAGCCTAACTTCATAAGGTATTTCAGAATGAGTGAAGATTACTTCTTTATTTTCCTCTTCTTTGATTTCTGGTTTAGCGCTTTGTGGCGCAACTACTTTAGAGGGTGTCTTAGGAACCTCTTTGAGTCTTAACATTGTGTATATCTTAAATCCTCCAAATGCCAAACCTGATATTATAGTAATTAGTACTAATAGAGTAAGCAATAATTTTGCTTTATTGATCGTTTTTCGTTTTTTATTTTTCTTATCCATTTTTAACTCCCTGATTACATACAAACTATTTATATTATAACTCAAAAATATATTAAATGTTATGTACTTTCAACTAGTATAAAGCTATATATAATTATTAGATATTTAACACCGCTTTGCTACCCTAGAGAAGTTAAGGGTGACCAATACTAAATTAGATAGTTTTCAAACATTTTAAACATTTTATTTTATTATTCTTTAGTAACATCTGAGTGATGTGAGTGTGTATTAAGTGTTACACTTTAATTGAATTACCTGATCTGCATCGGACATCTTTAGCGTTGCCCCATGTTTTCATTTATATTGTAGAGTATGTATGTCTCCACATGTGAAAAGTAAAGTGTATATATAGCTTTTCTTTTGCTACCTTAGTTATACAGTATATCATATCACTTTTAAAAAATATTTTTCTACTATAAAATTATATAGCCTTTTTATGTTATGTTTACAGTTTATACTTACATATTCATTATACCAATAGTATAAATAATCTGCAAAACTAAGATTTGTTTTATCTATAAATTGCACTTCAATTCATACTCGATCATACCATCATTAAGAGCTTTCTCAGTTCTTTCTTTGTTTTGAATATTATTATCACATCACATCTTTATTTTCTTTCAGTTATATCTAAATCCTACTTTCAGTTAGCACTTTAGAGAAAAAAATTTTTTAATGGGCTCTTTATTAATCAAGTGTAGGATCGTAAGAGTCTTTTTAACAATTTTATTGTTCATATCAATTAACCTTTGTTACATTTGAAATACAAACAAGTGATATAAAAATTAGAATTGACAGAATTATATATTCATGCTACGATATGAATATAAATGAATGAATAAAAAAATATTCATTCATAAAAATGTAAAAATTATATATAAATTGTGAGGTGATGCTGAAAATGAAAAAAATAACTGCTTTTATAGGAAGTGCACGCAAAAAAACAACCTATCAGGCAATTCAAGAATTTGAAAAATATTTAAAACAATATGATGAATTCAATTTTGAATATGTTTTTTGAGTGAGTATAATTTGGAGTTTTGTCTAGGCTGTAAGTTATGCTTTGATAAAGGAGAAGAATTTTGTCCTCTTAAAGATGATAGGAATGTACTGCTTGAGAAGATGGAACATTCGGACGGTGTAATTTTTGCCACTCCGAATTATGCTTTTCAGGTATCAGCTCGTATAAAGAACTTTTTTGACCGATTTGCATATATATTTCACAGACCAAGATTCTTTGGCAAGACTTTTACAGCAATAGTTACGCAGGGTATTTTTGGCGGATATGACATTCTTAAATACCTAGAAGGTATGGGAGAGAACTTTGGTTTTAATGTGACAAAAGGTAGCTGTTTATCTACACTGGAACCAATGACTGAACTTCAGCAAAAAAAATTAAAACAGAAAATCAAAAAATCCTCTGTGAAATTTTATAATGGACTTATTCGACCTACACTATCAGAGCCTTCATTCTTTAGACTGATGTTGTTCAGAATGACGCGAACAAGTCTTCAGTCTATTGACGTGAGGTACTTTGATTATTTCTAATATAAGGATAAAGGCTGGTTTGAGTCTGACTATTATTATGAAACAGCCTTAGGACCAATAAAAAAGTTTGCAGGATGTTTTTTTGATTTTATAGGACGTAAAATGGTAAACATTAATAAAGAGAAGAGGTAACTGATTTGATCGATAGAAAAGCGGAGATTATAAAATATGGAAGAGAGTTATTTAGTTCCAAAGGGTTTAAAGATACAAATGTTGCTGAAATAGCGAGGATGGCTGGTATAGCTACGGGTACTTTTTATAATTATTATACTTCAAAAGATAAGCTATTTATGGAGATTTATTTGGAAGAAAACGTGAAACTGAAAAAAGATATTATGGATTCAGTTAATTTAGAATCCAGCCCCATTAATATCATGAAGGAAATTATGTCTCTGAATCTTAAGGGAATGACTTCAAATCCCATCTTAAAGGAATGGTATAATAGAGATGTTTTTATTAGAATAGAGCAAAGCTTTTGTGAAGAAAATGGGATTGAAAGTGTTGATTTTCTATACGACAGTTTTATAGAGATAGTAAAGAAGTGGCAAATTGAAGGAAAAGTGAGAAATGATATTGACGCTGAGATGATAATGGCAATTTTTTCTACTTTGGTCAATGTAGAAACACACAAGGAAGAGATTGGGCTTAAATATTTTCCACAAGTTTTAGAATACTTGGCGGAATTTACAATGAAGGGCTTGATGGATTGCTCAAGAAAACAATAATCTACTGAGGGTGGAGGAGGTAGGATTACGTTTGAAAAAATCATGATTGTTAGTCAAAATTATGGGATGAGTACATTATTATTTATGTAACACAAGGTCTTAAAGGCTACTTTTAGGTGGCTGAAGGAATAAGAATGAATATATTAGATATTTAGAATGGAGAGTTTTCTATGAAGATTGTAGTTATTTCGTACTCATTAACAGGTAACAACGAAGCTTTAGCTAACAGTATAGCTAAAGAATTTGCAGTGGAGCACATCAAGATTAAGGAATCCAAACCTCGGACTATGGGTTCAATTATCCTAGATCTAATCATTAACAGAACGCCACAAGTACAACCAACTCCTGATAGATTAGAAAATTATGATTTGATTCTCTTTTTTGGGCCGATTTGGATGGGGCAGGTGGCGACACCACTACGCGCATACTTAAAGCACCTCGAAACAAATCTATGTAGATATGCTTTCATTTCAATAAGCGGTGGTGCCGATGGTGTAAACACAAAACTAGCAGGTGAATTGAGAAAAAGAGCAGGGAAAGGACCCATTGCACTTATCGATAAGCATATCGTTAATTTATTACCTTCAGACCCGAAACCTGTTCGTAAAGATACATCAACTTATAAATTAAATGATGAAGATGTTAAAAAATTAACTAATATAATTGTCAAAATCTTGCGAGAAATAAATTTGAATTAGTAGTGAAAGCCAGATGAGGTTGAATGATAATAATTGCTAAAATAAGTAAAAGAATTTTGATTTTTCTTCTATTATACAAAAACTATTTTTAACAATTACTGTTTAATTATATAGCTTTATCTTGATTGTATTAATAAACGAACTAGGCTAACTGTTTTAGTAGTTAGCTTAGTCCATTTCTCGGATAGTTTCTCCTATAATTTTTATTCCTTTTTCTATTTCATCATGTGTCAGCCTTGAAAACCCAAGTCTAAGTGTATCGTTTCCTTTTCCGTCGACTGAGAACAGATCACCCGGCATAAAGATAACTTTTTTCTTGTAACACCTATCCAGTAGTTTTCTGGAATCTATATTTTTAAGTTTTATAAAAAGATGAAGTCCACCATCTCCTAGGATGTACTCATGCAATATATGTTCTTTAGCACATTCATATGCAAGATTGAATTTATCCCCATAAACTTTTCTTATCTTTTTAATATACTTTTCGAAAGCATCGTTTTTAAGATAGTCAAATAGTATCGCTTGATCTAAAAATGATGTATGTATGCTTCTACATCTTTTAACGCTCTCAAGCTTATCTATTGCGTTTTTATCCGCAAAAATCCAACCAATTCTAAGCCCTGGGAAAAGTATTTTTGAAAAACTTCCGATATATAAGACACCGTTATTTTTATTGTCTAGAGAGCAGATAGGGAATATATGAGAGCTGTTGTAGAGAAGCTCTTCATTAAATCCATCTTCTATTATAGCTACGTTGTGTTTTCGCATTATTTTGTAAAAATTGTATCTGTCTTCAGGCATCATAACAGTTCCAGTAGGATTATGGTATGATGGCGTTATATAAGCAAATTTAATTTTTTTACTGTTAGAAGAGATTTTCGATTCTAACAAGTCAAAATTTAGTCCATTTTCGTCTATATCTACCCCGAGCATCTTTAAACCATGTGTTTTCATAAGTTTAATTGATGTATTGTGAGTAGGGTTTTCACAGATAATCGTGTCACCTGGGTCGGTAAAGGAAGATAGAATCATATCAAACCCTTCTGTAAATCCATTTGTAATTAGTATATCTTTATTCGTTGTATCGACACCTTTTTCTTTCATATAATTCAATAAATAGTCAATAAGAGGTTTATATCCTTTGGCATAACCATAGTTTAAGAGTTTATGGCTCTCAAGTGAAATTCTGTTTAAAAAGGATTTTTTTAGTTCTTCTATATCGAATAGTTCTCCATCTGGTGAGATACTTTTAAATGATATTAAATCAGAGCTCCATGGAATTTCATTTTTTACTATATCAAGCTCATTTGCAGATTTTGAATAGTCATTTTCTAAGTTACTCCAATTTATTGACCATGGAGTAGTGGAAATAAAGTTTTCAGAGTTAACAAAAGTTCCTTTTCCAGACACTGAATAAATTAAACCTTCAGCTTTTAGTTCGTCGTATGTAGCTATAATTGAATTTCTACTTACATTAAGAAATAAGCTTAGCTCCCTCGTTGAAGGGAGCTTGCTGTTGTTTGGGATAAGACCTTTCGAGATCATATCCCTTATATATGTTTTAACCTGTATGTAAACAGGTTCATCGTCGTTTAGTTTTAGATTTGAAAATAACAAGTTATCACCTCAAATTAATTTACTGTAATGAATTAATATTACTACTAATACAGATAATTTTCAAATCTTTCTGATAGCTTTAATAAATTACTGTAAAGAGTATTCTATAATCTTATCTAAAAGTTGAGAATAGTCAATTCCTCTAGCTGCTGCACTTCTTGGTATCAAGCTAGTTTTAGTCATTCCAGGAAGAGTATTAAGTTCTAGCACATATATATTATCTCCTTCAATGATTACATCTATTCTTACATAAGCCTTGCAGTTAAATATTTTCCAACACTCTTCAGATATTTTGTTTAATTTCTTTTGAAGATCCTTCTCTAGGTATACAACTTCTTCAGTAGCGCCGTTATCTAGAGAGTACTTTGATTCATAGTCGAAAAACTCAGAATCAGATTTTATAGATATTGTAGGGAAGACCTCTCCATTTAGTACAAATGAAGTAAATTCTCCTCCTGGTATATATTTTTCTATCATTACAAATTCATCGACCTCAAGTCCTTCTTTTACTGCATTTTCGACATCATCTTTATGTTTTACAAAGAATGTAGCTACACTTGATCCACCAGAGTTTGGTTTTATAAATACAGGATAACCTATTTTTTCTATAAAATCGTAGTCAATCTCGTCAACTGATTTTACAACTGTCCATGGAGCAGTAGGCAAATTTGAATCTCTAAGCATTTTTTTACTTACGTTTTTATCCATGCACATCCCACTGCAAAGTGATCCACATCCTGAGTAAGGTATATCCATAGTTTCTAGAAGGTGTTGAACGCACCCATCTTCACCGAATTTTCCGTGTAGTGCTAAAAGTGCAAAATCTATATCACCTGTAATTTTATTGAATACATCTTTTTTATCGTCTATTATTATTTTTACAACATCGTATTTATCTCTATTTAAATTATTGTAAACTTCATTTCCTGAATTTAGAGATACTTCTCTTTCAGAAGAAATACCACCCATTATAACTGCTATTTTCATAATTTACCTCCAACTATTTTAATTTAAAGTTTTCTTATTTGATCGTCTTAATAGAGTATATGTTTTTATAGTTTTATTTGAAAGTACCACTGAGATGTAAGTTTTAGTGAGTAGTGGTTTAATATTTAATTTTTAGGTATATTAATAATGTGAAAAAGTTGAAAATACATTAACTGATTATTTGCTCAATTGATATGTAGATGCAAATTTGCTAAAATCAAAGATATACAAATTATGCAGCATATAAGTGTTGGGCTAAAAGGAGTGTTGAATGTGAAAGCAGAAATAATAAGCGTTGGAACAGAGCTTTTGCTAGGGGATATAGTAAATACAAATTCTCAGTATATTGCTAAAGAATTGGCATCTATTGGAATAGAGGTCTACCACCAAAGTACAGTAGGAGACAACATAGAAAGGCTATACGAGTGTTTTAAAGAGAGTCTAGAGAGAAGCGATGTTGTCATCACAACTGGAGGGCTTGGGCCTACGACTGATGATTTAACAAAAGAAGTAGCTGCAAAATATTTTGGACAAGAGCTTGAGCTTCACGAACCTTCATGGGAATATATTAAATCTCTTATAGAGAGAAGAGGTAGAAAAGCTGCCCCAAACAATAAAAAGCAGGCGTATTTCCCAGAAAGTGCATTAGTTCTTAAAAATAACAACGGAACTGCGCCAGGCGCTGTTTTGAGAAAAGAAGATAAGGCAATAATAGTGCTTCCTGGGCCACCAAGAGAGATGGTTGCTATGTTTAATGAAAATGTTATGCCGTATTTAAAACAATTTACAGATGATAAGTTGATATCAAAAACTCTAAGACTTTATGGAATAGGAGAGTCGGATCTTGAGTTAGAGATAATCGATATAATAAATGAACAAAATAATCCAACAGTCGCGCTTTATGCAAAAGAGATGGAAGTAACAATAAGAATTACTGCAAAGGCAAAAGATGAAGAAGAAGCTGAGGGATTAATTAAACCAGTAGAGGACAAGATAAAGAAAAGAGTAGGAAAGTTTGTTTATACTAATGATGATAACTACAGTGGAGAAAGCATAAATGTACTTGAAGAGGTAGCTGCAAAACTTCTTGTCGATAAAAACTTGAAAATAGCTGTAGCAGAGTCGTGTACAGGAGGTATGGTATCTTCTGCGTTAATAGATTACCCGGGAATTTCATCGGTGTTTGTCGAGGGTTGTGTAACTTATTCAAATGAAGCAAAGATGAAGAGACTGGGGGTAAAAAAAGAAACATTAAATAAATTTGGTGCAGTAAGCGAAGAAACTGCAATAGAAATGGCAGAAGGAGTTTCTAGAGGATTTAATACAGATATAGGAATCTCTACGACAGGGATTGCTGGGCCTGATGGTGGATCAACTGAAAAACCTGTAGGGCTCGTGTATACAGCTTTACACATAAAAGGAGAAACCAAAGTGTTTAAAAATATTTATAGTGGTGATAGACAAAAAATAAGAGCAAGAGCTACTAGAGATATATTGAACAACTTAAGAATAGAACTTTTAAAGTTTAGTTAAATTAGGGGGCGAAGTTATGATTAAACAGATTTTTTGTGATTTAGATGGCACTCTATACAATGACGATAAGATAAGCACAGAAGACATAGAAGCCATCAAAAAAATAGAAGAAAAAGGCGTTATTTTTAATGTAGCAACTGGAAGAATGTTTAGCCAAGCGAAAAAGATAGTAAAAGATAATCTAGAAATAGAAGGATATTTCATCTGCGAAAATGGAGCATTTGTATACAATAACAAAGAAGAACTAGTCTTTAAGGGTACTATAGATGATAGACTTGTAAAAAAAGTTATAAATAGGTTTGAATCAAAAGAGGCTGATATGTACTTTAAATATAAAGGAAAAGCGATTGTTTTAGATGATGATTCAGATTTTAAATTTTTTTCAAGAAATTTTACTGTAGATCCAGACTTTATAAATAGAGATAGCTATGAAAATATGGTAGGGAATATAGGCATAGCGTCTAAAAACCCTGAAGAGCTAGCTAGATTAGAGCTTTACTTAACTAGTGAGTTTGGTGAAGTACTGGATATCTATCTATCAAGTGATATAACTCTAAATATTGTACCTAAAAAGGTTTCTAAAAGAGCTGCAATAGAATATGTATGTAGCTTGTCAAATATTGATATGGATGAAGTTATGACTATTGGAGACTCTCCAAATGATATTTGTATGTTAGATGGATTTAAAAATAGTGTAGCGATGTCATCATCGAGAGAAGATGTTAAAAGCTGTGCAAAATACACTACTGATAGCGTTGCCGAGGCGATAGATATAATAATGAAAGAGTACTAAAATTTAGTTGTGTTAGAAGCCCATGGCAAGTTTGTAATTTTCTAAGAAGTTGTAAACTAGAGTATTAAAAAAATTAGATAATATATACAATTGAAAAATAATAAAATGAAGATATAAAAAGGAGATTTAAATTTGAGCTTTACTACATCAAATTTAAATCTCCTATATTTTTTTATTTAGTATATTTATAATCCTTAACCACAATTTGCGATGTTGTATGAAGCTACAGTATTAGATAGAATATTATCTAATATGTAATTTACTACACTTTTACACATATAAGTAGAAAACCTTAAATCATTATAATGATTTTTATTTGCTTCGTATTCTTTATACAAGTTATTGAAGAATGTTTCGAAATTGCTTTTTATTTCCATAGGTTTAAAAATAGAGAAGTCAATTTCCTTAGCAACAGATGAAAGTTCTCTTTCGTATACAACATGTCTATTCATACTGTGTTTAAACTCCCAACGTTCATTGTGAGCTATACAGAAAAAATCGCACAGAAAGTGACATATAACCCCTAGCTCTTGGCTAAGTCTACTTATAGAAAAATACTTAGTCATGTAGTCTAAAGTCAGTGAACTAAGGTGTTTGATCTTTTCAACAACCATATCTAGAGATTCTTCCATGTAGTGTTTTTTCAATTTATATTTAGAAAAAGCATCTGGTTTAATATTTCCATAAATAAAATTTTTATCACTTAAAAAAAAGTTTTTATTATCATCCATATTTTCTAGTATTGATCTTGCTATAGTAAAATGGGTATTCATTAACATAGTTACACCCCTTAGATTCATAAGATTTTTAATACATACATTATATAGTATGGCTGTGTTTGTAAAAGTTTAACCATAAAACTCTCAACTCTTTCAATAATAGCAGTTAATATGGTTTTTTACAATATGAAAATAGTGTAATTATTAGTTGTATTTTTGATAAAATAATAAATATCTATTAACATTTTTAATCGATATCCTTGGTTGTACTTTTCGATAAAACAATCGATTATTAGGATTTTTTATAAACGATTTATATATGCTGTGTATGTTCCAATTTCTTTCCTTGATACGAATCCCTAGACTTCAAAGTATCGTCTATTTGGTTTAGTACTTCCCATTTTTTAGGCTCCAAAGTGGTCCAACTAATTCATCCCTTTTTCCGTCACCTGTAAGTCTGTGTATGATCATCTCTTTAGGTAAAATTTCCAATTGATCGCACACTAAATTTATATATTCATCTTTTTCCATAAGTCTTAATGATCCATTTTTCAACATTTTTTCCATAGGAGTGTCGTTTATCACATGGAGTAGGTGTATTTTGATGCCATCTACGCCCATTTGTCCTACTGCTTTTGCAGTTTCCATCATCATGTTGTAATCTTCGCCAGGAAGTCCATTTATTATGTGGACTACGGTTTTTATGTTCCTTGATTTTAATTTTTCTACACCTTCGAGGAATTCTTTGTAGTCGTGGCCTCTGTTTATTATTTTAGATGTCTCGTCGTGTATAGTTTGAAGTCCTAATTCTACCCAAAGGTTTGTCCTTTTGTTTAATTCTCCAAGGTATTCTACTACATCATCAGGCAAACAGTCAGGTCTAGTTGATATTGATAAACCAATTACATCGTCAAGTTCAAGTATCGTTTCATACTTTTCTTTTAAAACATCTAAGTTAGCATATGTATTAGTGAAAGCTTGGAAATAGCCTATATACTTAGCGTTATGCCATTTCTTGTGCATCATTTCTCTTATTTTATAAAATTGATCTATTAGATCATCTTTTGGATTTCCAGCAAAGTCTCCAGACCCTTCCTTACTACAATACGTACAACCCCCATGGCTGATTGTTCCATCTATGTTTGGGCATGTAAAGCCAGCGTTTATAGATACCTTAAAGACTTTCTCTCCAAAAGTCTTCTTTAGATGATAATTCCAAGTGTGGTATCTTTTATTATCAAATGCGTATTCAAATTTTTTCAAATCATTCACCTTTTCAATTTATAAATAATAGTTAAATTCCAACAAAGATATGTTATCACAAATTAGCTCGTGGTACAAACGAAGTAAAGTAAATTTTATTAGTTAAAAGTAAAATTTAAAAGAGTATATAGTACTTATCCTATTTTATTAACCATAGAATTAATATTATACAAACTTTGGGAGGTGATTTCGTGTACAAATTCGCTTCTATAATATTTGCTTTGCTAGCAGGGGGTTCAACGGCGCTAGAGGCTTTTATCAATGGGGAATTAGGAAAAAACACAACAGCTCTTGTAGCTACTTTTTTTAGTTTGCTAGTTGGAGCTGTATTTTTTTGATAAGTATTGTACTAGCTGGAGATGTAAAGGAACTGGTATTTATTAAAGACGTAAATCCAAAATTTCTACTTGGAGGTATATTTGGTGGATTTATTATTTACTTTACAATTATGGCAATTCCATCATTGGGGGTGTCTAATACCTTGGTAATAATCCTAGTATCTCAGATTGTGCTTGGATTTTTTATAGATTCTATTTTGCTAGGTGAGGTGACTATGCACATTTATAAATATATAGGAATAGTGCTTATGGCTATCGGGGCGTTTTTTATATTAAACTAAAATACAATAAGTTTTTAGGACAGGATAGTGCATGATTTGGTATACTTATTTTATACAATTTATAGGAGGAATCAAATTGGATAATAATAAGTTTGTTTTATCTTTTAGCGGAGGAAAAGACAGTATTCTTTCGCTATATAGAATGATTAAAGATGGCAATAAGCCTGTAGCACTTCTTACAACTGTAAATAAAGCTGAGGGAAATTCTTGGACACATAGTTTAGAAGATAATATATTACATAGAATTAGTAAAAGCCTAGATATTCAGATTTTGTATGCCGAGTGTAGTGTAGAAGACTATGAAGTGAGTTTTGAAGAAGCTTTAAATAAGGCAAAGGACTTAGGAGCTACTATGTGTGTGTTCGGTGATATAGATATAGCAGATCATAGAAAATGGGATGAAGAAAGATGTAAATCAGTCGATCTAAAACCTGTGTTTCCACTTTGGAATGAGGATAGAGAATCTATTGTAAATGATTTTATAGATTCTGGTTTTACTGCTATTATTAAAAAAGTAAATTTAGAATATCTGGATGAAAGTTTTTTAGGAAAAGAACTGACAAAAGAAGTCTTATTAAAAATCAAAGATACAGGATCTGACTGCTGCGGAGAAAATGGGGAATACCATACAGTGGTTGTGGATGGACCTATTTTTAATAAAAGGATAGAACTAAATAAAAAAGAAATTTCTGTAGATCATGGATATGGAAATCTTGTAATAGAATAGAAATGAATTGATTTATATAAAAAATATTGTGTATAAGTAGTATAAAAAAGTTTGAACAACAGTTATTTTACTGTTGTTCAAACTTTTTATCAGTTTTAATTATAAAGTTCTAATTATATTCTGTTTCAGGTACACTTATAAGTTTATAGTTTCTCTTTAAAAGAATTAATGATATTATCATACAAATAAATTCAGAAACTATTGTTGAATACCAGATTCCCTCTCCTCCGAATAAGAATATCATCGTAAATAGAGATACGGTTACTATTACCAATCCTCTACCAAGAGATATTATAGTTGATATAAGTGGGCTTTCAACTGAAACGAAGAAAGCGGATACTATGACATTCACTCCTAAAAATAAGAATGATACCGAGTATATCCTAAATACTCTAACAGCTTCATTAAATAGAGCAGTTTCACTTCGATGTATAAATAGAGATACTATAGGTTCACTAAAGACTATACAAGCTAAAAATACTACTACGGATGCTGTGATTATAGACTTTGATCCCATCTTAAACAGCGTCTTTACATTTTTGAAATTTTTGGCTCCAAAATAGTAGCTTGAAAGTGGTTGCATACCTTGAGCGATACCGATCATCGTCATAAGTACAAGTATATTTATGTAATTTATGACGCTGTAGTATATTAAGCCAGACTCGCCGATATATCTTTGGATATTTAAATTAAATAAAAGAATTACTACTCCAGCACTTAGCTCAGTTAAAGAATCTGGAAATCCTATAGCTGCTATTTTACCAATAGCTTTAAAATCGACTTTAAATCTAGTAAAATTTAAAGTAGAATTTTTTCTGAAAAAGTGAACTAAAAAGAAAGCAGTAGCCATGACTTGTGATATACCAGTTGCATATGCAGCTCCTTTAACACCCCATCCAAATTCCAGTACGAAGAAATAATCTAAGATTATATTTGTAATGGCCGAAATAACAACTCCAACAGTTGCTAGTATTGGAAAACCATCTGTTTTAATAATAACCTCTAAAGAATAAGATACTATAAAAAATCCATTGAAAAACATTACAATTCCAAGGTAGTCTTTGACCATATCTACAGTAGAATCTGTTGCACCTAAAAACATAGCAAGCCTGTCGAGATTAAAATATGCTAATATAAGAATAATTGCCGAGAGAGCTGTTATAAAGACTATATTAAAAGTAAACACTTCATTAGCAGGCTTTATATCTTTTTACCGAGTAAAACTGCTATGACAGTAGATGCTCCTGTAGAGAAGAGAAGGGAGACTGCAAAAATAAAGTTTATAAAAGGCATAGAAATATTTACAGATGCCAGTGCCAGTTCTCCAACTCCTTTGCTTACGAAGATACCATCGACCATAGTGTAGAGTGAAAACACCCACATTGATACCACAGATGGTCCGAGATACCTTATAAATTTTTTCTTAAGACTAATATTTTCATTTGACAAAATATTTGAGTCCATATTATCACTCCTTGTGCTAATTAATTTAACGTAAAATTGAGATAATACATCTTATAGCTATATTAGATAATAAACTATGGTATAATACCAAGGTCAATGGAATTTTCAAATAAATTTCAAATTTAATTCAAGTATAGTTGTAAAATGCTTTTATAAAATATAAATGAGGAGAAAATATGAAAGAGTACTATAAGATTGGTGAAATTTCAAAGATATATAATATAGGAAGAGACTCATTAATGTACTACGAAGAGATCGGGATACTAAAACCTCTAAGAGATACAAATGGTTATAGAATGTACAGCTTGTCAGATATATGGAAACTTAATATGATAAAGGAATTTAGGCTATTAGATTTTCCTATGAAAAGAGTAAAAGAGTACTTAGATGACAGAACGATAGATTCTACAAAACAGATTTTAAATGAAGAATTAGGATTAATAGACCAAAAATTAGATGAATTAATAAAGCATAAAAAAAATATAAAAAAGAGATTAATATCAATAGAAAATGCACTTGGAAATGTAGTAACAGAAAATGTAGAAGTAAAGTATATTAAAAACAGGAAGGCATTTATACTAAATGCAGACATAAAAAAAGATGAAGACTTTGATATCCTAATTCAGAAACTACGAAAAGAGCATGAGGGAAAATTCGATATAATTGGAAATAATAATTTAGGAGCAATATTTTCTGACGGCTCAATAGCAAGTAATATCTATAACGAATTCAAATCGGCAATATGTTTTTTAGAAGATAGAGAAGATGCCTATGATATAGTGTTCGAAGAAGGTTATTACGCAACACTTAACTACACTGGAAATTATACAAATAATAAAGAATGTATAGATAAAATTTACAAGTTTGTAAAAGAGAATGATTGCAAAATTATAGGAAGTGCAATTGAAATATATAAGATTGATATTCATGAAACGGGAGAAGAAGGAGAATTTATAACAGAGATTCAAGTACCAGTTCAAAAGCTTTTATAAATAATTTGGTAGTTGTTAAAAGTATTTATATTTTAATTTATTCGAAAGATATCTTTTAAAGCTAAATATATTTATTTTTAAATCTTTCTTGGAAATTGTCCAGAATTAAATATATTTTAATTTAATCATATCTTGAAAGGTATTAGAAATAAATAAAGAAGGCTTTTAAGCCTTCTTTATTTACTAGTTTTTAGATAAATTATCTAAAGTTTTTAATTTGTAACCTTCTTTTTCCCAATGTGTGATGACCTCATCAAGAATCTCCGTATTAGTTTTAGAATTAGGATGAAGTAAAACTATTGCGCCGGGATGAGTCCTTGAATAAATCTTTTCTTTTGCAAATTCATGAGTAGGTTGATTATCTTCATACCAATCTACATATGCAAAGCTCCAAAAAATAGATTTATATCCGAGATCTTGAGTGTATTTAAGTGAACGTTCACTAAATTTACCCATCGGAGGTCTAAAGTACTTTGGCATAACCTTACCAGTAACTTTTTTATAAGCTTTCTCAACGCTGGTAATCTCTTCTTTAAATTTTTCGAAATCTGTTATACCAGCCATAGAAGGGTGAGTTTTAGAGTGATTGCAAACTAGATGACCTTCTTTAACCATTCTTTTAATTATTTCGGGATTTTTTTCAATGTAACTCTCAACTACGAAAAATTGAGCTTTGGCATTGTGTTTCTTTAGCGTATCAAGTATTTTTTCTGTGTTTCCGCTTTCATAACCGGCATCAAAGGATAGATAAAGAACTTTTTCATTATTTTTACCTACGTAATATGAGTCGTATTTCTTAAAAATTCAGCCTCTTTAATCGGTGTTGGCTGTTTACCATCTTCTCTCGGGTTAAAGTACCAATTGTACTCTGTAGTACTTAAATCGGATATTTGCGTTTTGGTCTTGCTTAAAAAACTAGAATCTAAAAAAACCATTCCGCAAATAATTAATCCAAATAGCCCAAGGAAAATATATTTCTTATAATTTATCTCCTTCACAAAATCACCTCTTATAAAATGTACATATTTATTAGTTATAGTTTTGATTATTGAGGTTAAAATTATTCATAGATAACTTTAAAATTTAATTTTACTTTTAACACAACATAAACTATAATTTTTTAGGAGATAAGTAATTATAATAAAATATTTGGAGGTCGTATTCTTGTCAAATAAAAAGGTTTATGCCGTTAGAAACGGTAAAAAAACGGGGGTATTTAATACTTGGGATGAGTGTAAGAAACAGGTAAATGGTTTTAAAGGAGCTGAATACAAGAGCTTTAAGACATTAGAAGAGGCTAAAGATTACGTATATGGAAGCGATTTGAAAAAATTTGAAATAGATGAAAATACAGTTGAAGCTTATGTAGATGGAAGTTATGAGCACTCTATTAAATTGTACGGATCAGGTGTAGTTATACTAAAAGGTGATGTAGAAATAACATCTTTTAGTGTAAAAGGTAACGATAAAGATTTAGTAGATATGAGAAATGTAGCAGGTGAAATAGAGGCTTCAAAAATAGCTATGAATTACTGTATAGAAAACGGTTTAAAAAACTTGATACTGTACTTTGACTACGAGGGAATAGAGAAGTGGTGTATAGGAGCTTGGAAGACAAATAAAGTAGGAACTATCAATTACAAAAAATACTACGATAGCATTAAAGATAATTTAAATGTTAAATTTGTAAAAGTTAAAGCACACAGTGGCAATAAGTACAATGATGAGGCAGATAGACTTGCTAAACAATCAATCGATAAATAAAATGTAAAAGTAAAAGAGCTTAAGAAGGAGTAGTAATTACTACTCCTTATATTTTTATTAGGGGAGTAAAGAGTATGTCTATTTTGTTAAAAAGAATAATTTTATTTTTTTCTCTTATTGTAATTATTATTGGAATTGCATATATCGTAAACGATAAAAGTAAAAAATATCTAAGTGTAAATGATAAAAAATCTATTAAAGATGTAGTAGAGGTTTTTGTTAAAGAAGATTATAACTTTAATGGGGGGAAAAATAATTTTTCAACAGTAGCTTCTGATGAATTTAAGCAATATTTAATAGCTAGAAATGATTTAAAGAAAACAAATAATGATATCAATGGTTATAAGCCATTTGAAGGAAAGTTTGAGTTTGATTTTGAAAGTATAACAAAATATAAAGATACTGTTAAAGTTAATGTGTATGTATTAGAGATTTTTTCTTATGATTCAAAGGGAGAGATAGTAAATGATGCTGGAGCTGGTAATGATTATGTAATTTATCTCTCTAAATTAGATGATACTTGGAAAATTATGTCTGCAACAATAGATGTAAGTGTAGATCCGATAGATTCTGTTTATAATGTTAATAAAGAATTGGGTTATGAAAATCATAAAGGACAAAAAAATAATGATATAAATGAAAATTTAAAAAAAATGTTGAAAAAAGTTGATGAAATTAAAAATAACTTATATTTAAATAGGGGCTAACTCAAAACTAATACTCATGAGACAGCCCCTAAATTACAGCTATTTTAGATATAAATTTTATATAATTAAGTTATATTCTAGGTGAATATACCATAGACACCTTCGAGTTCTGCTCTTAAACTCTCAGGATCATTTATTCCTTGATACATTGTATTAGCTAAAATATTTGCTTGATCGTAAGTAGAAGTCCACGAGAAAATTCCTCCTAGACACCTAGTAAGGACGTATTGTGTTTTCAAAAATATTGATAAAGAATCTTCAAACGACATTGCAAATTCTCCATCTTGAGTTAAATACGGAACAAGTGCTTCTTGATCGAATCTATATTGATAACCGTTTTTATTTATATAATCTCTTCTAAGTTGATCGTAGGATCTAGTTAAAGAAGATCCTAATCTACCATAGAAAGGAACTCCTAATAATATTTTTTCAGGAGGCATCCCTGCATTTATTAGGTTATCTACCATCGAATCCACACTGTAGCCAGCTAAAGATAGATCTGATGGATATAGGTTTGCGTGGTGTTTCCTAGCGTTGGCGCCAGATTCACCAGCAGTAAAATCGTAGCTCATTAAGTTGAAGTAGTCAATTATAGGGGCTATTTTTTCTATTTCAGCACTGTTGTTTATATATGCACTATCTCCAGAACCGGCAACGCTTAGCCACTTGTTTCGACCTATAACGTCTCTTATTGCCGTAAGTAATAGCGTGAAATTTTCTCTGTCTTGCGGTCTAGATTTTATTCCGGCAGCACTAGTACCAGGATATTCCCAGTCTATATCTATTCCATCTAGATCGTATTCATTTATTAAAGCATTTACTTCTCTTGCGAAATTGTATCTTGATGTAGGTGTTAGAGCCGCGTCGCTAAAGCCATCTTTGGAGTGCCCTATAAAATACTAGTATACTTTTAATTTTATCTCTAAGTTACACTCATCTGTTTTATGAGTTTCATCTTTATAATAATAGACTTCATCAATTATACTTTTTAACAATTTATTTTTCTCTTTAGGAGTTTTAGCTAAATCATAATATTCTAATACATTTCTTAATTTTAATACAACTTTGCTGTAATCATTTTCCTGATAATTTTTTAAGTTAGAGTTTAGATTTTTTAGATTCTTATTTATATGTTCAATTTTATCTTTTATATATTCTGAACGATCTAAAAAAGTATCTTCATCATAAATTCCTCTTTCAAGAAAATTGAATAAGCTAGTTTTTTGTTTTTCTAATTCATTTAATTCAGATTTTAATTTTTTTATTAATTTTTCATCTAGTATCTTTTTATCATCAACAGTTTTATTTTTAATATCTTCTTTTCTAACCATAACTTGATAGTTGTTTAAAGTATCTTCTAAAAACTCTAATAATAATTTTTCTAAATAACTGATCCTAATAGAAAGATTACCACAACTGTGTTTACACCATAGATATGTTCTATCTTCATCTTTAACCTTTCTTTGCATTGCATGATTGCAAGTTTTGCATTTTAATATGCCGGCAAATGGATTTTGAAGTGCATGACGTCCGCCAAAATGTAAGCTTTTTATACGGTTTTCTCTGATTTTTTGTGCTTTTTCCCAAGTTTCAATATCTATTATTGGTTCATGTTTACCTTCATAGCAGAGTACATTTTCATCGGAGTTTTTAACTCTAATTTCATTACCATTTTCATTATATTTTTTAGTGTTTATTATTTTACTATACATAATATATCCACAATAAGCCTTGTTCTGTATAATTCTGTTTATCGTAGAAGGTGTCCATTTATCTATTTTTATAGGGCTTAAACCTTTATTGTTTAAATGATTTGCTATTTTATAAATTCCCATGTCCTCATTGATATATAAATCATAGATTAATTTAATTATGTAAGCTTTATCATTTTTTATAAGTATTTTTTCTTTCTTATCGTTTTTTGCAATGTCGTATCCAATAGGTGCAGTACCAAATATAAATTTTCCTTCTTCAATGCTTTTTTTACGACCTCGTTCTAATCTTTTCTTTATCATTTTTAATTCTTGTCTAGCAATAAATGATTCTAATTCAGTATATTGTTCATCTAAATCATTTTCTAAATCGTATATTTTTTGTGGAGTTATAATCTTTGTATTACTATTTTTAAAGGTTTCTAATATAACACCTTGGTCTTTCATACCACCACGACCTAAACGGTCAATATCCATTACTAATACAGCATCGTACTTTTCATTTTCTACCTCTTGTAGTAATTCAATCATCCTTGGTCTATGTATTATAGATTCACCACTTACTAGCTCTTCTTTGATTTCAACAATATTATATTTTTCCTTCTTGGCTAATTTCAGAAGTGAGGATTTATGCCTTTTTAATGTCTCGAATTCGCCATTTTTCTCAGCTTCTAAATCAGCTCGTGATTTACGTAGGTATATTGCCACATTCATACTAATACCTCCTTATACAGTATATATATTCGTTTTAAGGCTATTTTATTATGTATTGACTATAAAAATGGTAATGATATGATTTGAAAATGGCTTATTTCCAATAAAGATAAGTCTCTTTATACACAAAAGGAATAGGACAAATTTTATTAGACATATACCTATTTAGGGGGGTGGACTCTTATGAAAAATGTAAATAAAGTTGTCCCAACTGATGCAAATGTAATACAGGGTGAAAAGGTAGTTGATAAATTAATAAAACGAGGGGGTAGTACTGGATACATTATACTACCGAAATATACATGTGATGAAGATAGAATCAAAGCAAATGAAGAAGTAAGAAAGATATGTGCTGAAATAGTAATGAATAGAGCTGATGAAGGAGTATATCTATAAAAAAGAGGTGCTTTAATGGCCTCTTTATCTTAAAATGTACAAGCTAAGAATCTTAGTATATAAGAGACACTATTGATGAAAATAATAAAGAGTGTAAAAAATGCAAATATATAATATATTTAAAGGATTAGAGAACTAGTATTTAAGTCTTAAAAATACTATAATATATTTATAAGAAATATATGAAGGGGGATATAAATTTTGGATCAAGAATTAAGAGATTATTTAGATAGTATGAAAAAAGATATATTAGATGGGCAGAAAAGTATAGTAAATAGACTTGATGAACTTGAAGAAACAATACAAGAAAATTTTAAAGCCGTTTATGAAGGGTCTGATGAAATTGCTAAGCAATTAAATCGAATCAAAACTATAACATTATGGAATCAAGACGATATAGAAGGTTTGAAACATGTAAAAGAAGATGTAGAAAAACTTAAACGTGTTAAGTAGATAAGGTTTATTTAAGAGAACTAATAAGTTTATTGGTTCTTTTTTTATGAAAATTACCTATTATCCTTTTTTATTTTTAGAAATAACTAAGATTAAGAGTCCCCATCTATATTTCTTAAAAGTGATATAGATGGGGACTTTTAATTTAACTTACTGGTTATCATATTCAACTTGTATAATATGGTAAGTATAAAAGGCAAAATAGATCAAATATTAGAATAGTTATCGAAATATAAACCTTATAATTATTGCTATTTATTTTAATAAATAGACTTATGATCTTATTTTAAATTATATTAGATTTTATAAAATTGTAGAAAAAAATAGGTGAAAAAAATAACGATAAATTGTTGCAATTTATAATTTGAGTGCTATCATCATAAATATACGGTATAAATATAAAATTATTTATGCGCAAATAACATATAATTACACAGAGTAGATGGGGACTCTGTAGGTACATAATGGTCTTTGAAGAATTATCTAAGTTTGTGTCCTTGGTTAAGGAAAGTTTATTAAACCAGGTACGCAGTAATAAATCGTTTTAATAAAGGAGGATATTATGATAATAAATGATGTTAAAGTTTATGAGAATTTAGCTGTAGAATTAAATGGTAGTATATGTACAGTGAAAGTGAATAGACCCCAAGTACTTAATGCGATAAATACAAAAACCTTAAAAGAACTTTATGAAGTGTTTGTAGACATCAATGATGATGAAGATATTGATGTAGTAGTGTTAACAGGTGAAGGAAAAGCATTTGTAGCTGGAGCTGATATTGCAGATATGAAAGACTTAAATTCTTTATCTGCTAAAGATTTCAGTAGACTTGCAGGCAAGGCTTTTAAAGAAATTGAAGATAGTAAGAAAATTGTAATAGCCGCTGTAAATGGATTTGCTTTAGGCGGGGGATGTGAGATAGCAATGGCATGTGATATAAGAATAGCTTCTACTAAAGCTGTATTTGGTCAACCAGAAGTAACTCTTGGTGTAATACCAGGGTTCGGTGGAACTCAAAGGCTATCAAGATTGGTTGGTATGGCAAAAGCAAAAGAGTTAATCTTTACAGGGCGAATTATTAAAGCAGATGAAGCTGAAACATTAGGTTTAGTAAATAAAGTTGTTGAGCCAGAAGTTTTATTAGAAGAAGTTGAAAAATTAGCTAAAGCAATAGCAAAAAATGCCCAACTTGCAGTCAGATACTCTAAGGAAGCTATAAAACTTGGTTATCAAACTGATATAGATACCGGAATAGATATAGAGACTAATTTATTTGGGCTCTGTTTTTCGACTAAAGACCAAAAAGAAGGTATGTCGGCTTTTGTTGAAAAGAGAGACGCTAAGTTTATAAAAGGATAATGAAACTATTAAATTGAATATATTAACTATTAACTATATTAAATAAACTGTTTAATTTAATAGTTTACAAATACTAAAATAACAGGAGGTATATCTATGAAATTAGCAGTAATTGGAAGTGGAACTATGGGTAGTGGAATTATACAAACTATAGCAAGTTGTGGCCAGGATATTTGTTTAAAGAGTAGAAGTAAAGAATCTATAGACGAATGTTTGGCTTTATTAAATAAAAATTTATCAAGATTAGTTTCAAAAGAAAAAATAGACGATGCAAAAAAAGAAGAAATATTAGGTCATGTTAGCACAACTATTGACTATGAAGATTTAAAAGATATGGACTTAATAATAGAAGCATCTGTAGAGGATATGAATACTAAAAAAGATATTTTTAAATTATTGGATGAATTATGCCATTCGAAAACTATTTTAGCGACTAATACTTCGTCATTATCTATAACAGAAATAGCTTCTGCAACTAAAAGACCAAATAAGGTTATTGGGATGCATTTCTTTAATCCAGTTCCTATGATGGATTTGGTTGAAATTATAAGTGGTCAATTAACATCAAAAGTAACTTTTGATACAGTATTTGAATTATCTAAGAGTATCAATAAGGTTCCAGTTAATGTATCTGAATCTCCTGGATTTGTAGTAAATAGAATACTTATACCAATGATAAACGAAGCTATCGGTATATATGCAGATGGTGTTGCAAATAAAGAGGAAATAGATGAAGCAATGAAGTTAGGTGCAAACCATCCTATGGGACCTCTAGCGTTAGGTGATTTAATAGGATTAGATGTTGTTTTGGCTATAATGAACGTTTTATATACTGAATTTGGAGATACTAAATACAGACCACATCAACTTTTGACCAAAATGGTTAGAGCAAATCAACTAGGAAGAAAAACTAAAATAGGATTCTATGATTATAATAAATAGAAATAGATAAGATTGATAAGGAATACTTACAAGAGAGGAGACCTATGTGGATATAAAGCATCTAAAATATTTTGTTGAGATAGTAAAATGTGATTTAAATCTTTCATTAGCATCAAATGAATTACACATATCACAACCATATCTAAGTCAGATAATAAAAAATTTTGAAGAGACTGAAGATGTATATTTATTTGACAGGTATAAGGGAAGATTAAATGACCTAACACCAGCAGGAGAGAGATTTTATATTAATGCAGAAAATATCTTAAATGAGTATGAAAATATGATGGAGGATTTGAGGGAGGATTCTGTTAAATTCAAAGGTAAAGTAAGAATAGGAATACCACCATTAATACTTGGAATAGTGTTTTCAGATGTAGTTGCACAACTTGTTGCAAATAATCCAGATATAGAGTTCGATATTGTAGAGAAGGGGGCACATGAGTTAAATAGTATGCTTATTTTACGGGAATTAGACTATGTGGTGCTCCTACAACCAACCGGAATTGATAAAAGTGTAATTACAGAACATATACTTCAAGAAGACGAGCTTACTGCATTTTTAAATGTCAATCATCCACTTGCTAGAAATAACAATATAGATTGGAAAGACTTAAACGAAGAATTGCTTGCAATATTTGATCCAACATTTATGATACATCATAAATTAATGCAGAAATTTACGGATGAAAATGTGAAACTAAAAAGGTATATCATGTCAGGCTCGTGGGATTTCCTACTGCAATCAACTACAAATTCTGAATTTATAACTATTTTACCATCGCCAGTGCATGACTTCTTTAAAAATGATCAGATTGTAGAAAGATCATTTAATGATCCTATAACTTGGAAAGTATTATTATGTAGACCCAAGAAAGATCGTTATAGCCATGTAAATCAACACGTATTCAATTTTATAATTGATTTCTTTAAAAATAAAAATACATAAATTGTTTTATGAAATAGATTCTTTCCAGAAATAGTTGAACACTCAGAGTTTACGGAATAAACTCTGAGTGTTCAACTAACTACTTTTTTGCATTAAAAACGATATTTAAGTTGCGAGACATTTACGCTTATTTTATATTCAAGCTATATATTTCTCACATATAGCTTTTACTTATATATCATATAACAAATACGACTTAGACAATAACGTTGTTTTTACATTAATATATACTTAGAGCATTAAAATATGATACAGAAAATATCATATGAAAATTGAAATGCTTACACATCAATTTGTAACCTCAATTGCTATAACAAACTGAACTAAATCTTAACATCAGGTAATAGCTATTATGAAAAAACAATTATCAATTTAGAAAAAGTAATGTATTATATTATTCTTTACAAATTGTTTATTCAAAATCTAACATTCAATTCTAGCATAAGTTAAGTAATTAAAAGAATTTATTACAAGTATCTAACGTTGATAAACTTATGAAACAAAAATCCAAATTATATAAACAATTAAATGAAGTCCTAGTTAACTAAATAACTGTATTTGAAGAGTTCAGTATGTGTATGAAACAATATTGATTTTACAAGGAGGAGTTATTTATGAGAGAAATAGTTATACTATCGGCAGTAAGAACGCCTATAGGGTCTTTGGGCGGTGCACTTAAAGATGTAAGCGCTGTAGAATTAGGAAGTATAGCAGCTAAGGAAGCTATCAAAAGAGCAAACATAAAATCACATATGATAGATGAAGTACTAATAGGTAACGTATTGAGTGCTGGCCTTGGGCAAAATGTAGCTAGACAAGTAGCTATAAAATCCGATATTCCTGTAGAGGTTCCAGCGCTTGCTATAAATAAAGTTTGCGGTTCTGGACTTAGAGCAGTAAGTATGGCAGCACAGTTTATTGCTCTTGGCGATTGCGATGTAGTTTTAGCTGGAGGCTGTGAAAGTATGAGTAATGCTCCGTATTTATTAAACAAAGGTAGATATGGATATGGCTTAGGTGATAATAAATTAGTAGATTCTTTAGTAAATGATGGATTAACTGATGCATTTAATAATTACCATATGGGTATAACTGCCGAGAACTTAGCGGAAAAATTTGGAATAAGCAAAGAAGAGCAGGATAGATTTGCACTTTTAAGTCAAGAAAAAGCAAAAAATGCTCAATTAAACAACAGATTTAAAGATGAAATAGTTGAGGTTAAAGTACCACAGAAAAAAGGAGATCCTATAGTAGTAGACACTGATGAACATCCAAAACATAATACAACAATAGAGAAGTTAGCCAAGTTAAGAACTGCATTTAAAAAAGATGGGACTGTTAGTGCAGGTAATGCATCTGGAATAAATGATGGGAGTGCTATGGTTATTCTAATGAGCAGGGAGAAATGCGATGAATTAGGCTTAAGCCATTAGCAAGTATTGTTTCTTATGCGTCAGCAGGGGTTGAGCCATCTATAATGGGATATGGTCCAGTACCAGCCACAGAAAAAGCTCTAAGAAAAGCAAATCTTAAATTAGATGATATAGATTTAATAGAAGCAAATGAAGCATTTGCAGCTCAAGCTTTATCAGTTGAAAAAGGGTTAAACTTTGATATGGAAAAAGTAAATGTAAATGGAGGGGCAATTGCACTAGGCCATCCAATAGGAGCTAGTGGATGTAGAATATTAGTTACTTTGGTGCATGAAATGCAAAAAAGAGATACAGCACATCTAGGACTTGCTACTCTTTGTATAGGTGGAGGTCAAGGTACTAGCTTAATAATAAAAAAATGCTAATAAATATAATTACTTAAAATAAGGGAGATATTTATGCAAAAATATGAATTATTAAAACAAATGTATAGAGAGTTTACAATAAACGAAGTGGCTCCTATCGCGCATGAAATTGATGAAGAAGAAAGATTCCCGTATGAAACTGTTGAAAAAATGGCTAAATGCGGGATGCTGGGAATACCTTTTCCAAAAGAGTACGGTGGTGAAGGAGGTGACTATTTGGGGTATGCTATGGCAGTTGAAGAACTTTCAAAAGCTTGTGGAACTACAGGCGTGATAGTATCTGCTCATACCTCATTAGGAGCGTGTCCAATACATCAATTTGGATCAGAAGAACAAAAGCAGAAATTCTTAACACCTTTAGCTAAAGGTGAGAGGTTAGGTGCATTTGGTTTAACGGAGCCAAATGCAGGAACAGATGCAGCAGGGCAACAAACAACGGCAGTATTAGATGGTGATAATTACATATTAAATGGAACAAAAATTTTTATAACGAATGCTGGTCCAGCAGAAATTTATGTTGTTATGGCAATGACTGATAAATCTAAAGGAACTCGCGGAATATCAGCGTTTATAGTTGAAAAAGGTACAGAAGGATTTAGTATAGGTAAGAAAGAGAAAAAACTAGGTATAAGGGGTTCAGCAACTTGTGAACTTATATTTGAAAATTGTAGAATACCAAAAGAAAATTTGTTAGGAAAAGAAGGTCAAGGTTTTAAAATTGCTATGAAAACTCTAGATGGTGGGCGTATAGGTATAGCAGCTCAAGCACTAGGTATAGCACAAGGTGCATTAGATACTACAGTAGATTATGTTAAGGGGAGAAAGCAATTTGGAAGAAGTATATCTGCTTTCCAAAATACCCAATTTGAACTAGCAAATATGAAAACTAAAATCGAAGCTGCAAGACACCTAGTCTATGAAGCTGCAAGAAAGAAAGATGAAGGCAATTCATATAGCGTAGAAGCTGCGATGGCTAAACTTTATGCAGGGGAAGTTGCAATGGAAGTTACAACTAAAGCTGTTCAACTTCACGGAGGATATGGATATACTCGTGAATACGATGTAGAAAGAATGATGAGAGATGCAAAAATAACAGAGATATATGAAGGAACAAGCGAAGTACAAAAAATGGTTATAAGTGCAGATCTATTAAAATAGTTTTTCAGGAGGAATCGTATGAATATTTTGGTTTGTGTAAAACAAGTACCAGATACAACAGAAGTAAGATTAGACCCAAAAACTGGGACATTAATAAGAGATGGTGTACCGAGTATAATAAACCCAGATGATAAAGCTGGAATAGAGGAGGCCGTAAGGTTAAAAGAAAAAATAGGGGCTACAGTTACTGTACTATCAATGGGACCTCCTCAAGCTAAAAATGCATTAGAAGAAGCAATAGCTATGGGTGCAGATAGAGCGATACTTCTTACAGATAGAGCATTTGCAGGAGCAGACACATTAGCTACTTCAAAAACCATAGCAGGAGCAATTAAAAAATTAGACTATGATTTAATAATAGCAGGTAGGCAAGCAATAGATGGAGATACTGCACAAGTTGGTCCTCAAATAGCAAATCACCTTGATATACCATCAATAACTTATGTTGATAAGTTAGATGTAGAAGGCGATTATGTGGTAGTAAATAGGGCTTTTGAAGATGGATATCAAGTTATTAAGGCAAAGATGCCAATTCTTATAACTACTCTGCAAGAGATGAATTCACCAAGATATATGAAAGTTTCTAGAATATACGATTGTATGAATAAAGATTTGATTGAAACTTGGACATTAAAGGATATTGATGTTGGTTTAGAAGAAATAGGTTTAAAGGGTTCTCCTACAAAGGTTAAGAAATCATTTACTAAGGGAGTAAAAGCTAGAGGAACAGTCCACGATGTAGACGAGAGAGAAGGAGCATCAATAATAATGAATGCTCTCAAAGAAAAACATATAATAACGGAAGTAAAGGTTAGTAATATATAATTTAATGAACTTTCTCTTAAAAAAGTAGTGATTATGGAGGTAGATTAATGAGTGTAATGGTTTTTGTAGAACAAAGAAGCGGTGAAGTACAAAATGTATCTTTGGAATTATTAGGGAAAGGCAAAGCGTTAGCAGATAGATTAGATGCTAAAGTATGTGCTGTATTATTAGGACACAATGTTAAGCTATTATGTGAAGAACTTATACAATACGGTGCAGATGAAGTTATTTGTGTTGATGATGAAAACTTAGATGTATATATAACAAGCACTTACACAAAAGCATTTTGTGAAGTTATAAAAAAGAAGGATCCGGATATAGTTTTAGTAGGCGCAACTACAATAGGTAGAGATTTAGCGCCGAGAGTTAGTTCAAGTATTGAGACAGGACTTACAGCCGACTGTACGTCACTTGATATAGATGATGAAAGTAATGGATTACTTATGACAAGACCAGCATTTGGTGGAAATATAATGGCTACTATAATATGTCCAGATCATCGACCTCAAATGAGCACTGTAAGGCAGGTGTTATGGAAAAATTAGAAAAAGACTTTTCTAGAAATGGGACGATAGAAGATTTCTCAGTTGATTTGTCTAATGAGGGTAAAAGTATACAAGTATTGGATTTTATAAAAGAAAATGTAAAACAGGTTAAAATTGAAGATGCAAAAATACTTATATCGGCAGGTAGAGGTCTAGGATCTAAAGAGAATCTGGATGCCTTATATGAATTAGCTGATATATTAGGAGCTGAAGTTAGTGCATCGCGTGCTGTAGTTGATGCTGGATGGGTTGATAAAAATCGTCAAGTAGGTCAAACTGGAAAAACTGTAAGACCTGACTTATATATCGCATGCGGGATATCAGGAGCGATACAACATATAGCTGGTATGGAAGGATCTGAGTATATAATAGCTATTAATACAAATCCTGATGCTCCTATATTTGAAAACGCTGACCTTTCTATAGTAGGCGAAGTCAATAAAGTTGTAAAAAATTTAATACAAGAATTAGCATAATATATAAAACATATTTCAAAATACAAATAAATTAATTAAAGGAGGATGTTCATATGAAATCAATGATTAGAATGAGAATGAGCAGCCATGATGTTCATTACGGTGGAAATTTAGTAGATGGGGCTAAGATGCTTCAATTATTTGGGGATATTGCGACTGAACTATTAATACAAAATGATGGAGATGAAGGGCTATTCAAAGCTTACGATAGTGTAGAATTTATGGCCCCAGTATACGCAGGAGATTACATAGAAGCTGTAGGTGAAATTGTTAATGTCGGAAATAGTTCTAGAAAAATGGTGTTTGAAGCTAGAAAAGTTATAATACCTAGAAATGATATAAATGATTCAGCTGCAGAGGTTTTAAAGGATCCAATAGTAGTTTGTAAAGCTAGTGGAACTTGTGTAGTACCGAAAGATAAGCAAAGATTATAGTTATTTAAGGGGAGGATTTAATATGCAAAAGGTTATAATAACTGCGGCTATATGTGGTGCTGAGGTAACAAAGGAGCATAATCCAAATGTACCTTACACTGTAGAAGAAATAGCGAGAGAAGCAAAGTCAGCTTATGATGCCGGTGCAAGTATAATACATCTTCATGTAAGAGAAGATAATGGTGCTCCTACACAAGATATAAACAGATTTAAAGAGTGTATAGATGCTATAAAAATTGCATGTCCAGATGCCATTATTCAACCTTCAACTGGAGGTGCAGTTGGAATGAGCAATGAAGAAAGAATACAACCCGTAGATCTTTATCCTGAAATGGCAACATTAGATTGTGGAACTTGTAACTTTGGTGGAGATGAAATATTTGTAAATACCGAAAATACTATAAAAGAGTTTGGAAAAAAAATGATAGAGTTAAATATTAAGCCAGAGATAGAAGTATTTGACAAGGGTATGGTAGACATGGCTATTAGGCTTAATAAAAAAGGGTTTATTAATGATAATATGCATTTTAACTTTGTTATGGGAGTTAACGGGGGGATAGGTGCAACTTATAGAGATTTAATGTTTATGAGAGAAAGTATACCTCAAAATTCCACGTTTACAGTAAGCGGTATAGGTAGATATCAATTTGACATGATAGCCTTAGGTGTATTAATGGGTGGACATGTAAGAGTTGGTTTTGAAGATAATGTTTATATGAAAAAAGGAGTACCAGCTTCATCTAATGGTGAATTTGTTCGAAAAGCAGCAAATATTGTAAGAGAACTCGGAAGAGAAGTTGCAACGCCAGTAGAAGCTCGTCAAATACTAGGTCTAGAAGCTAAGATATTAAGTGCACAAGAAGCTTAGAATATATTGAGGGGGTGTCTAAAATGAATAAAGTTATATCTTTGGAAAAATTAAAGGGACTTTATAAAGATGATATGACTATTATGATAGGTGGATTCTTAGGATGTGGAACAGGAGAAGTTCTTATCGATTCACTTATAGAATCGGATGTTAAAAATTTAACTATAATAGGGAATGACACTTCCTATGTAGATGAAGGTATAGGAAGACTAATTGTTAATAATCAAGTTAAAAAGGTTATAGCATCTCACATAGGTACAAATTCAGAAACCGGAAGACTAATGAATGAAGGAAAACTAGATGTTGAGCTATCCCCACAAGGAACGCTTATAGAGAGGATAAGAGCAGGGGGATATGGTTTAGGTGGAATATTAACTCCCACAGGAGTAGGTACCATTGTAGAAGAAAGTAAACAAAAAATAACTATAGATGAAAAAGAATATTTATTAGAACTTCCATTAAGAGCCGATGTTGCACTTGTGAATGGGAGTTTGGTAGACGAGTTTGGAAATACAGTATATAAAGGTACAACTAAAAATTTCAATCCAATGATAGCTATGGCAAGTGACATAGTAGTGGTCCAAGCTGAAGAATTAGTAAGTGTAGGAAGTATAGATAAAGAATTGATAATGACTCCAGGTGTAGTAGTAGATTACATTATAAAGGAGGAAAAATAATGAATCCTAAAGAGGTTATAGCTAGAAGAGTAGCTAAGGAATTAAAAAACAATCAATTAGTAAATTTAGGAATAGGGCTTCCTACATTAACCACAAATTATATAGAAGAAGGTATAAATTTAACTTTCCAATCTGAAAATGGAATGGTTGGAATGGGTAAAGTTGCGGATGAAGATGAAATTATCCCATATATAACTAATGCAGGTGGTCAATATGTAACTATAAACGATAATGGAGCTTTCTTCGATACATCAGTGTCTTTCGGAATCATAAGAGGAGGACATGTAGATGTAACAGTACTAGGAGCACTAGAAGTGGATCAACATGGAAACTTAGCTAATTGGATAGTACCAGGAAAAATGGTTCCAGGGATGGGTGGGGCTATGGATTTAGTAATTGGTGCTAAAAAAGTCATAGTTGCCATGTTACATACCGCGAAAGGTAAATCTAAAATACTTAAAAACTGTACTCTTCCATTAACTGCAAAAGGTGTAGTTGATATGATAATAACTGAATTTGCAGTTATGAATGTTACAGAAGAAGGATTAGTTTTAACTGAAATAAGTGAAGATATAACAATAGAAGAGTTAAAAGAAATGACAGACGCAGATTTAATAATATCTGATAATTTAGTGTATACAAAAGCACAATTAGTATAAAAAGAGGGGATTAGAAATGAAAGGATGCAAATATGGTACACATAGAGTTATAGGTGAAAATTCACTTCCACAACCAGCAAAAAAAGTAAACAATGATATGAACATATATGATAACGAAATTTTAATAGATGTACAAGCATTGAATATAGACTCAGCAAGTTTCAACCAAATAGAAAAAGAATGCGAACATGATATAGAGAAGATAAAGTCAAGTATATTAGAGATAGTAGAAGAAAAGGGAAAAATGCAGAATCCGATAACAGGTTCTGGAGGTATGTTAATAGGAACAATAGAGAAAATAGGTCATGACTTAGTAGATAAAATAGATTTAAAAGTAGGAGACAAAATAGCAACATTAGTATCACTATCATTAACACCATTAAAAATAGAAGAAATAATAGATATAAAAGCCGATATAGACAGAGTTGAAATTAAGGGAAAAGCAATTTTATTTGAGAGTGGAATATATGCTAAGTTACCGACAGATATGGAAGAAAACTTAGCATTAGCGGCACTTGATGTTGCTGGAGCACCGGCTCAGACTCAAAAATTGGTTAAAGAAGGAGATAGTGTTTTAATACTTGGAGCTGCTGGAAAATCTGGAATGCTTTGCTGTTATGAAGCTAGAAAAAAAGCAGGTAAAACTGGAAGAGTAATTGCTCTTGTTATAGATGACGAACAAGCAGCATTCTTAAAGGAAAATGATCTTGTAGATTCAGTAATAGCTGTAGATGCAAAAAATCCTACAGAAGTTCTTAAAAAAGTATTAGAAGTAAATGACGGTAAAGAAGTTGATTTAGCGATAAACTGTGTAAATGTTCAAAATACAGAAATGAGTACAATATTACCAGTTAGAGATGGTGGAGTAGTATACTTCTTCTCAATGGCAACAGTATTCACAAAAGCAGCTCTAGGAGCTGAGGGCGTAGGGAAAGATGTAGATATGATAATAGGAAACGGGTACACAAAGGGGCATGCAGATGTCACGTTGACTGCTTTGAGAGAAAGTGCGACATTAAGAAAAATATTTAAGAATTTATATATATAACTAGGGAGGATATAAGTTATGGAAAGAAAAATATTTAAAAATGTTAGCGATGAATTATGGAATGATTGGAATTGGCAAGTAAAAAATAGAATAACTTCAGTTGAAGAATTAAAAAAATATATTCCACTTACAGAGCATGAAGAACAAGGTGTTAAGGAATGTCTTAAAACTTTGAGAATGAGTATAACACCATACTACTTATCATTAATAGATCCAACAAACCCTAATGATCCTGTTAGAAAACAAGCAATACCAACGTCAGATGAGTTGAAAGTATCAGATGCTGACTTAGATGACCCACTTCATGAAGATGGAGACTCACCTGTTCCAGGCCTTACACATAGATATCCAGATAGAGCGTTGCTTTTAATAACAGATCAATGTGCGATGTACTGTAGACATTGTACTAGAAGAAGATTCGCAGGACAAAATGATGGAGCTCAACCAGTTGATAGAATAGACAAGGCTATAGAATATATAAGAAATACGCCTGCTATAAGGGATGTATTATTATCAGGTGGGGATGCACTTTTAATGAGTGATGATAGACTAGAATATATTATAAAGAAGTTAAGAGAAATACCACATGTAGAAATTGTGAGAATTGGAAGTCGAGTTCCTGTTGTTATGCCACAAAGAATAACTGATAATTTAGTAAATATGTTGAAAAAATATCACCCTGTATGGTTAAATACACATTTTAATCATCCTAAAGAAATAACACCTGAAGCTATAGAGGCTTGTACTAAAATGGTAAATGCAGGTATCCCTTTGGGTAACCAAAGTGTTCTACTAAGAGGAGTAAATGATTGTATGCATGTAATGATGAAGTTAGTAAATGACTTGGCAAATATAAGAGTTAGACCATACTATATATACCAATGTGACTTATCTAATGGAATAGAGCACTTTAGAACACCAGTAGCCAAAGGTATAGAAATTATGGAAGGGTTAAGAGGTCATACATCGGGATATTGTATCCCAACTTTCGTAGTAGATGCGCCAGGTGGTGGTGGTAAGACTCCAGTTATGCCTAATTATGTAATTTCTCAAAGCTATGATAAGGTAATACTTAGAAATTTCGAGGGAGTTATTACTACTTATACAGAGCCAAGTAATTACAATCATACGTGTGAATGTGAAGTCTGTAAAGGTGAAAAAGAAGTCAATAAGGTAGGGGTAGCAGGTCTTATAAACAATCAACGAAGTGTTATTGAGCCAGTTGGATTAGAAAGAAAGAAAAGAGAACTTAGCACTCAATTAGGTTAAAATTTCACTGTAAACTAAAATACATTATTAAAATTATAAATTTGAGTGACAAATTTATGTTATTTCTTAAAATAGCAGTTAAAAGATTTTACAAAGATATTATAAACTCATATGAGTTTATAATATCTTTGAAATATTAAATGTACACCGTTTATAAAAAATCAATTTTAGTTTTGAGGATATAATTATGAACATATTAGATGAAATTCTAAGATATAATAGTCTATCTATTATAGGTAACTACAAAAATGTGGGCAAAACTACTACTTTGAACTATATTTTAAAAGAATGTTTAAATAGAAATATAGTGTTAGGACTTACATCGATAGGTGTAGATGGAGAGGGTTTAGATATTGTTACTAAAACTCAAAAGCCTAGAATATATGTAAACAAAGACACTATAATCGCTACAGCTACAAACTTAGCTTTAAGCAGTGATATAACTAAAGAGATTTTAGAGTTAACAGGGATAACGACACCAATGGGAAATATAGTTATATTTAGGTCTTTAAGTGATGGATATGTTGAGCTTGCAGGACCGTCTATAAATACTCAAATAAAGTACATATGTGAAAGGCTAAAATATTATGGTGCAGACCTGAGTATGGTCGATGGAGCTTTATCAAGAAAAACATTAGGTTCGCCGTCTATTACAGATTCTACAATATTTTGTAGTGGTGCTGTAATTGATAAAGACATAAATAAGGCAGTTGAGAAAATAGTATTTGAAGCTAATATTTTAAATCTCGCTAAAACGAATGATGAAAAATTTTATGAAATTTATGAAAATTTAAAAACATATAAGGTAAGTTTAGTAAATAAAGACTATTCATTCAAATTTATAGACATAAAGACTACTTTAAATTCTTCTAAAGAGATTATAAAGAGAATAGATCAAGATACTAAATATGTGGTTGTAGATGGAATAGTAAGCAATGAATTTATAAACAACTTTATAAAAAGTGGCGATGAATATAAAAATATTACTATATTGGTTAGTGATAGCACAAAGATATTTTTAGATAAAGAAATATTTGATAAGTTTATAAAGCTTAAAGGGAATATAAAAGTAATAAATAAAGTAAATTTAATAGGATTAAGTATAAATCCAACATCGATAGAAGGGTATAGCTTTGATAATAAGTGTTTTATTGAGAGTATACAGAACAAAATCGACATAAGAGTGTTTAATGTTGCCGAGATATGAAAATAAGTTTTTATAAGCAAGAAGGTGATTATATCAAGTCATTTATAATAAATGAAGTAAATACGATTACACCATATGGTGTAAAAGAGAAAGCTAATATAAAAATATATAAAAAAGAAAATAGTGAGAAATTAACGAGGGAGCTTAATTATATAGAAGTAATAATTAATGGCTTTGATGAAAATAAAGTTGTGTATGATGATATAGAGTACACATTTTGTAAAACTAAAAATATAAAAAATACTATAGATAGATTAAAAAATAATAAAGTATTAGATGAACTAGAATTATTTGAAATAAAAAAATTTGCTATAAACACTAACGAGATAATTAGTAACTATCAAAAATTAAATATAACTATAGATTATATAAATTTCAAGGATCTAGAAGATGTTGTTAAATTATTAGATCCAGACGAACTTAATTTAGCTACATTCCAAATATATAATACCTATAGTAAAAAATTATCTTCCATTAGGAAAAATAAGCTAAATATAGAAAATAAGATATATATTGAAACAGATCCAGATAGAATAGAAAAATTTAAAAAAGAAAGATTAAATATTGTTTTAAATGAAGAAAAAGAAGAATTAAAAATTAGAAAATATTTAAGTGAAAATCTATTTAACTATATAAACGATATCGATGAAAATATGAAATCTATAGGTAAATTGGATGTACTTATTGCCAAGGCAAACTTAGCAATTAAGTACAATGCAGTAAAACCTACTATAAATAATGAAAATAGGATTTGCTTTGAAAATCTTGTAGATCCAAATCTTAAAGAAATTTTGAATTCACAGAATAAAGAATACATCCCAATTAGTGTAGATATAGATAACAAAGTTACTATAATAAGTGGTGCTAATATGGGTGGAAAAAGTGTAAGTATGAAAACAATAGCTCTCAATCTATACTTATTCCAATGCGGTTTTTATGTATTTGCTAAAGAGGCTAACTTATGTGTATTAGACTTTATATATTTAATAAATGATGACATGCAAGATATAAATAAAGGCCTAAGCTCATTTGGAGCTGAGATTATAAAATTAAAAGAAATAATAAAACTTATGAAGGTAAGAGACGGATTTGTAGCTCTAGATGAATTCGCCAGGGGTACAAACCCAGTTGAGGGAAGGATACTCTTAAAAGCCATATGTGAATATTTTAAAAATCATAATACTATCAGTTTAATATCTACACATTTAGATGATATAAATATAGATAATGCTACGTATTACCAAGTAATAGGTCTTAAGAATGTAGACTTTGATGGACTAAAACGTCAAATAGATTTGAAGGTTGGAATGGGTCTAAATGAGAACTTAAATGGCATAAAATTACTTCAAGAATATATGGATTATAGACTAGAAAAAGTCAGTAAAGAAACTAAAGTTCCAAAGGATGCTTTAAATGTATGTAAGTTATTAGGACTAGATAATGAGATTATAGATATAGCTGCAAACAGGATAACAAAGCTTGAGGAGGATTAATATGAGCAAACTAAATTTAGATTACAAAATAGTAGAAAAGGTTCGTAAATCAGCACGCAATATAGTATTAGAGACACAAGAGTTTATAAATAAAAACACTACAGTGTCAGTAGAAAGAACAATACTAAGGTTACTTGGTGTAGATGGTGTAGATGAATTTGGAGTGCCTCTACCAAATATTGTAGTTGATAGCATTAAAAACTCAAATGATGGATCTTTAGGAATGGGTGTCGCCTATTATATAGGTAATGCAATGATAAATACAGGTCTTACTCCACAAGAAATAGCAGAGAAGGTATCAAATGGAGATTTAGATTTATGCAACATTAAAGAACATGATGCTTTTGATGTTAAACTTAAGATAAATGATATAGCTAAAAAAAGTGTAGAACAAATAAAAATTAACAGAAATAAAAGAGAAGATTATTTAAATGAATATGGTGATAAAAAGGGACCATACCTATATTTAATAGTTGCTACTGGAAACATATATGAAGATATAACACAAGCTGTTGCCGCAGCTAAACAAGGTGCAGATATAATAGCTGTTATAAGAACAACAGGCCAAAGTTTACTTGATTTTGTACCATATGGTGCTACTACTGAAGGTTTTGGAGGAACTTATGCAACGGGTGAAAATTTCAGACTTATGAGAGAAGCACTAGATAAAGTTGGAGTTGAACTAGGAAGATATATTAGACTTTGTAACTACTGTTCTGGTTTATGTATGCCAGAAATTGCAGCTCTTGGTGCACAAAATAGACTTGATGTTATGTTAAATGATGCTTTATATGGAATATTATTTAGAGATATAAACATGAAGAGAACTATGATAGACCAATTTTTTTCAAGAATAATAAATGGTTTTGCGGGAGTTATAATAAATACAGGTGAAGATAACTACTTAACAACAGCAGATGCAGTAGAAGAAGCGCATACCGTTCTTGTATCACAATTTATAAATGAGCAATTCGCACTTGTTGCAGGGCTTCCAGAAGAGCAGATGGGGCTTGGACATGCTTTTGAAATAAGTCCAGAAGTTGAAAATGGTTTCTTATACGAATTAGCCCAAGCTCAGATGGCAAGAGAAATATTTCCTAAGGCACCTCTAAAATATATGCCTCCTACTAAGTTTATGACTGGTGACATATTTAAAGGTCAAGTACAAGATGCTTTATTTAATATGGTAACTATAATGACAAACCAAAAGCTACACTTATTAGGGATGCTTACAGAAGCTATACATACACCATTTATATCAGATAGAGCAATTTCAATAGATAACGCTAAATATATATTTAATACTATGAAAGATATTGGAGAAGAAATAGAATTTAAAAAAGATGGACTAATGTGTAACAGAGCTGATGAGGTTTTAAATAATGCATATGATTTGATATCTGAAATAGAAAAAGATGGACTATTTAAAACTATTGAAAAAGGAAAGTTTGCAGGTATAAAAAGACCGATAGATGGTGGAAAAGGACTTGATGGAGTTGTTATGAAAGATAGTGTATACTTCAACCCATTTATAGATTTAATGTTAGGAGGTAAATGCTAATGAGTGGATCATATTCTTTGGAAAATAAGGAATACGACAAAAATCTTGATTTAAAGAATGTTAAACCTTATGGAGATACATTAAATGATGCAAAAGTGCAAGTTAGCTTTACATTACCTATAAAAGACGATGAAAAGGGTATAGAAGCTGCAAAACTTACTGTTATGAATATGGGACTAAGTGATGTAAATGTAGCTCATCACAAAGCACTTGATAAGGAATTTACTTTCTATGTTGTATATGGAAGTTTGGAAAAGGGTGTTAATTACGAGGATATACATGTAGAAGTAGCGCAAGAAGATACTATGGACAAGAGCGAAATAGAAATGTACATAAAAGAAAATATAAAAAGAGATGTAGTGATAGTAGGAGCAAGTACTGGAACTGATGCGCATACTGTTGGAATAGATGCAATAATGAATATGAAAGGGTATGCAGGTAATTATGGTTTAGAAAGATATGAAGGAATAGAAGCGTACAACCTGGGTAGTCAAGTTCCTAACGAAGAATTTATAAAAAAAGCAGTTGAACTTGAAGCTGATGTGTTATTAGTTTCTCAAACTGTGACTCAAAAAAATATTCACATAGAAAACTTAACAAATTTAGTTGAATTGCTAGAAGCTGAAGGTTTGCGTGACAAAGTTATTCTGCTTTGTGGTGGCCCAAGAATAAGTCATGAACTTGCAAAAGAACTAGGTTATGATGCAGGGTTTGGGGCAGGTAAATTTGCACAGGATGTTGGAAGCTTCTTTGTAACTGAATTAGTTAATAGAAATTTGGCATATACAGAGTAGAGTAAATTTTATAAACTAATAGAATAATTATCATACTGCAACATCTAGCTAAAAAGAAAAACTTAGTAAAATTGAGTATATAAAAATATATTATATCAGGAGGCCTCATTCCATGAGAGTTTTGATTGGATTATTTAAGTTTTCACCAGTATTTTTACTGGCAGGTTTAATGATTTCAGGTATGAATTGTTTAATTGCAGCTCCAATTGCTACGGTATATGCGTTTATTGTAGCTACGATAACAGATAAATTGAAATTTGATGAATTAGTTGATTGCGCGGTTGAAAATGTAAAACATTTAAATTTAGTTTTCTTTATATTGATGCTTGCTTACGCTATGGCAGAGATATTCATGGCAACTGGAGTTGGTGCGGCTATAGTTAACATCGCACTTTCTTTAGGAGTTACAGGTAGAACAGTGGCAATTGTTGCATTTGCTGTTACATGCACACTTTCTGTAGCTACTGGAACTTCATGGGGAACTTTTGCTGCATGTGCACCCATATTCTTATGGTTAAACCATATGGTTGATGGCAATATATTGCTGACAACTGCATCAATAGCAGGTGGTGCTTGTTTTGGTGATAATATAGGTCTTATATCAGATACTACAGTTGTAAGTTCTGGGATACATAATGTTGAAGTAGTAGATAGAGTAAAGTCACAAGGACCTTGGTCTGTAGTATGTCTAGTAATTGCAGCAATTCTTATATATATAATAGGTATACATATGGGATTACCAACAGAGGCTGCAGATGCTTCACTAGCGATAGAGAAGATTCCTACACAAGTAATGGTTGATTTAAAGGCACAAAGGCCATCAGCGGTAGAACTTTTAAATCAAGTAAAAACTGGAGTACCATATTATATGGCGATACCATTAGTACTTGTTTTAATTGTAGCGTTTAAAGGATTACCTACGTTATTATGTCTATCTGTGGGTATAATTTCATCATATATACTTGGTATTTTTGCTGGGACAGTTGAATCATTAAATAGCTTTTTAGGTTTAATAATGACAGGGTTCGAGGGAGCAGGTTCTTGGGTTATAGTCATGATGATGTGGGTCGGAGCATTCGGGGGAATAATGTCTAAGATGAAAGCTTTTGAACCTTTATCTTTCTTAATATTAAAAATTGTTAGGAATGTTAGACAATTAATGTTTATGAATGGTCTATTATGTTTAGCAGGTAATGCAGCTCTTGCAGATGAAATGGCACAAATTGTTACAGTAGGGCCTATAACTAAAGAATTAGTTGAGAAAAATGTAGAAGGTAGTGAAGAAGATATATACACATTAAGATTAAGGAATTCTACCTTTGCAAGTTCCCTTGGGGTTTTTGGCTCTCAATTGATACCGTGGCATGTTTATATAGGATTTTATATTGGTATACTTTCAGCAGTATATCCGCTTTATGAATTTAAACCTTTTGATATAATACAATACAATGTAATGGCATTTGTTACAGTAGGATCGATACTTTTACTAACATTAACTGGATTTGATAGATTTATTCCTAAGTTTGGTTTACCTAGCGAACCAAATGTTAAATTAAAGAAGAAAGAAGTGAAAGAATACGCATCAGATAAGTAGATCAATGTAAAAAATAATCAATAGTTTGAAGTGAGACCCAAAAGCAGGATTTAATTGAATAAATAATAATTTTTGTAGATCTCCGAATTAGTATATATAAAGATATATTAATTTGGAGATTTTTCATTAGTTTAAAACTAAAGAAATGAGAAGATTGATGAAACCTATAGATATGGTCAGATATAGATTAGGATATTATTCAGTTCTGAATATAGTCGTTTATGTGAGGTTATATAGAGTAAGGATGGATAAATTTATATAGCTAGTATCTTATTCTTTTTACATCCGTAATACAATCAGTAATTAAATTTAATTATTTAGAATAAGATTTACATTTTTGTGAATAATTCTAGAAGAGGTGATATATGTGAGTTCTTTATGGAGAAACGAAGTTCCTAGGGATACGTTAGTGTTAACGAAAAAGAAGATAAAAAATTATACCAAAGCGGATGTTGTGGTTATTGGTGGTGGTATGGCTGGGATTTTAACTGCGTATCTTCTTCAACAGAGTGGCGTGAACGTTATTGTAATTGAAGCAAATAAAGTTGGTTCAGGACAAACAGAAAATACTACTGCAAAGATAACTGCATTACATGGTCTGAAGTATAATAAACTCCTAAATAAAATGGGTGAGGAAAATGCAAAGAAATATTATCAAGCTAATTCAAAAGCAATTCAACAGTATAGAACTATTATTGAAGAAAATAATATAAATTGTGATTTTGAAGAGAAAGATAGTTATGTATATAGTAGAAATAATATTGAGAATATTGAGAATGAACTAAATGCGATCGATGCTTTAAAGATTCCTGCTGATTTTGTTAAGGAAACAAAGTTACCATTTTCAATAGAAGGTGCCATAAGATTTCGTCATCAAGCTCAATTTCAACCTTTGAAGTTTTTAAATTCTATAAGTGAGTACCTGACAATATATGAGGATACAAGAGTTATTTCTGTAGAAGAGATTATAGATGATAATAATAAGAAGAAATTAAAGATTTTTACAGAAGATGGGACTATTTATTCACAGTGGTGCGTTGTAGCAACTCATTTTCCGTTTATAAAATTCCCTGGCTACTATTTTGCAAGAATGTATCAAGAGCGATCTTATGTAGTAGCTTATGATAAAGCTCCGGATGTAAGTGGTATGTATATTGGTGATAGTATAAGTGATTATTCTTTTAGAAATTATAATGGACACTTAATAATGGCTGGGGGAAATCATAGAGCGGGTGATCCTTTATCAAGTAATAGTTATCAGAGAATAAGAAAAGCAGCTAAAGAGTTTTATCCTAAAAGTCTAGAAAAGTACCATTGGTCAGCCCAGGATTGTATGACCCTCGATTCTGTACCATATATAGGTTGTTATTCATCTTCTTTAGAAAATGTTTTGGTTGCTACAGGATTCGAAAAATGGGGTATGTCGACCTCTATGGTCGCTGCAAATATATTAAAAGATAAAATAATTGGTAGAGAAAATGATTTTTCAGATACCTTTTCTCCACAAAGATTTAAAATGTCTGCAGTATCTAAAAATTTAATGAAAAATACTGTAGAAGCAATGAAAGGAATATCTAAAGAAGGTTTATCAATACCTTTAAAAGAGGTAGAGGATATACAAAAAGGACAAGCAAAAAGAATTCTATACAATGGCAAAAAAATAGGTGCATATAGAGATGACAATGATAAGATTCACTTAGTATCTACAAAATGTACACATTTGGGATGTCAATTAGAATGGAACCCAAATGAATTAACTTGGGATTGTCCATGTCACGGTTCAAGATTCGACTATAAGGGAAGTCTATTAAATAATCCTGCTATGGAGGATGTATGTATTGATGGCAAAATTGAGGAAAAATAGGCTTTAATTTATTAGCTGGTTAATACGTCTTCTTATAAAGTTAGGTTTTCTGATTTATTGTAGACATATAAAATACTTGAAAGCCAGTAATCGCAATGATTTTAGGGTTGGGGTGCATAGGAGATGGTTTTCTAAAGCCATCTACACCCCATCCGCCAATTGCTGCAATTACTTTTAAACTAGGTTTTTCAGCTTTTAAATTGACCATTTGTCTTAAAAAATTTGGTGTAGGTACAAGAAGAGTACCATCAGGTCTTATTTCAACAAAAGCATAGATAGCAGCATCCAGTAGCTGTGCATCTAGATTTGTAGGATTTCCAAATACATACTCAGCTACAATTCTGTCTAAATCAGGACAATCAAGATCTTCATTTATAACATTGTACAAATCAGATATTTGAGGTCTGTTAACATTTTTCTTCTTACTGTAACTGCTTAGTGTATCTTTAGCTATGCTCTTTATATTTTTATTTTCATCGTAGTCATGATTTTTGTAGTTATTGTCGTAGAAATTTGAAATATCTTCTTCTATTTTTAAATCCTTATCTAAATCATGGCAGGAATCCTTATCTTTATTATCTTGGATTTTGTTTTTTTGATCTTTATTATCTTTAACCTTATCATCTTTATCTTTAGAAATTTTATCGTCAAAGTAATTCTCTTTGTACGATGAAGCGTTAGCGCTATCATGAGGAACAAAACATAAATACCAATCCATAGATGAATATTTTTTGCTACAATTTTTAAGACTGTTCTTTAAATCTTTATATTTCTTTGGATGGGGAAGAATAACTGGTTGACCTGGAAACCAATTTGCTGGAGTAAATACGTCTTTATCATCTGAGGTTTGAAGAGCATCTACTATTCTAAGTATTTCTGGTATATTTCTTCCTGTAGAAATAGGGTAGTATAAAATTGTTCTTAAAATTTGGTTGCAGTCAATTATAAACACTGATCTAACGCAGTAAGTTTCCGTAGGTTTAGAAATCATCCCATAGGTTCTAGATATTCTAAGATCCCTATCTTCTACTATAGAGAAAGGAATTTCTACACCAGTAATCGTAAAAATATTGTACATCCACGCTAGGTGTGAATTGTTACTGTCATTATTAATAGCGAGAAGTTCTGTATTTCTATCTGTAAATTCCTTGTGGTACTTTGTAAATTCTAAAAATTCTGTTGTACAAACTGGTGAAAAATCGCCTGGATGAGAAAATAGTACAACCCACTTTCCTTGAAAGTCTGATAGCCTAATAGGACCATTAGTTGAATTAGCTGTAAAGTCAGGAGCTTTGGATCCTAGGTTTGGCAGATTTGGCATGTAAATCCCCCCTTATATATATCGTCTACCCTATACTATTAAAGAAAATTTATTAATGTTACGGCTAAAAATTTAAAAATTAAGAAATATTGATTTTTTTTTAGATATTTTGCAATAGGAATTGCTATTTTACAACATTTTTGGTATAGTTAGGTATAACGATAAATGTCAGAATTATGAAAAGCATGGGGGGATTAGGTTGAAAAAAATATCAAAAATATTTGTTAAGTCAGCATTAATATGTTTTTCCGTGACTTTCGCTCTCATATTAATTAACTCAATAATGGGGGTACATGTAGGCCTAGATTACTATTTCATGGCTGCTTGCGTATTTACAATATTTTTAACTATAGGAACAGTTCTATGTAACTCTAGAAGAATATTTGCAAAACACAAGAAGGTTGTTAGAAGAAGTAGACCAGTGGCGTCACCTCAAAGAAGTACAGCGAGAGAGGCAAGAAGAAAAATATCATAATCTATGTATACACTTTAGTGTGGTGTGACATTATAAGTATAAAGTAAAAACACAAAAGTAATTGTGTTTTTATTTTTTTTTCCAATATTATGCTATAATAAAATTAGGGATGAAATTGAGTCAAAAATAAATATTTGTAAGCGGAGAGGTTAAATAATGAACTTGAAAGAGTTATTTGAAAAAGCTATGGATTTTATTGAGACCCACAGTAAATCGATAGTTAGAATTTCTTTATCTATATTGGGATTGATAGCTTTACTCATCGTGCTACTACTTAATAATAATCCAGGTGTGAGAAATGAAGCGGCTACTTTAGTTAATAATATTGAAAATAGACAGTATTCAATTGCACTAGATTATTATGACAATTTAGAGAAAAAGTTCTCTAAATCTAAGATGAATAGATTTAATAAGGTTGTTTCAAAGAAGATAAACAAATTGCTTATAACTAGCGGAGATAAATATATACAGGGGCAGGTATCGAAAGAACAGTTTATAAATCTAGTAAATACAATAAACTCATTAGATAAAGTTGAAATAAAACTTGATGATATAATAGACCAGGCAAAAAGAGTTAGCGACGTATACGAAAAAGAAAAAATCGATTATGATATGGCGATATCGTATATCAATTCTGTTTCAATTTTGAAAAATGTGGGTAAAGAAATTGATAAATACAAAAAAAATATAGAGACTTTTCATGAGTCCAGAGAAGTGTACAAAAATGGAGTGGAAAATCAAAAGACATACAACTATGTTGAAGCTATTGAAGAGTACGAGAAGGTCTTAAAGGAAGATAAAAAAACTTATGACTTAGCTCAAAAAGCAAAGGAAGAATGTATTGATGAGATGTACGATTACTACATTAAAAAAGCAAAAGAAACAAATATTTCTGGAGACTATGAAGGGGCTCTTGAATATATTGAATATCTAAAGACGTATTATTCTGATGATACTGATGTTCAAACTTTAGAGAAAGAGTACCAAAAGAATTTATCATTGTATACGCTAACTAATGAGGATATTTTAAATATCGTTTCAAAAGAGAGTAATACTGAGAAGAACAAGCTATCTATAACTTCTCTTCCTCAAATGATTAACGATAATAAATATTACTATGTGGAAGTATATGAGGGGGATGAGCTGATCAATGAAGCATTAATTAGCGCCCAGACTAAAAATCTTTATTCATATAAATACGGTAAAAAGGACTACAATATTCCTTATGGAAAAGGGTATTTTATGATTGATGAAAATGGAAACTTTAAATTCAGCATTAATGAGGGCGATGCAATTATACTGTTAAAAAATAGATTAGATGAAAAGAAAAACGAATACAAAAAAGTTGAAATAGTAGACCAAAATAAAGCTAATAGTTATATTGACAATGATAAAAAGATTGAAGGAATATTAGGAGATAAAGAAAACATTTACTATCTTGCTGTAGCTAACCAGGGATTCTTTAAAAAGAAAGAGATTTATGCAATTAATATTTATACTAAGCAGGTATACTCTATTTCTAATGGAAAGCTTAGTAAGTATTAAGGCAGCAATTTGGATTATTAGATAATATGAGCATTAAATATAGATATGCAAAATAAATTGGGGTAAGGAGATATTATGTAATGTTAGAAGGTAAGAAAAAAATAGCAGCTATAACGGCAGCTGTCATAGGGGTTATATTAATTGCATTTTTAGTCATTATGTCGCTGAAAATAAGTGGTGATAAGATTGTTAAAAACACTTCTATAGGGAATGTAGATATAGGTGGATTAACTAAAGAACAAGCTAAACAAGAAATTCAAAAAAGTTATAAGTTCCAAGATATTAAATTAAAATACGATGGAAAAGAGTGGGTCATTGCACCTAGTCAAATAGATATAGATTATGATTTAAATAAAACAGTTGAGAATGCTTTTAATTCAAATAGAAAAGACGGCTACTTTACGAATTTAAAAAATACTATATCATATTGTTTTGGAAGCAAGAATACTGTGTTAGCAGTAATTAGTTATGATGAAACTAAACTTAAAAACGAGATGAACACCATTTCTAAAGAAATAAATAGAGAAGTAGAGAATGCAACTATAAATGTGAAAAATGAACAAATAACAGTAGTTCCAGAAAAAAATGGTAGAAAACTAGACGTTGATAAAAGTATAAAAACTCTTAAAGCTCAAGTAGGAAAAGAAAAGTTTAAAGATAAGTTAGCAGTAAATGAAGAGCAGGCTAAGGTTAAAAAAGAAGATTTAAAAGAAATTGATACAACTTTAGCTTCATACTCTACGACTTTCTCTACTGGTCAAGTAAATAGAAGTTACAATATAGCTATAGCATCTAAGAGTTTAAACAATATAGTGATAAAGCCAGATGAAGAGTTTTCGTTCAATAATACGACAGGAAAAAGAATTAAATCAAATGGATACAAGAGTGCTCCTGTTATAGAAAACGGAGAAATGCAGCTTGATTACGGCGGCGGAGTTTGCCAGGTATCTTCGACACTTTACAACTCAGTGCTTTTATCAGGACTTGATATAGTACATGTAAAAAATCATACAATTCCATCAGGCTATGTTATTAAGGGAAGAGATGCAACAGTTGCAGATAGTGGAATAGATTTTCTATTCAAAAATAATTTTGATCATCCAGTTTTCATAAAGAGTCATGTTGATGGTAATACTATTTACACAGTAATATACGGAAATAAAGCAGATAAAAAAGACGTTGAAATAACAACTAGTGTAGATGGAGTTTCATCTACTGGATACAAGAGAGTTAGCGATCCAAGCATGCCTGCTGGTAAAGAGAAAATAGACAAAAATGGAAGAAATGCCTACTCTGTTTCTACATATAGAATATTTAAGGATAAAGATGGAAAAGTTATAAAGAAAGAAAAAGTAGCATCTTCATACTATCCTAAAAAAGAAGGAGTTATTTTAGTAGGGACAGCAAAAGCTCCTGAAGAAGCTAACGATAATACAAACGACGCAGGTGGATCAAATATGCCAAATCCACCATCTGGCGGAGGATCAAGTTCAGGTGGATCAGGATCAGGCGGAAGTTCAGGTGGGTCGGGTTCAGGAGGATCTGGATCTGACGGATCTGGTGGATCAGGTTCCGAATCTGGAGGATCTGGCGGAGGTACACCTGAACCACCAGCTGAAGAACAATAGATATAAATTTTGACACATTAGGAGGGATTACTTTGAATTTGAATAACATAACAAATTATATTCAGAGTATTTGTGAGAATATTTCTAATGTACTCGACGTAGATGTAACACTCGTTACTAATGATTTAACAAGAATAGCAGGAACAGGAATATTCAAAGATAAGATAGGTGAGACTATCACTGAGAAGTCAGCCTACTCTATGGTATTGCAGACTGGTGAGTCATATGTTATTGTCAAAGAGCTGGATGAAAAATGTAATAATTGCTCAAACAGAGAGAGTTGCAAAGAGCTTGCAGATATCTGTACACCTGTTAAACTAGAAGATCATATACTAGGAATTTTGGGTGTTGCTGCTTTTAGCGAAGAACAAAAGCATAATATACTATCAAAGGACAAATATCTTACAGAGTTTATAATGAGTATGTCTGATCTGATTTCGTTTAAATTAGATGAGATGTACGATCAAGAAATAAAAACCATGTCTGATGTGGAAAAAGAAGTTATAGAAAAAGCCATTAAGAAATACGGAAGCAATACTGAGGCTATGAAACAGATAGCAGATGTTTTAAATATAGGTATTGCTACGCTTTATAGAAAAGTAAAAAATACAATTTGAATAATTAGTATTTAAAATTATTAAGAAGTTGTCCAGCTGAGTTTGGATAACTTCTTTTTTTATGAACAAATAATGAAAAATAATTAAAAATTATTGAAATATACTTTAAAGAGATTCAAAGTTGATTATACTATTAGTATAAGTAATTTATTATATAGTAAATTTAGTGATAAAGAGGTGTAAAATGGATAGAGTCAATTACATAGATAATATACTTGATAATCAGAGAAAGTACTATAGCTCTGGTATAACTAGAAAAGAAAAGTTCATTTTAAGGCAATTAAATACACTTAAAAAGGCAATTATTGAGTATGAGGATATAATATTAGAAGCACTAAAAAAAGACTTAAACAAGAGCAAATTTGAAGCTTATGAAACTGAGGTTGGAATTATTATTTCAGAAATAAATTATGCAATTAAAAACGTTAAAAGATGGAGAAGACCTGTAAAAGTAAAAACACCTATAATTAATTTTGGATCAAGGGGTTATATTTATAATCAACCTTATGGAAATTGTCTAATAATATCTCCATGGAACTATCCTTTTCAACTGACATTATCGCCTCTCATTGGAAGTATAGCTGCAGGAAATTGCAGTATAGTAAAGCCTTCAGAGATGTCTCAAAACACTTCTGAAGTTCTAAAAGTTATACTAGAAAAATCATTTGAAAGAGGATATATCGATGTAGTCGAGGGTGGAATCGATGTAAATGAATATCTACTAAATAGCGAATTCGACTATATATTTTTTACAGGGAGCCCTAGTATAGGGAAGAAAGTAGCTAGGAAAGCATCCGACAATCTAACGCCTTTTACATTAGAACTTGGAGGTAAGAGCCCATGTATAGTAGACAAATCCGCGGATATAAAATTAAGTGCTAAGAAGATTGTTTGGGGAAAACTTATTAATGCAGGGCAAACTTGTATAGCTCCTGACTACATATTGGTGAATAACGAAGTTAAGCAAAATCTTATAGAGGAGATGATCTTTTATATAGAAAAGTTCTATACAAAAAATACATTAATTTGTGATGATTACGTAAGTATTATCAACGAAAAACATTTCAGTAGACTTATAGGATTAGTTGATAAAACCAAGGTTGTTTATGGTGGAAATTACAAAGAAGATGTACTTAAAATAGAACCTACAATTTTAGATAATGTAATATTAAATGATGAAATTATGCAAGAAGAAATATTTGGACCATTGATACCTATCATAGAATATGGTAATTTTAATGACATAGAAAATATTGTGTCAGCAAATAAAAATCCCTTGGCCTTATATGTATTTTCAAAAGATAAAGAGTTTGTAAATAAAGTTATAGAAACTATTTCTTTCGGGGGTGGATGTGTAAACGACACTATAATGCACATTACTAACTACAATTTGCCGTTCGGAGGAATCGGAAGAAGTGGTATAGGATCATACCATGGTAAAAAGAGCTTCGATTCATTTTCACATAAGAAGAGTATAATGAAATCAAGCTCTATGATGGATATAAAGTACAAATACCCACCTTACACTGAAAAAGCTTACTCGCTTATCAAAAAAGTGTTTAATACCCTATAAAGTGTCGGTATCTAGGATATGTTTTAGAAAAAGGTTTGTTAGTTTAAAAGTCGAAGATTTATTTTGGAAAATTTGAAAGGAAGTGATTGAAATTTTAGGTATAGATATTATTGCAGATATAAAAAATATGATGCCCAAAGAATTAGATATAAGTTTAATTGAAGTGAACGAAGATCTAACATTTTTTAAAGTTAAAAATGAAGAGGAAGATAAAATTTCAAGGATTTTACTTGAAAGTATGATAACAGAAAATATAAAAAAAGAAACTTTAGATTCTTTAGAATTTACAGCAAGTGATGATATTAGAAAAATAAGTGATGAAAAAATATTAAAATCATATGAACTTTACAATAATGCTTTAAGTCTGGCATCTGTAAATTACATAACTGGAGCAGAAAAACTTATTGATAAGGCGTATAAAATTTACAACAGAGATGTAGATATATTAAATTTAAGAGGTATTATAAAATTATTAAAATGCGATTTTTCACAGTCATTTAATAGTTTTTATATAAGTTCAGCGTATAAAGATTTAAGTATTTCTAAAAAATATATAGATATATTCATATCAGATGAATTTGAGATATTTCTAGAGAGGTACAATCACTCGACTAGATTTATAAATGAAGGGCTTAACTATGAAGCTATAGAGATATTAGAGAACCTAATCGAGGAGGAACCGGAGTTTTTAAATCCTTATGTAATGCTTTCGCTTATGTTTAATAAGGTAGATAATTATGAAAAAAGCAATTTAGTGTTGGACAAACTTAAATATGTTGATAGAGATAATGAAGTAATTCAAAAAAGAAATTTAGATATAGAGAATGAAGAAGATCAAAAAATAAAGGCACTGTCGAAGTATAAAAGTGATAAAAAGAGTGGTAACAAAACATGGAACTCTCCAAAGTTTGCTATCGGAATCTCAATTGTAGCCTTGCTAGCCATAGTTTTTGTTTATAATAACAACAGTAAAATTCATGATCTCAACAATAAATTAGATAAGAAAGAAGCTAAACTAAGTATGCTAGAGGATAAAGTAAATAAGGATAGCAGAGATAAAGAAGCAAAAAAGGTAACAGAGAAAGAAACTGATAAAAGCATAAGTAAAAAACTATCAAACAAGGATGAAAATGATTTATTTGAGAATGCTTTAAAACTTAAAAAAGTTGAAGACTATAAAGGTGCTATAAATTACTACCAGAAGATTGTAGATAATGGAAATAGAAAAAAGTATATTTCAGAGTCTATGTACCAACTTGCAGTACTTAATTCCAAGATAAAGAACGATGATGAAGCTATAAAGTATTACAAAAAATATATAAATACTTATTCAAAGAATGATACATACTATGATGATTCATATTATGAACTTGGTATGATGTACTATAAAAATGGGGATTTAAAGAATGCTAAAAAGACATTTTATAGTCTAAAAAGCGAGGTTCCAGATAGTATGTACAATAATTCGAAAATAAAAGAAATACTTAAAGAAAATTAGAATTTTTCCATAAAATGATGTAAATAGCTGTAAACTTGGATAATATTATAAAAAAAGTCAAAAAAAATTTAGTGAAGTAAATGAAGGCATCAATATGTAAAAATCATTTTATGAAAAATAATGAAATAAAAATTGCATTTATGAAGATTAAAAACCTAAAAAAATATATAAGTTGGCATCTAATAGCATGTATATTAAAAGTTCATAGGCAAAACCTATTAATATAAATAAATGCTTACTTTTGCAAGTTATATAAAAAAATGGTCAGATTTTGGCAGAAGTAAGATCTCCTATTCAATAGTATAAGTTATTTGTCAAATAGCGAAAAATAGAGTCTAGACATATAAAATAAAGAGAATATAATATACATGTAATATAGAGGTTAGATTATTTTATTAATTTATAATTAACTATTAGAAATAATAAGTGTTTGAGGATTTAAATCCTGAAGGGAGAATACAATGAGTGAAGTGAGAGACGTCCTACATGAGCGTCAATGGTTAAGATTTAGTTTTATGATTTTGGGAATGGTGGTTTCAGCATTAGGTATAAATGGTTTTTTAAGACCAGCGCACTTGCTGAGTGGAGGAGCTACAGGTATTTCTACATCAATAAACTACATGACAAATATAAATGTAGGATTGTTAACATTTTTAATCAATATACCAATTTTTATTTTAGGTTTTATATATCTTGAAAAAGAGTTTTGCATAACAAGTATGATAAACATGGTGCTATTTTCAGTGCTTCTAGGTTTAACTCAGGATATAAGTCAGTATATACCTATAAATGATATTTTACTTCAAAGTGTGTATGGAGGAGTACTATCAGGTCTAGGTGTTGGAATGGTTCTTCGTACAAGATCATCTCAAGGCGGTACAGATATTATCGCGGCAATCTTGAAGATAAAAAGAAATATAGAGATGAAGGATACAGGTTTTGCAATAAATGCAGTTATTGTACTAGTAGGAAGCTTTTTATTTGGTCTAGATTTAGCACTGTACACATTAATAGGTTTATTTTTAAATGCGTACACAATGTCATTTATAAAAGATGCACTTAATTATCAAAAATCAGTTATGGTTATATCTAATGAAAATGATATCATAGCTGATGAAATAATGAGGACCCTAGTAAGAGGCGTCACTTTCTTAAAAGCAGAAGGTGCTTACACTCATGAAAATAAAAAAATAATTTATACAGTAGTTTCTTCTTGTGAAATTCCAAAGATTAAGAGAATCGCACTTAAATACGATAAAAAAGCTTTTATATCTGTAAATGATGTGACAGAAGTTAAAGGTAGAGGATTTAAAGCAAAAGATCTTTAGGATAAGCGAAAACCATCGATACTTTTGCTATATCGAGGTTTGCGTAAGTTCGATAATCAAGTAAAAATATATTATATTTTTAAAGGAATTGTACTAAGGTAATTAAAAATTATCTTAGTACAATTCCTTTTTTATTTTATTTTCTGAAATTTAAATTTTTAACTGAATCTTATAAGATATGAGAGATTATTTTAACTCCAAAATAAAATAATTTTTTTAATACAATAAACTGCAGAATATATAAGTTTTGCAATATATATAGGAAATTCCTTAGCGTTGATATATAATAAAACTATGATTTAGTTTAAGTGACATTGGGGGAGTAGTTTATGAAATTATCTAGTGAACATATGGATGCTTACAGAGAGTATCTTAAGTATATAAATGATGTAAATAAATTGGTAAAAAGCGTTGAGAGTATGAAGAAGCATTCGTATAAAAAGGAACTTTACGCTACTAATGAAGAGATATATGAGCTTGAAGGTAAAAAGGAACTTGAAGAGGAAAATTTCGCAAAGAAAGTGAAACATAAAATTTATAAGTTTTCAAATGGCGACGTTTATATAGGAGAAGTTGAAGGCAGAAATATGAATGGAAAGGGGTTTTATGAATTTTTCCATGTAGATGGTGAAGAAAACTTTATTACCTATTCTGGACAATTTAAAGAAGGTGAAAAGTGTGGGTGTGGAGAATTTAAATTTGAAAATGGAAATGTGTATACAGGATCATTTGAAGAAGATACTATGAATGGTATTGGTCAAATTATGTACAAGAGCAACGATGTATATATTGGAAATTGGAAAGATGGCAAAAAAAATGGATTCGGGATATACATTTGGACCGATAACTACATTTATGCGGGAGACTTTAAGGACGGAAAAATGGATGGTTATGGCGTTTGTTATGATGAATTTGATGAGATAATTTACAGTGGAGAATGGAAAAATAGCCTAATTGACGGTGTAGGAGTGTATAATTGGGGAAATGGGAAAAGATATGAAGGAGAGTTTTTCCAAGGTAAAAAACATGGCAAGGGGATTTTCTATTTAAATGATGAGCTTGTTTACGATGGAACATGGAAATTTGATAAGCCATCTATATTTGATAAAAGTTTAGATGAAATTTTTTCTTTGAGATTGTAGACTAGTACAGCAGTATTTAATGGAGGAGTGTTATATTGAAAAAATTAATAACTGTAATCTTGGTGATTGCTATATTTATCTTTTATGACCAAGATATAGTAAATCAATTAATAAATTTAGATACTGGGGATAAAACAAAACAAGAGCAAAGTGTAGTTCAAGATGAACATGTTAATCAGCAGACAGGTACAAGTATCGATAATTTTTATAACTTACAAATTGGAGATAGTGAAAAAACTTTAATCAATGCGATTGGCGATCCTGCAAGGGTTGATAAAACCGAGTACAGTTTCAATTGGTATGTATACAATCAGTTAGAAGCTAAACTTTGTATGGTCGGCGTTGAAAATGAAAAAATTGTTGCACTGTACAGTAATAGTATAGACTCAAAAGAGTTAAAAAATATAAAGATAAACGGAAATAAAAACCTAATCAGGGAAGTTTACACACCTCTAAAACGAATTAAAAAGGGAAATACTAATTATGCTATTAATTCTAAGGAGCAGTATGATATTGTTGAAATTGGAGATAAGTATGTTACAGTTTTTTACGATATATATGAGGGAAATAGAATAACATCATATGAAGTTGTAACCAAACAGATCGAAGATAATATAGCACTTTTTCCAAAAGAGAGTGAAGAGCTTAGAAAATCTTATGAACTTGAGATAATTGATATGGTAAATAGCGTTAGGCAACAAAGAAACTTAAAAAGCCTTGATTACAGTCAAAAAGCTACTATAAGTTCTAGAAATCACTGTAAGGATATGAAGGTCAATAAATTTTTTGATCATATCAATAAAAAAGGCAAAGGACCAGGAGATAGGATGAAAGCTGAAGGTATTATATTTACTTTAGCAGGAGAAAATATCGCAGCCGGTCAATTTAATTCAATATACGCACATGAAGCATGGATGAATTCTGAAGGACATAGAAAAAATATTTTGGGGGATTATAAATATATAGGAGTTGGAGTAGAATTTGGTGGAAGTTATAATATGTACTATGGCCAAAACTTCTATAAATAGCAAAATATTTGAAGGGACTTTAGTTATAATGAAAAAATTTAAAATTTCAATTAAGCCATTAAAAAAATCATTCAAGTCAAGTGTTATAATAGTTTTAGGTATTTTACTTTCAATGAGTCTTTACGCATGTGACAAAAATGGAGCTAAAGAAACCGTAAAAATGACACAAGCAGATAATATCGTTATTGATCATGGTTCGAGGGAGAAAAAGGTTGTGGCACTTACTTTTGATGATGGACCTCACCCTAAAGAGACAGATCAAGTACTTGATGTGTTAAAAGAAAACGATATAAAAGGAACTTTTTTCATAGCAGGTAAACATGCTGAGTGGTACAAAAAGCCACTTATAAGAGCTAGCAAAGAAGGTCATGAAATAGGAAACCACACTTTTAATCATCACGATATAAGTACTCTTAGCAGTGAACAATTAGAAGAAGAGATTTTAAAGTGTGAAGAGGCAATAAAATCTGTAACTGGAAAGAAGACTAAACTATTTAGGCCTCCATTTGGAAGCTACAGGAAAAACAACCTTTTGGAGATAGCTGAAAAAAATGGATATAAAATTGTACTCTGGACAGGATTTGACGCTAAAGACTGGAAAAATCCATCAGCAGAAGATATAGCTGATAATATATACAAAAATGTAAAAAATGGAGATATAATATTACTCCATGATTATGGAACACCTAATACTGTAGAGGCATTGAAAATAATAATACCTAAGATGAAAAAAGATGGATACAGATTTACTACAGTATCGGAACTTATAAAGTAGACTTGAAAAGTTTAGAGTTTTTTATTTTGGGGTGATACTATGAGGGATAATATATATTCTATTTATATAGATGAAGTAAATAAAATTAAACAAAATAGCGGAGTTTACGCTATTTTTTGGTTGGGTCAAGTAAAGCTAAAGATTTGAAAAAAGATGGACAAAGTGTGAATGACATAGACTTATTTGTTATTTGCGATAGTGCTGATAAACAAGTTAGAGTAATAAAAGTAATTGATGGGTTAAATTTTGATATTAATTATTTTTCTAAAAAATATTGCGATGAGATGATAGAAAAAAGAGAGATTTTTTTTATTGGTGAGATGGTAGACGCAACAGTTGAGTATGACAGGACGAACATATCAAAAGATCTAATTAAATCATGTAAGGTATCATTTGCTAAAGGTCCTAAAAAGTTAGAAGCAGGAGAAAAGGAATATATAAAACAGGAATTATATACAAATCTTTTGAAACTCGCAGATAAACAAAAATATAATGAAACAGAGTATCAATTTTTGACGAATTTATTTTTAAAAGATATAATAATTGGGTACTTTAGTATAAACGACATATGGTTGCCGAAAGAAAAAAAATTGCTTAAAGCTTTACATAAAGAAAATAAAGAGCTTTATATATTGTTTGAAAATGCGTACAGAACTAAGGATTATATAGACCTATATAAAATTTATATATATATATTTAGGGATGTAGATATTAAAAAACGTATAAAGTTAATTTACTAATTAATGAGGTGATATTATGAACCAAGAAAATAAGGATAAAATAAGAAATGCTGTAAGAGATATATTAGAAGCTATTGGAGAAGATCCTACTAGAGAAGGATTAGTCGATACACCCGATAGAGTTGTTAGAATGTATGAAGAAATTTTTTCGGGGTTAAATGAAGATGCTAGTGAACATTTAAAAGTTGTATTTCACGATGAAGATCATGAGGAGCTTGTTATAGTTAAAGACATTCCTTTTTATTCATATTGTGAGCACCATCTGGTTCCATTTTTTGGAAAAGCTCATATTGGATACATACCAAAAGCTGGTAGACTTACTGGTTTATCTAAAATAGCTAGAGTAGTTGAGACTCTTGCAAAAAGACCTCAATTACAGGAAAGAATAACTAAAGAAGTTGCTGATTTAATAATGACTGAATTAAAACCTTATGGAGTTTTAGTTGTAATAGAGGCTGAACATATGTGTATGACTATGAGAGGCGTTAGAAAACCAGGATCAAAAACTATTACATCAGCAGTTAGAGGTGTGTTTGAGAAGGATTTAGCAGTAAGATCTGAGGCTATGAGTTTACTGACAATGAAAAGCTAGTTAGGGGTGGATTTTTTGTTTAAATACGGTAAAAAAACTTATATCATGGGAATTTTAAATGTAACGCCAGATAGTTTTTCAGATGGTGGAGATTTTGATAATGTAGATAGAGCTATAAATTACGCTAAAGAAATGGTAGAACAAGGTGCAGATATTATAGACTTAGGTGGCGAATCTACTAGACCAGGTCACACAGTCATAAGTTCACAAGAAGAAATAGAGAGAATTACCCCTGTGATTAAAAGATTAAAAACTGAAACCTCTGTACCTGTTTCTGTAGATACATACAAACCTGATGTGGCAGAAGCTGCTTTAAAATTAGGGGCAGATATGATCAATGATATATGGGGATTACAAAAAGATGATCTTATGGCTGAAGTAATAGCTAAGTACGACGCAGAAGTTTGCATTATGCACAACCAAGACGGTACTGAGTACAAAGGTGATATAATGACATCTATTAAGTCATTTTTTAATAAAAGTATAGAAATTGCATTAAATGCTGGAGTAAAAAAGGAAAAAATAGTACTAGACCCGGGAATAGGCTTTGGAAAAACATTTGAGCAAAATATAGAAATTTTAAAGAGAATGATTGAGTTAAAGGATCTTGGATATCCAATACTTTTAGGTACCTCTAGGAAAAGAGTAATTGCAAATGTACTAAATACAGATCCTAAAGATAGAATGGAAGGTACTGTAGCTACTACAGTTTTGGGTATAAAAGACGGTGTAGACATAGTTAGAGTACATGATGTTCTAGAAAACTCTAGAGCGGCTAAGATGGCGGATGCAATTATAAGATAAGGTGGAGAACTATGGATAAAATTTTACTTAATAATTTAGGCTTTTATGGATTTCACGGGGTATTACCCGAGGAAAATACTTTAGGACAAAAGTTTTTTTTAGATATTGAACTATATTTAGATACTCATGAAGCTGGTATATATGATGATATGGATAAGTCTGTTAGCTATGCAGATGTGTACAGTGTAGTAAAATACATAGTTGAGGAGAGAAGATACAATCTTATTGAAGCGTTGGCAGAAAATATTTCCATAGAAATCTTATTTAAATTTGAATTGATCAAAGAAGTAATGGTGAGAGTTAAAAAACCTGAAGCACCAGTTAACGGTATATACGATTACTTCGGTGTTGAGATAAGGAGATGCAGATATGAATAAAGTTTATTTGGGCCTAGGGACAAATATGGGTGATAGACTTTTAAACTTAAGAAATGCTGTTGATTTCTTAGATGAATACGAGGGAATAAATATAATAAAGCAGTCTAACGTTTACGAAACCAAAGCGTGGGGATATACTGAACAAGACGATTTTTTAAATATGTGTGTTGAGGTTGTAACAGATATAGATAAATACGACTTGCTTAAAATTTGCAAAGAAATAGAGCAAAAGCTACACAGAAAAAGAATCATTAGATGGGGACCAAGAACAATAGATGTGGATATACTATTTTACAACGATTTTGTATCAGATGATGAGGAACTTATATTGCCGCATCCAAGAATAAAACAGAGGGCTTTTGTTTTAATACCTTTGTTGGATTTAGATGAAGATATAATTTTGGAGGGGGAAAATCTTAGACATTATTTAAAACTTCTACCTCGTGAGGATATAGAAGGAGTAAAGGAGTTATAGTTGATGAAGGAAAATATATTAAATGACAAACAGAATATAATTATTAGATCATTTGATAATGTCATTGATTTAAATAAAGATAAATTGCTAATAGCTGGTCCATGTGCTATCGAAAGTTACGACCAGCTTGTTGAAACTGCGAAATTTGTCAAAAAAACAGGATGTAATGTACTTAGAGGTGGAGCATATAAACCTAGAACTTATCCAGAATCTTTTCAAGGTTTAGGTAAAGTAGGCTTAGAAATACTTAAATCAGTGAAAAATGAGATAAAGATACCAGTCATTACTGAACTTATGGATGTAAGAGACTTAGATTCTTTATACGATGTAGCAGATATAATTCAAATAGGTTCTAGAAATATGCAAAACTTTACACTGCTTAGAGAAGTTGGGAAGCAGGACAAGCCAGTAATGCTCAAAAGAGGTATGTCTTCGACAATAAGAGAATGGATAGGTGCATCTGAGTACATTGCAAATGAAGGAAATAATAAAGTAATAATGTGTGAAAGAGGTATAAGGACTTATAATGACTACACAAGAAATACATTGGATTTGGCAGCTGTACCAATTATACACAAGGAAACCGGTTTTCCAGTTGTTGTAGATCCAAGTCATTCGACAGGAATTAGATTTTTAATAGAGCCTATGTCAAAGGCTGCGTTAGCTTGCGGTGCAGATGGTTTGATGATAGAAGTTCATCCAGATCCAGACAATGCACTGTCGGATGGAGCGCAATCGTTGAATTTCAAAGAATTCGAAGATCTTGTTAAGTCTATAGATTTGTAAATATAACCTTTATTAGGGATAAAATTAAGCTTTAATAAAGGAGACCCTAATCCACTTTTTTATTAAAGATTAATAGAAAAACACATAAAAAGCCAAATTTGATTAAAATATTTCAAAATAAATAAAAAAAAATATTTTTTAAGAAGGATATCAACATAAAAAGTCGAATTATGTACAAGAGTGATTGACAAATTTACAATATCGTGTAAAATGGAAATGTTAACATAAAAAATAATCACACCAGAAGGTGATAATATGAATGATATGAAAGACATTATAGATGAAGTTAAATCTAGATGTGAGATATCAAGTATAATTTCAGAGTATATGGCAATTAAGCAGTCAGGCTCAAATTATAAAGGATTATGTCCTTTTCATGGTGAAAAGACGCCTTCATTTCATATAAACACATCTAAGCAGATTTATAAATGTTTTGGATGTGGCGAAGGTGGAGATGTAATAAACTTTGTAATGAAGATGGAAAACTTAGACTTTATGGATTCGGTAAAGCTATTAGCTAGTAAATGTGGATTAGAAATAAATACCAATATAAGTGATGATGCTAGATTAAAAATAGAGAAATCCAAAAAGTTTCAAGATGTATACACTGAAGCCGCAAGATTTTATTTTTCGAACTTAACTGAAGGAAGAAATAATGGTTACGATTATTTGAGAAATAGAGGTTTAAGTGACAAAATCATAAAAAAGTTTGGCCTTGGGTTTTCTAAAGATTCATGGAGTAATCTAAAAGAGTTTTTACTTTCAAAAGGATACAATGAAGAGGAATTGCTTGAATGTGGTTTAATTTTGAAAAATAAGGACGGAAGTAATACCTATGATAGATTTAGAAACAGAGTTATGTTTCCTATTTTTGATTATAGGGGAAATATAATAGCTTTTGGTGGTCGAACTTTAGACAATTCAATTCCCAAATATCTAAATTCACCTGAAACATTGATATTCAATAAAAGAGAAAATTTATATGGACTAAATTTTGCTAGAAAGAAAATTGACAATAGAACTATTATACTAGTTGAAGGGTACATGGATTTAATTTCTTTAGTTCAATATGGAGTAGAGAATGTATCTGCAACGCTTGGTACAGCACTTACAGATCAGCAAAGCAGCTTGATAAAAAGATATGTAGACAATGTAGTCATTTCGTACGATTCAGACTCAGCAGGGGTACAAGCTACACTAAGGGCAATTGATATACTTGCAAGAACAGGTATAAGCGCCAAAGTATTAAATCTAAGGGATAGCAAGGATCCTGATGAATTTATCAGAAAATACGGATTTGATGAATATAAGAAAGAAATAGAGCGTGCAAGTCACTATATAAAGTACAAAATCGATAATCTTAAAGGGAATTATAACCTAAATAGAGATGAGGATAAAGTAAAGTATATAAAAGAAGCTTGCAAGATTATAAAGACATTAAAGAGTCATATAGATACAGATTATTATATAAGTTACTTAAGTCAAACGATGGGCATAAGTATTGACTCTATTAAAAGAGAAGTTTATGGAAATAACTATAATAAATCATATAACAGTAAATTTAATAATAAAATAAAGGAAAAACCTATTGAAAAAGTTGAAGTTAGAACTGATGGTAAAATAGTTTCTGAAAAGTTATTGTTGAAAATAATGTCAGAAAACAAAAAAATAAGGGAAATAATACTATTAAAGATCAATAGCGATGACTTTTTCTTTGAAAAAAATAAAGAATTTGCAAATTTTATTATTAAAAACCGAGAAATGGATAAAATAACTATTGACAAAAATGAAAGTTTTTGTATAGACGAAGAATATATTGAAGATATTAATTCTATATCCTTAAATAATATTGATTACGAAAATACAAAGGAAATAGATGAAATAATAAATACAGTAAAACGAAATACACTTGAAACACAGATAGGGAACTTATTAAAAGAACAAAAAGAACTAGAGAATAATCATGATGCGAAAGAGGTAGATGGTAAAATTATGGAAATAGCTTTGAAAATTGTTGAGATAAATAAAATGTTAAAGAGTTTGTAGTGAAAGGAGGTTTAAGTGTGGAGAATAAATCTATTAAAGAAACAAGTAAAATTGCCGCTAAGAATTTAATTGAAAAAGGGAAAAAGCAAGGATCTCTTACACTACAAGAAATTGTAGAAGCACTTTCAGAGACTGAGTTAGATAAAGATAAAATAGAAAGTCTTTATGAAACATTTGGTAACTTTGGAATAGAAGTTATCGATACAAAAGATGGAAAAGCCAGTGCAGATTTCTCATCTAAAGATGATGAACTAGATGTAGGAGCTATAGATGTTCCTAAAGTAGATGAGGATGCAGAAGATGACGTAGCATCTCCTGAAATAGAAAAAGTTGATTTATCTTTACCTAAAGGTATAAGCATTGATGATCCAGTTAGAATGTACCTAAAAGAAATAGGAAAAATACCTCTACTTAAACCGCATGAAGAAGTTGAGTATGCAAAGAGGATGAACGACGGAGACGAGATAGCAAAGCAGAGATTGGTTGAAGCCAACCTTAGACTTGTCGTAAGTATAGCTAAAAGATACGTCGGAAGAGGGATGTTGTTCCTTGATTTGATTCAAGAAGGAAACTTAGGACTTATAAAAGCAGTTGAAAAATTCGACTATACAAAAGGCTATAAATTCAGTACTTATGCAACATGGTGGATAAGACAAGCAATAACTCGTGCAATAGCAGACCAAGCTAGAACTATAAGAATACCGGTTCACATGGTTGAAACGATCAATAAACTTATAAGAGTATCAAGACAATTACTTCAAGAGCTAGGAAGAGATCCTAAGCCAGAAGAAATAGCTAAAGAAATGGAAATGACCGAAGAAAAAGTTAGAGAGATTATGAAGATAGCTCAAGATCCAGTATCTTTAGAAACTCCAATAGGAGAGGAAGAGGATAGTCACTTAGGTGATTTTATTCCTGATGATGATGCACCAGCACCAGCTGAAGCAGCAGCGTATTCTTTACTTAAAGAGCAGATAGAGGACGTACTAGATTCTCTAAACGAAAGAGAGCAAAAAGTATTAAAATTAAGATTTGGACTTAAAGATGGAAGAGCGAGAACTCTTGAAGAAGTCGGAAAAGAATTCGATGTAACAAGGGAAAGAATTAGACAGATAGAAGCAAAAGCTTTAAGAAAATTGAGACATCCAAGCAGATCGAAAAAACTTAGAGATTACTTAGATTAATATAGAAGAGCTGATAATTAACAGCTCTTTTATAGTTTAAGCTTATATGAGTTACAGAGGAGGAAGTTTTAACTTGAAATTGACGAGTAGATTAGAAAAGATTGCATCGCTAGTTACAGAAGGGAAAAAAATTGCTGATGTAGGAACCGATCACGGATATATACCTGTATACCTACTAAAAAAAGAAATTATTCCGTTTGCAGTACTATCGGATGTAAATAAAGGGCCCCTTGACAATGGTAAGAAATTGGTAATGAAGAACAATTTATTAGAAAAAGTCGATTTCAAACTAGGTTCGGGTATAGATGTACTAGAAAAAGATGAGGTGGACGAAGTTATAATTGCTGGAATGGGTGGAATGCTCATTGCAGATATATTAGAAAATAAAAAGAGTGTATCACATCATTTACAGAAGTTAATTCTACAACCAATGCAGGCACAGTCAAGTTTAAGACAGTATCTTCTTGAGAATGGATATAAAATCATAGATGAAGTACTAGTTAGAGAGGATTTTAGAATATACGAAGTAATTGTAGCTAAATATACAGGAAAAAATACTGAAGTCAAGGATGATATATATTATGAAGTTGGAGAACAACTAGTACAAAATAAAAATCCTCTTTTAAAGGATTTTGTGGAAAAGAAGATAAAGGCTTATACAGATGTACTTGTGCATTTAAAAGATATAGACAGTGAATCAATAGAAAAAAAGAAAATTGAGACTAAAGCTAAAATAGCTAAACTTGAGGAAATTATAATAACTATTGAGGAGTGATCAAATGAAATTACAAAAATTAGTAAAAGTAATTGAGGAGAAATACCCACTTAATTTGGCCTACGATTGGGATAATGTAGGTTTACTAGTTGGAGATTTGGACATCGAAATAAAAAAAGTACTAGTTAGCATTGATGCAAATGATAAACTTGTTGAAGAGGCAATAGAGAAAAATGTGGATTTAATAGTTACACATCACCCATTTATATTTAGCAAAATAAATAATGTTACCACTTCTGACAACAAGGGAAAGTTAATACATAAACTAATAAAAAACGATATAGCAATTTATAGTATGCATACCAATTTTGATATCGCATTTGACGGATTAAATGATTATTTTTTGACGTTATTGGGAATTGTGGAAAGTAATATACTAGATGTAACGTATTCTGAGCAGCTTTACAAACTAGCTGTATATGTTCCAAAAGATCATGTGGAGAATGTTAGAGATAAGATGTGTGATGCTGGAGCTGGTTATATAGCAATTATAGCCACTGTACCTTTAATATAGATGGTAAGGGTACATTTATGCCACAAGAGGGTACTAATCCTTTTATAGGGGTTATAGGCGCTTTAGAGAGAGTGGAAGAAATTAAGGTCGAGACAGTTGTACCTCAAAAGATTTTAAATAATGTTCTAGGTGAAATGTTAAAATCACATCCATATGAGGAAGTTGCATATGATTTATATAAAATAGAAAATAAAGGCAAATCTTTTGGGCTTGGAAGAGTTGCGAATTTAAATGAAAAAATATCATTAGAAGAGCTGGCAAATTTAATTAAAGAAAAATTAAAGATGAAGCATATAAGAGTTGTAGGTGACTTGAATACAGATATAACGAGAGTTGCAGTGGTAACAGGGTCAGGAAGCAGCTATGTTAAAGACGCTAAAAATAAAGGTGCTCAAGTTTTAATTACAGGCGACCTTAAATACCATGAGGCTCAGGACGCATTAGATATTGGAATGACTATAATAGATTGTGGCCATTACGAAAGCGAGTACATATTTAAAGATATTATGAAGACATTTTTAGACGAGAAAGTTGATTTGGAAGTAATCCAAAGCAATGTAGATTTAAACCCAATTAAAACAATATAAATTTTATAAAAATTTCAATATGGCTTAAATAAATCCATTTCAACTAAAATAATATATACAGTTTATTAAAAAAGATATTGACAATTTTGTGAAATTTGAATATGATTATATCAATACAAAAATAAATAATAACCCTTTGATGAGGGAGAGTAATCAAATTTAGGTTCAAAATAGAGAGTTGAGGGTGGTGAAATCTCAACAAGAAAAAATTTGGTGAATGGGCCTCTGAGGAATTGACTGAAATAGTGCAGACTATACTAGGTTTAATCGGGATGACGCACGTTATAGCGTATAGGGTATGATAGTACCTGAAAATGAGATGTATGGAGATTTTAATATATTAGAATCACTGTATAATTTAGGTGGCAACGCGGATAATCTCCGTCCTATTAATTTAGGACGGAGTTTTTTTATTTTCAAAATAAAATATGGAAAGTGAATACCATTAAAGAATATTAGTCTTACAGGAGGTGACGAGATGTTGTGAACAGTGAATGAATACAAGAATAAGTACAATTTTAAAACAAATACAAATAATTTAAATATATGGAGGAAAGAATATGAAAACGAACACAAGAAATTTAGTTTTAAACTCAATACTACTGGCGATAGGTTTACTGTTGCATCAACTTACACCAGCCTTTGGATTTCCAATACAGCCAGATATGGCACTTGCAATGATGTTTGTAATAATGGTTTTAAATAAAAACGATTATAAAACTTGTCTGGTAGCAGGAATAATAACAGGAGTATTTACAGCACTGACTACAAAGTTCCCAGCAGGTCAAATACCAAATATCCTTGATAAGACAATAACTGTAAATGTAATGTTCGCTTTTATGTATATAGTTTATAGATTACCTTTTTTAAAAAAATTAAGCGAAAAGAAAAAAGATACGATATTAACAAGCTTACTTCTTCCAATAGGAACTCTAGTAAGCGGAACATCATTTTTACTTGCGGCAAAGCTTATAGTCGGTCTACCAGGGCCGTTTTCAGCTCTATTTGCAGTAGCAGTGCTACCTGCAACAGTTATAAATCTAGTAGCTGGATTATTCCTATTTAAAGTGGTTAAAATGACAGTGAGTAGAACTGTTTCTGCATAGTAAATTTTAACAACTGATATTAAAGTTTGGATAAAAATAAAACTTAAAGATAGAGAAGACTTTCATAGAAAAAAGAAAAAATAGAGAATGTGATTAACAAAAATTGGATAAAAATAATTTGCAAATTTGTTAAAATAATTATCCAAGGTAACAATTTATAGAGTTTATATATTTTGTATCTAGTTGTAAATAATGTATTTGACTTAAACCATAATTTTTATTTAAATTATACAAATACTAATTACAGAAACATAAAACTAGAGAGGAGAAAATATAAATGTTTAATATGTCAAAAAAATCAATGATGGCAGATGCAGTAATGCCGAAAAAAAGATCGATGATGAAGACTTCAATGATGATAACAGGAGTCTCCCTAGCTGGAGTAGGAGCATATGCGTCATACAAAGCTATAAAAAACCACAATGAACAAAATCAAATGAACATGGCTTTTGACGACGATTATGGATACAACGATTTTGACTTTGACTACAGCCCACACTACGATAATTGTCATAGACAACACAAAAATGATTACAATGAATTAAAAGAAAAAGTAAATAAATTCAACAATTCTCACAAAGTTAGTTGTGGATGTAAAGATCATAATCATCAACACCATCATGAAGATCATAGTGGACACAATTTTCATATAAAGGCAAAAGAAGAAGTAGAGAAAAGTGATCCAGTAAAATTTGAAAGCAAAGTGGATAATAAAGTAGAAAACAAGAAAAATGACAACGCAATGAAGTAATTTCAATTTGCTATAAAACTAAATAAAAATTTTAAGTGATAATAAATTACAATATAAAAAAGATCTATAATTTAAATTATAGATCTTTTTATTACCTTTTTTTATCTAGCATCTAGTGGCCTGTAAGTCTACTTTGACCAAATTTTTCTTTAAGAGGAGCACCGAATTTATTAATAGGTCCCTTCAAGAATACATTGACTCCAATTGCAACGAACATAAATATAAGCATTGCAATTATATCTTTGATCAAGTTTGGCATATAAATACCACCGAGAGCTTCCCTAGACGCTGATATAGCGTAAGTAAATGGTAGTATAGGATTTATTAATTGGAAGAACTTTGGAGTTACTTGTATAGGGAATGTTCCCCCAGCAGCAGCAATTTGAAGTACTAATAGTATAATCGCCATAGCCTTTCCAATATTCCCAAATACAGAAACCAGTGAGTAAACTATAAAGTTAAATACCATACTAGTAAACATTAAAAGCAATATAAATAGAATTGGATGAACCATCTTAACTCCGAGTAAAAGTATATCCCCGACTCCAATTATAAAACCTTGTATGAGAGCTACACTTAAAAACGTAAGCGCTCTTCCAAAATAAGCTTCATAAGGTTTATAGTTTCCTTTAACAGATGTAGTTAAAAGAGCAGATAATAGTAAAATTCCTACCCAAGTAGATAATACACTGTAAAATGGAGTCATAGCAGCCCCATAGTTTTCTATAGGAAATAGCTTGTTGGTTTCTACTTCAACAGGTTCCCTTAGAAATTCTGATTTAGATAAAATATCGCTTTCTAGAAGTTCAACTAACTTTTGCATATCTTCGCTATTATTTATATTATCTAGTACGCCTACAATCTCGTCGACCATTCCTTTAGCAACAGGAAGTTTTTCTTGCACAAGTTTAATTGTATCATCAGCGTCTTTTGATAGATCTAAACAAAGTGTAAGTATTTCTTCAACTTTTGGAAGTTTGTTCTCGGCTTTGTCTAGTACCTTTATAATATCATTTGCGACCTTAACTCCACCTTCAAATATGCTGTTTATAGGTTTCATAATATCTCTGTCAAAATTATTTAGTAAACCTGATCCAAGAGAACCTATATCATCGCAAATCTTTTTAAGATTATTTAAAGAATCAATTGAAGGTTTCTGACCATTTGCAATCTGTGTTTTAATATCATTTACCGTACTCATAGCACTGTCTGTATTTGTGTTTATATTTTCTAATTTATTGATTACGTTCGTAAATGAATGTAGACTCGACATTTCGTCTAACCTTTTAACAAAATCCAACAGAGTTTGGTTTAAAGACTTAATGCTCGATATTTTGTTGTATATATTATCCAATATCTTTGATGCATCTTCACTACCATTATTAACTGCATTTACTAAATCTGATGTAAGTGTCGAAGCAGAAGAAGATATGTCTACAATCAAGTTTAGATCCGATTTAATTAGTGGAGCTATTCTATTTACATTATTGTTCGTATCCTGTAAGAATCCTTTTATATCGTTTGAAAGATTCTTGGTATCATTAATAGTATTCTTTATTGTAGGTAGATCGCCTTTTACATCGTTTACTGTATCATTTAATTTTGATGTAGCTTTTGAAGCAGTTCCCATTGTTTTATCTATGTTTGAGAATTTTCCTTGTAAATCTTTAAGTGAATTCTCTACTTTAGATAATTTAGGCAGTTCTTTTTCTAATCCTACACCTATTTCGTTCGAAAATCCTAAAATGATTTCACTTACAGTTTTAATTACTGTTTGATTTACCTGAAGTTGGATAGTTGACGCTCCTTTTTCAGTGATTTTTGGTGCAATTGCATTTATTTTTTCATTTACTGTATAGATGATAGTACCTTTTTTCACATCCGATGTTATTAAAGAAGTTAAATCTTTTGAAAAATCTTCTGGAATAATTACTGAGGCGTAGTATTTACCGCTTTTCACGCCTTCAATCGCTGTCTTTTCATCTACAAATTGCCAACCTAAGCTGTCGTTGTCATGAAGTTTTTCAATTAACTGATCACCGACATTAATCTTTTGGTTTGAGATTTCCGTCCCCTTATCTTTATTAGTGATAGCAACTAGCATATTTTTTGTATTTCCGTAAGGATCCCATGACGCTTCTATATTAAACCACGCATACAGTGATGGAAGTAACGCTAGACCTATTACAATAACGAGGACGGTGTAGTTTCCCTTGATATCCTTCAAATCACCTTTAAAAATTTCAAGAATATTCTTCAAAAATCTCACCTCCTTTGTGTATATTCTGAAAATAAATTTTCATAATCAATACTAGATTATATTCCTTTTTTTGCTATTAGTAAAGCGAAATTTTAAGTATCATTGAAATACTAATATTTCTGAAAAATTAATCAAATTAAAAAATTTAGAACCTACTTTAGTAGAGCTACAGTTGAATATATGCTGAATGATAAAAGAAGCCAGCGACAGCAAGTACTTAGAAGAATTAGGGATGATAGCCTGCAGAATGAAAGAACAATAAGACCTGGATTAAATTCCAGGTAATATAAAAAATCAAACTAAAATTTAAGTTATATATATATTAATTTACAATTTAAGTAAATTTATGTACTCTAAATAGCATATCGTTGGTATTAAAATGAATAAAATTGTACAGATTTAGATACAATATGTATAATAGTATATAAAGATAGGTGCATTCTAGAGGGTGCACCTATAATACTTTTACATAGAGGTGATATTAAAATGGAATTCAAAAACAATAGTATAAAAGAAAAATTAACAATAGTTGAAAGAGTATTAACCGATAGACTTATTGGACAAGATAAATTTATTTCAGACTTATGTAGCTTCTTTTACGAGAAATTTAAAAATAATGAGTGTGGAATGTTATTTTTAATCGGCGATGAAGAGACTGGTAAGAAAACTAGCGTTAGGACAATCTTTGAATCAATTGATTATTCAAAGAGCAAAAACTCAAACAGCTCAAATAGCTCAAATAATACAAAAATAGTTGAACTAGATCTATCCTCATACAGTTTTAACTTTGGTTATTACGCATTCTTGACTGATTTATATGAGGCGTTGAATAGCGATACAGAATGCATACTATTTAAACACGCAGATAAAGCGGATGCAGATACGATCAGGATACTTTCGAAAATACACCCAAATAGTCATATAGAGCTTGACGATGAGTATGTGGTAAAAAATAAATTTATGGTTAAGGCATCTGATGGCGATAAAAATACTATAAAGAGTATGGATTGTAAAGATAAATTTTTAGTATTTACAGCAAATAGTCTTTTCTTTGATCTAGAAAAAACTATGGGAAGCGAGTTTATCAAAAAAGTAGATGCGCTCCTTTACACTAAACAATTAAATAAAGAAGAAAAGAGTGAACTTCTTGAAAGAGAAGTAATAAATGCTATAAAAACAATTGAAAGTCAGTTTAAGGTAGATATAGTGGCTCAAAGAGGAGATACTGATGAATACACAAAACTGTATAAATTTATTCAAAAAAATTACAGAAGAGATAGTAACTTCGGGGTTTCAGAATATGTATCGTATATTTTTACAAAGCCTATAACTAACTTAATGTATAGAAATTCAGATAAAGGAATTAAAACTGCTGCGATATACGTGGAAAATGAGGATATATACTGTAAATTTCACGGAGAAAGCTACAATCTAAGAGACTATTCGACGCCAACTTTAGAGGAAGCCAAATACAAATTAAATTCAATAATAGGAATAAAAGATTTAAAGAATTTTATAGACAATATAAAGACAAATTACAAAGTGCAAAAGATAAGAGAGAGACTTGGACTTCAAACTTCAAATATATCTCTTAATATGATATTTGCTGGAAATGCTGGAACAGGAAAAACAAACGTTGCAAGGATTACTTTTGAGTATTTAAATGCTCTAGGAGTGTTGTCAAAAGGAGTATTTAAAGAAGTAAGTAAGGCTGACTTTATAACAGAAAATACCGCTGATGTGTCTAAGAGAACAAATGATATAATAACTTCGGCTATTGGAGGAGTCTTATTTGTAGATGAAGCATATTCACTTTGTGAAAGCGATGAAGATAAGGTTGGAAAAGAAATTGTAGATGCACTTTTAAAGGGAATTGAAGACAATAGAGATGATTTAGTAGTGATACTAGCTGGCTATGAAGAAGATATGGAGAAATTTTTAAGCTTTAATCAAGGGCTTAAATCTAGATTCCCAAATTGGATTCACTTTGAGGACTATAATCCAAGAGAAATGTATGAAATAGCTGTAAATATAGCAGATTCTAAAGGATATAGAATAGCTGATGATGTAAAGATTGGTCTTATTGATATGTTTGAGAGAAACCAGTTTGCAGGTAAAAATGATCTAGGAAATGCGAGATTTGTAAGAAATATAGTAGAAAATGCAATAATGGATGCTTCTAAAAAATACTTAACAAATAGAGAGAAAGAGATAGATTTACTAGAAAAAGATAACTTCAACTTTAAAGTAAATACTAAGTTTGATCTTGAAAATAAATTAAAAGAACTTATAGGACTACCACAAGTAAAAGATTTACTTAGAAGCCAGTACAAACTTATAATAGCTCAGGAGAAACGAAGAGCAGCAGGTATAAATACAAAAGTAGAGCAGAATTTAAACATGGTATTTGTAGGAAATTCAGGTACTGGTAAAACTAGTGTTGCAAGGATTGTAGCCGAAATGTTAAACAGTATGGGAGTACTTAAGTTAGGACAGCTTATAGAGACAAATAGATCTAGCTTTGTGGCGGAAACTCTTGTAGATACTCCTAAAAAAACTGAAGAGAAGTTCAAAGAAGCAATAGGCGGGATACTATATATTGATGAAGCTTATTCACTTTGCAGTGATCACATAGGAAAGCTTGCATTTGAGAACCTGCTAAATTTAATAAACACATATTCAGATGATGTAATTGTAATCTTATCTGGTCATGAAGATAAGATGAAGGAGTTTTTTGAATCAAATAGCGGATTGCAATCTAAGTTCCCTCTTTGGACAGTCTTTGAAGACTATGAGCCTAATGAACTATTTGACATGGCAACTAGACTAATAGAATCAAAAGGATTTAGAATATCAAACTCAGGATTTAAAGCGCTGAAAAATAGCTTTATATTTGTGAGCGATAGCATAGAAGAACAGTCTAGAAATGGTCGTTTGGTTAAAAATTATGTTGAAGATATAATACGAAATCAAAGTATAAGAGTTGCTGAAAATGAATCGAATATTTACGATATGAACTTAATTATTTCTACAGATATAGATAAAAGCAATATAATAAATACTGATAGTGAATTTAATTTAGAGGATAATTTAAATAGATTAACTTTTAACGAAGATATAAAGAAATTCTTTAGAGAACAGTATAAATTTATTAAGATACAAAATAAAAGAAAAAAATATGGGCTTTATAGAGATTCAAGAAATTATCAGAATATGATTCTAGTTGGAGAGCAAGGAACAGGTAAAAAACCTGCAATCAAATTGATTTCTAAAATGTACTATTCACTTGGGTTTATTGATTACAAAAAACCTGTAACTTTAGATAGTGCAGAGATAATAAGTGCATACGAAAATAAAGAGAGTGTATATGATTTACTAAATAAACATCTAGGTAAAATACTTATAATAGACAGAGTAAATAAGTTTTTTGAAGATAATAAACACAAAGAAATCCTGCAATATGTTTATAAATTCATTGAAGAAAACAGTAAAAAAATAATAGTTGCCTTTATCGATGAATCTGAAAAATACGATAAAAATTTAACAGAATATAAAACACAGAATTCTATATTCCCTATACTTCTTAAGTTTGGAAATAGAGGACCTCATGAGTTATATAATTTAACAGTTAATCTGATAAATGAAAGCGGGTTAATGTTAGAGAAGGATATGGAATGTTTCCTTGAAAAGACTATTGAAGATTTGTATTTTAGCGATTTAATTGGTCTTAAAAACAGCAGAATAGCAGAGGCTTTTGTAGATGTTTTAATCAGAGTTCAGAGTTCTAGAATTTTTGATAATAAAATTGGATTTGAAGGAATAAACTTAATAAACAAAGATGATGTAGCAGGTAGTAAAGAAAGAATAATAGACCAATATAAAAAATAGAGTACCCTCTTCTAATTTTTATTCTTCTAATTTTTAGTGATTAGTAAATAAAATACGTAAATTTAGAAATACTATCTAATACAGCGTAAATTAAAGCTAATAATAAAATCTAGGAGGAAAGTAGATATGAAACTAAAGAAATTGTCTTTGTTAGGTTTATCGTTGCTATTATCACTTAGTTTAGTAGCATGCACTAAAAATAACCAAGAAAAGGTTGGAGAAGATGCTAACAAAGCTAAAAACAATGTTGAAGAAAAGGTTGATGACTATACAAATTACTATTCAACAGCTTACAACGATTATTCTATGGGTATGGATAAATACTCTATGTACAACACTGTAGAGGGTGTAAACAAAGTTTATGAAACAAAGGATTATCCAGGGAATGAAGAATATCTAAAAGAAGTGAAAGAAGCTTACAAAGATTCTAGAGATAAAACTCAAAATTTTGTAAATTCACTTAAGAAAGATGGAAAGACTGAAGACAATGAACTTAAAGAAATGCACAACAAACTTATAGCAGAAGGCGAAAGAACAGTAAAAGAAATGGATGCTAGAATAAAAAGGCTAAATGAAATTTCTGATGAAGATATGAAGAGAGATCAAAATGGTTTTATAACATTAGTCCACGGAATCACTAATACAGGAAATGATATACAAACAGGATTTAGCAACATGGTTAATGATATGAATAAAAGACTTGGGATAAATAACAAATAAGTTTTTAAATAAAGTGTTTTAAAATATCGATATAAAAAATTTAAAAAAGTTGTTGACAATTATAATTAATCAATATATTATGTATTTAACAACAAAACGAAACAACAAAAAAACTAAAAAGAAAAAATTAATAAGTGTACGTCTTATCAAGAGAGGTGGAGGGACTGGCCCTGTGAAACCCGGCAACCAGTATATTTTTATATACATTGGTGCTAAATCCTGCAACTAATATAGTTGATAGATGAGTATAAATAGAGTCTTTAAGCCTGAGTTTATACTCAGGCCTTATTTAATTTTTAAAATATATCTCTTAGTTTAAATATAAGCTTAAATTAAATTTAAAGGATCTAAGATATAGCAGATAAAATGATATATAAATTTACTTATATAGATGATGATTAGAGTAGTATAAGCAATTGGAAGGGGGCATTATAATGATTACCATAAATCAAGTCAATAAGTTTTATGGGGAGACACAGGTTCTAAACGATGTAAGCATTGATATAAAATCTGGTGAAATATTTGGAATTATAGGTCACAGTGGTGCAGGAAAATCAACACTTTTGAGATGTATAAACGGTCTAGAGGAATACCAAGGAGGAAGCGTCAAAGTAGATGACAAAGAAGTAAATTCGCTAGACGAAAAAGAAATAAGAAACTTGAGAAAAGAACTTGGAATGATTTTTCAACACTTTTCTTTACTTGAGAGAAAGACGGTTTTTGACAATGTAGCATTACCTTTGGAATGTTTTGGATACACAAAGCAAGAAATTACGGAAAGAGTGCTAGAATTATTAGATTTAGTAGGTATCTCTGAAAAGAAGAATGAAAAACCAAGGAACCTAAGTGGTGGACAAAAGCAGAGAGTTGCAATAGCGAGGGCACTCGCGCTGAATCCAAAAGTTCTTCTATGTGATGAAGCAACATCAGCTCTAGATCCAAATACGACAAAATCAATACTTTCTCTTCTAGAAGATATAAATAAAACTCTAGGTATAACTATAATAATGGTAACACACCAAATGGAGGTTATAAAACAAATATGTTCTAGGCTTGCAATTATGGAAGATGGCAAAGTACTCGAAATTGGAGATACAGAAGAAATATTCTTACAAAACAATAAGAGCTTGAGAAAGCTTATTGGAGAAGAGAGCATTATTTTACCAAAGGGAACTAACATAAAAATACTGTTTCCAAAAGATATATCAAATGAATCTATTATAACTACGATGGCTAGAGAATTAGACATAGATGTATCGATTATATTTGGCAAACTTGAGCAGTTTAAAGACGATATACTTGGGTCTTTGATTATTAACATACCATCTGAAAATGGAGAAAAAGTAAGAGAATTCTTAAGAGAAAAGAATATTAGATGGGAGGATTTGACTGATGGCATTGAGTGATTTTTTAAGCAATATTTTTATAGAAGCACTTTTACAGACATTGTACATGATAATAGTACCTACAATAGCAGCGACTATTCTGGGATTTATACTTGCAATTATATTAGTAGTAACAGCTCCAAATGGACTGAAGCCAAACAATTCAGTGTACAGTATACTTGGATTTATAGTAAATGTATTTAGAAGTTTTCCGTTTATGATACTTATAGTTGCACTTATACCAGTTACTAGAGTGATTGTTGGTTCAGCGATTGGAGAAACCGCTGCTATAGTTCCAATAACTATAGGGCTGCTCCATTTATTGCTAGGGTAATAGAAAGCGCTTTAAATGAAGTGGATAAAGGACTTATAGAAGCGGCAAAATCATTCGGGGCGACTAAAAGACAAATAATATTTAAAGTCATGATAAAAGAGGCGATGCCATCTATAATTTCAGGTATAACTTTATCGGTAATATCTATACTTGGATACACTGCAATGGCAGGAGTGGTAGGTGCAGGTGGACTTGGTAATGTAGCATTAGTATATGGGCATCAACAATTTGATACACCAGTAATAGTTTATACAGTAATAGCACTTATAATTTTAGTCCAAATAATACAGGGTATAGGAAATATACTCTACAAGAAACTTAGGTAAAGTATTATAGCTCAATCTAAAAAGAAATTATGTAGAATTATT